>JBGARJ010000053.1:0-40053 GCA_044230315.1 Saprospiraceae bacterium
TGAAACCTCCTGAAACCTTTTGAAACCTTGAAATCCCCTGAAACCCCCTGAAACCCTGAACCCCCCTGAAACCCTGAAACCTCCTGAAACCTTTTGAAACCCTGAAACCTCCTGAAACCTTTTGAAACCCTGAAACCTCCTGAAACCCTCACACTGCACTCCCCTGAATCAGCAACACCGACCGGATGGACCGTTCTTTCAGGTGGAGCCATTGTTTGCGCGCGTCATCCTGGAGAAAACGTTGAAAGTCACCCGGTGTATTGAAGCGGACCAGGTGGATTTCGTAGGGCGTTTCCAAGGCTTGTTCCAGGATGGTTTCCGCTCCGGGTCTGCACCGCAACAGGAGCTGACCGTTGTATTTGGCGATCAAGGGGATGGCAACCGCCTCGAATTGATCGAACACGGCTTCCTGCCCTTCTCTGAGGTAAATCAATTGCGTGATATAGATCATTTTCCAGTTTTTATTTCCGGGTTAGACGCGCATGGCATGGACTGCGTGGCTGCATATGCAACTGCCTGTGCAACTAACCAAAGGACGGATTTGTCCTTCCCCAACGCAAAATTATCCTCCGTATGAGACAAGCCCTTCCAATTCTGATTTGTTTGCTTTTATCCTCCCAAATACCCTTCGCGCAGGCGCCAAACGCCGGTATCGCCAAAAAAGAATACACCACCCGGTTTGCCGGCGACGCCTCGATCGATTTGGATGGCATACCCGATGAAGCCGCCTGGGAGAAGGTCGAATGGGCCGGCGATTTTATCCAGTACCAACCCAACGAAGGCGCCGCGCCAGCCCAGCAAACCCGTTTTAAGATCCTGTACGACGACAAATACCTGCTGCTCGCTTACCGCGCTTTCGACACCGCACCCGACAGCATTGTACAGCGTATGAGCCGACGCGATGAATTTCCGGGCGATTGGGTAGAAATCAATATCGATAGTTACCACGACTTGCGCACGGCGTTCTCCTTTACCCTTTCGGTCAGCGGAGTAAAGGGTGATGAATTCGTTTCGGACAACGGTAACAACTGGGACACCAACTGGAACCCCATTTGGTACGCCAAAACCCATGTCGACAGCCTGGGCTGGACGGCTGAGGTGAAAATACCCTTTAGCCAATTGCGCTACGGCAACCAGGCCGAGCCGGTGTGGGGAGTGCAGGTCATGCGCCGGGTGTTTCGCAAAGAAGAGCGGTCTACCTGGCAATACATCCCGCAAAACGCAGGTGGTTGGGTGAGCAATTTCGGCGAACTGCGCGGCCTCCACGACCTGCCCTCCCGCAAACAGGTAGAACTGGCGCCGTATGTGGTGGCGCAAACCGAACGCTCGGAAAAACAGGCCGGCAATCCGTTTGCCGACGGCTCCCGGAATCGCCTCAGCGGCGGGTTGGACGGCAAACTGGCCGTTACCAGCGACCTGATCCTCGACTTTACCATAAACCCCGATTTCGGGCAGGTGGAAGCCGACCCAGGCGCCGTCCGGCTGGATGGATACGAGGTCTTTTTTGGCGAACGGCGCCCGTTTTTCATGGAAAGCCGCAACCTGTTCGATTATCAACTCACCGGCTCGGCGGCCGAGGGCAATTACGATTCCGACCTGCTGTTCTATTCGCGCCGGATCGGTGGAGCGCCGCACGGCTACCCGGGTCTGCAGCAGGGCGAATACGCCGATGTGCCGCAAAAGACGTCCATTCTCGGCGCCGCGAAATTCAGCGGCAAGACCAAAAAAGGCTGGTCGGTGGGCATCCTCGAGAGTGTGACGCAACGCGAACGGGCCGAGATCGACTTCAATGGTGAACGGCGAAAAGAGCTGGTGGAGCCCATGAGCAATTACTTCGTAACGCGGCTGCTCAAGGACTTCGACCAGGGAAACACCATCGTAGGCGGTATTTTCACCGCGGTGAACCGGGAAAACGGTCTCGATTGGATGCACCGCAACGCCTACTCCGGTGCGCTCGACGTGCAGCATTTCTGGAAAAATCGCGCCTGGTACCTCAAAGCCAATGCGCTGTTCAGCCAGGTGGCTGGCAGCCCGGAGGCCATCCTGGCTACCCAAACCGGTTTCGTACACTATTTCCAACGCCCCGATGCAAGCCACTTGTCCGTCGACAGCACGCGCACTGCGCTCACCGGCACCGGCGGCACGTTCAAAATTGGCAAGGCGGGAGGTAAATCCGACCGCAGGGGCGGGGTGCTTCGCTTTGAAAGCGGCGTCACCTGGCGCTCGCCTGGACTCGAACTGAACGACATCGGTTTTCTGCTGGCCTCCGACGAGATCAACCACTTTACCTGGGTGGGTTATACTATTCAGCGACCGTTCCTGGTGTTTCGCAATGCCCGTATCAACTACAACCACTGGGCGCGCTGGGATTTTGGCGGACAGTTCCTGTACGAAGCCTTCAATACCAATGCACACGTGTGGTTTCGAAACAACTGGCGCTTGGGCTCTGGCCTCACCTGGAACCCCGTGGAGGTGTCGAACAACGCCCTGCGGGGCGGCTCTTCGCTGCGCAAGCCGCCCGGCATGGGCACCTGGGTTTACCTCGAATCCGACGGCCGGAAAAAGGTATCGCTTTCACTCAATGCCTCCTACGCCTGGGGATTTGGCAACACCGTGCAATACCGGGATTACTCCCTGGGGCTTCGGTTTCAACCCCTGGATGCCCTGAACCTGGGCCTGTACCCTGGGTATAGCCGTTCCTGGCGGAAACAAGATCAATTTGTGGTGCAAACGACGTTCGATGGGCAATTGCGCACGGTGGTCAGCGAAGTCGATCAAAAGAGCGTCTCCCTGACGGCGCGCCTCAACTATAATATTACCCCCGATCTCACGGTCCAATACTATGCTCAACCCTACATTTTCAGGGCCTTGTACCATAATTTCGGCTATGTTACCGACCCGTTGAATAAAAATTACGATGCCCGTTTCCACCGCTACACCTATCCGGAAATCAAACCGGATGCCGGCGGCTTTGCCGTGGATGAAAACCGCGATGGCACGACCGATTACAGCATCGCCCGGCCGGACTTCAATTTTATCCAGTTCCGCTCCAACCTCGTGGTGCGTTGGGAGTACGTGCCTGGCTCGGAGGTTTACCTCGTGTGGTCGCAAGGCAGTGTGCCCGACGCTACGAGCGACCTCGACACCCCACTGGTGCACAGCCTGTTCGAGAACGTATTCGGGCAAAGGCCGCAAAACATCTTTTTGCTGAAATTCACTTACCGGTTTCTGTTGTAAAAACGGCGTCAAAGCAAGCGGGCAAAAGGTCGTCCCTCTTTTGCCCGCTGCCGGATCACTCCCGTTTGCGCCCGTTTTTCACCCGGTTCACGAACGCATCGGCCAACGAGGGGTTGGCCGCGATGATTTCGTAAATCTCGCCGTCCGGCATTTTGATCTGCGTTTCCTTGGTTTTCAGGCTGAGCAGGGCGTCGTTGAACCGGGTGCTGCTCGACACGACATTGAGCGCTCCTGCCTGGTAACCAAAGAAATACCAGAGGTCGGGCGACGCCTTGATATAGAGGTAAAAACGGTCGTCTTCATTGCCCGGCATTTTGTATTCCACATAGGCCGTGAGCATCTTTTGGATAGGCTCGCCATTGATGGATACGATTGGAATGCGGTCCTCCAGGCTCAGGAACGATTGATAGTCGGGATTCCAGATGACCGGGTGCCGCCCGAGCACGAAGGCGTACTTGTTGTCTTTTTTAGGCAGTACCAGGTAGTTGCTGTTCAGGTTGGCAAATGCTTCGTCCCGGTCTTTCTCATCGGTGATGAACTCACTCAATGCCGGCCGGTAGAACCCCTGATTGGAGTTGAACGGCGGTACCGTAGCATCGAAACTGGAGGCCTTGATATCGTTCAGCATCATGTCCACCAGCGACTTGGGGATGTTCATCTCGATACCAGTCATCAATTCGCCGGTCACGGTATAGGTAACAGTATCGGGAATGTTGAAATCGGTCTTCAAGCGCCCTGCAGCTGTTACTTTCATGTACTTGAGTCCGCTGCCGATAGTCAGGGGGCCTTCAGCCTGCAGGATGCCGGTTTTGTTTTCGTACACCATTTTTGGGCCTCGCAGTAATGCGGGAGTGGTGACGCGGGTCGAATCGCCGAAGGTGAAGCGGTCGTTCTGGGTATCGTATTTAAACACGCCTTCGCAGTTGATGATCGGACGGTCCACCCGGGCGTAGGGTTGTTGGAGGATGCAGGGATACATGACTCCCGATTCTTTTGACAAAAAGAAACCCAGGAATAACGGGTCGCCTTCCGCCGTTTTGACGCTCTTCACCCGGATGGTTGGGTCGTTTTTGTCCACTTCGGTGTAAACGCTGAACCAGGGGATCTTGAGACGGTCGGCCTGCAGGTTGGCAAAACCTTCGAAACGCAGGTTTTGCTGGTTGGATTTCAGGATCACCGAACCTTTGAACAGCGTTTTCACGTCCATATGAAAACTGTCGGGCTCGGCTACATCGCCACTGGCAGTAGTCAGTACGTTTTTGGTGGAGGGGGTACCTGGCCCGCGGCGCTCGCCGACAATGTTGTTGAAAAAGATCTCCTGGGTATGGCCCGGGATGTTGTATTCGTAGTAGCCGGTGGCTTTGTACAGTTTTTTGCCCAGGATGTCGACTGTTGCCCGGTTGATGGTGTGGTATTTGTTCAGCGTATCGGCCACGATTTTGGCATCGGTGAGTTGCTTCATTTTACCGCCCGCTTCGATCTCGATATCGCCTGTAGCGGGGTAAATGTAGGCATCCGCCGATTTGATCACCTCCACACCGCCAATCTTCAACTGGCTGTTTTTCATATCGTACAGCGCCGTTTTGCCCTGAAATTGCAGGGTGTCCTGGTTGGGGTCGATCGATACGAAGTCGCCGGGTTTGGTTTCGTCGCTTTTGAACGTGACGGTTTGGGCCTTCATGTCCCAACTGAACTCGTTCATCGACGTGCGGTACTGGTTTAGGGGCAGGGTAGTGGACGCATCGGCTGTATTGGCTTTAAAATTGCCGATCTGCTTGTCGAAGTCCAACTCGCCGTCAACGTTTTTGGAATCGAACACGATGTCTTCACCGTTCAGGGCTTTGATCTGCAGGTCGGCGGTATCCGAACTGGCCTGGAAGGGACCGTAAGCGATGATGCGGGAAGTGAGTTTGCCGCCGAACCATTCAAATTCGCCGCGACCTTTCAGCCCTGAGGGGGTGAGCACCAGCACGCCTTTGTGGGTGTAGCCGGGTTCCTTGAACAGTTCGAAGGCCTTCGCCTTGCTTTCCACATACATCGAGTCGCGGTAGGGCAGCCAGTTGACCTTTACGTCTTCGCCTTTTGCTTGTGGCACCTTCACGGCACTGGCGCGATCTTCCTCCATAAAAAATTTGCGCGCCGTGCAGGTCATTTGCCTGGGGCGAAAAACGATGTCTTCCGATTCGATATCGGCCGTCAGGTACTCCACCTTGCCCTTGCCCAGGAAACCCTTGTTGCTCAGGTCGAGTTCGCCGGTGTAATTGCCTTTCTTGAAATAAGTGGGGTACCCATTGGGAGGTGTTTTGTGTACGAAGCCGAAGGATTTGTCTTCGCTACGCACTACGATGGTTTCCTTGAAGGGGTCAAAAATACCGGAGGGGAACATCTCGCCCTTGAACCGCAGTTGATCGGCCGTATAGCTGTCGAGGCCGTTGAACGAGAACGGCTCGAGTTTGAAGTAGAATGAGTCGCGCTTGTATTCGCCGTCCTGCGTTTCGGGGCGGTCATAGAACACAAAAGAAGGTTTTTTGGATTGCAGTGAGGGGAAGATCTTCAGGTCTTCCTTGCCCGATTTGTTGTTGGGCGCATCCACGAGTAAAATGCCGGATACGTACTCGATCGTGGAGTTCATGGCATCGGCAATGATCTGACCGTTCTTATCTTCCTTGTCGGTGGGCAAATAAAAATCGAGGTGCCGTACCGAGTCGAATTCGACGTGGAATTTATCATAATTAAAGTACATGTCTTTGCCTTCAAACAGGGCAAAGCCGGAAAACAGGCGGCCCCCGAATCGCATGTCGCGGTTCTTGAGCAGGGTTATGGCTCTTTCGTTGGGCATAAACCCGGTCTTCTGCCGGTCGCTGAGTTCGATCCGCTTGACCTCGTAAATGGTGGTTTCCTTGGTATTGAGGTCGAGCTTGGCGTTGGAGGCGGCGCTCACCGATTCGATCTTGATGGCGTCGTAGTCCTTTTTGCCCTGGCTGGCCAGGGCATAGTGCGCCAGTTTGGGGCGCGGTTCGATTTCGTGGCGGTCAAAATAGTAGTTGATAAAACCGTCGGCCACCAGTTCGGCCAGCAGGGTCTGGATGCTGGAGAAGTCAAATTTGGGGTTCAACGCCATGGCGTAGGCGTCGTCCGACACCACCCGCGCTGTTTGCCGGGTACTGTCCCAGGGCGTCTCCTGTACCAGTTTGTACAGCACGGATATGGGGTTGACGCTGGTGATATTCTGCATCCGGATATATTCCTGGGCATCGAAGCGGTTGCTGCTTTCAAACTCCACTTTTTGCATTACGCCTTTGGCCAATCCGGTCCGCGAGCCAATTTCCAGCGAGTCGTTGGCTACATACCAGGAAACTTTTTCCGCCTCCAGGTTCATATTATAAAACGATGAAAAGAAGGGGTTGCGCTCGGAGCCTTTTTCCCCGCGGGTCAGGTGAATGACCTCGTTGGGTATTTCCACCCGGAAGTTGACGGCCGGATGAAACAGGCTGTCGTTATCCATGAATAGTTTGGCATCCACCTCTTCTGCCACAATGCTGATCTCGCGTTTGATAATGAACAGCTTGGCGGTACCGAAAAAGATCTTTTGCCTTTTCTTGTTGTAAATGGTCAGTTGGGCCAGGTTGTTCTGCGTACCGTATCCGTACACCGACGTGCCCCAGAGTTTGAAACCGCCTATAAACTCGATGCCCTCTCCGATCCTGGCAATTTTCAGGGATTTATCGAAGGATTCAAAACGCGGGTACTGCGAACCGACGCTCTTGTTCTCCACCACTACGTTTTCTTCAAAGGTGCCCCAGATACCGCCTTTCGGAAAGTAAAGGGGGTAGAAAAACTCGGCAGAATCGCATTTGAAGAGCGGCTTTTTGGCCTCTATCGTGTATTCCGTCAACCGGGCGTACACGGTGGAGTCGAGGCCCGCCGTCGCCCAGGTAACCTTGCCGCCCTCGCCCTTCCAGATGCCGTCGAAGGGGTAATACACCCCCGACGTGTTGAGCACCGCTGTAGAATCAGATTTGCGCAGGCCGATCAGAGTGATGTTCTCGCACCACAATGCCGGCACGCCGTCCGTAAAACTAAAATTAAATTTGCCGTCCCGGACCTTCCAAATGATCAAACCGGCTTCGCGGGCCTGAAACGCGCGTTGCTCCAGAAAGTCGGCGGAAAAGTCGAGCAGTTGGCTGATCGGACGGGTCTTGCCCTTATCCACGCTGGCGAGCGTTTGTTCGGCAAACGTATGCCAACGCTGAAACAGCGTGGTATCCGGGTCGTTTTTAGCGGCGGTTACGGCGTTGATATAGCTCTTGTAATAAGGGAACGGCGAAAGGCGCTGGTCGGCCATCAGGTTGGCCATCCGTACCACGCTCTGCATATCAGCTTCGCTGAATATGCCCGTTTTGAATTGTTTTTTGAACACGGCAAAGGCCTCCTCCATGTCGGGGCGTTTGGAAGCAGTCATGAACTCGCCGAGTTTGTCTACAAATTCATTCGGATTGTCGGGAAATTTCGCTTGTGTTTGCGCCTCCAGGCGGAGTGTAAAAAGCAAGCATGCGACGGCTAAAAAACAGGAACGAAGGAAGGTGGTGGAAAGTAGTTTCATATTATACCCGGAATTGTTATTCGCTTCACCAAACGTGAAAACGGCCGCAAAAGTACGGACTTAACACGCAAAGGTGATACACAGCCAATTCCCGCGCTGGTCCCGGGCAACCTGGCGAAAACCCGTTTGCACCGCAGCCTCCGCCACCATCGCACCGTCTTGCTCGAGGATACCCGACACCAGCAGCCAGCCGCCGGGTCGCAGCAATCCGGCCAGCCTTGGCAAAGCCTCCAGAATCACATTCCGGTTGATATTGGCCAGTATCCCGTCAAAGGCGCGGCCCTCCACTGCGTCGAGGGTGCCTAAGCGGGCGGTTATCTGCTGCGCCACACCATTGGCGGCAGCATTCTCCATGGTATTTCGGTACGATTCTTCCTCGATATCCACGGCCTCTACTGGTGCGGCGCCCCGCTTGGCGGCCAGGATGGCCAGCACACCGGTGCCGCAACCGAAGTCGAGCAGGTGGGCGCCTTCGCAGGGCAGGTCGCGCAAGGCGCGCAGGCACATCCACGTCGTTTCGTGGTGCCCCGTACCAAAGGCCATTTTGGGGTTGATCACCAATTCGTAGGCTACGCCGGGGTTGGGCGCGTGAAAGTCGGCGCGCACGGCGCAAAAGTCTTCGACGACGACCGGCTGAAAATTGGACTCCCAGATTTCGTTCCAGTTTTGAGCCGGGAGAAACGTCTTTTCCCAGTTAAACTCGAACTGCTGTTGCAAATCCATCAACCGTGCCTCCGCAAGTACAGGGGCGCTCTCGTCGGGGGTCTCTGTGCCTGCCGGTAGGTAGGCATTCAAGCCTTCAGGCGTTTCCTCAAACGTGTCGAACGGCGCTTCCGATAGAAAAGCGATAAGGATGTCGGCCGTTTCCGGCGCGGTGCGGATCATATATTTCCAGTAGTGCACGGTATAAACGCTTGGTTGCGGGCAAAGATGCCGCAGTTTTCGGTACCGGCGACGGAGAATATGATATTCCAAAACTGGAATATCATATTCTCCCGGAAACTGGCGCCCGGCTTCGGGGGCCGGTACTTTTGTCCGGTCTCCGGAGTTTACCCTTTTGTATTTATAACCCAAAACTATTCAACATCATGAAATCAGGATTAAGTACTCTTAATCTTGGAAAGGTTGCAATATGCCTCCCTTCAAGATTCCTGTTTGCCTTTGCCTTTTTCCTGCTATCCAGCGCAACAATATTGCAAGCGCAGGAAGCCAGCATCCAATGGAAATCATCGATCAACGTGGGCATCAACGGCGGCCAGCCCTCTATTGCACTATCCGACTGGCTGTACGACGTGATCACCACTACCTCCGGTAATTACCTGGCTGTGGGCTTTGCCGATGAAGACGAAGAAAATAGCGTCTATGCCGACAAGCCGGCCTATGTAATGGTTGGCCCGACGGGCAATCTGATTAAAGACGGCGTGGTGGATGCCGCCAACCCTGCATCGCCAAGAGGCCGCCTCTATTCGGTGTGCGAATCGCCGAACGCCTACTATGCGGTTGGAAATTTCAATAGTCAGGGCATCATCGTGAAAATCGACAAGGCCACCCTTGACCATGAATTTGCCACCTTCGTGGCCGGCTCAAACAGCAGCGCCCGCATGGGCGATATCACCGATGTAGGTGGCCAATACCTGCTCGTCAGCGGCTGGTCGGGCGGCAAGCGCTGGATGAATGTGTTCGATTACGACATGAACCAGATCGTTCCGGGGGGGTACGAACTGCCGGCTTCCGGTGTGGACGACCGTATGGAAGCGATCCAGTATGAGGTTAACCCCGGCACCGGCCTGTTGTCCATTTATTTCGCCGGCAAGGAAGTGACCAATCAGGACGGCGGTTTCGGCAGCTACCGCCGTTGGGATTCGGACATCCGGGTGGGAAAGGTGACCTACGACCCCGTGAGCAAAACATTCGCTTACACCCCGGGCACGACGGTCAATTCGATTAACCAGGGCGACCATGACAAGGAAGCGATCCAGGACGGCCCAGCAGCCGTTGCGGGCACCATATTCCAAAACTACCCGCCTACTTTCAAGGACCATTACCCGTATGGCCCGATGTATCAAGGGACGAGTTTTAGCCGCGATTATGCGAATTGCAGCGAGAAGGAGCCTATTCCGGACCTGGAGTTTATAGAAGACTGGTCTGACGGGTCGGAAGATGAACCCTATTCGATGGAACTTTCGGGCAATTACATCGTCGTTTCCGCCCTCCTCAATAAATTGATCATGTGGGAAAATACGAATGACAACCTGGGCAAGGACGTCGATGGCGGATTCCACTCCGATCCATTCGGCGATTGCGGCAGTTCCTGCAATAAATTCAACTCCGACTACTACCTGTGGGGAGAAGGATACCTGTTGTTCTTTGACAAATCGACCCTGACATTTCATCATGCCGTACACCTCGGCACTTTTTCCGGCGGCGATTTTAACGCCCGGATGGTTAAAACGGCCGACGGCGGCTTTGCGGTGGTAGGTACCATAACGGGCTGCCCGCAGGGCGAACCTCAGGTGAGCGGCACCGAGCATATGATGGTAATCCAGACCGATGCGAACGGCAATGTGAAATGGCGCAAACACTTCAACGGCCTGGGCGAAGGCGCATGCGGGTTTGGCATAACCGTAGCGCCCGACGGTGGCCTCATTGTGGTGGGCAACTCCGAAGGCGAAGGCCCCAACCACGAAGAGAACTTCAACATCATCAAGCTCGGCAGCGATTGCGATTATACAGCCGATGTGGTGCCCAATCAGGGGCACGATTACGTGTTGCAACAGGACGAAAACTGGACGAGCGCCCGCACGGTGAATGCCCGTGTGGTAGTGCCCGCCGGCCGCCGACTGGTGATTTCCGGTTCTGCCGCCAACCCGATCACCATCCGCTTCGCCGATAGCCGTGAAGTATCCGATTTCAGCAATCCTGCCCCGGTGGGCATCCGCGTGGAAGCCGGCGGCATGCTGTATGTCAGTTATGCCACGCTAACTGGTTGGGACTGCGGTGTGCCCAAAATGTGGGACGGTATCAACGTAGAAGGCCAACCAACCATGACGCAAACTACTTCGGTGCCCGGTGGCGCCGTGGGCAACCAGGGCTACTGCCGGCTCATATTTGCCACGATTGAAAATGCCCGCGCGGGCGTGGTGGCCGACGCCACCTGGGCCGGTGTCTACCCGCCGGTTGTCACCACCTTTGCCGGTACAGGGAGCCAGTCGACCATGCTGACGTCTGCTTATTTCCACGGGGCCGACCGCGGCGGCGCCAAAATTGAGGCCTTCTTTTCCGACTTCCTCAACAACCGGCGCGACGCCATCTTTATGCGTTACCCGCACAACTGGAATAACAGCCGGTTTTTCACCTGTCATTTTACGAATAATAGCCCGCTGGTCGATCCGAACATGATCGGTCAACCCGGGCCGAATATTTACAACAGCACCGCGCCCTTGGGTACCAGCATTCATGCCTCCATCTGGAGCACCCGGGTGTTCTTTTCCGGATGCACCTTCTCGGGGTCGTCTGCGATCGTCAACGGGTTCAAACCAGTCGGTATCGGCAGCTTCGACGGGCGCGTGGTTGCCAACGGCGGTTCGATGACCGACCTGAAGATCGGCATTGAAAGCGCCACGAACCCCGGCGGTCTGTTGGCGAATGTCAACGCTGCCAATGTGACCTTCAACAACTGCATCCAGGGGGTTACCATGCGTAATTCCACCGCCGACCGGATCAGCAATTGCACGTTCAACAGCATTCCTTTTTCGTCATTGGTACAGGGTATGGCGCCGTGCGGAATTTTCGGCCAGTTTGCAGGCGGCACCACGATCTTAAACAACGCATTCAACGGCTTGGGTGGAAAATCGAGAGGGATCGTGATGCACAACACAGCCGGCAACGGCGCCGAGATCCGGGAAAATGCCTTTTTCTCTTGTGAGGTCGGCACTCAGTTTGAAGGAGATAACTCCGAATTGATCGCGCGCTGCAACGATTACACCAATATGAGCCATAGCGGATGGGCCGTTCTGTTCGACGATTTTGGCAACGGTGTGCTGCACGACCAAGGCGCTGGCCCGGGAGCAGGAGTGCAAAAAGCCGACAATCAATTTTTTGACCCCTGCACCGGATTGTCTGATCTGCACCTCTTGTCGGAGTTTGAATTCAATTACTACGACAAAACCGGCAACCCGCACCATGCCGAATCGAACTGCGTGAACACTATTATCGATTTCGATCTCGCTTCGGACAACTCGGCAACTCAATGCGCCGTGGTGTCGCCGCCCTGCCCAAATCCACCCTGCGACCCGAAAGAGCAATATTACTCCTCTGGCAAAACGGTACGCGACCGCAATATTGCCCTGGACGCTTTGATCCATACAGGCGTGGATGTCAACGACTATCTCAACCCGTCGCTGTATGAAGACGCCAAGGATATTCTGCGCGACCGGCACCAGGCGGCCGATCGCATGCTGCTGATCGGAACCTATTTTGCCGAAGGCGATTATGCCAATGCTCAAACCGAGCTCACCGCTTTAACGGGCACCTCGACAAACGTCAACGCCTACCGCGACTATATGACCAACCTCCTGGCGGGCGGAACCTCGGTGCTGGCCATGCCGGCCTCGAACACCCAGCAGGCGTTGTCCTTTATGACCACTGCCGGCGGCACCTCGGCTCAGGCCCTGGCGCAAAATCTTGATTTCCTGCGCAATGAAGTATATCACCCGCTCGACGCGCTGGCGCTGCCGGCGTTGAAACCGGGCCAAAGCGCTACCGCCGCCCCCACGGTGCCGGATGCCCCCGTCAATTGGGTTACGGCGCCGAATCCGTTTAATTCGGAAATCCGGTTTATGGCGCTGGTGCCGGCCCAGCAGGAAGTCCTGATCAGCGTCTTTAACCTGTTTGGCCAAAAGGTGTGGGAAACCAAAGCATTGGATAACGGCCCCGTCGTTTGGCAGACTGCCGGCAATGCGCCCGACGGCACCTATTTCTATACCATCCGTTCAGCACAAGGCGTGGTGCAGACGGGCAAAGTGATGAAAGTGACGAAGTAAGATTTGCTTATTTTGATGTAAGTATTGGACAGGAGCGGCAGAATGATCAGGATATGAACCGCGCACCTGGCGCCGGGAATGGTATCTTGTAGACGCTGTTGCTCCTGTCCAACAAATCAAATGTATAGTCATGCGCTTGGCTTTGCACCTCGTTTTCGCCCTCCTGCCGTTCACGCTCCTGGCACAGCCGGGCTATTTCAATATACAGTTCGACCGGCGCCATCAGTGGGAGGCGGCATTCGACGTGATCGAAACGGAGAACGCCTACCTGATTGCCGGCGTGACGGGCGCACCGACTTCCAACGATACCGGCCTGGTGCTGGTCGTGTCGAAAAACGACCTCACCGTCACCGAGCACCAACTGGCTTATTTCACCGGTACGAAGATCCGCGCGATCGCAAAATCAGGATCTTCCGATCATCCGAACTTCATTGTTCACAGCCGGTATTATGAAAACACGCCCGACCCGGCCAATTCGGATCTTTTTTTGGCCAAATGCAACGAAAATTTTGATACGCTGGCTTTCCAGACTTCCGGGCTTCCGCAGGAGGCGGAATATACCCTCGACCTCGATATGGGCCCCGACGGGAGCATTGGCCTCACCGGTTACACCTACGGCGTCGGCGCCGGGAAACTCCTGGTCGCAAAATATGACTCCACCCTGCACCCGGTTTTTCTCAAAACCTATACAAAAGATCCGCTTTACAATCATTTTGGCAACGGGCTCACCCAAGCGCCCGATGGCGGTCTGGTAGTGGTGGGAAACCGGTTCCTCAATTCGGTGAACAGCAACGGCTTTATCGCCCGGGTAAACGCTTCCGGTGCACTGCTTTGGTGGCAGGAAATTCCCTGGGAAGGCGATGTGCAACAGGTTTACCTGCAAGATGTAATCGGCAAATCCGACGGCACGTACCTGGCGGTGGGGATAAAAGTGTACGACCCGATAGTGGGTGGGGACCATCAGCACTATTGGGCGATCTGTTTCGATGATAATGGCCAGATCCTTTGGTCCAAAGAATACGGCGACAACGATTGGACTGGCTGGCTCCACATCGCGCATTGCTCCGACGGTAATTACGCCATGTGCGGTTATGAAAAGGACCAGCCGGCCAATCTTGGCCACCACAAACAATATGGCGTGATCTCCAAAATCACGCCGGACGGCAACCTGTTGTGGCACCGCAAATACACCATGTCTGCCGAAAACAAGCGCTACGATGTTTTTTACGGCTTTACGCCCACCAGCGACGGCGGCTTTATTGGCGTTGGCACGGTTTGGGGCGACAGCCTGGCTAAGGAAAACATCTGGATCGTCAAATTCGACAGCCTGGGCTGCATCCAGCCAGGCTGCAATACCATGCTAGACGCGATAGATCTGCCCGTGGCCGCCGCCAACCCCATCCGGCTCTTCCCCAACCCCACCAACGGCCCGCTCCACCTGCAAACAACAGCTGAACAACCTGTTGCACAAGTTTGGATATACAATGAGCAGGGCCAACCCGTGTGGGGGTGGAGTAATCCGCCTGCCAGACAATTATCCATTGACCTGTCGCGCCTGCCGGCAGGGATCTATCATTGTGCCGCCCTGGTAAATGGCGTTTGGAGCGCAAGGCAAGTAGTGAAAGAATAAGCTTACTGAGCCGCCCTCCACCGGATTGAATACTAGCGGTGTAACCACTGGAGCAAGGGCTCCAGGTTTTTTACCAGGTGCTTTTCCAGCGCCGCTGCATGTTGCTGCATGACGTGGTACAGCCGCTGTTCAAAGGCGGCGTCCGGTCGCAACCGGCCGTTCTCCAGTTTACTTAATTTACCTTGGCTGATCTGCATCAACTCAGCAAAATCAATTTGCTTCTTGTCGAGCGTTAGGCGGGCGTGGCGGATGATCTCGGGGGGCAATGAGGAAAGAGTACGTTTCGGCATACGAACGCAGGGTTATATTTACAGATAGGTTTTGGACAAAAATACCCGGCTTCGGGTTATGGAACAAGGGCCGGCGCAGCCTGCCCGGTTAAGAACCTGTTTGGAATTTCATCGCTGGGCTGCAAACGGAAAATTTTATTTCATACGGCGTTAAATTTTTCGGCGGATTGCCCGCATACGCCTGCAAAATTTGCCTTGCCTGAAATTAAATTTTTCCATTTTCGCCTCAGCATGAAAATCCAAACATGTTCTACATTAACACTTTTCTGCTTTGTTCGCCGGCTTTGGCCCAGTCTTCCGGTTCGCCTGAACGGGCAGGCTGCTTTTTGCCGGTAATTGACCGTTTTTGACGGTTGGTTTAAATTCCGAATGTGCTAAAAATTTGGTTTCCCGGTCGCCGTTTTACTAAAAACAAAATTAATGCCTTAAAACCAGTGCCGGCGGCAACCCGGCGCCCCCGTATACCGTCTATGCCCTCTCAGAATTTGTCGAATTAAATCCTTTTTGAACCATATGGCTTCCAGGTTTGCAGAACATAATTCGTTAGCCTGCTGTTTGTAGTGGCTCATAACCGGCAATCTTTTTGAAACCCGACATCGCACATGAAAAATCCAGCCCTTGTCTTTTTCTTATTCCTTTTTGCCGGCAGCCTGGCGGCGCAAAATACCACGACCGTCAGTGGCCGCCTTACCGACGCGGTGAATGGCGAAACACTGATCGGGGCCACCGTGGAAGCGGTCGGGTTGCTTAAAGGCAATATCAGCAACGAGTACGGCTTCTATTCGTTTACCATCCCGTCGGGCGCCGACTCGGTGACCCTGCGTTTTAATTACATCGGCTATGAAACGGCTTTCCGGCGGATAAAACCGGCGGAACCCGCCATCCGGCTCGATGTCGCCCTGCAACAGGAAGGCGCCGTGCTGGCCGAAGTGGTGGTAAAGGCCAACCCCCTGGAAGAAAAAGTGAAAAGCACCGAAATGTCGGTCATGTCGATCAGCACCCGGGAGGCCAAGGCCCTGCCCGCCCTGTTCGGTGAAGTGGATGTCATTAAGATCCTGCAACTGAAACCGGGCATCACGGCGGGTTCGGAAGGCACCACGGGCATTTTCGTGCGCGGCGGCGGCGGCGACCAGAACCTCATCGTGCTCGATGAGGCCGTGGTGTACAACGCCAACCACCTCTTCGGCTTTTTCAGCACCTTCAATTCCGACGCCGTCAAAGACCTCAAAGTGTACAAAGGCGGGTTCCCGGCCCAATACGGCGGCCGCCTGTCCTCGGTGATCGACGTGCGGATGAAAGACGGCAACAACAAGGAGTTTGACGCTACCGGCGGCCTGGGACTGATCTCCAGCCGGCTTACCCTCGAAGGGCCCATCCAAAAAGACAAATCGTCGTTCATTATCAGCGGCCGGCGTACCTATGCCGACCTGATCACCCGGGGCATCAACCGGGCGAATAAGGACAAACCCGACTACAACCCAATCCCCGACTACTACTTCTACGACCTCAACACCAAGGTCAATTTTACCCTCTCGGAAAAAGACCGCCTGTACCTGAGTGGTTACTTCGGCCGCGATGTGTTCAAATTTAAAGACGAGACGTTCAATTTCCTGTTCGACTGGGGCAATGCCACCGGCACCGCCCGCTGGAACCACCTGTACGGCCCGAAACTGTTCTCCAACGTCACGTTTACCTATTCCGACTACCGGTACCGCATTCGCAACATCCTGCAGGGCTTTTCCTTCAGCCTGGGATCAAATGTGAAAGACGCCAACACCAAGGTGGACTTCTACTACCAGCCCAGCAACCAGCATACGGTGCGGTTTGGCGGCAACATTACGTACCACGAATTCGATGTGGCCCGCCTCAAAGCCGGCAGCGACGACGGCCGCATCAACTTTGAGTCGGGCCAGGGCTTCAACGGCATGGAGTACGGCCTTTATTTTGCCGACGAATGGGCAGCCACCGACCGGCTGAAACTGAACTTCGGCACCCGCTTGTCGGGCTGGCAAAACAACCCCGCTTTTTACGCCAACTTCGAACCCCGGATAGCCGCCAACTACGCCCTCGACGGGCACTGGTCGGTAAAAGCCTCCTACTCGCGGATGAGCCAGTATGTGCATTTACTGGCCAGCAGCGGCCTGTCGTTGCCGACCGATATCTGGTACCCGAGTACCAAAGGCGTAAAGCCTGAATTGAGCGACCAGGTGGCCGTCGGCAGTTCTTACCTGCTGGGTGAACACTGGCTCTTCACCTGGGAAGCCTGGTACAAATGGCTGCAAAACCAGGTAGACTTTATCGACGGCGCCGAGCTCTTTGGCAACAATCAACTCGAAGGCGAACTCACTATCGGCCGCGGATATGCTTTCAGCCCGCTGGAACTCGAAATTGAAAAGAAAGAGGGCCGCCTCACCGGCTGGATCGGCTACACGCTGGCCTGGACCAAGCGCGGCGATTACCCGGACATCGACGGGGGTACATATTTCCCGCCCCGCTTCGACACCCGGCACAACCTGAGCATCGTGGCCCTGTACAGCCTCAGCCGCAAATGGCAACTCACCGCTACCTGGGTGTACACCTCGGGATACGTCAGTTGGCTGCCCTTGGGGCGCTATACCTTTCAGGATGTGCAGGGCGCCGAATTTCAGGCAGTGGTGCCGGTGTACGGCCCGCGCAACACCTTCCGCTACCCGCCGTATATGCGCCTGGATCTCGGTATGGTGTACAAATGGAAAAAACGGCACAGCGAGCAGGACCTGACGATCAGCATCTACAACGCCACCGACCGCCGTAACCCGTACTTTATCTTTCTGGAGCCGGAAACTCAAAAAGTCGGGCAAGACGGCAACACCGTCGAAATCCCGACGGCCATCAAAGCCAAGCAGGTTTCGCTTTTCCCGATTTTGCCCTCGATCACCTGGAACTTCAAATTTTAAAACCGACTGCCATGCAACTCAACTATTTGCTCCCGCTGGGCTTGCTTGCCCTGGCCGCCTGCAACCTCGAAAAAGAAGTGGATATCAACTTGCCTGAATACGACCGGCAGCCGGTGGTGGAATGTTACCTCGAGCCCGGCAAACCGTTTCGCCTGCTACTCACCCAGAGTTACAGTTTTTTCGATCCCTTTGGGCTTGATTCCAGTTTTTTGCAAAAAACATTGCTCGACGGCGCAACGGTCACCATCGCTTACAACGGTCAGGTGGATACCCTGCCCAACCAAATTTCCGTGGAGCAAGGTCAGTTCAAGATTTTCAACTACACCAGCAGTAAAATCGTGCCGGCCGATCCGGGTATCGAATACACCCTGCATATCTCTCTGCCAAACGGCAAGGCGATTTCCGGTATGAGCACCATGTTGCCCAAAGTGCCCATCGACAGTATAAAAGTGGAGTGGAGCCCGGAAAAGGACACGCTGGCCCGCGTGCTCACCTACATCACTGACGACCGGACGCAGACCAACTACTACCGCCGGCTGCTCAATTACGGCTCGCTGGATAGCATCCCCGATCAGGACTTCCTGGCCAATGACCGGATCGCTACAACCGAGTTGATTGCCTTTGGCACCGGGTACGAATTGATGGAAGGTGACACCGTTATAAACACGATTTTCCATATTACCAAAGACTACTACGACTACGTTGAAAGCGTACAATTGGCGGTTTTCGGCAACCTGAACCCCTTTGCGCAACCTTCGCCGATCAAGAGCAACGTGCGTGGCACCGGCAACCCTCTCGGCATTTTCACCTGCCTGGTGTACGACCGGGATACGACCGTGATTAAAAAATAACGGGACGGGACAGGTGTTTCATCGACGAGAATAGGCCGGTTTTTAACACGAATCCCCCGTAATTGATTTACGGGGGATTCGTGTTAAAAACTGGTCAGTCCCGTCTAATTTCCGAAGGTGCGTGGTCCGATTTGCAGGCCTACGGTGAAGCCGAACCGGATCATAAACCCGAAACGGGTGTCTTTCCGTTTGAGCAGGATTTTGTCGAAATGGTAATCGCCTTCGTTGAATTCCTGATTCCCACGCTCGAACAGGTTGTACGAACCGCCGATACTGAAAAAGAAATCGGACGCCAGTAGCCGGCCGTTGGCATGAAACCCGGTGTTGTACATCAGAATGTAGCGGGTGTCTTTGGGCTTGAACTCGGCTGGCCGGATGAACACATCGTTTTGGTCGTACACGTTGGTGGAAAAGGCTTCGAACTCACGCACGTTGTAGCCGAAGAGGATGCCCATGTAGGTGCGTTCGCTCCGCTTGCCCCCTTTCAGGATGCCGTTGATGGCGAAATGCGCGTAGTATCCGTCCCAATAGTTTTTTTCGTCCCGGGCTCCCTCCTCGCCGTGGAGTTGTTGGTCGAACATGTAGTCGCGGTTGTGGTTGGCTACCTGGTAAGAGCCTTCGAGCAGCACCTTACGGGTCTGTATGGAGGCGACCAGCCCCCAATCTCTCCGGAACAAGGGGATCACATAAGCGCCAAGGTAAAGACCGCCTTCACGGGTGGCAGCGCGTTGGCGGTGGCGTTGCTGGCGCTCACAACTGTTGGCCTTGTCTGTATAAGAATTGCCCTTGGCTTTATCGCCGGCCTGGAGGTACAGGCGGGCAATATTGGACAGGCTCTGGCAGTCGTCGGCCGCTGTCAGCGAGGCCAGTAAATTAATAGCCAGACCGGCCGTGCCGCGATCGCCGGCAGCGATGGCTTTATTGGCGGTTTCTTCGGCGAAGCCGCGGTCGCGGTAGCCCGCCTGCAGGGCTTTCGTAGCAAACTGAAGCGCGCGCGGGTCGCGTTTTTCCTTGGTCAGCAAGCGGCTGGCGCGGGCCCAGGTTTCGCCGCCGTTGGCGAAGGCGGGGAAGGCCTTCAGCATGGTTTCGATGGCGTCGGCGCATTCGTCGGGTACTTTGGCTATGTTGTCGCCGCCGCTGGCGCGATCATCCTCCGACAGGTTGGTATAGGCTTCGAAGGCGTTGAGCGCGGCGTCCAGTTGTTCCCGGTCGTTTTCGCCGCGGGCTATTTTCATATTGAGCAACCAGCGGTAGTTGAGCACTTTTAACCAACTGCTCAGGGTGCCGTTTTCTGCGGCTTTGCGCGCATAGGGCAGGGCTTTAGCATAGTCTTTTTTGTTGTAATAAAACTCGCACATCCCCACGTTAAACTCTCCCTGCGTAGGGGCAAAATTGTCCCAGTTGATCACATAGTTTTTCCCTTCGAAACTATACCGCAACGGAAATCGCCCGCTGGTAAAGCCGTTCATATCGGTTTCGATGCCTTCGTACAGGGCAAGCGCATCCTTTTGCCGGCCTTTCATCCCGAGGATAAAGCCCTGTTCGTAAATAAAATTCATCCGGAAATACCCGGCTACTTCGGCCGTGGCGCTGCCCGTGTTCCGGACGAGGGGATCGAGCAGGCTGAGGCCCTGCTTTACCTGATCGTCCACATACTTGATGTCGGCGTCGGTGATCGTGGTCGATTTCAGGTTGCCCGTAAACTGGCGCAGGTTGTTGTAGATACGCACGGCGTTTTCCAGTTCTTTTTCCGGTTGTCCAAACAGGACGGAAGCGACAGTCAGCGTAAGGCAGACGGTCAGGAGCAGGTGTTTTTTCATCATGAATATGTTTTGAGCGAGAGATCCCTTTCTGATTGGGGCCAAAAATAAAACGGCCGCCCGGAATTCCGGACGGCCATTTTTGTTGCCACAGGAGGGTGATTTTCCTCAAGGTATTGCAGGCGCATCCTGCTGTTTGATTGTTTTCAGTTCTGTACCGTCTGCGCTTTTCGTCGGATGGATTGCCTGGCGGTAAATGGCATAGCCTAAACCCAAGTGAACCAGTAAGATTAAAGCGACGGTAAAAGGATAATTAGAGCGTTTTGCGGGGGACAGAGTACGTTGCATAAGACATCAGTTTTGGTAATATTTGGGTAGTGCCAAAAAGCGCGCCAATTCTGCAAAATACCGTAAAAATGTTAAAAAATTTTTTGGGGCCGGGCGTTTCGCGCTCGGTTTGCAGCAGCGCGTCAACCCGTTATCAAGGCAGGTTGACCGCCTTGGGGTGGGGGATGGGGGAGGTGGAATGCGTGGGCTGGCCGGCATAATCGGTTGACCCGGGCTTTTGCGTGCCAAAATAGTATAAAGCGGCAGCCAAAGCGAGGTGCAGGCCGATCGCGAGCACCAGGGCGGTACGGCGCCCGCGTTGCTCGTTTTGTTCGCTTAAGTTGTACATGCGTCAGTGTGGTTGATTCAAAGTTGGTTGATTGCAGGTGTACAAACGCCTACCCCAAATGGTTTAGTTTCCGCGGCGCTAAAAAAGGAATTAAAGTTTTCTTAAAATACAGTGAATTTTGGAAAGATATTAGGAGTAAATACTTGAAAGTCAATTACCCGTTCATCATGAATCGTCTCGAAGCAGCGCAATGTTGGCAGGAAACAACCCATAATAATCCTGGAGAGAAGAGCCGGGAGGGCTTTGAGCGGGAAAATGGCGTTTTACCGCCAAAGACAGCCGTCGCAAGAAGTCTTTAACGCACTCACAGCGTTAGCAATCCTTCAGGCAGGTCCACCATTACCTTTTTTCCTGCAGTATCCACCGAACGAACGAACCGGTCGTTAAGCGGCACCAGTACCTCCCGGCCCTCGTAATGCACCACCGCCATTTCCTGCTGCGGCATGTCCAAAATTTCCTCCACCGGCCCGATGGGGCCCAGGGTTTTGTCGACGAGCATGTAGCCCAGCAGGCCGGCAAACGCAGATGGCGGCTCGGCCGGTTGTACGGTTGCGGGCACTTCTCCTGCCGGCAAAAAGATGGCTTTGGATTGCAGCAACACGGCGTCTTCCCGGGTGGCAAAGTCTTCAAATTTGACGATCAGGTCGCCGCTGCCGCGCACCTGTTCAATAAAAAAGGGCTGCTTGCGGCCCCGGATCTCCAGGAATACACGCTCTTTTCCCAAAAAAACATCCTCGAAGGGTTCTTCGATGAACACTTTGATCTCCCCGGCAACGCCATGGGTCTTTCTGGTGAATCCGATTTGAATATAATCCATAATAAGGAGGGTTTAGGAAGGTTTAAGGGAAGGCTATGCGCGCTCAGTTGTGGCCCTGGATCACTTGGCGGAGCAGGTACCCTTTTTGCGCCTTTTCTTCCCAGGGTTTGGTCAGGCAATCGGCCGGAGCGGGTGTTTGGTTGCAATATTGCGAATCGAGGATCCACTGTTCGCGCCAAACCAGGCCGAGGTGTTTGGCATACCTGACCCGCGACAGGCGGCGCTCGATCGCGTTGGTTTCGTCCACCTCGGTGACAACCAGCACCGAATCGAAGGCAAATGACCCGATTTGCGCGGCAACGTCGAGCGAATCCACCGCATAGTTCCAGTTGACAAACGGGCGGATGCGTTCGCCGGCGATTTCGATTTCCTGGTACTGATCGATCCACAGGTTGCCGTTCCACTGGCTGCGCCGGTCGAAGGGGAACACGAGTTTCAGGAACCGCAGGTTGTTCTCCGTCCGGATAGCCTGGGTGGCGGTGCGCGCTGCCGTCCAGATCTGCTTCAGTTGCCAGGCCGCCGAGTCGTTTGGGCGTTCGTACCGTTCGATCATGTAGCGCAATTGGCCGGTGTTGTCGCTCAGGGTATCAGCCACCAATTCGCGCAGCAGGGTATGAGACGAGTCGCGCAGGATCGCGCCGCCCGGTGCGAAATCGTATACCACGCTATCCACTGTGTAGTCGATGTATTTGCCGGTTTCGAGCGGGAAATACGGGTACTGCGCAACCGGATCGACCGGCTCAAACGTTCCGGTTTCCGGTGGAGTACAGGCCCAATTCAGGGCAACCAAGGCCAACAGACCGCTTAGCTGGGAAAAACACGTACGCAGAGTCACCATAAAAATTTGGCTGCAAAGGTAACGGGAATTGGCGCGATAATCGACCGGAGGATAAACGGCCGCGCCGCAGAATCAATGGATTTGGATGCAACCGCCGGGCACCCGCACTTTTGTGGCGTCACTGGGAACAAACAAAAACATTTTCACCCGAACCCCAAAATACCATACCTGCATCATGCTGAACCATGCACCCGCCAAACAGACCTTTGTCATGCGAACGGCTTTCCCGGAAGGATCCGGAGTCGCGTTCGACATCGTCACCGACCCTATTCAGTTTCCGGTCATTCATCCCCTCATCACCCGGGTGGTGCGCAGGGATGACCGCCATTTCGTTTTTTACGAAACCACTAACTTCTTGTTTTTCCAGTATCGGTTTCAATACGGGGTGACCCTTACCAACGACGCTGTCAATGAATCGGTGTCTATGGAATCGGAAGTGCAAAAAGGGCTTTGGATAAAACTGAATTTTACTTTTGAATACTCGAATAAACAATGTTTTATTGTCGAAAAGATAGAAATAACAGGAACTTTGGTTGCCCGGAAACTATTGATGGCAAAAATCAAAAAGGCCCACTATCAAATGTTTGAAAACCTGAAAAGGGTGGTGCTGCAACCCAAATGCAACCACTATAGCTATGCAAATTGCTAGAAGATCATATTTCAAAAACCCGGCAAAAGATCTCAACTGGTTTGAAAAGTGGGTTTCCGCACTGGAAATGCACAACGGCAGGACCTACGAGCGGATCGAGGTGCCAACATCACTCGGCAAAACCTATGTCTGGGGGCTGAATACTACCGATACGGCGCGGGAATCGCTGGTCATATTCCCGGGCGCCCGCACCTCCGCCCTGTTCTGGGATTTTGACAAAGGGCTGGACCACCTGGGCCGCGACCTGCGCGTTTTCCTCGTCGAAACCAACGGATTGCCCAACCCGAGTGCCGGAAACACCCCGGATATCAGGTCGGCCGGCTTCGGGCACTGGGCTTCCGAACTGCTCGACCGCCTGAATTTACAACATGCGTATATCGCCGGCGCTTCATTCGGCGGCCTGGTTGCCCTCAAACTGTGCATCGTCGCCCCTGAAAAAGTAAAGGCTGTTTTTTTGCTCAACCCAGGCTGCTTGCAGCCTTTTTCGCTTTCGGCTAAAAACTTGTTTTACAATCTGTTGCCAGTCGTTTTGCCCACCCGGAAAAATATCGCCCGGTTTTTGGACAAGGCTGTGTTTTGCAAGCCGGTGCATCAGTTATCCCACACAGGCGAACGGCTGGTCATCGAATACGAACGCTTCGCCCTGCGACGCTACTGCGACCGCACCCAAAAGCCTTACTATATGCGTGAGGAGTTGGAGCAGGTAAGGACCGACGTCTATTTGTTGTTGGGCGATCAGGACCTCTTGTTTCCCAATACTGTTTCTATCGAACATGCCAAGGCGCGGATAAAGGCCCTGAAAGCGATCATTACGTTTAATAATGTGGGTCACGGCATAGAAACCTATTCAAAAGCGATAGAAAATATTGGAAAAACCATCACTTCTATTGAAAAACGACTTGCTCAATCCTTCATCTTGTAGTTTTGGATAAACCGGAACTGCATTTCCCGGAGGATATATTTCAACGAAATAATAAATAATAGTCCGGAATTGAAAATATTCATAATCTACTGTAACCTTTCCGGATTTAACCCTGTCAAACGCAGCATACCAACAATAAGTACTCCCCAATGAATTGCTCTCCTCTCTGAATTTATTACGGATGTACAGGCCTGTATCCGGCCTTTCTTCCACGGCGTATGCTGCTGCGGTATGCCGCTTGTTTTACACTGTTCACTATTCTAAAACCATTATAAGCGATGAAAACGAACAACTGCCTTCAGCAGCTGCTCTGGATCTTTTTACTTGGATTGCCCTGGTGCATCCAGGCCCAGAAAAACACCGTGAGCGGCAGCATCAAAGACGCTGCCAACGGCGAAGACCTGATCGGGGCGACCATCACGATAAAAGAACTTCCGGGCACCGGCATCACCTCCAATACGTACGGCTTTTACGCCTTGTCCATCCCGGCAGGCCGGTACACCATCCGCGTCGCCTATATGGGCTACGAAACTTCGGAAAATCCGGTTGACCTGACGAAAGACAACCAAACGCTGAACATCCAGATGAACGCCGGCGCCGCCCAGTTGGCCGAAGTGGAGATCAAAGGCGAACGCGACGATAAGAATGTCTCGAAAAACGAAATGGGCGTGATCCGGCTTTCACCCAAAGACATCAAATCGGTGCCGGTACTGTTTGGTGAACCCGACATTCTGAAGACCATCCAACTGCTGCCGGGCGTCAAATCGGCCGGCGAAGGCAACACCGGATTTTTTGTGCGCGGCGGTGCAGCCGATCAAAACCTCATCCTGCTGGATGAAGCGCCCGTGTACAACGCCTCCCACCTGCTGGGTTTCTTCTCGGTGTTCAACTCCGATGCGCTGAAAGACGTCACGCTGTACAAAGGCAACATGCCCGCGGAATTCGGCGGCCGGGCTGCTTCGGTGCTGGATATCCGGATGAAAGAAGGCAACAACAAACAATTCGGCGTGTCGGGTGGCATCGGGCTCATCGCCTCCAAGTTGACAGTGGAAGGGCCGATCGTGCCCGAAAAAGGCTCCTTTATGGTGTCGGGACGGCGGACCTATGCCGATATGTTCCTTAAACTGTCGAAAACAGAAAGCATCCGCAAGAGCCATTTGTATTTCTACGATTTCAATATGAAGGCCAATTACCAATTGGGCGACCGCGACCGCGTATTCCTGTCGGGCTACTTCGGCCGCGATAACTTCGGCCTGCGCGACCTCTTTGGCTTCGACTGGGGCAACGCCACGGCTACCCTGCGCTGGAACCACCTGTACGGCGAAAAACTGTTTTCGAACACCTCGCTCATTTTCAGCGACTACAATTACGACATCCACCTGACTGCCGACTCGAGTTCCACCTTGTCGATCAATTCAGGGATCCGCGACCTCAATTTCAAGGAAGATTTCGGTTGGTTCCTGAACGAATCGAACATGGTGAAATTCGGCGCCAACCTGATTCACCACCGCTTTACGCCCGGCCGGATCGAAACCGGCTCCGGCAGCAGTTTCAACTCGATGGTGCTGGAAGACAAGTTTGCCCTCGAGGGCAGCGCCTACCTGCAGGACGAGTGGACGGTCAGCCCCCGCCTGAGCGTGGAAGCCGGCCTGCGCTATTCCTGGTTTGATTACATGGGCGCCGGCACGGCCTATACGTTCGATGCCGACGGCGACGTGGCCAGCAAAAAACAGTACGGCGATTGGGAAAGCATCCGGCAGTACGGCGGCTGGGAACCGCGACTGTCGCTTCGGTACCAACTGAACGCGGTCAGTTCCATTAAAGCCTCCGTCAACCGCAACCTTCAGTATATGCATCTGCTGTCGAACTCGACAACCGGCACCCCGACCGACATCTGGATGCCGAGCACCAACAACATCGAACCGCAGGTGGCCGACCAGGTGGCGCTCGGATACTTCCGCAATTTTGCCGACAATATGTTCGAATTGTCGGTGGAAACCTACTACAAACGCATGGATCACCTGATCGACTACCGCAACGGCGCCGACCTGTTTTTCAACAAAACCGTGGAGTCCGAACTGGTGTATGGAAAAGGCAAAGCCTACGGTGTGGAGTTGCTGTTGCGTAAAAACCGAGGCCGCCTCACCGGCTGGGTCAGCTATACACTGTCGCGCACCCTGCGGGAATTCGACGCCGTCAACGACGGTGCTGCTTATCCTGCACGGCAAGACCGCATCCACGACCTGGCCATTGTGGGCATGTACGACCTGTCGAGCCGCTGGCAAGTTTCGGCGACCTGGGTGTTCAACACCGGCGACGCCGCGACCTTCCCTTCGGGCACCTACCAATTTGAAGACCGGAGCATTCCGTACTACACCGAACGCAACGGATACCGCTTCCCCAGTTACCACCGCCTCGACCTCGGCGCCACCTTTGTGGTGCGCAAAACCAAGCGGTTCGAATCCAGCTGGAACTTTTCCGTGTACAACACGTACGGACGGCAGAACGTGTATGCGGTCAATTTTGCCCCCAAAGACGACAACCCCCAACAAAACCAAGCCACCCAGATTGCCTTGTTCCGCTGGATACCTTCGGCAACTTGGAACTTCAAATTCTAAGATCACGCTATAAAATCAAATACCATGTCTGTAAAATCCATGTCTTTGTATATCGCTGTCGGCGCGCTGGGGTTACTGGTCTCCTCCTGTGAAAAGGTAATCGACGTCGACCTGAACAGCGCCGATCCCAAAACCGTCATCGAAGCCAATTTGCAGGAAGGCGACCACCTTTTCCAGGTGCGGGTGTACCAAACCAAGGGCTATTTCAGCGACGCCCCGACCGTCTACTTCGACGACGCGGCTGTGACCCTGTCCGACGGCAGCGGCGAAACCATCGCCCTGACTCCCGCCGGCAGCGGCCGTTATCTGGCCGAGGTGCAAGCCGTAGCCGGCAAAACCTACACCCTGCAGGTGCTCCACGACGGTGAGACCTTCACCGCAACGAGCATGCTGCCCCAGGTAACCGACCTGCAGCACCTGAGTTTCAAAGAGATCAGCCTGCCGGGCGAAGGCAACAACCGGGAAGTGTATCTCCAGTTTGATGACCGGACCGACGAACATAATTTTTACCGCGTGCTGGTGACCGCCAATGATTCGCTGGAGCAGGACTTGCAGTACTTCGACGACAAGTACTTCGACGGCAACAACGTCAAATGGGCCCTTAACAACCTCTACGAACCGGGCGACCAACTGGAGGTGGAATTGCGCAGCATCGACGAAGCAGCCTACAATTTCTATTACACCCTGGCGCCCATTCTGTCCGGAAATGTCGACACCGCGCCGGGCAACCCGACCACCAACTGGCAAGGCGGCGCCCTCGGGTATTTCATCGCGTATAGTTCGAGCCGGATGGGGCTGGTGGTGGAGTAGTGCAGTCCGACAACTTCGAATATTTGCCCCCGGTGGAAATAAATTGGACAGGGTCAACAAGATTATCGGGATTTTAACTTATTGATATTCAATAATAAAGCCCCGACAATCTTGTTGACCCTGTCTGTTTTATTTCCCCTCCGTTTCCTTGCTTCGGGTGCAGGTCATCCATGGTCCCGGGCACTCATTCCCGGATCACTTTGCCCAAAAAACATCGGTTTCGTGTTCAGGCTTATCAGCAGTACCCCCCGGGCAGGTTGTCCGGTGGCAAATGGGATTCGCCCGGCGGAAGTTTGCTTTGCAGCAGCAGGCGCCCGTTTGCATCAAAAATACAGGCGGTCAGGGGGATGCCGGCATGTTCGATCTGTATCGCTGCCGCAGCGTGTTTGGGGTAAATCCGGCGCGCAGGCGAGCAGGATAACATGTGTAGACCTAGGAGTTATTTTGGCCCGTGTATTCACTGAGCTATAGCAGCGGGCCTTTCCCCTGCGTTCGTCGGGTACCCCATGCGGGCAGTTCACTGCCTGCCGGTCCCGGTTCGTCGAGAAACAGCCGGTATCATGGGCCGATTTTGCAATTATGTGACAGGCTTGCGCCACGCGGCGCCACTGCCGGTCCCGGCCGGTATCGACGATCCGCAAGCGCTTGCAGTGCCAGATCAATACACTTAAAAAGGTTCTACCTATGAAAAAAACAATTTCCCTCCGCTTTGCTTCCCTCTTTTCCGCCGTCCTCTTGTCGGCCGCGGCCTTTGCCCAGGGCATCACCGCGCCGCGCACGCCCAGCCCGGCGGCGTCCATGTCGCAAACAATCGGCATTTCCACCGTATCTGTGTCGTATTCCCGGCCGGCCGTACGGGGCCGCGACATCTGGGGCGCCTTGGTGCCTTACGGCTACAACGTCCAGAACTTCGGAGCGGGCAAGTCGGCCCCCTGGCGGGCCGGCGCCAATGAAAACACGGTCATCGAGTTTTCCCACGACGTAAAAGTAGAAGGCCAGGCCGTACCGGCTGGCCGCTACGGCCTGTTTTTCGTGATCAATAAAGACGACAGCGGCGAGGTCATCCTGTCCAAAGACAGCCGCTCCTGGGGCAGTTTCTGGTACGACCCTGCCCGCGACCAGCTCCGCGCCAAGATCCAGTTGCGCACGATCCCGTTCACCGAACTGCTGACCTACGACGTGATCAACCTGACCAAAAACAGCGGCGAGCTGGTGCTCAACTGGGAAAAGAAACAGTTTCCGGTCCGGATCGAATTCTCCGTCGACGATATCGTGATGGCCAATGCCGCCGAAGAACTAAAAGGCGTTACGGGCTTCAACTGGCAGGGATACTCTACCGCCGCCGCCTATGCGCTGCAAAACAAGGTCAACCTGGAACAGGGCCTGGCCTGGGCCGACCAGGCCGTCACCCAGCACCCGGCCTTCGCCACCCTCAACGTGAAAGCGGACCTGCTTCGCGCCACCGGCAAAACGGCCGACGCGGAAACCACACAGCAAAAAGCCATCGAACTGGCCAACGAAGCCGAACTCAACCAATACGGCTACCAGCTGATCAATGAAAAACGGATGGACGAAGCGATCAAGATGCTGGCCCTCAACACCGAACGCCATCCCGACAGCGCCAACGCCTGGGACAGCCTCGGCGAAGCCTACGCACTGAAAGGCGACAAGGAAAATGCGGTCAAGAATTTCAAGAAATCGCTTAGCCTGAACCCGCCGCCCGCCGTAAAAGCCAACTCGGAGAAATACCTCAAGCAACTGGGCGCGATGTAGCACCGGACAGACCGGATTGCTTCGCTGTGTTAAATTCTGCAGGTACTGTAATACCAGTCCAATTTAACGCGGCGAAGCAATCCTGTCAACGCCGGTATCACAAAATGCTCGCCGTCAGCACCAACATGGTCAAAACAGCGAGGATAAGCACCAGCGGCATTACGAACTTCAGCCATTTGTTGAAACCGACCTCTACCATCGCCAGCGAGGCCAGGATCAGGCCCGTGGGGTTGATGAACGCGAACAGGCCTTGCCCGTACATATACGCATCCACCACCCGTTCGCGGCCGATACCCACCACGTCGGCCAGCGGGGCCATGATGGGCATGGTGAGCACTGCCATGCCCGAGGAGGAGGAGATAAAAAACGACAGACCGGCGTACAAATAAAACAACACGTTGATAAACAGCCCCTTGGGCATGCCGTCGACCGCCTGGCTCGAATAATGGAGCAGGGTGTCGCTGATCAGGCCTTTATCCATCAGGATCGTGACGCCCCGCGCGATGCCGATGATCAGCACCACGCTGAACAGGTCGCTGGCGCCTTTGGTAAACGCCGAAACGAAGTTTTTTTCCCCGATTCCTGCGATAAAACCGATGAGGATCGCACCTACGAAGAACACCGTGGTCATCTCCAGAAACCACCAGTCGAGCCGCGACACACCGTAGATCATCAACGCAAAACAAGCCACGAACGCCAGCAGGATCAGGCGCGTCCGGCCGGTAAACCCGGGCGACGCGGCCTTGTCGGGCTGATAAAACAGGCGCTCGATCGACGCTTTCTGGTCGAAGATCAGCGAGCGGGCGGGGTCTTTTTTGACGCGTTCGGCGTAGCGGATGATGTACCACAGGCAGATCAGCGTGCCGAGCACCAGCATCACCGTGCGGCCGGTCAGCCCCGTGGTCCAGTTGATGCCGGCGGCGTTGGAGGCGATGATCGAGCAGAACGGGTTGATGGTGGAGGCCATGGTGCCGATCGAGGAGCCGAGGTAGATGGCCGCCAGGGCCACCATGGCGTCGTAGCCAGCCGCCAGGAACACCGGCACCAGAATAGGGTAAAACGCGATGGTTTCCTCCGCCATTCCAAACGTGGTGCCGCCGATGGCGATGAGGATCGTGATCACCAGGATCAGCAGCATTTCGCGGCCCTTCAGCCGCGCCGCCATCCAGGCGACGCCGGCGTCGAAAGCGCCGCTGCGGTGCACCACGCCGATAAACCCGCCGAGGATCAGCACAAATAAAATGACGTCGATGGCGTCGATGATGCCCAGCAGGGGCGATTGGATCAGGGCGACCAGGCCTTGCGGGCGGGCGGGGAGCCGCTGGTAGGTGCCGGGTATGGCCACGGGCTTATAAATGCTGCCGCCGGTGAATTTTTCCAGCGGTATACGGATGCCGAGCCGGTCGAGGGTGGCTTGTTCGGCCGGGTAGGCCCGGGTGCTGTCCTGGGTGGTCTGCAAAAACCGCTGGGTGTCTTTGTCGTACTGCAGGCGGTCAAAGCGGCCGGCGGGGATGACCCGGGTGAGAAGGGCCACCGCCACGGCGATGATCATTAAGACCGAGTAGGCGGTCGGGAAGGAAAAATTTTTCATGCCGGTGCGTGGTGCGTTGCGGAGGTTTTTTACCAGGGAGGCGCAGATAGCATGTTGTAAATCAATTGTATCTCCGTGATTCGGCGCCTTCATGGTGAAAAACCAAAGGCCAAATGTAGAAAAACAATTCACTGCTGTTCCTCGTCCTCATCCGCCTGTTCTTCCAATTCATCCGCTTCTTTGCCTTTGCGAATTTCCACCACCGGGTTGTCGGAGGTGCCTGTGATGGTCATGGGGATACCCAGCACGCCGAAGGGCGGGAGGCCCAGGCGGAAGCGCAGGTTGAGCCGGCCGTCGAGCGAGGTTTGGCCTTCGATGCGGGGGCGGAAACCGAGCACTTTCATTTTGGTGCGTTCGAGCGTGATGATGTTGTTGGCGATCGACGATTTGAGCACCACGGCTTTCAGGTCGGGGTTGTTGATCTCGTCTTTGCCGGTGGCTTTGCTCACGGCGCCGAACAGTTTCAGCCCCTGCACTTTCACTTGCTCCAAGCGGATAAAGCCCTTGCCTTTGATGCTGGGGTATACGGGTTCCATCCGGTCGTTGAGCCGGCCCTGGAGTTCGTATTGCAGCGAGACGCGGCCGCTGGCTTTTTCGGCGGCGCTGGCCATTTCGCGGAACAGCGGCACCTCGTCGTACGCCCGTTTTACATCGAAAGAATCGGCCCGGAACTGGAGCCCGAAGGAGGCTTTGCGCGGGCTCTGGGGTTTGTACTGGCCTTCGAGGCGGAGCGTGGCCCCGGCAACCGTGCACTGCGTTTGTTCCAGCGCTAATTGCCCGTTTTGCAGGGTCAGTGCACCGCCGAACTGCTGAAGCTGCGTTTGGCCGTATATGACCGACTCGGCGGCGACTCGCAGCGTAAGGTCCAGGTCCTTTGGCAGCAGTACCACGCCGGCCGCCGGCGCTTTTGCCGCTGCCGCCGCGGGTTTCGCCGGGCTGGCCGGCGGGGCGAAGGCCATGAAGTCGTCGATCACCACGCGGGGGCTGCTGACGCTCAATTCGCCTTTCAGGGTGCTGTTGCCCAGGGCATAACCGATGAAGTTTTGGGCGTAGCCGTTCAGGGTGAACGCGTTTTTGCGGTAGCGGAGCAGGGCGTCGGTCAGCCAGGCTTTGTCCTGATCGAAGCGCAGCGTACAGCCGGGCAGGAAGAAGGGGTCGGGGTAGTCGTCGCTGTGCAGTTCCAGGTTGACGAGCCGCAGCGTGCCCTTGTTGCGGAGCCGGTCGTAGCGGCCGGCGCTGGCATCGGCCTCCGTGCCCTGCGCGCTGAGGTTGGCCTGCAGCAAACCGGTCACCTGGTAGCCTTTCATGGCAAATACCTGGTAAATTTTGCCCAGGTCGAGCGTGCCGTTGGCGTTGATCTCGTACCGCAGGTTGTCGGGATTCTGGAAATTGGCCCGCAGGTTGAACGGCTGTTGCTCGAACACAAAGGCCAGCGGCTGGAGTTGGAGCGACAAGTCGGAATAGGCGCCGTTCTTGCCGTTGAGGGTAGCGTTCACCTCCAGTTGTTCGATGGGTTTCGGGTAGTACGGCGTTTTCAGCACGCCGTTTTTCAGTTGCAGCGTGCCCGTTGTTGGCGGAAACAATTTTTTATCCGTATCGAGCACGCCGTTGGTCTGGATGGTCGCGCTGAGCGCGCCGCCGAGGGCGTAGCCTTGCATGGGGAAGGCGCGGGCGAGGTCTTCCAATTGGAGATCGGCCTGCAGGTTGGCGGCTACGGCGCTTTTGGCCAGGCCTTTGACCGCGAGGTTACCGGCCACCCGGCCGCCGCCGAGCGCCGCGCGCAGCGAATCGAGCGTGAGGGTGATATCCTGCCATTTGCCCGTAGTGCAGGCCGATTGCAAGTGGGCGAACAGGTCCTGTACCGGCAGTTCAAGGTCGGCGTATTTGAAATACCCGTTTTGCAGCCCCGCATCGAGGTGGTACGCCGGGATGGCGATGACCCGGGTGCTGGAGTCGGCCGGGTTCCGGCGGCTCCGGTAAACGCCGTCGGCCTGGAGTTGGAGGTTGAACTGGCCGCGCAGATCGACCGACGAAAGCCCGAGCGCGCTGTGGAGCATACCGAGGTCGAGCCGGCTGTCCAAGCTTGTTTTGATATGAGGTTGATCCAGGCCTTTTGTGAACAGCGTAAGCCGCGTCGGGGCGCCGTTCAGGTCGAAGTTCAACGTATCGAGGCGCAGGGCCAGGCTGTCGGGTTGGAGGCCGGGCATTTGCACGGTGGCGTTCACCCAAAAATGTTCGAGCGGCGCGGGGGCTTTGCTGTGGCGGATCGAGCCGTCGTGCACCCAGAGTTGCAGCGTGAGGTCGGGGGCCTGCGCCGTGGCGGCCCGGTACTTGCCTTTGAGTGCCACTTTAATTTGGGAGCGGCCGCTGAAGCGGGTGTCGGCAAACCACTGGTCGTATTCGGGGGGCAGCGCCGAGAAGATATTGCCGAAATCGGTGGTGCCTGACACGACGCTCAGGTCGATGTCGTACCCGTCTTTGAGAATGGCCATGTCGCCGGAAAAATCGACGGGCAGTTGGTTGATCAACAGTTTATTCTTGGAAAACCGGAACACCAGGGAGGCCGTGTTGATACCGGTCAGCAGATCGGCTTCCAGTCTCCGGTGGAGGAAATAGGCGGTGCCGTCGTACACGAAATCGAAACTTTTGGCCCGCATGTTCGATTGCAGGTCGAACTGACTGTTGGCGAGGTCGCCCCGGCCTTCGTAGTTGAAATCTTCCGCTTCGACTAGCATGGGCAGCGAGCGGTCGTTGTAGGTCAGATGGCAATGCCGGAAGAAGATGCCGGCTATCTTGAGCCGGGTATTGCTGCTGTCGGATTCGGTGCTGGTATCGGGGCTGCCTTTGTAGACGTTGTAGTTGGCCTCGCCTTTTTCATCCACCTGCACGTTGATGCGGGCGTCGTCGATGTAGAAGGTGTTGACTTCCAGGGTTTCCTTGAAAATGGAGGCCAGGTCGAGGCCGAAACTGAGCGCTTTGCCGGCCAGCAGGGTATCGTTGGCGAAGGGCGCGGCGCCGGTGAGGGAAAAATCGTACAGCGTGAGCGTGAGCGAGGGGAAGTGTTCGAAAAACGAGAGCCGGGTTTTGGAAAAATCCAGCCGGCCGTCGATGCTTTCGTTGGTCCAGGTTTTGATTTGTTCGGCTACGGTGCCGGGGAAAACGATGGGCAAAACGAACAGCAGGAGCAAGAGGCCGGTTATGGTGATGCCGGTACCTTTTGCCGCGGTCCAGAGCATTTTTTTCAGGCGGGTCATGCGCGTACTCCAGGGGGAGCGATAAAATTAAACCATGGTCAGGGACAGAACGCCGCGATGGGCCGTAGTTCCCTGCTCTCCGAAATGTAAGGCGAGTTTTTGGTCCGGCAAGGCCTGCGCGCGTAAAATTTGCGCCGCAGCGCGCTAAACCGGCTGCAACAGAAAAGCCGCCTCAACGTGCCGGCGCTTTTCCCGCCAAACGGGCGGCACGACATGTTGAGACGGCTTTGTCCCTGGTTTTCGAGCGGGATACGAGACTCGAACTCGCGACTTCCAGCTTGGGAAGCTAGCGCTCTACCAACTGAGCTAATCCCGCAAGGCACTGTTTATCAATGCTTTGGCAAAGGTATCATTTTTTGCTCAATTCCTGGTGTTCGTCCGCCGTAAATATTTTTTGGTTTTTCCCGGATTTTTTGTACCGCAAATCAGGTACTGCTCGGTGCATTTGACTCGCTGTCCGTATTGATCCGGGATCATTTGTTTATGGCCAACACCACGACCGAAAATGGCGGCAATTCCACCTCGATCATATTGCCCGTTTGCCGGAACTGACGAAAAGAAACCGGCCTGACCTTATCGGGCTGGTCGAAGGTATTGTGATCCTGAATACTCCCGGCGTGCAGTATCTCACCCGTCACGCCCCGAACGGCCATGCCCCGCAATTCAACCGAAACCGTGCGGGAGACCCTGGAATCGATATTGGCCAGGGAAATATGCACCACGCCGTTTTTATCTTTCGACGCCGAGGCGGAAAGCGCGGGCAGGGTAGCGTTGTCCATCCGGTAGTCGCAATTTTGCAAATCGACCGGCAGCAGGAGGGCGTCCTGGTGCACGTTATACATGCGCATGACGTGGTAGGTCGGCGTCAGGAGAATCTTCTGCGAATCGGTCAGGATCACCGCCTGCAAGACGTTGATGGTCTGCGCCAGATTGGCCATGCGCACCCGGTCGCAGTGGTTGTTGAAAATGTTGAGCGTCGTTGCGGCGATCATGGCATCGCGCATGGTGTTTTGCTGGAACAAAAAACCGGGATTCGTACCGGGTTCCACATCGTACCAGCCGCCCCATTCATCGACCACCAGCGCGACCCGCTTTTGGGGGTCGTAGCGGTCCATGATAGTCGTGTGCTTCTGGATGAGTTCCTCCATGTCGAGGGCCTTTTTCAGGATCGTGAAATACTGCGCTTCCGAAAATTCTGTCGCCGATCCCTTGGCTTTCCAGTCGATCACGGAGTAATGGTGGAGCGCAACGGCATCCAGCATGCTGTGCGGAATATCCCGCATGAGCACCTCCGTCCAGTGGTAGTTGTCGCCGCCGGCGCCGGAGGCAATGCGAAACATGCCGCCGGTATTCGTCCAGTCGGACATGAAGGTGACGTACTGCCGGTACACATTGGCGTAGTATTCAGGGGTCATATGCCCGCCGCAACCCCACATTTCGTTGCCGATACCCCAATATTTTACCCGCCAGGGCTGGTCCCGGCCATTTTTTCGCCTCAGCTCCGCCATCGGGCTTTTCCCCGGGTGGTTCACATATTGAATCCATTCGCTCAGTTCCTGCACGGTGCCGCTGCCGACGTTGGCCGAGAGGTAAGGCTCCGCGCCGAGCAGTTCGCACATGTCCAGAAAATCGTGCGTCCCGAAACTGTTGTCTTCCGTAACGCCGCCCCACCAGGTATTGACCATGCTCGGTCGAGCCGATTTGGGCCCGATACCGTCTTTCCAGTGGTAGGTATCCGCGAAGCAGCCGCCGGGCCAGCGGAGGTTGGGGATTTTCAAGGCTTTTAGCGCATCGATCACATCGGTTCGAACACCGTGGATGTTGGGGATGGCCGTATTGATTTCCCCGACATAAAATCCGCCGTAAATGCAGTGCCCGAGGTGTTCGGAAAAGTGGCCGTAAATATGGCGGCTGATGGTATCCCTGCCCAGGTCGGTATTGACGATGAGCGTCCCGCAGGCGCCGGTTTGTGCGGGTAAAAAGAGCGGCGCTGCCGCCGGGAACAGGATCGCAAAGAAGAGGTGTACAAATTTCATATCGATAGGTCGTTTTTGTTCTGAATGGTTCCGGCGCAATTTGAGCCCGTGGAAGCGCGCCTTCCGTCAATTGCTCATCATCGTTTCTTCCACCAGGTTCGGGCTAAGCGGAAGATGCCAGTCGGCAAACGGCGCAGGATGGGCGGGATCGTAATCCGGCAGATCATCCAGCAAATAGGCGGCGAGGCCGATTTTATTGATTTTTATGCCCTGCACGATACATTTGGCCAGTTCATAGGCGCCGTAAGTGCTGAAATGCGAGTCGTCGGCCAGCGCTTCTGCCTGGCCGGGAAAAGTGCCGGCCGGAACGTGCACAAACGCTTTTTTGGCAGCCTCGGGCCCCATCGCCTCGAATAACTGCCGGCTCATGGCGTTCAGGTCGATCAGCGGCACGCCCGTTTCGCGGGCAAGCTGGCGCATCGCCTCCGGATAATCCCCGTGGGAGTTGATGATTTTGCCTTGTGCATCAAAGGTCCGGCGCTGCACGGGCGTGACGAGCACCGGAAAAGCGCCCTTTTCCCGGGCAGCATCGATAAAGATACGCAGGTGTTCTTTATACCCGGTGAATGGCGCCACATAGGCGCTGCTCTCCGGTTTTTGATCGTTATGCCCGAACTGGATCATCAGGTAGTCGCCGGCCTTCAGGGTGCTTACTATTTTGTCGAGCCGGTTTTCCGCCTCAAATCTCTTCAGCGACTCGCCCGATTCGGCATGGTTGGCGACGGCAATTTTCCCGGGCTTAAAAAAACACGGCAGCATCTGGCCCCAGGACGCCCAGGGCTCGGTTTTCTGATCGGTAACCGTGGAATTGCCGGCCAGGTAAACCGTCGGAATGTTTTTTGCCGGCTTGATTTCGATCGCACAAACGGCGGGCCGGGCGCCGCTGAATTCAAGGGTCAACTGATTGTCCCAATTCAGGTGTTTGGTTTCGCGCGCGGTTAAGCCGACCGCCTGCCCGGGGCGAACGACCTTGTTCCGCACATTCACGGTGATGCGGCGGGTAGCGCACATTCCGGGCTGCGTCGTTACCGCTTTCAGCATGAGGCGGCGGGATTCGGCTTTCACCGTAGTTTGGGTTTCTGCCGCCCGGTCGCCCAGTATAATCCTGACCTGGTAATTGCCTTCGGGCACCCGCACCGCAAAATAAAAGGGTTTGGCGCTGGTGCAAAAATCGGCTTGCAGGGCATCCGGGCCGCCCCGGTTCACCGCTTCGAGTTGTGAACCGGCGTAAAAACCATACCCGCGTTCCTGGCTGAAGATCATATCCGGCACCACCCGGGTGTACCCGGCGGCTAATTTCCCTGAGCCGAAGTCGAACCGGAAAGTACTGGCGCCACCGGCAGTTTCCGCTTTTTTACCGGGCGTGCACGCCATGATCAGCGTCAGAAACAGGATCGCGGGAAAGGCGCTTAAATCGTTCATAATCGCTTCTTTTTTCTGCGTTTCATCCTTGGGCGTTTATCTGTTCGGGCATGCCGACTCCGTATTTCGAGGCGCATTCCTCCAAAGCCCGGACGACGGCTGCCGGCAGGGCCACGCCATGTTCAGTCTGCGCCTGCTTCAGGGCAAGCGCCTTACTTCCGGGAATCCGCACCGGTGCGCCGCCCGGCATGGCCGGAACGGCCAGACACGCCTCCACGAGCCGGGTCATTTCTTTTTTGAGATAGCCGGCGCCGCCAAACGCTTCCGGGTTGATGACCTGGAGCATTACCGAAGCCCCCCAGCGGGCGGGGTTTTCGGCTCTGCCGTAGCCGCTCAGGCCGTTGGTCAGTGCCTCTACCAGGAGGCCTAAGGCGAATCCTTTGTAGCCGGTATCCAGGCCGCCGAGCGGTAAAATAGTCGCCGGCGGGTCGTCAAAAAAGGCAGCGGGGTCGGCCGTCGCCTGGCCATGGCGGTCCAAAAGCCAGGGAGCGGGCAGCAGCACGCACGCCTGATATTTTTGGACCACCTGGCCATTGGCCGTTGCGGCGGTACTGATATCGAACAGGATCGGGTCGCCCGAAGTCGGAATGCCCGCGGCAATGGGGTTGGGACTGTACACCGCGTGCAGGCCGCCATAAGGCGCCACCGTTTTGTTTGCCGGATCGGAACAACTGAGCAAAAGGATAAGCCCCTGCTGCGTCACCCGCTCCAGGTAGGCTGCCAGGCAGGCGATATGATGGCTTTTGCGGATCACGATGGTAACCACCGGATGTTCGCCGGCGCGCCGGATGGCCAGCCCGATCGCCTGGTGCAGGAGCCAGGGGCCCGGCAGATAGCCGCCGTCCCAAATTACGGTAGCGCCCAGGTCACGGACCACCTCCGGCTCCCCGTATTTGGTCATCGCGCCGGTCTCCAATTCGTTCAAATAGGCCGGAAGGAGCGCAAGCCCATGGGTCGTATGGCCCATCAGATCGGCTTCCACCAGGGTTTCCGCCACCACCCGGGAACGTTCTTCGGGGAGGCCGGCGTTGATCAACAGCAAAATTGCGAGCCCGGTGAGCGCCTCGCGGTCGTATTTGTACTCCGTATGGGTTGCTTTTTTCATGTGAATCCGCGGGATTAAAAAGCGTCATTTTGGGAAATACGGCGAGGGGGTATGCTCCTTTGCGGCGATGGTGGACAGCACCGCAACCGTGTCCGGATAGGCGCCCGCCAAATCGCGGCTTTCCGCCGGGTCGGCATCGAGATCATACAGCTCCCAGCCCTTTTCAGCTGACAGCCAGACGCCTTTCCAGTTTTTCCAGCGCACCGCCTGCTGAAAACCCAATTCGTAAAATTCCCAATACAGGCTGCGCTGCGGGTGTTTCCAGGCAGATTTACCCGGTTGCAGTTCCGGCAGGATGCTAATGCCGTCCAATCTGGTTGGTAGTGGCGTGCCGGCCAACGCGGCAAGGGTGGGCAGCACATCGGGGAAATACCACGGGAAATCATTCTCAACGCCCGCAGGTACCTTTCCTGGGTACCGGACGATCATCGGCGCGCGAATTCCCCCTTCATACAGGTCGCGCTTGCGCCCGCGCAACAGCCCGGAACTGTTGAACCGCCCTTCCCATAACCGGGCGGCGCCGTTATCGGAACAAAAAAAGACGATCGTATTGGAATCCAGAGCCAAATCCCGGAGGCGCTTCAGGATCCGCCCGACATCGCCGTCCAAACGGGTCACCATGGCGGCGTATATCCGCTCTTCGGCGGTCCAATGGGTACTGTCGGCATACACCCCCAGGTCGGGGATTTCATAGTCGTCGTGTGGAATGGTGTACGGGAGGTAGAGAAAAAACGGTTCGTTTTTATGCCGTTGCATGAACCCGAGAGCTGCGTCGGTGAACAGGTCGTGGACGTACGTTTTTCGCCCGCCGTGTTGATTGCCTTCGAGGATGACCCGGTTGGTATCCCGCCAGATGTAGTCGGGGTAGTAGGAATGCGCCCGTCGCTGGTTGAGGAATCCAAAGAATTCGTCAAACCCCTGCTTGTTGGGCAGGCCATCCGTGCCTGGTTCCCCCAAGCCCCATTTGCCCACCATACCCGTCGTGTAACCGGCAAGTTTCAGCACTTCGGCGATCGTGGTATCCCGGTCCAGCAGGGGCACCCGGCCCGGCGCTCCGCCGAGCCCTACAACCCCGCCGACGCCATTATTGCCGCGCACCGTGGTGTGGCCGGTGTGCAGGCCCGTCATCAACACCGACCGGGACGGGGCGCAAACGGTCGAGCCGGCATAACACTGGGTAAAGCGCATGCCTT
>JBGARJ010000006.1:0-186315 GCA_044230315.1 Saprospiraceae bacterium
GGGAGACTTCCGGGCTTCGGAAAAAATCCTGCTCGAATATGTGCGGGCGCAAGGCCTGACCGACCTGGATATTACCATGAAAGTGGGCAGCCTGAACAACATGCGCACCCCGGAAATCAACCTCGCACCGTCTTTTATATTTATGATAGCGGAGGAATACCAGCGCTTGTTCGGGCCAAATCTCCGGACGATCATGCTGCATTGGGACAACCGCGATGACGCATCCGGCATTGGGGAATCGCTGTTGGCATTGCACCGGATAGAGCAGGAATTGGGCCTTCAACCGGGTTTGTCCGGCATTCGGCACCCGGAAGTGTACGCGCAGATGAACGAGGCCATGCGGCTGGTATTTCATATTCAGTTCAAACACAACGTGCTGCAGTCGGACCTGACCCGATATGCTCCTTTGGTACATGGCGCATCCGCCGCGCAGCACCAGTTTTTTGCCTACGGCATCAATGCCGGCGGAATGAAACTGGATGGCGATTACCCGGCCGGAAGCACATTTTTGGCGCGCGGCGGCGACCCGGAAAAAGCGGTGGCTGTACTGGCCACATTGCACAGGAAGCTGCCCGAATGGAACCTTGCTGCTGTGCGACCGCCCATCCGTACCATGAACCAGATCGGGCTGATCCATGCCGGGTTGCATCCGGGCATCTCTGGTATCTTGCTGGGTGTTTCGTCGGTTAGCCAACTCGAGGAAAGCCTTGATTTCTGGCGCAACCTGGACACATTCGATTATTCCGATATCTATAGCGCCTTACAAAAAATTACCAACGCCCCAACCTGACACCAACGGGTCCGGGCAAATCCCCGCATCCAACCTGGCCTCTCTTTGGGGACTGAATAGGCAACCGCTATCCCGGTCGTAGTATCTTGCGCGCGAAATGGCCATAGAACACCACTTTGATGTGATTGTTATCGGAGGCGGCATTTTCGGATGCTACGCTGCACTCTATCTGGCTGGCCAGGGTCGGTACGTGGCTTTGCTGGAAAAAGAAGACCGTTTGTTCCAGAAAGCCTCACTGGTCAACCAGGCGCGTTTGCACGGGGGCTACCACTACCCGCGGAGCGTGGCCACGGCAGCTATGAGCGATGAGCACAAAGACCGGTTTACAGCCGAACACCGCGCGTTTGTCAACTTCGCTTTTGAAAAATATTATGCGATCGATCGCTTCGGATCTTTTACCGATCCGTTGCAATTCGAGCGTTTTTGCCGGCACCTGAACCTGCGTTGCGAGCGGATACTACAACACCCGCTCTTTAATTTTCAACGGCTGGAGGCCCTTTACCGGACCGAAGAATTCTCATTCGATCCGGTTTTATTGGGCGATTACTATCGAAACCGGGTGGAAAACCACCCGGGTATAGCCGTATTTAAAAATGCTCAGATCACGGCGGCTGGGGCGGCTGGCAAAGAATGGACCTTGGACGGCGCCATAAGCGATTCGGAGCCATTTATCTTCAGCGCCCCCATCGTGATCAACGCTACCTATGCGGCTACTAATGCGGTAAACCGGCTCTTTGGCGTCCGGGAACTGGGATTGACGCATGAAATTTCTGAAATAGCTTTTATCACGTCGCAGGAATTTCAAAACATGGGCCTTACAGTCATGGACGGCCCCTTCGGTTCCATCATGCCCTATGGTCTGAGCGGGCTATTGTCGTTGTCGTCTGTTGCTTACACCCACCACAAAATATCGTACGACAACTTGCCGCGATTCGACTGCCAGCTACCGGAAGACCCCCGCTGCCGGCCGGAAGCGCCGGGGATTTGTACCGAATGTCCACGGCGGCCCACAAGCAATGCCTATAAAATGTTGCGGCAGATGCAGCAATATTTTGCCGGGCAGGTGCATTTTGAACCCCTGTTTTCCTATTTTACCATCAAGTCGAAACTCAAAGCGAGCTATATTGATGATGGCCGGCCAACCGAGATCGCGCTGCTTTGCGAAACGCCGCGGCTGTATTGCCTGTTTGCCGGAAAAGTGAACTCCATTTATGAAATAGAAAAAATCGTATGAACCATGGCTAAAACCATCACCAGAACCCTGCCGGCACGAAAACGCATCGCCCTGGTGGCGCACGACCACAAAAAAGACGACCTTATCGATTGGGCTGTATACAACAAATCCATGCTGGCTCGGCATAACCTGCTTGCCACGGGAACTACAGGCCGCTTACTCGGCGCAGCGCTCGACCTGCCGGTCACCTGCCTGCTCAGCGGCCCGCTGGGCGGCGACCAACAAGTAGGCGCGCTGATCGCCGAAGGCAAAATCGATTTGCTGATCTTCTTCTGGGACCCCATGGAAGCGCAGCCCCACGACCCCGATATCAAAGCCTTGCTGCGCCTGGGTGTAGTATGGAACATCCCGCTTGCCTGCGACCGGGCGACTGCCGACTTCATCCTCACTTCTCCCCTCTTCGAGGGGCATTACGATGTCATTTTGCCCGATTACAGCGCCTACCTCGGCCGGCAAAGTAAACCGTCAAAACCTTAAACGCCATTTTGATGTTTCAACACTAAAGTACCAATGCGCCGTTCCACCTTCATTAAGAAATCAATGTTCGGATTATTCGCCTTCCCCACCCTGCACGCGCTGAAAGCGTGGAGCGACCAACTGGAATCGCAAGAAACCGTGATGCCTGCCCTGTTTCTCGGCCATGGCAGTCCGATGAACGCCGTGGAGGACAATGAATTCACCAGGGGCTGGCGTGCATTGGCGGATTCGTTGCCCCGCCCAAAGGCCATTTTGTGTATCTCGGCGCATTGGGAAACCCGCGGCACGTATGTCACCGCCATGGAAAAGCCAAAAACCATCCATGACTTCGGCGGATTTCCAAAAGAGTTATACGCTGTGGAGTACCCGGCGCCGGGAAGCCCCGATCTGGCCAAAGAAACAGCCGGTTTGGTGCAAAAAACCACGGTTGGGTTGGATTATGAATGGGGCTTCGACCACGGGTCCTGGGCCGTCGTCAACCGGATCTACCCGGCAGCCGATGTGCCGATGATCCAGATGAGCCTCGATTATGGCAAAGACCCGCAATGGCACTACGAATTAGCCCGTGAGCTGGCCGTTTTGCGGCGCAAAGGCATACTGATCATCGGCAGCGGAAACATGGTGCACAACCTCCGTATGCTGAACTGGAACAATCCGCAGGATAAATACGATTGGGCAGAGGAAGCGAACACCCGATTCAAAGCGCTGATCGGTCAGGGTGATCACCAAAGTATGATCCGGTATTCCGCCTTGGGCAAGTCGGCTGCACTGGCCATCCCCACCCCGGAGCATTACCTACCGCTATTGTATGTACTGGGTCTGCAACACGCAGACGAACCCGTCCGCTTTTTCAACGACAAAACGGTAATGGGCTCCATTTCCATGACATCGGTTCAGGTCGGGTAGATCATCTGCCGGATCAGCCAACCCAAATACACCACGTACAATCCGAGTAATGCCCCGCCTTCGATCCGATACAAAACCTTCGGTGTGGATACGAAACACCCAAAAAACATGAGCAGGGTGGCGAGTACGCATACACCGAAATCGATGAGCGTAATATGCCCAACCGGCAACGGGGCCACCGTAGCGCTGGCGCCCAGGATAAAGAAAATGTTGAAAATGTTGGACCCCACGACGTTACCGACAGCCAGATCCGCCTTGCCACGAATGGCAGCGACGACCGAGGTAGCCAGTTCAGGGATCGAGGTGCCAATTGAAACCAGCGTAAGCCCGATAATCGCTTCGCTCACTCCCATTTGCCTGGCTATAGCTACCGCCCCGTTGACAATGAATTGACCGCCAAATACCAGGGTGAGTAAACCGCCGGCGGTCATACCCAGGGTCAACCAAACCGGTTTGTCTTGCGTACCAGGTGTTGGAGCCTGAAAAGCCGGGTTGAGCCGGCCTACCTCGAACATGTAATACAAGTAAATCACAAAAAAACACAACAGCACAGCGCCGTCCGAACGCGAGATGGCCGCAACCGGTGCATGGTCCAGCCAGATATCGCTGGCGAGAAAAAAAGCAACGATCACCCCCAGAAGGCTGAACGGGATCTCTTTCCAAATGGTATTTTGCTGAATCTTCAGGGGATGGAGCAAGGCTGTTAACCCCAGGATCACGCAAATGTTGACGATATTGCTGCCGATCACATTACCCAGCGCGACTTCTGCCGTCCCGTTCTTTGCCGCAATCACCGATACCACCAATTCCGGCGCCGAGGTGCCGAATGAAACAACAGTAAGCCCGATAACCAGGTCCGAAATTTGGAATCGGCGGGCCAGAGAAGAAGCTCCTTCCACCAACAATTTTGCGCCATAAGATACCAATACAACACCGAGTAAAATAATCAAAAACTGGATAAACATTGTTATTTCAGGTGCGCAGAAAAGGATGGCGAGCGGGATTGGCATTTCATCACTGGCTCGAATCCTGTTCTAATGGTTTAAAAATGCCCAACATGCTAATTTGAAGGGCCGAAAGTGCGCTGCTTTGATCATGTTTGCAAGGCAAATTTTTTAAGATCATGCGGATTTACATCAAAAATATGGTTTGTAACCGATGCATCCGGGCCGTTGACGAAGTATTGACCCGGCTTGGATACGACGTGCAAGCCATCCGGCTGGGCGAAGCAGAAGTTGTTCAAACGCCGGACGCCAGCGCCCTGGAATTGATCCGGCAACATCTGGAAAAGCAGGGCTTCGAACTGCTCGACGACCACCGCCTGCAAATGATCAGTCAAATCAAATCGGCCCTGATCCAACACGTGCACCAGCAACAGGAGGTGAGCCCCATGAATTTGTCGGATTACCTGCCAAAACTCCTGCACCGCGATTACTCTTTCCTGAGTCGCTTGTTCTCCGAAACGGAAAGTCGTACGATCGAACAATTCTATATCGAACAAAAAATTGAACGCGCCAAAGAACTATTGGTATATAATGAATTGACGATCAGCGAAATAGCCTGGCAACTCGGATACAGTAGCGTGGCGCATCTGAGCAGCCAGTTTAAAAAGGTGACCGGTATGACGCCCTCCAGTTTCCGACAGATTGGCGCCTCCCGGCGCAAAAACCTGGACGCCATTTGAGGCAGGCAAAATTGTATAAACACTTTCCAAAATGCTGATATGGTTTTGGCGACTTCGGCCTGCAACTTTGCAGTAAAAAAAGAATGGGCGATATAAAATGGACCAGCCAGACCTTCCCGGTGTTGGAAATGAGCTGCGCCGCTTGCGCAGTGAGTGTGGAGAGCATAGTAGCCGGTCAAAAAGGGGTGCGGCAAGCCTCTGTCAATTATGCCAGTCAAACCCTCCAGGTAGAATACGATCCGGGTCAAACCAATCCTCAGGCAATTCGGCAGGCAGTACAATCCATCGGGTATGACCTGATTTTGGAGGAAGAAAATGCCGCTGAGTTACAACAAGCCGAACAACTGGCGCAATACCGGCAAATCCGGCGCGATACGATCGGCGCCGGACTGCTCGCGTTGCCGGTGTTTATACTTGGCATGTTCTTCATGCACCTGCCTGCTGTTCAATGGATTATGTTGGTTTTGGCGCTGCCGGTCGTCTTCTGGTTCGGGCGCCGTTTTTTTATCCATGCCTGGAAGCAAGCCCGTCATGGCAAAGCGAACATGGATACCCTGGTAGCGCTCAGTACCGGCATTGCTTTCCTGTTCAGCGCATTCAATACAGCCAACCCGGCATTCTGGGTTTCGCGCGGTTTACAAGCGCATGTGTATTTTGAAGCGGCGGCAGTGGTCGTATTTTTCATTTTGCTCGGCAAACTGCTCGAAGAACGCGCCAAAGCCAATACATCGTCGGCCATCAAAAAGTTGATGGGACTGCAACCCAAAACCGTGTTCCGCGTGCGGGATAACGGCACGCTGGAGGAAATGCCCATCGCCAGGGTGGTATTGGGCGACCGGCTGCTGGTGAAACCTGGCGATAAGATCCCGGTGGACGGCGCAGTTGTGGAAGGCAGCTCCTACGTGGACGAAAGCATGATCTCGGGTGAGCCGGTCCCGGTGTTGAAACAGCCCGGGGCTACGGTGTACGCCGGCACACTCAACCAGAAAGGCAGCTTCCAGTTGAAAGCCGAAAAAGTAGGCGGGGCCACCTTGTTGGCACAAATTATCCGTACTGTCCAGCAGGCTCAGGGCAGCAAAGCGCCCGTGCAAAAACAGGTGGATAAAATTGCCGGAATCTTTGTGCCGGTGGTACTCGCAGTAGCCGTGTTGACGTTTGTCGCATGGTTGATTTTTGGCGGCGCCAATGCCCTCACCCACGGGCTGCTGGCAGCCGTCACGGTGCTTGTAATCGCATGTCCCTGCGCGTTGGGATTGGCTACGCCGACGGCCATCATAGCCGGAGTGGGCAGGGGCGCCACCCTTGGCATCCTGATCAAAGATGCCCAAAGCCTGGAGACGGCACACCGGGTGCAGGCGGTGGTGCTCGACAAAACCGGCACGATCACGGCCGGCAAGCCGCAATTTACCGGGCAGCGCTGGTGGGTAACCGAGCAGCAGCACTATGAAAAAATCCTGTTCGCCATTGAAAGCCGTTCCGAACACCCCCTGGCAGAGGCCATCGCCGATCATTTCCGGGAACAGGCGGACCCCTGCATCCAGATCACCCATTTCGAAAGCATGACCGGATTGGGCGTGCGGGCCGTGGTTCAGGGGAAAACGTATTTCATCGGAAACCAGGCCTTACTGGAAACGTATCATGTGCCGGTATCGAGCGCGGCAGCGACCTTGGCCGTGGAATGGCAAAATCAGGCGCGAACCGCCTTGTTTTTTGCTGATGAAACTACATTGCTGGCGCAATTGTCAGTCAGTGACCCCGTGAAACCCACTTCGGCCGATGCCGTACGAAGGCTACTGGATGCGGGTTTGCAGGTATACCTGTTGAGCGGTGACGATCAGCACACCGTTGCAAGCGTTGCCCGCCAGGTGGGTATCTCGGCGGCCCATGGTCAGCTGTTGCCGGCAGAGAAGGCCGCATTTATTCAGTCGCTCCAGCAAAAAGGCATAGTGGTGGCGATGGTCGGCGACGGTATCAACGACGCAGAAGCCATGGTGCAGGCCGACGTGAGCATTGCCATGGGGCAGGGCTCCGATATTGCCCTCGAAACGGCCAAAATGGCCTTGTTAACATCCGATCTGCAACTGTTACCTGCAGCATTTCGCCTGTCGAAGAAAACCGTCATTACGATCCGGCAGAACCTGTTTTGGGCATTCTTTTACAACGTGATCGGCATCCCCATCGCCGCGGGTATTTTGTATCCCATAAACGGATTTTTGTTGAATCCGATGATCGCCGGAGCGGCCATGGCGCTGAGTTCGGTATCGGTGGTCAGTAATAGTCTCCGGCTGAGAAAAATTAAACTATAGTCCATCAATTTTTTGAATAACATGAAAACTGCGCGTTTTAAAACGAACATCAAATGCATGGGTTGCGTTACAACGGTGACACCTTTTTTGAACAAGGCTGCAGGTGTTAACGCCTGGAAGGTTGACCTGAACGATCCGGAAAGGGTATTGACCGTCGATCTGGAATCGGCCGACGCAGTTGCTGCAGTAAAGCAGGCGTTGCAAGAGGCCGGGTATAAGGCGGAAGCACTGAATTGAATAAGAACATGTTTGGATTTTCAGATCTGGTCTCTAACCTGTTTTAAACGATCTTTACCGCTATGAAACGATTTCCCTCTTTGCTGGAGGCCATTGATGACCTAAAAAGCCGGGGCTTTAGCGCCGATTTCAACTTGAAAGCAGACCATTTGGAATGTGCCGCCACCCAGCTGAAACTCCACCCCGACGAATTCGAGATCGTTGAGTTCTATCGTTTTGAAGGATCGACCAATCCAAGTGACAGTTCCGTAGTATATGCTATAGCCGGAAAGCATGGGCTGAATGGCATATTGGTGGACGCATACGGGGTATATGCCAATCCGGTTTCGACCGATTTACTGGCTAAACTGCATATCCATCACGAAGGATAATTAACATCGCCAGGCATGAGCACCCTATTAATCGGAAGTCTTTTACTGAGTATTTTTCACGCCCTCATACCCAGCCATTGGCTTCCGGTGCTGGCTATAAGCCGGCAGGAACGCTGGACCGTCCGGCAAACGATGTGGATCACCTTTATCACAGGGTCGGCCCATGTACTGAGTACGGTACTGGCAGGCATTTTGCTGGCGGCAATAGGCGGGTTGCTGGCGCATCGGGTAGAGGCCTTCACAAATGGGCTGGCCCCGGCGTTGTTGATGGCGCTCGGCGGTTTTTATGTTTACCAGCATTACCGCCACCACCATTTTCACCTGCACCGTCAAACCACGCGCTTTGGCGTCATCGGTACGCTTGCAGTCGCCATGTTTTTATCCCCATGCCTGGAAATTGAAGGTTATTTTTTAGCGGCAGGCCAGTATGGTTGGGGGTTCGTTGCTTTTTTAGGGTCGTTGTACGCTGTTGTGACGATCAGCGGCATGATCATATGGGTACGGCTGGCTTTTCGCGGACTGCAACGACTCGACTGGCACGCCTGGGAACACAGCGCCGGGCTCATCACCGGAATAACGCTGGTCCTGTCGGGTTTGGCCTTGCTTTGGTTTGAATAATGCAGACTTCAACGATTCAACATGCCATGGCGCACGCACACCACCACCACGATCACGACCATCATCATCCAACACCGCCATCCGACGGGCGCCTTACCCAGGCATTTGCCTGGGGCATCGGCCTGAACCTCGCCTTCGTACTCGTGGAGAGTATAGCCGGTTTCCGGACCGGCTCCCTGGCGCTGCTCACCGACGCCGGTCACAACCTGAGCGACGTGGGTAGTCTGGTTTTGGCCCTTCTTGCGTTTCGCCTGGCGCGGGTGCAGGCCTCCAAACGGTTCTCATACGGGTTTCGCAAGTTTACAATTTGGGCTTCCCTGCTCAATGGCCTGCTGCTGATGGCCGCTGTTGGAGGGATCGGTTATGAAGCCGTGCGACGCCTGGCTCAACCACCGGCCATTCCGGGGTATACCGTGGCGTTGGTGGCAGGCATTGGCATTTTGATCAATTCGGCTTCCGCCTGGTTGTTTCACCGCGACAAAGAAAATGATCTCAATGTAAAAGGCGCTTACCTCCACCTCGCCGCCGACGCAGCGGTATCCGCAGGTGTTGTGGTAGCCGGTGTGCTGATGCAGTGGACCGGATGGGTCTGGCTGGATCCGGCGATCAGTTTTTTGGTGCTGGGGATCATTCTTTGGAGTACATGGGGGTTGCTGCGCGACAGTTTTCGACTCGCGCTGGATGGCGTGCCGCCGCAAATTGACCCCGATTCGATTCGCCAGGCCGCGATCCGGACCCACGGTATCGTGGATATTCACCACGTGCATGTTTGGGCCATGAGCACCATGGAAAATGCCCTGACTGCGCACCTGGTGCTTTCCGATGGACTTTCCTCGGCTGAAATGGCCAGGGCCAAACGGGAGTTCCGCCATTCGCTGGAACACCTGAATATTCAGCACGCAACCCTGGAAACAGAATTTGAATCGGAAGATTGCCCCAATAAAGATTGTGGATAAGATCAGCTGGCCTCGAGGGCCTCGCGCTCTGCTTTCTTCAGGGATTTGACCACCTGCTCGTAAGAATGATCGACCAGGTTGCGGAGCAAGCGCTCGTCCAGCGCTCCTTCAAAGTCGACCGTATTCCAGTGTTTTTTATTCATGTGCCAACCGGGTTGCACTTCCGGAAACTGCTCGCGCAGTTCAAGCGCGTAGTCGGGGTCGCATTTCAGGTTGACGCTGAACCGCTCCGCGTCGAGGCCGGTGATGGCAAAAATTTTGCCGGCCACCCGCATACACAGCGTCACTTCGCCGAACGGAAAGTCCTCTGTGACGCCTTTCTTGGCTAAACAGTATTCGCGGAATTGTTCAATATCCATAAATGACAGGCTAAGAGGTTTAAATTTTGGGAACCGGAGCGAAGACTAGAAAATTTAAACACGCTCTAACTTAACGATAGTCCGGTACATTTTGCAGTTGGTAAGGACGACAACAGCGGCATTTTGTTGAAAATCAAGCCTTAACGCCGTCGTTGGCCTCCTCGCTAACTGCAAAACCTACCGGGCTTTTGACTTAAAACAAGCCGTGCAATTCGGCCTGCACCATTTCCAGCACTTTACCGGAATCTTCCTGGCTGTTTTGAAAATCGAGGTGGTCGACGCTGATAATGAGCAAGCGGCCCTCCCGGTAACTGGTAATCCAGTTCTCGTAGCGCTCGTTGAGCCGTTTAAGGTACTCGATGCTGATGCTGCCTTCGTAATCGCGGCCGCGGCTCTGGATATGCTCCACCAGCGTGGGAATACTGGCGCGCAGGTAGATCATCAAATCCGGCGGCTTGATCTGGGAAATGATCGACTGGAAAAGGTTGGTATAATTTTCAAAGTCGCGGCGTTCCATGAGGCCCATATCGGCGAGGTTCGGTGCAAAAATGAAGGCGTCTTCATAAATGGTCCGATCCTGGATGACCGTCCGGTTGCCTTGCTGAATGCGCAACATTTGCTGGTAGCGGCTCGACAGAAAGAAAACCTGGAGGTTGAACGACCAGCGCTTCATGTCGAGGTAAAAATCGGCCAGATAAGGGTTGTTTTCCGTGTCTTCGTAATGGACATCCCAGCCAAAATGCCGGGCCAACATTTCAGAAAGTGTCGTTTTCCCCGCGCCTATATTGCCCGCGATGGCTACATGCTTGATTAGTGCTTTGTCTGAGGGTAAGCTTCCGTTCATTCTGTTACTTTTGTGCGGTGCGAAGGTAGAAAATTCGTTCAGCGACCGGCGTGATTACGCCATACATTTTACCGCGCATCGAAACGTTGTTCGTCAGCAGCTCAACGTTTGCCGAACAACCAGTGCCAAACTTCTATCCTATTTCCATGCAACTGGACAAAGACCTTATTTCACGGCTCGAAAAACTGGCCCGCCTGCAATTGAGCGAAACGGAGCGGATGCAATTTTCAGATGACCTGACCCGCATCCTCGATATGGTGGACAAATTAACGGAACTCGATACCGCGGGAGTTGAGCCTTTATCGTACCCCACTGACGCCCATATTCCCTTGCGGGCCGACGAGATCGGTGAACAGCTGTCGACCGAAGAGGCCCTGCAAAATGCCCCCAAACACGACCGGCAATTTTTTCGCGTACCAAAATTCATGGAATAAGCAAACTACCTACCTATGGCTGAGAACAACCCATCAAAATTCGGAAACTGGATCGTCATTACCCTTGTTGTCGGGGTACTCCTGGCAATCCTGGCTTTCTTCGTATTTCCACAACTGGTTTCTAAACTGACCGGGTTGATCGTTGGCTTGCTGGCCGTCGTTACGGGTTTGTTTCTCCGGCGGAAAAAATAAATTCCTACACTCCATTCCATCTGGTTTTTGCCTTTAACATCTCAACGATATGCTGATTTCCATTCAACACCTGAATAAAACCTACATCATGGGCGCCGAAAAAGTGGAAGCCCTGAAAGACGTTTCCCTCGATATTGAAAAAAACGAATACGTTGCCTTGATGGGCCCTTCAGGCAGTGGCAAATCTACCCTGATGAACCTCCTGGGTTGCCTGGATTCTCCCTCCAGCGGCCAATATTGGCTCAACGGGATTGAAGTGAGCACCATGGACGATGGCGACCTGGCAGAAGTCCGGAACAAACAGATCGGTTTCGTTTTCCAAACCTTCAACCTCTTGCCCCGTTTGTCGGCGCTGGAGAACGTAGCCCTTCCCCTGGTATACGCCGGGTACTCACGTGAAGAACGCCTGGAGAAAGCCCGCAAAACGCTCGAATCGGTCGGTCTTGGCGACCGGGTTTTGCACAAACCCAATGAATTGTCGGGCGGGCAGCGCCAGCGCGTAGCCATTGCGCGTGCCCTGGTGAACGATCCCGCTATTATTTTGGCCGACGAGCCCACCGGAAATCTGGACACAAAAACGTCGAATGAGATCATGGCCTTGTTCGAGCAGATCCACATGGCCGGCAATACCGTCATTCTGGTGACACACGAGCAGGATATTGCCAAACATGCCCATCGTATTGTTCGGTTGCGCCAAATTTTAAGAGAGCAGTAGGCAGCAAATGGGAAAACCTATATCATGCGGTTTTAAATTTTCGGATGGATTACCCGCAGACACCCGCAAAATTTACCCGGTCCGAACAAGATTTTCCCCGTTTTCGCTGCAGCATAAAAATCCAAATATGTTCTAATGATCCTCATCCTATACACATGAAAAAGACCTGTTACCTCTTTTTTTTGCTGGCAATCTTATTGCTCACCCAACAGGAAGCCTGGGCTCAACCCAAGCACAGTATTGCGTTCCGGCAGAGCTGGTACAACTACTTGAATACCATTAGTCTCGACAACCCGGAATGGAGCGACTATTACCAGAACATCAGCGGACGGGGCGCCGAATTGGCCTATTATAATTGCCTTTTCAAAAACACCTACCTGGTGGTACCCTTGAAATTGGGCACTTCCCGATTTGCTGATCCGGCCGGTTTGCCAACCAGAAAGGAAATGATCGGCAACCTAGACGTATTGTTGCAACACAATTTCTTTCGGTACGGCCGGCTGCTGAGTCCATACCTGCATGCTGGTGTGGGTACGCTCTATAATTTCGACGCCAAAGACTTCGGACTCAATTTCCCGGTGGCGGTCGGCGTGAATATCCGGCTGTTGGAAAACTTGTACGCTTCCCTTCAAACCCAGTATCGTTTTTCCACCAATGGCCTCGACGGATGGCACCACGGCTTGGGTATCCACCTGTTTTTCGGCAACGCAGAAGCACCCGAGGCGCCCAAGGTGCTGGACCGCGACGGCGACGGTCTGAACGACGATGCCGACCGCTGCCCCGATCAGCCCGGCCCCCTGGCTACCCAAGGTTGCCCCGACGCCGATGGTGACGGTGTACCCGACCGCGACGACGACTGCCCAACCGATAAAGGACTGGCTGCGCTGGGCGGCTGCCCCGACCGCGATGGCGACGGGATTGCCGACCGGCGTGATAAATGCCCCGATCAACCCGGCCCAAAAACCACACAGGGTTGCCCCGACCGCGATGGCGACGACATTGTGGACAGCGATGATGCCTGCCCGGACAATCCCGGCCCCGTGGCCACCAAAGGCTGCCCCGACCGCGACGGCGATGGCATTGCCGACCGCGACGACCTTTGCCCGGATAAAAAAGGCACGGCCGCTGGCAAAGGTTGCCCGGATACCGATGGCGATGGCGTGTACGACTACGAAGACCGGTGCGTGGACAAACCGGGCCCGGCATCCAATAAAGGTTGTCCGGAAATCAGGCCGGAAGACATGGCGGTCCTCGAGAACGTGGTGAAAAATGTCCAGTTTGCAACAAGCAGCGCAACCCTGCTGGCAAGATCGTATCCGGTTTTGGATGAGGTGGTCACCCTTATGGCCAAATACCCGGAATACCATCTGATCATCAGCGGGCACACCGACAGTGTTGGCGATGACAAATTCAACCAGGCACTATCCCAGCGCCGCGCAAAGGCTTGTTTTAATTATCTGGTGGAAAAAGGGGCGGCTGCTGATCGAATGAGCTATGCAGGTTATGGTGAAACCCGTCCCATTGCAGACAATAGCACAAAAGCGGGTCGGGATAAAAACCGCCGGGTAGATTTTGAATTAACCATCCGCTGAATCTATAAAACAGAACAGGAGCCGCCTGGGACGATCTCCGGGCGGCTCCTGTTCAACAAGCGCTAAGAGGGGTGGGAAACGGTCTAATTCAATACTTTCAGCAAGGCCTCTTCCAGATTATTTCGCGGGTTGACGGCTGCGATTTTGCCGGCCCGGTCAATCAAAAAGGTTTGTGGAATGGCATGTACACCGTATGTCGCGGCCGGGGCGCAATTCCAAAACTGCAGGTCGCTCACGTGGTTGTCCCACACCAGGCCGTCTTGCTGGATAGCGGACACCCAGGCATCCTTCTGGCCGGGCCGGTCGAGCGAAACGCTGAACACTTCGAATCCTTTGTCTTTGTACTTTTTGTATATTTCCACCACGTGGGGGTTAGCCATCCGGCAGGGGCGGCACCAACTGGCCCAAAAGTCGAGCAACACGACTTTGCCTTTAAGGGCTGACAACGACCGCACCTTGCCGTCGGGGCCGGGCAGGCTGATCTCCGGAGCGGGTTGACCGATTTGAACAGCGGCCGAGCCTTGCTCTTGTTGTTGCTGTTGCTGGAGTTGTTTTTCCAGGCCGCTCACCATGGTGTTGAAGTCTGTCGCGTATTTCGAACCTGGCATGTCGGCCTCGAGGGCCTTGCTGGCGGCTTTAAAATCGTCGAGGAAGGCGCCGGCATTGCGTCCGAGCAGTTGAGCAGTCAAAAACGCGCGCATAAGCGGGTTGCAACTTTTCTCCATGTAGCCTTTGGCTCCTTCGGGCGTCAGCTGGGTTTCCTGCAGCATTTTTTTGATGATATCGGCATAGCAGGTCATGGTCTTTGAACCAGTTATTTCAACCTGCAGCCGGTCAATGGTATTGAGATCGCCTTTGAATTCGATGTTCTTTTCATCGCCACCCAAAATAAAAAACATCCGCTTGGCGCCTATGGTCAGGCGGTATAACCCGGCTGGGAAGGCCTCTTTTTGTTCGATGGCAAAATTGCCGGAAGCATCGCACGACACTCGGCCCAGTGCTGTAGGCGGCGTTTCGCGATCGAAATAAACCTGCTCCAATAGCACCTGCAAGTTGCCCGCGTTGGCCACGGAGCCTTTTAGAGTATGACCGCCGCTCAGGCTCTGGCATGCCACCATGCCGACTACGGCAGGCAAAATAAGCACCAGGATAAACTTTATCATTTTCATAAAATACTGATTTTAAAATAATTGTAGCAAAACTGGTTTTATCCGGCAGGTAGGGATTATTGCATCAGTTCAGACAGCCGGTTGTCGTATGTTTTTTTCCAGGCCGAAACACCGCCCCAGTTTCCGCCGTCGATTTGCACCTCCGCCCCTTCAACTACCCCGAGCCGTTCAAAGGTTTGGTTTTCGTCGGAGAGAAAACGTTCCAGCGTACCGGCTTGTTCTGTCCGCACCGAGACGATTACCCGGCTTTGCGATTCGCCGAACAGCCAGGCATCTTCCCGGATTTCGCTGTTGCTGCGTCGGACCGCAAAACCCAATCCGCGCGGCAACGCACATTCGAGCAACGCAACGAAAAGCCCGCCGTCGGATACATCGTGAACCGACTCAAACAGTCCTTCCCGGATGCCTTTCCGGAGCGTCTGTTGCAAGTGAAATTCCTCTTCCAGATCGAAGTACGGACAGGGGCTGTATTCTATGCCATGCACTTCCCGCAGGTATTCGCTGCTCCCCAGGTCGTTCCGGCTCGTGCCGAGCAGGTAGATCAGGTCGCCGCTGTTTTTGAAATCCAGCGTCATCATTTGTTCAAGATCATCGAGAATGCCCAGCATGCCGATGGTCGGTGTCGGGTACACGGGAATGACCTTGCCATTTTGGGTATACTGGTTGTAAAAGCTGACATTTCCCCCAGTCACCGGCGTTTCAAATTTCCGGCAGGCTTCACCCATGCCTTTGATCGCCTGGGCAAACTGGTAATATACTTCAGGGTTGTACGGGTTGCCGAAGTTGAGGCAATTGGTTATGGCCACCGGGGCGCCGCCCGCGCATACGATGTTGCGCGCCGCCTCGCTCACGGCAATCATGGCGCCGCGGTACGGGTCGGCGTACACATAGGCCGAATTGCAATCGGTGGTGAGCGCCAGGGCTTTCCGGGTGCCTTTTACATATACAACGGCAGCATCCGATGGGCGGTTGGTTGTCATCGTGCCGGTGCGCACCATCGAATCGTACTGCTGGGTAATCCAGTTCTTGGATGCCATGTTGGGCGAAGCCCATACCTTTCGGGCCGCCATTTGCAGATCTTCCGGCACAGGTACCCGGCCCAGTTGGAAAGCGGCGATCTCGGTTAAATATTCCGGCTGCTTTTGTTCTCGCACATATACCGGCGCGCCGCCGCCCAACACGAGTGTATCGGCGGGTACATCGGCGACCTTTTCGCCGTGCCAAAAGTACTCCAGGCGCCCGCCGGCCGTGGTCTCGCCAATGCGTTCGCATGGCAAATCCCATTTGTCGAAAACAGCCTTGATTTCGGCTTCCCGCCCGGGTTTGCACACGATAAGCATGCGTTCCTGGCTTTCTGAAAGCAGAATTTCCCAGGGTTTCATATTGGCCTGGCGCTGCGGCGCTTTGTCGAGATCGATGCGCATGCCGACGCCGCTTTTAGCGCTCATTTCGGAGGTCGAGCAGGTGATGCCGGCGGCGCCCATGTCTTGCATGCCCACCAGGGCTCCGGTCTGGATGACTTCCAACGAGGCTTCGAGTAATAGTTTTTCCTGAAACGGATCGCCTACCTGAACAGCCGGCAGGTCTTCATGGCTGTCTTCGCTGAGGTCGGCAGAGGCAAAAGTAGCGCCGTGGATACCGTCTTTTCCGGTAGCGGAACCCACGATAAAGACCGGATTACCCGGCTCGCCGGCCGTGGCGCTCACCGTTTCGCCCACTTTGACAATCCCCGCCGACATGGCGTTCACCAGTATATCATGGTGATAACAATCGTAGAAATACACCTCGCCACCCACCGTAGGTACGCCAAAACAGTTGCCATAGTCACCAATCCCTTTCACCACCCCGGCGATAAGCCGTTTCATACGCGGGTTGTCGGGTTTACCGAAGCGCAGCGAATTGAGGGATGCGATGGGCCGGGCACCCATGGTGAAGATATCGCGATGGATACCGCCAACGCCAGTAGCCGCACCCTGATACGGTTCGATTGCCGAAGGGTGGTTGTGGCTTTCTATTTTGAAGGCACAACCGAGGCCGTCGCCGATATCGACCAGGCCGGCATTTTCTTCGCCGGCGCCGACCAACAGGCGGTTGCCGCTGCGCGGCAGGGTTTTGAGTTGAAGGATCGAGTTCTTGTACGAGCAATGCTCGCTCCACATAACCGAGTAGATCGATAATTCGGTGAAATTGGGCGTTCGGCCGAGGATTTCGATAATTTTTTCAAATTCGTCGGGCGTAAGGCCAAGGTTTTGGGCCGTTTCAACGGTGGGCAGCGGTTCCGCTGTAACCATGGAGAAGTATATCGCGTTAGTGAGGGAGTGAATGGAGGCGCAAAGATAGTAAGGGTAAACAGGAGAACCCGCAGTTCAATGGAAAATCTTCAGGCAGATGGAGGGCGACACCCTGGTCCTGCCGGCCGGATTAAATGGCGGGATTGTGGCCTGCGTGTGTTCATCTACGCCCCCTGAAGCGGAATGGGCGGTGGACGGCGTGGCCAAAGGCGTGGCTACACCCCTGGAAAAAGAGCAGTGGGCCTGCCCTTACCCGGCACGCTGGATGTTCCGGGGCGAACAGGGTGACGGCAGCGTACATGCCATCCGGCTGCGGGTCAGGAATGCGTCGGGGCAAACAGAAAGTCATTTTTATTACCGATTGCAGCGAAAAAACATACAAATCCCGTCGGAATTCCGAAAATTTGCCCCAAACCGCCGCTATGCCCTTCGACGCACTCCACATTTTTATCGCTTTCGACGACGCTGACATCGAAACCGCCGAAGGATTGTACCGCTACCTGAACCAGGCATTCGACGGCGCGCAGCTGGAATTTTGGAATCCGGCTAATACCGCCCCTGAAAATTATCGTGCTGCAGCGGGTCAATATTTGGAAAAAACCCACTTGTTCATTGCTTGTCTTTCCCCCACGCTGCAGGATACCCCCGATGTGCGCTGGGTACTGGAAAAGGCTGTTGCCGAACAAAAACGCCGGAAAAACCTGCAAGTATTGATCGTATTGGCCCGTGCGGCTTTTGTTCCCGACCTGTTGAGCGGCTTTCCGCTAACTCCTGCTGCCCTCGAACCGGTGGAGGGCTTCACGCTCAGCCGGGAGATTCAGTTGCAACGGGCAGTGCAAACAGCCCGCGATGTGCTGTTCCAGTTCGACCGCAGCCAACAACCGGCGCCGGCGCCGGCTGTGCCCGAATTTGTGCTGACCTTTGAAGATGTTCGCGAGCGCCTGTTGGTCTGGCTGGAGCAGTGTGATCTGTCGCCGCTGTTTTTATTCCTGAAACAATTGCTGCACCCTGAAAAAACACCCGACGCGGTGTTTCAACTTGAAGACGCATTTGCCGAATGGCGCCAACAGGCACAGCGCAATAAACTGACCTTCGATGTGTTCAGCCAAACGGTGGCAGCCATTCGCCTCGATTTACGGCACCTGATCGAAATGCTGGAAGAGCACCAGTTCCGGCCGGCCTGGCCAGGGCTCTTTGCCAACACATACTATGCGCTGGCGCCGGTACCAGCGCCTGCCGACCAACTCGGCGGACTGTTTTTACCCGTTGGCGCTATCCAAATCCCTGAAACGCTCAACCTCCCCGGTCAGGCCCGCGACCAGGAAATTTGGGAAGGGGTCGGTACCCTGACGGTACAACAACAGCAGGAATTCCGGCGCAACCTGTTGCTGGCGCAGGATGCCTTGGGCATCGGCAATTTCGCCAAGGCGCACAACCATTGCGAACACGTCCGCGCGCATATTGACCCCCAATCGGCGCAGTTGTACGAATTGCTGCTGATCACCTATTTGAAAAAAGAAACACCCGACCGCATTGTGTACGATGCCGTGTACCATCAGGCCACCAAACTCAACCACGTGATCGTGTATGCCGGGCGTTTTGCCGAATACCTCCGCGATGGGAAATGCCCATCCGAAGCCGGCCGGTATAATTTGCTGGCAACTGCAGAAGCGCTCGCCAATGCATTGCTGCGCTTATTCAGCACATTTCAAAACGACTATATCCTGCACACGGGCCGGTACAGCAAAGAGGTGCCCGACAACCGGACGGCGGTGTCGCGCTGTGTTCAGGTAGCCATGGAAATTTACCGCACGATCCACCCTTACCGGGGTTTTCTCGAACTGGCTGTCAATGAAATGTGCAACGGCGGCAAATACGACTACATCCGGCAGTTGGAAATTATCGGCGATGAATACCGTTTTGCCTCGCACGAAGATTTTGGCCTCGAGAGCGAGATACGCGAGGTGATTGGCATGCTGGAAGCGGTATCGCCCGACGACGACGACGTACTGATGAACCGGCAACTGCGCGAAAACCTGTTCTTCAACCTAAAAGCCAAACGCACCCGCCTGCAGGCACAGATCGCGGAGGAACGCCGGCGGTACCTGGAATTTACCGACCTGCGCGACTCCGTCATCGAGCTCGTGCATGCTGCCTTGCTGGGCTATAAGATTTTTGGCGACCAAGACTATCCCGACACCGAATCGTTTCTGCGGCTGGCCATTGAACAAGTACTGCCGGGTTTGTTGATCCCCACCGCTTCGGGGTCGGCGCCACAGGCCGTGGGCGATCTGCGTTGGTTCGACCTCGACGAGCAGGGCGCCGTGTGCACCCACCCCGATTGTGCCCGTTTCCGGTTCGATGCTTTCGGGCTCGTGGAAAAAATTGCACGGGATCATGCCGGTCGTGCGGGTTGGTTGCAGGTGCATCCGAATATCAAACAGGAAGTGTTTCGCCAATTTGTGGCCGATACCGACCGGGAATACCGGCGGATACACGACAACCTGCAATGGGCGGATATCCGGCGGATGAACGAATATGAGGCCCGCCGTTCGATCATCGGTTGTCTGCGCCGCTGGCAAATTGCATACCGGGCTTACCCGGAAACCGGCGCCGAATACCTGCAGCGCATGTTGCACGAACTGATCGGCAGTCGGCTGATGGTCTGGATGCACTTCGAAACGACGGGTTTGGTCACGGTACCCGAAAGCCGGTGGCTCGGTTACGATGCCGTGCAAGTCTTCCGGCAGGTGCTGGATTTGCCGCATGGGCTGCAATTGGAGGATGTCTATAAAATGCTGGCGCATAATTTATTTCACCGGCACATCAAACCCGTTTACGATAAAATGCCAAAGGGGGATGAGCAAAACCGGCCGGAGCTGGTGTCGCTCCTCCTGGAAGCTTTGCATAATTACCGCGACCTGCATCCGGCTGCCGAGTACCTCGATTTTGTGTTCGACGAGCTCACCAAAGAGATCAAATTCCGCTGGGTGGACATTACCGGAAACGGAGAAGGCATCCGCTGGAATTTCAACAGCTCTTTACCGTTCGACCCGCCCGATATACTCGAGCAATTGGCGCTGATCTTACCCGAGCGGTACCGCTTGCTGGAAGCCCGCCGGCGCATTGCCAATAACCGGAATGCCGATTTGAAAGCCCGATATTTTCAGGAGATCAGCGAATTTTCCCATGAAAACAGACAAGTGGAGCGGCAAATCGCTATCGACGTTATCCGCAAACTAAAAGGCGTGTTCCTCTATTACCCCGACGCCATTTTTCTGGAACTACCGCTCCGGGAATTGGAAGGTCATGGCCGTATCCGATGGCAGGAAAATTTTCTGGGTATTTTCCCTTCGCGTGAAAACCACTATGAAAATCGGTACTACCAGTTTGATTACCGGCAGGAATTGTCTGAATTCCGCATGTACCGCGATACCCGGCAACAATGGATGGAACACGTGCTCCGGCAAACCGGCGACCTGCCCACCTGAACTTACCATTTCCATACGATCCCCAAGTGCACACTGCGACCAGGCATGGGCCGGTATTCCAGGATCTGATAGGCCGCATTCCAGCAATTCTCCACGCGCGCATCGCAAGTTAGCGTTTGGCCTGCCAATCGAAAGGAATAGCCCACAAGCAGGTTGCCCGTGATAAACCCAGGCAAAGTGCCGGTATTATCCGATGTTGTGTAGCGTTTTCCCGTCCATTGGTGCAGACAGGCCGCCGACCAGCGTTTGTGCTTCCATTGCAGTGAAAAGCTACCGTTGTGTTGCGGGGTGTACGGCAATACTTTACTCCATGCGCTGGAGTTGCCGGCATACACGGCAGTATTCGTGGCCCGGACAAACTGGTACCGGCCGGTCAGTTCCCAATGGCAATCCAACCAATCGAATGTCCGGGCAACCGACCACGCGGCTCCGCGCGACCAGACTTGCCGGAGGTTGCCGGGCCGGAACTGGCCGTCGGGGCCCGGCTGCCAAAGGATCCAGTTGTCCAGCAACAGGTGAAACAGCGTCAATCCGGCAGAAAAACGGCCGTGTCGCCACTGGATGCCGGCTTCGGCGCCATATCCTGATTCCGGTTTGAGGTCGGATTTGCCAAGGCTGCGCCAAAAACGGTCATTGAAAGTTGGCAGGTTAAAATTGCGCGAAACCTGCCCCCGTACCGTCAGGCCATACTTAGCGGTCCATTCGCTGCCAACCGACCAGGTGAAAGGGGCAGCCTGGGCCTCGGCCAATTCCTGGCGCAGGATCATTTGAACGCTCAGCGCAGGGCGATGATATTCGACAGTCATTTGACCTGCAATCCGGCGCTGGCGGAACCAATTCAAACTGTCGCCATATCCATCGGCCTTTGCCCGCTGCCACCAGGCCGTCAAGGCCGGCCGGATCGAGAGATGGCTGCCAATGCCGGCGAGGCATTCCGAAGTGGCCAAAAAGGTAGTGGATCGGCTGGAATCTGTGGCGCCGTTCAGGAAAAAGGCAATCCTGTCGTCGAGCAACGCCAGCCGGTGTTGCCATTGAACACGGGGCCGAGGCGAGACCATCCAGCTGAGGCTGGCGCGTGTGGACCGGTCGCGCTGCCAGGTGTCGGTCGCCGATTCCGTCATCGATGGGGGGATTTGCCGGTAGGCCCGCTGATGCCAGAATGCCGTTTTTAGCTGGTGATGCGGGCTGATCTGCACCTCATTGAACTGCTGGATATCTAACCGTTCGCCAAAATTATTGGTCTGATGTTGTCGCGGATTGCCCAGCAGGGCCGTATTGCGAAACACAAAATCATTGTTAGCGCGTTGCCAGCCTCCGCGGATCATGGTGCCCAGGGCGGTGCCCTTAAAATTCAGGCTGACTTGGCCGTCCAGGCGTCCGGCAGTGCCGGCTCCGGCGGCCAAACTACCAGACCAGCCTAAGCGGTCGTTCAAACTGGCCGGTGTAATCCGGACGATACCAGCCATAGCGCCTGTACTTTGAGCAGCGCTTTGGCCGCCGGAAAGCACTTCCAGACGATCGCCGGGCCAGAGTGGTATCAAGGCTGCATCCACCACCCCATTCATCGGGCTTTGCAGATTGAGCCCATGCCAGAGCACAGCTGTACGGGACGGACCGCCACCGCGAGCCGAGAGGGTAGCCAACAAACCCGGACCGCCGGAACGCACGGAAAGCGTGTTTTCCAGCATTAACCGATCGGCCAGGGTGAGCACCTGGCTGACCGGGAGGGTATCTGCCTCCCAAACGGATAGTCCCGTTTGGCCCAGCGGAGCAGCGCGGATTTCCACCGCCGGCAAGGCCCGGGCCGTATCCGGCTGAGCCGACACAACACTGCTTACCAGTCCAATAGCCAACAAAATGGCGAGCCATTTCGGCATTGGGGAAGAACTGTATGTGGAGATATCGGATGGCATAATAAGCAACGGTGGGCTCGAAAGCAACTGCCCGGAAGGGGGATTCCTTCCGGGCAGTGCCAGCGCCGATCAGAAATACCGGCGGATCAGATTTCGCAATAACTCACGATGGCTTCATAATCCGGGCGATCCCAGGCATGGCGATGAACAAATGAATGTTTGATTTCGCCTTTGTGCAGCACAAACACCCCGGGCATTTGAAACCCGTCGCCCATTTCCTCGCCATGGTAAGCAAAACCGTGGCCTTCGATGACCCCGGCCTGAAAACCCCGGATCCAATTCATCAGGCCGAACAATTGCGCCGGTGTGCCACGCCCCAGTCCAAATGCCTGGTAATACTGTTTTTCCGGATCGGGAATATGGTCGATCGGGAACAGTTTGTATTTCCGGAAAAAATGCTCGGCCGTTTCCTGGTCGGGGGCCATATGTACAAATACGATTCGCACCCCATGCTTTTCAAGCCGTTTACGCCGTTTGGCGATATCGGAGATGGCTTCCCGGCAAAAAGAACAGCCAAAATGCCGGAGAAAGATCAACAACACAGGAGACTGTGCAGCCAATTGCGCCAACGACGCTCCGCTCGATTGAGTGATCATTTCACCCAAAACAGCAGGCTGCTCAACGACAGGAGGTGCTTCTGACATATCAGATCAATTTCATTTTATCGAGGGCTCCCACTACTTCGCCGACAGCGGCCGCCGATTTGTGCAGGAGATCGAGTTCGTCTTTTTTCAACCGAAGTTTGATGATCTCGTGGATGCCTTTCCGGCCGAGTTTGACCGGGGCGCCCACAAAGAGGTCCTTCAATTTGTACTGTCCATTCAACCGAACACAACAAGGGTAGATTCGGTTCTCATTTTTCAACATGGAAATAGCCATTTGAGCGGCAGCGGCGCCGGGGGCATACCAGGCGGAGGTGCCCATCAGGTTGACCAATTCGCCGCCGCCAAATTTGGTGCGTTCGATAATGGCTTCCAGTTTTTCTTTTTTCACCAGTTCCGTCACAGGGATACCGCTCACAGTGGTGTAGCGCGGCAGCGGCACCATGGTGTCACCGTGACCGCCCATCAGGATAGCCTGAATGTCTTTCGGGGAACAGCCGATTTCCTCGGCTAAAAAGGCTCGATACCGGGCGGTATCCAACACGCCCGCCATGCCGATCACCCGTTTGTCGCTCAGACCGGAGGCTTTCCAGCAGGCGTATGTCATCACGTCAAGTGGGTTGGAAACAACAATTATGATGGGGTTTTTGGTGTATTTGAGGATATTTTGGGTAACCGACACCACGATCTTCGCATTGGTGCTGATCAGGTCATCGCGGCTCATACCGGGTTTGCGCGGAATGCCGGCAGTAATGATCACGATATCGGAATTGGCGGTCAGGGCATAGTCGTCGCCGCCGACAACACGTGTGGAATAACCGTCTACAGGGGCTTGCTGCCAGGTATCCAGGGCTTTACCTTTAGCCATATTCCCTTGAATGTCAATCAAGACCACCTCGTTGCAGATGTCTTCGTGGGCAAGTACATTGGCGCAGGTTGCGCCGACATTTCCGGCGCCAACGATAGTCACTTTACTCATTTGTCAGGCAATTTGATTTATTTGAAATAACGTTGAAAATTCGATGGCTCAATTTCCAAAGAACACGTTTGGATCAAGCCTTTAATCGCGGCAAAAGTAGACAAAAAAACCTCGACGTTTGGGCGCCAAAGCGGAGTAGTTTACAGGAAAGAAAAGAAAAAAAGGAAAACAAATCGGTCAGATTGAATCGGGCAGAACAAGCGTATCATTCGTCACTGAATAGCCCGAAAAATTGCCGTAACCGCCCACTATATTGTTATATAAGGCATCGGGGTCATTCAGCGGAAGGTTGTTCCCCTGACGGGCGAGCGACAGATGGTAGCGGTAGAATTCCGTTGAAAGCGTTCGCCATTCCAAAAAAATTCGCGTTGGCCGTTCATAGGCGGGGTTAAATGGGATCAGGGCGTCGATGGACAAGGTTTCCTGGTTGTCGTTCCAATAATTTTCGTTGATCAGCACCACCTTTTCCGGGGTGTCGTACACCAGTGCCAGTGTTCGTCCGTCAGCCAAAAACTTGGTGGATCCTTCGTAATACTCATCCGGCACAGGTTCTCCGTTTACCACTTCAAATACTTCTATCTCGTGCTGAAGCCCAAATGCGAAGTAGCGGTTGTTGGCGGGCAGTTTGGACAGTGAAATTTCCAGCGGCACCCGCAATGCCTTTTGACCGTCAGACAAGTCGATCAAGCGGAGGCCGGCCGTATCGATCCGAACCCCAGCCAATTTAGCCGGATACGGTGCCGAACTGGCCGCTTCAATGGGGTCGATCCCGGCAATCCGCACCGCAAGCGTGTACTCCACATTGGGTTGCACCAGGTCGCGGCTCTCCCAATAAATGCGGCCGCCGTCATCCGCTACCCGAAATAATTTGTCCAAAAAATTCCCATTGACGGCGATGGAAACGTCAGCATTGAACGGTATCGTAGGATCACCTGCATCGGTCAGTGCCTGACTGAGCGATACTTCTACCTGGATGGGTTGGCCGGTAGTAAAATGACTGAGCGCCACAATTTTAGGCGATTGCACCGGCAGGTCTATGGTCGTCTCCCGAACACAGCGTCCGGATAAGCAGGAAACGACCAGCAACAGAAAAATGGCGGATTTTGAGTACATGGACGAAAAAGCAAGGGCCGGGATTGTTCGTGGCTAAGGCACTAGCGCCTTGCTGTCAACAAAGGTGGCGAGGATGGGCTGATTTTTCAAACCGCACCCGTTAAAGTTTCAGGTAAATCGGACATACCCGGACTTTTCTGCCGGCCTGGCCCTTGGGACCAGAACATTCAGAATTTTAAATTGTAGCGAAACGATGGCAACAGCGGCAGCAGCGTATACTGTATGGCCTTGGCGTTATTGCCGCTTCCGCTGTCCACGTATAAAAAGAAGGGATTGGCCCGGTTATATACGTTGTAGACACCCAATTGCAATGCATGTTGTATCCGGGCGCCGTCAAAGTGGATATTCAAGCCCGCATCAAGCCGGTGGTAGGGCGGAAGACGGTACCCGTTCACGTCGGTATATACGTATACAGAGCGCTCAATCTCACCATTGGGTGTATGGTGTTGATATTTGACCTCTGCCAAGGTTATGGGATTTCCCGTAGCATAGGCCCAAATGATGTTGGCGTCGAGCCATGGCGTTATCCGTTGCTGGATCATAATTTTCAGGTCATGCCGCCGGTCAAAACGGAACGGGAATGCACGACCGGAATTTAAATCCGGAAATTGGCGTTCGGCCAGCGAATAGGTGTATGTCAGGGTGATGTTGTTGGTCTTATACGACTTGGACAACGTACACTCCACTCCATGCCCCCAGCCCTTACCAGCCGTGATCCGGTCTTCCCAGCCGCTGGCGTCTTCCGCGCCTCCTGCAAAAAGTGCTGTATTTGAGGATAAAAAGGTTAGCACCCGGTCGAGGCGCTTGTAGTACCCCTCTAGTTGAATCCGCCAACCATTTCGCTCCCAGGCAGTGCCCAAAGAATATTGGGTTGCACGTTCGGGTGGCACTTTGGCCGTGGAGGGTACCCATAACTCGAACGGCAGGCTAATGTTGAAGGACCCGATCTGGTGGAGGTATTGAGCGGTTTCGTGAAACCCGGCCCAACAACTCCAACCCTGTCGACCGATACGCTGGATGCGCAGCCTCGGCTGCAAGACACGGTAACGGTTGTTGCGAATTTGGAAGGCCGACAGGTTAAGGCCAGGCTCCAGGCGCCATTGTTTCCAAAACAGCCACTCCGCACCAACATACAGTTCGCTTTCATCTGCGCCAAGGCGTTCATTGTTGAGCAGCACCTTGGAGAGGGAATCGATGGTCAGCGGTGATTGGCCCGGCACCAAAAAGTTGACCGACAGGGCGCCGGGTTGGAAGGTGTGCAAGGTGTAAGAAACGCCCCAATAAAGGGTGAGGCGATCAGTCGGGTAATAACTAAAATCGGTTTTGCCGGACCAGTCCTGAATAAGGGTTTGGTAAATCTGCCCATAATTAGCCAACAGGTTCTCCTTTCCGGAGGAGCTCAGAAATGTAGACAACAGCGTAAGTTGGCTTTGATAAAAAAACTTGCTGAAGCGCAAGGTCGTATTGGTGAACAAATTTTTGCGCAGCAAATGGTTCCAGCGCAGCGCTGCTATGGCGTTCCCCCATTCGGACGACAAGCCGTATTGGTCGGTAAACAAGCCTTCCGGGTCATTAAACCGCTGGACAAACTGGTTCCGGAATACATCGCCGCCCTGGTAGTAACTGAAGTAAAGGCGATTTTTGGGTGAAAAAATGTAGTTCCATTTCAGGTTGGTGTCGTAAAACCGGTAGGCTACATTGTCGCCGGAAAAAGTGAGCAGGTTGTCGCGTTTGCTAAAAAAATCGATCCAGGGGCCAAAATAGGTGGTGCGGCCGCTGAGTAAAAAAGAGCTGGTATCACGTACAACCGGCCCCTCCAGGGTAGCCGAAGCCGCGAACAGCCCCAGGGAAATATCTCCGTGGTACTCGCGGAAATTGCCGTCGCGCGTGCGTACATCGAGTACCGAGGAGGCGCGGCCGCCGTAGCGGGCGGGAAAATCGCCTTTCCACAAGCGGGCATTGTTCACGGTAGCCGGGTTAAATACGGAGAACAAACCCAAGGCATGATTCGGGTTATACACCGGTACATCATCGAGGAGTATAAGATTTTGGTCCGCATTTCCGCCCCTTACGTGCAAGCCGCCCAGGCCATCGACGCCAGTTTGCACGCCGGGCTGAAGTGCAGCCAGGCGCAACAGGTCCGCTTCTCCGCCGGGCGCCGGCAGGTTGTACATGGCCGAAAGCGGAAGGTTTTGGCGGTTTTCCTCTTTCCTGGCCATTTCGGCGCTGATTGGAGTCGCAGTAACCAACACCTCGGGCAAGGCGCTGTTTGGTTTCAGGCTGAGCGTAATCACGCGACTGGCATCGAGATCGACGCTGCGCGCGGTGGATTGATAGCCGATATAGGCAATAGCAATGGTATACGTACCCTCAGGCAAAGGCAGGCTGAAAAAACCGTATTCATTGCTGATGGTTCCGGTACCCGGCGCCGGCAAAATGCGGATGCTGGCTCCAATCAGGCGTTCACCCGTTTCGGCGTCCTGTACAAATCCGCTGAGGGTGAATTTTTGTGTTTTCCGATAGAAAACAATCTGACTATCCAACCAACGGTACGAAATCTTCGTGCAGGCAATGAGTTTGTCCAGCACTTTTTCAATCGGTTCCTGGCGTACTGCCAATGAAATCCGCGGGCAATTCTCGAAAAACTGGTTGTTGAAAACGATATTAATGCCGGTCTGGCGGCTCAATTGCACCAACGCATCGGCGGGCAAACAATCCGTGCACGTAAAATCCACCAATCGATGCTCACGCTGATCTTGCGCAAAAACAGGGTATCCAGACGCCATTATCCATACCCACCAGAACACCAAAACGCGAATCGCCATGCCGTGTGTGTGAACGGGCGCAAGTTAAGGCGATCGCATGGAAAAGTCAGGGTTAAAAGCAGCGGCGTGGATGGATTATTGGCAGGAGCCCTCCGTCAGAATATACTGACCGGGTGCAGGATTCGTCACGTTGATCCGGTAGATCAGTTTGAGGCTTTCCAAAACTTTTTCGAGGGGCTGGCTGGTCAGCGGCGCGGTGTGCAGGCAATGGGCCAGGGCCGGATTCCGAAGTTCGATTTTAACGTGGTAATATTTTTCCAGGTCGGCCACCACATCTTCCAGGGGAGTACGTACAAATTCCAGTCCGCCGGTTTGCCAGGCGAGTTCATTCAACGACGACACATGCGCGGTGTGCAGTTGAGCGGTTTGCCGGTTGTAAACAGCCTTATCGTTGGCCCGGAGAATGACTTGTGCCGTGGCGCCTTGCGGGGAAAACCGGACTTTGCCCTCGCGGACGAGCACTTGCGATTCAGGGTTGTCGCCATCGGCGCGCACCTGAAAACGGGTGCCGAGCACTTCAACAGTGCCGCCGTCGGGGGTTTCCACATAAAACGGTTGTTTGGCGTTATGCGTCACTTCGAAATACGCTTCGCCATTCAGTTTGACCCGGCGCGCCCGGCTGTTGAATGCAAGCGGGTGTTCCAGCGTGGAATGATTGTGCAACCAAACCCGGGAGCCATCAGGCAATTCAACAAGCCGTTTTTCCAATCCATTGGTTGTTTCAAGCGCCATAGCGGCGGGCGCCGTGTACTGGCGGTAGCCCCATATGGCAGCCACTAGCAAAACAAGAGCCGCCGCGATGCGAATCAGGCGGTAACCCAGCGGTATTACCCGGGTGGCTGGTTTGGGGGCAGCCAGCCGGGATTGGAACCGGTTGAATTCGGCATCCAGATCCAGGGAAAAAACAGCCGGTCTGGACGCGCTTTTTTCCCAGATCAATTTATATTGTGTCGCCAGTTCGGCATTTTCGGGCGATTGGCGCTGCCATTCCTCGAGCGCGGCCGCTTCCGGTGGAGTGATTTCGCCTGAGAATTGCTTGCTCAGCAGTAAGATGTAGTAGTCTTCTTGCATAGGTTCGCATTTTAGGTTCAATGGGAAGTAGATATTTCAGTTTGCTTTAAGACAATCGTTGCCCCGAAACCCCCTACCCTTTCCCACACCAAATTAGCGCCAAAATGACCAACGGCGACAAATTGGAATATTTGGCCAGCGCCGCCCGCAGCAGTTTCATCGCTTTGGTGATTTGATTTTCAATGGTTTTTACCGAAATCCCAAGTTCTTCGGCAATTTCGCGGTGCGAACGGTTTTCAAAGCGGCTGAGAGAAAAAACCAGCCGGCACTTTTCCGGCAATTGTTCGATGGCTTGCCGCAGGGCGGTTTCGATATTTTCCTGCTGATCCTGTAAGCGGATGTCCTGCGCCGACGAGTCGGCCGTTTCCACCCACTGCTCGGGTTCGTCCAAAACGGTGCGGCGATTTGTCTTAATGTAGTTCAATGCCCGGTTTACCGCAGCACGGCGCAGATAGGCGCGCAGGGAAGTATGGATGTCAAGGGCTTCGCGTTTGCGCCAAAGTTCTACCAACACCTCCTGGGCCAGGTCTTTGCAGGTATCCTCGTCGGGGATATACCGATAGATGTCGGCCAGCAGCAGCGGATAGTGTTTATCGAAGATCTTCCGGAGCGCCGATTCATCGCCTTTGCGCAGACCGGCCAACCATGCTTGTTCCGATTGATCGGAGGAGGGATTCATAATCTATAAAACGGTGCAGGGGAAAAGTAAAAAAATTTTATTCTGCCGAGCAATCAACAGGAGAACAAAAATGAAACAATTTAAAAGATAAGAACACTGTTGTGAAACAAAATTTTTACCACAAACCATTTCCGCGCATTTGACATCCTGACCGGCGTCTGGCGGAATAAATTTTTTTTCATCCTTTAATAGGGGATTTCAATGATCATTCTGTCTTCCTGTGGAACAACGTGACCGACATTATAACGCTTTTCGCTCTAGCTCGACACATGGACACAAAAACTACAATGCCTGACTTGGACAACAACCCGCTTTTTGCAGTGCTTACCCTGGATGAACGGCTCTTACTTCAGCAATCAGCAGTAGTACTTGCCTTTCAGAAACACCAGGTGCTGTACAAGCCCGGCCAAAACGCCAACAAAGTATACTTCCTGTTAAAAGGAACGGTGAAGGTAGCGGTTCATGCGGAAAAGAAAGACATTATCAAGTATGTTGTCCGTCCGGGCAGCCTGTTTGGCGAGTCGTGCTTGACGGGCGAAGTACAACGGCGGGATTTTGCTTATGCGATGGAAGACGTGGCCGAAGTGATTGAACTGGACGCCCAAGCGTTGCTGACGGTAATGAAACGCAATTTTGCTTTTGCGCAGTCACTGCTGCATTTTTTGGGCGAGCGGTTGCGCTATACCGAGAACCAACTGGAAAAAGTGGTCCTCAAAGATTCCAAAAGCCGGATTATGGAGTTTCTCCACCAGATGGGCCTGGAGCAAGGCAAACGGATTGGCTTTGAAACCCTGGTGAAACACAATATGACCCACCAGGACATTGCTGATCTTACCGGCACCAGCCGGCAAATGGTAACCGCCGTGCTCAACCAGTTAAAACGCTCGAATGTGTTGTATTTCAACCGCAAAAAAATTCTTTTCCGCGACTTGAATGCTTTGCCAATAGCGGTTTAATGTTTGAATCCCTCACTTGGACACTTGAATAGGTTAACAGTTTTGCTTCATACGATAGAATGGGTTTTGTTCAGGCGGCGTGCAATGGCACGCCGCCTTACTTTTTCTCATCCCCACGCTCTTTCGCCGATAGGAATAGGCAACATATCGGCTGCGCCAGGTCTTTTTTTGTTGAAGAACGGTAATTGCCCAAGTTTTTTGAGCAATGCCAAATGAAAAGCCGGAAATTTGGCGCCTACAAAATACGCCGAATAATGACTGCTCAATTACGCCTCTTCCTGACCTTATGCTGGCCGGTTGCCGGTTTGTTTGCCCAGCAAGACCCTGGTTTGCCGCGCTATCTCACCCTTGAAGAAAAGGATCAACTCGAACTAAAATCACCGGTAGCTTGCCCGCCGGTCGGCTTCACCCATCCCCCATCGGAGCCGGTCCGGGCCATGGCTGAATGGGAAGAACTTCAAGCCTTGCTGATTACCTGGAACGGTTCTTCTGCTATCCTGACCGAAATTGTACGCGCTGCGCGTCAGGAATGCCGCGTGATCATCTGTTGCCAGAACCAGAACATTGTCAACAGTGCCAAAAATTACCTGCTCAACAAAAGTGTCGATATTACCTCCAATGTCGATTTCCTGATCGCGCCGAACAACTCCATCTGGATCAGAGACTACGGCCCGAACTGCGTGTACGCCAACCGGGTCGATTCCCTATATTTTATCGACTGGATTTACAACCGCCCCACGCGCCCCAGCGACGATACCATTTCGGCCACAGTTTCCACGTACATGGGAGTGCCGCTTTATTCTACGGCCCAGTCGCCCGATGATTTGGTCAACACCGGCGGCAATTTTATGTCGGATGGCCTCGGCAATGCTTTCGCCTCGAAGCTCATCCTCAATGAAAACTTGCCGGGCAACCCCTACGGCGTAACCGGTAAAACGGAGGCGCAAATCGACGCTATTCTACAAGGGTACATGGGCATCCAGCGGTTCACCAAAATGACGCCCCTGCCGTATGACGGCATCCACCACATCGATATGCACATGAAATTGTTGGATGAAGAGACCCTTTTGGTGGGGCGATACCCGGACGGCGTAGCCGATGGCCCTCAAATTGAGGCCAATATTCAGTACGTGTTGAGTCAGTATCAGTCGGCCTTCGGAACGCCGTATAAGATCATCCGGATCCCGATGCCGCCAAAAAACGGCTATTACCCCGACAATGGCGGCGATTACCGGACCTATGCGAACGCCGTATTTGTCAATAAGACCGTTATCGTGCCTTTTTACGAACAAAAATACGATACCACGGCCCAGCGGATCTGGCAGGAAGCGCTGCCCGGATACCACATCGTCGGGATCGATTGCAATTCCATTATTCCTGCCCTCGGCGCCATTCACTGCATTACCAAAGAGGTCGGCGTGGCCGATCCCCTGCATATCGTTCATCAGGAGTTGCCCTGTATGGACAATGCTAATGTGTCCGAATACCCCGTGTGGGCCGACCTGGAGCACCGCAGCGGTATTGCCTCGGCCAAAATTTACTATACCACCGATCTAAACGCACCCTGGAACTCCGTCGATTTGTCACCCACTTCGATCGATACCACTTGGGGTTACCTGGGCTATATCCCCAAACAACCGGCGGGCAACACCGTATATTACTATATCGAAGCCACGGCCAACAATGGCAGGGTTAGCCGACGGCCTATGCCGGCCCCTGACGGATATTGGAAATTCTGCGTGACCGAAACGGTCGGCACCACCGATCTGCCTTCTGTTGAACTGGCGCGGATTTACCCCAATCCGGCATCGGCAATCACCGTTATCCCGGTACAAACTTCAGCCGCTACTACGGGCAGCATTCGCTTATTCAATGCCCTGGGACAGTTTATGGCGACCATTTACGAAGGCACTTTACCGGCCGGTTCGTCCAATTACTTTCTCAATGCCTCCCGGTACACGGGTGGCACTTATTGGGTGGAATTGCGCACCAACAAACAAGTTGCCGTTCAAAAACTCATTATCCGGTAATGTAACCCGGCGAACCAGCCCGAACCAAACCTGTGCCCGGTTACCCAGGCCGAAAAATATTATTTCCCCGCCTGGTTAGTTTTATCTGTGAAAACAAAATTAAATTACAGGCGTTTTAGGAGACGCTGCGCAATAATTTTTAAATTTTTCTTTTACCGGGAAACGATTCCGGTCATTTTTTCTTGACACAGGCACGGTGGAAATTGTACCTTTGCAGCCGAAATTTTAACAGACAGTCCGCACATGAGGCAATTAAAAATTACGAAGTCCATTACCAACCGGGAAAGCCAGTCCTTAGAGAAGTACCTTCAGGAAATTGGTAAAGTGGACCTCCTCACCCCAGAAGAAGAAGTAGATCTTGCCAAACGCATCAAACAAGGCGACCAAATAGCCCTGGAAAAACTCACGAAGGCCAACCTCCGCTTCGTCGTTTCAGTAGCCAAACAATACCAAAACCAGGGACTGAGTCTCTCCGATCTGATCAACGAAGGCAATCTTGGCCTGATCAAAGCCGCTCAACGGTTTGATGAAACGCGTGGTTTTAAGTTCATTTCGTACGCCGTATGGTGGATCCGCCAGTCGATCCTGCAGGCTCTGGCCGAACAAAGCCGGATCGTCCGCTTACCCTTGAACAAGGTGGGGTCGCTGAATAAAATCAACAAGGCATTTTCCGAACTGGAGCAGACCTTCGAGCGGGAGCCAAGCCCGGAAGAACTCGCCGAATTGCTGGAAATCACCTCCGATGAGGTAGAAACCACACTCGGCGTGGCCGCCCGCCACGTGTCGATGGACGCCCCCTTCGTGGAAGGCGAAGACAACTCGCTGCTCGACGTGCTCGAAAACACGTCGATGCCCGGCACCGACCAACACCTGGATTATGCCGATTCACTGCGCCGGGAAATCGAGCGTTCGCTGAGTACGCTCACCGATCGCCAATGCGACGTGATCAAATTATACTTCGGTATTGGGGTGGAACACCCCATGTCGCTCGAAGATATCGGCGAAAAATTTGGCCTGACCCGCGAACGCGTACGCCAAATCAAAGACAAAGCCATCAACAAGTTGCGGGCAACCAGCCGCAGCAAACTGCTGAAAGGCTACCTCGGCGCCTGATCAAGCAGGATCGTTTGCAATAAAAAACGGACAGAATTTACAGGATCAAACGGATGTAAATATTAGATAACCAAGTTATTACATCCTGACAACTCTGTAAATCCTGTCCGTTTTTTGCCTCAGGCCGGTCACTCGATGATCTGCTGGAACCGTTCAATATCGCTTTCTATTTTGGCCACCATGGCCGAGCAGGCAGCGAGATAGCCCCGTTGCGCTGTCTCAATTTTGGCCTGCTCGCCAGCGATCTCTTTTTGCAGCGCGTCGACCTTGCCGGCCGAGTCGGCTATCTCCTGCTGTAACTTCTCAATCAACTGGCGTTTTTCTTCCCGTTCCTGTTCCAGTTTCTGAATAGCGGCCTGACGGCTGGTAATCTCGCTGTCCGATTTTTGGCGAACAGCCGTCTCAAAGTTGGCTTTGTCTTGCAGCACCGCGGTTTTGTACTGGCCGGCAGAATCGATCAGGATTTGTTTGGTCAGCCCTTGGATCTGCAAAGAGGCAAACACGGCATAAATCCGCGCCTTTTCATCCGGGATATGCGCCTCCAGGGTATCCATGGTTTTCCAGAATTCGAAATAATCGGGCCCGGGCAGGTTGGTTTGCTCGAACAGTTGAGCAAAATGTTTCTCAAATTTGGACAATTCGGCTTGCGACATTGGTGGTGGGTCGTTCGGCTGGGCGCGCGGCGTGGCCGGAGCTGCGGCGCTTTCCGGCGCCGGTTGTTGTTGTTGTTGTGCCGGCTCGTCGTCGAGTATTACAAACAGGCTGATGGCCTTTCGAAAAAAACTGGACATAGGTTACGCGATTGATTGTAGTCCGCTAAGGTATCGGATTTCCGGATGGCAAGAAAACAATCCTGATTTCAGGCAATACACGCTTTGACGAATGCCACAAACAACGGGTGCGGCCGTTCCACGGTACTTTTCAACTCCGGGTGAAACTGTACGCCCACAAACCACTTATGGTCCCGTAATTCCATGACTTCCACCAGTTCCGACTCCGGGTTGATACCGGATGGGATCATGCCGGCTTGTTCAAACATTTCCAGGTAGGCATTATTAAATTCCCACCGGTGCCGGTGCCGCTCACTGATCTGCGCGTGATGGTAGGCCGTGTAAACCTTCGTTTTCTTTTTCAATTCGCAGGGATACGCGCCCAAGCGCATGGTGCCGCCTTTTTTCGTGATCTTTTTTTGCTCGGGCATCAGGTCTATTACCGGGTGCGGCGTTTTTGCGTTCACCTCGGTGGATGCGGCGCCTTCCAGGCCGATCACATTCCGTGCAAATTCTACACAAGCCGTTTGCATGCCCAGGCAAATGCCGAAAAAGGGCAGGTTGTTTTCCCGCGCGTACCGAATGGCCAGTAATTTCCCTTCGATCCCCCGTTCGCCGAAGCCGGGCGCCACCAGAATACCATTCAGGGGTTCGAGCAATTTGCCAACGTCCTTGTAGTTGCCTTCAAGATCTTCGGCATGGATCGGGATTACCCGCACCTTGCATTCATTCACCGCGCCGGCATGCACGAAGGCCTCGTAAATGGACTTATACGCATCGGGCAGCTCGTTGTATTTACCGATCAGGCCAATCTTGATCTCGTGCAGCGGGTTTTTGAGTTTACCTAAAAAGGCCTTCCAGGCATTCATATCGGGTTCGCGGCGGTCGTTGAGGTGCAACTTAGAGATGACCACCGCGTCAAGCCGTTCCTTCAGGAGCAACAACGGCACATCATAAATACTGTCGGCATCCATAGCCTCGATCACCGACGACATCTCAACGTTGCAGAACAGAGCCAGTTTGCGCCGGATATCGACGCCCAACGGATGTTCGGTCCGGCAAGCCAGAATGTCGGGCTGTACCCCCAGGCTGAGCAGTTCTTTGACCGAATGCTGGGTCGGTTTGGTTTTGAGCTCTTTTGCAGCCTTGAGGTATGGAATGAGGGTGAGATGGATGACCAGGCAATTGTCGCGCCCCAGTTCCCACCGAACCTGCCGTACCGACTCGACGTAGGGCAGCGATTCGATGTCGCCCACCGTGCCGCCCAGTTCTGTGATCACGATGTCGTATTGCCCCGATTGGCCCAGCAATAGCATCCGGCGCTTGATCTCGTCGGTAATGTGCGGGATCACCTGCACCGTTTTGCCGAGGTAATCGCCGGCACGCTCTTTGTTGATAACGGTCTGATAAACAGCCCCCGTAGTCACATTGTTGGCGCGAGACGTAGGGGTGTTCAGAAATCGTTCGTAATGGCCGAGGTCGAGGTCGGTTTCGGCGCCATCGTCGGTTACGTAGCACTCACCGTGTTCATAGGGGTTGAGTGTGCCGGGATCGACATTGATGTAGGGGTCAAACTTTTGAATGGTGACTGAAAAACCACGGGCCTGTAGCAATTTGGCCAGTGAAGCGCATAAAATACCTTTCCCGAGCGAAGAGGTGACGCCGCCCGTAACAAAGATGTATTTCGTCATATTACGTTCGATTTGTTACGGGATACAAAGGTACGTTGACCGCATCAGATGGTTGGTATGCCGGGCAGTGTTTTTAATTTTGCGTTTGTTTTAACGGCGAATGCAAACATCCCCGTTGAATACCTGTTTTATCGCCATGGAAATCGTTCGATTTCAAGATCTAGGCCGGCTCGAATACCAACGTGCGTGGGATTATCAAACGACCCTACACCGTGCCCTGATTGATAACAAACTAAAGAACAGGGACTTAAACTCCAATGTATTTTCTCAAGCCCACTACCTGCTTCTGGTCGAACATCCGCCGGTTTACACGTTGGGGAAGAGCGGTTCGGTGGAAAATTTGTTGCTTAGCGCCGACGAACTTGCTGCCCGAAACATTCAATATTTCCCCATCAACCGGGGCGGCGACATCACTTTTCACGGCCCCGGGCAAATTGTCGGGTATCCGGTGCTCGACCTCGAACGCTTTTTTACCGATGTGCACCGGTACGTTCGGAGTATTGAAGAGGTGATTATCCGAACGATTGCCGAATACGGGGTGGAAGGCATTCGGATAAAAGACTATACCGGTGTGTGGTGTCGGCCCCGTCAGGGGCAATCGCCGCCCCCCGCACCGGAACCGGCCTTCTGGGAAAAATACCGGAAAATTTGCGCCATTGGCGTGCACCTGAGTCGCTGGGTAACCTTACACGGGTTTGCCTTTAATGTCAGTACACCCTTGGAATACTTTGGGTACATTGTGCCGTGTGGCATTGCTGATACCGACAAAACCGTTACTTCGCTGGAACAGGAACTTGGATATCCGCTCGACCATCGGGAGGTACAGCAGCGACTTAAACAGCATTTCAGCGAGGTGTTCGAGTGCCAATTGGTAGACTGACCCGAGATACTATTATTTAACCTTTTGCCGGTGTTGCAACCGGCGCACACACATGTCAAATTGTCCATATGATCAAAGATATTCCCGTTCTGAAAGTTGAAGACCTGGCCATTGCAGTCGTGCCGCGTCAGACGCATGAAGAAGATCATGAAGACTTTTGGGATACGTACCTGCTCAATTTGAAAGAAGACGCTATTCACGCCGTACTGGTGAATGCGCGCGGCTATGGCTTGTTGAATGGAGAGGAACGCCGCACCACCACGCTGCGGTACTTCTGGGACGTGATTCCGCCCAAAAGTGCTGTAAAAATCGAACCGATTCAGAAATCAGTACTGGGCCTGGCCAACGAATACTGGGTGAGTTTTTCGCTGAACGATTATCTGTACGACAAAAAATACGTATTCGTGCCCGGTAGCCTCGAATCCATGCATTTCACCGATATTCCGCTCCTCCACCGAAAAGGGGTAATGATTCGGTAGACCTCTGCCTTGCGAATTGACTCTCTGCCGGACTTGTTATTCAACCGCAACCACCCAAAACCGCTCGCAATCATGGCAATTTCTGTATTTGAGCGCAAAATGGATCCGATCCGGCAAGCCGTCATTTTTTTTGGCGCCTCCGTAGTCTTTATGCTGTTGACCTGGCTTTTCGACCGGACGGGATGGTACGAACGCGACCCGCTTTTTCCCTGGTCGATCGCTACGGCTTTCCTGTTGCTATTTGCGGTTTTTAACAGCTTGATGAGTCTTAACGCCGACAGTTTTGTGCAGTATTGGGGCCGTTCGATATACAGTTTTTTAGGATTGGCGTTTTTGAACGGTGCAGCAGCCTGGTTGATTTCCGGTGTTCCACTGAACGAAGCCCAATCCTATCGCTGGATCTATATTGTGGTGACGTTCGGATTCCTGGTTTTCCTGTCTATGGTCAATCTGATCAAAAAAATCGTTCAGTTTGCCGAAAGAGAGGAATGGAATCAACCCCGCCGGCGCCGCTGATCTATTAACGAAAAGCAATTGTCTGATCATGAAGTACCTGGCTATTTTTCTGGGCCTTGTTGCCTGTAATTTCACTCCGAAACCCAGCTCCAATACTGTTAAAGCCGATGTTTCTGCCAACGCTGTTGTCGAGGCCGTGGTTGCAACCGATTCCGTTGTGCCCCCGCAGTACGACGCGAAGCATCATCTCCTGCGCATTACAAAATCCGACGCCGAATGGAAGAAACAACTGAGCGAAGCGGAATATTATGTGCTGCGGCAGGAAGGCACCGAACGCGCGTTTACGGGCAAATGGTGGAACAACCACCAAAACGGCACCTACGTATGCAAGGCCTGCGGATTGCCGCTGTTTTCTTCCGACACCAAATTTGAATCGGGCACCGGCTGGCCTTCCTTCTGGAAACCGATCAAGCCGGATTACGTCACCGAAAAAAAAGACGGCAGCCTGGGCATGGAACGTACCGAAGTGGAATGTGCGCGTTGCGGCGGCCACCTGGGTCACGTATTCGACGACGGCCCCCGACCGACGGGCCTTCGGTATTGCATGAACTCGGTTTCGCTGGATTTTATAGCGAACCATTAGTTCGTTGCATTTCAACGCATTGGCACCATCTGAAATCAGCAGCCCGGATTTTTACCACTGAGTAAAAATCCGGGCTGTTTACGATCGTAAATCAGTTGGGTTAAAACGATCACGAGCCCAATCCGAATGTCTGCGGGATCTTGCGCCCCAGCCCGGAAAACATCCAATCCACTGCAAATTTGACCAGCAGCACAGCCAAACCCGCCCACAGAGCATGATTCAGGTTCGGAAACTTTGGGAGCAGATGCATGGTGATCACCATAATGAATACCAGCAATACCAGTAAGTGGACAAAAGTAGGAATGAGCTCGCCGGCGGGGTTTGCGTGCCTGAACCGGCCGTTTAAAAAATAATGGATCACCAGGGCTGCGCCGTAATTCAGGGCGATCAACAACACCTGGTTCCGGATGCCGGCGAAATCGCTGGTCTGGAACCCGCCCTCAAAAGCTCCAATCGTGAACGTGACGGACAACATGATGAATGCGATGCCCAATGCCGTGCCGCCAAACAAAAAGACAATTTTTTGCCCGATCGTGTCGAGAAATGGCCGGTCGTCCATGGCTCCTACCACACGGATCAAGGCGGCGATGACCGAATAGATCACCTCCACCCAGAAAATGAACACGACGGGCTGAAGCCCCCATCCTTTAAAGACCACCCCGTATAGCGTGATGAGTAAATTCAGTATTGCCCACCAGGCAGGTTTTGCTGTCGGGGAAACAATCGGTTGTTCCGTAATGCGTGCGACCATTGGTTTTAGAAAAAAGGTTCGTTTCGGTCGAAGGCTTTGTGTGAGAATGTCTTAACGCTGCGTGCCGGAGAAGGATTTTTTGTTGTCAAAAGCCTCCATCACAACAAGCCTGTTATTCACCGAATACGCATAAATCGTGCCGTTAACACCGTCCCATCGCCAGCAATCAGAGTCAATGTATACATTCCATCCGGCCAGTCGACTGCCATGGGCAATTGGATTACCGGGCCGTCTGCCAGTACTTCTTTTCTAGAAAGGGTATTGCCCAAAGCATCCGTGATCCGAAGTTGTATCCGCTGCCCCTTCCAGGTCAAAACCCCGATAAAAAGCCTGACGGATGCGGGATTCGGATAAATATGCAACCCTTCTCCTCCGTGTGGTTCGTTTTTGCCGGCGCGCGCTTCGGTTCGGTCGGCCGTTGGCTGAACGGTGCAACCGAATACATTGAGGTGTGTTTCGTATGCCGGTTGCGACGCCAACTCCGCTACCGCGTGTATAAAAGTTGGATCGGCTTGCGGCGGGAGTGTGTATTCGAATACATCGGATTGCCCGCCGGAAATGCCGTAGCTCAGCGGTTTGAACCGGATCGAATAAAACGGTGTGTAATTGGGGTTGCGCACATTGTACTGCCGGCCGGCCGGCGTAGTGTAAATCGTGTTTCCCACCGGGTTTTCGCCCGTAATACCGTCGGGGAGTTGAAAGGCCACCGCCTGCAACGGAGCAGCGCAATTGTTGGTCACCCGTATCCGGTATGTTTTTTGGCCGTCCGGATGTTGTACAATACCGAGGATCTCAAACCGGATGCAAGGTGTTATTTTGACGTCGCAAGGATTGTCGTCCGGAGCATTTTCCACCGTTACCGTAAAACAACAACTGGCCGTGACGCCGCAATCATCGGCCGCCCGGTAACACACCAACGTCGGTCCGACCGGAAAATCCGCCCCGCTGACCAGACCATTTTGCAAACTGACGGCTGCGGCCCCACAGGGGCAATCGGTGAACGCTGCCGGATCGGGGTATGTGACTTTTGCAGACAGGCTCCCGGCGGGCGCCTCTACCGAAACATCGGCCGGGCAAGCAATATTCACCAACGCGATAGCCGGCAGTGTTGTATATTGGATCTGGTACGTCGCCAGGGTATCGCAACCTATGGCGGCTGGAAAAGTATCCAGCAGCACAGCAGGTGCATAATAAGCCGTTCCGTGAAAAACGATCGAATCGCCCGGGCAAAACTCAAACACCTGTTTTACCATTGGCTGCGGCAATATTTCTACGATAAACGTATCGTTCAGGATGCAGCCCAGGGAATCACTGGCCAGCAAATTGTACTGCGTGGTAACCAGGGGTTGAATGGTGGTTCCCGGGCAATCGGTACAACTCAGACCGTTGGCTGGCGTCCAGGCATATTGCGCAAACCCCGGAGCGGCATACGAAACGGACTCCCCCGGACAAATAGCCACGTCCGGAAATTTCGTGTCCTGCAACATACTGAAGGTAAAGAAAACCGAATCGCGGAGCTGGAAGCCGCAGGTATCGGTCACCTCCACCCAATAAATGCCCGGTGTTGTAGCGTGAAAATCGGGGCTGATGGAGCCATCCTGCCAGGTATACGAAACGAACCCGGGGCCCGCATGAAAAGTGTAGCCGGTATCGGAACAAGTAACCACGTCGGGGCCAAGATCTGGAAAATTCTGGCAGCCGGTTGCGTCGTTTCCCCGGCAGACAAACAGGGTATCCAGCGGGTAGATCTCCGGCACCGGAAGGGCAAAAATAAATACCTCGGCCGGACTGGGCTCCTCCTCCTCGGAAACCGCAGCGCTAAACGGAGCAACAACGTCGGTAGTCAGCACGGGAGTGGGTGTTACCACGCCACAGTCCTTGCCAATTTTTCCGCTGGCATCGGTTTTTGCCACCAACATATGGCGGCCAGCCCCAGTTTGTTCGCTGTAACCAGTAAAAAAAAGATAATCGTTTATGGCCAGCAACTGACCCTGGGCCGTCCCAACGAGGTCGTTATGGTCTGCAGAATCATATTTTCGGGCCCACTGCAGGTTCCCGTCCGGATCTGTTTTGAGCAAAAATAACTTTCCCGCGCTTGATTTCAACGAGCGACCCAGCAATACATACCCATCACTCACCCGCACCAGCTCCTCCGCAAACTCGGAATCCCAATCCTTCAGATCAAATTTTTTGACCCAAACTAACGCCCCGTCCGCACTTGTTTTTTGCAAAAAAATATAGGTCGTGTCCAGGCTTTTCCCCGCATCGTTGCCACTAAACGTAGAGACCACGCAATCCGGTTCCACCACCAGATCGCGGCCAAATAACTGGCCAAATTGGCCGGCGTCTGCCGGGCTGTACACCGACCACAAGACCTTGCCCGTGGCCGGATCCAACCGGGTCAGGAATGGCCGTATATTTGGGGCAAGCGGATCCCATGCACCAATGGCCGTATAGCCGGTAGCATACCAGGCATCGGTGTGGCGCCCCAATGCATGAAACATGTTTATCTTGCCGGAATGGTAGCGCCAGGACCGGCCTGGCAGGATATCGCCGGAGGTACGGTTTATCGCCAGGATATCAGCCTCCGTTTCATCCCCCACAATAGGGTTGGCGAACAGCACAAAATCGCCACCCGGTTCACTCTCCTGGATGCCGCTCAGCACCGTATTTTGTCCTTCAATGGTTTTCGCCCAAATGACGGTGTCCACTACCGGATCATAACGAAACAAAAAACCATTGCCGTTTTGGTCTTCATTGAAATTGCCGCAGCCGACGATTTTGCCGTCTGAGTCGACCACAATCTCTGAAACGGCATTCAACGGGCCGATAAACAGGTTGATCAGCCGGGAGAATAAGAATGTACCTTCCGGTGTCATTTTGTACATGGTAATGGCTGTCAAATCCCGGCCGGCCAGGTAAAGGTTGCCATCGCCCGAAGGGCACATGGCATACCCACGGAAGGCATTGGTTTGCAGAAAAAAGGTGGGTTCTGATTTTGAAACCGTCTGTGCGGACAAGTTGGAGCAGGCGAGTATCCCGATGAGCAACGGGAACAAATGTGGCTTCATTTGGAACAGGTCGTTAAATGAGTGCTGAACCGCACACAGGCTACCCTGTAGACGGAACAACCGGTCGGGTTGTCCAAACAAAGGTACTGAAATGTGTCTGCAAAAAGAGTTGGGCAGAATGTCGCCCACCGGGCAAAAGGCCATTGCCGCTGGCAGGTAGTGAGCGCTACTACAGTATGGGCGCTATAAGTACAAAAAAGGGCGCGCCAGTTTGGCGCGCCCTGTATTTCATCGAACTACTTTTTCTCAGGAAGGATTACATCATATCCATTCCGCCGCCCATGCCGGGGTGTGCGCCGTTCATGGCGGCTTTCTTTTCCGGCTTTTCGTTGATTACGCATTCGGTCGTGAGCACGAGGCCGGCGATCGAAGCGGCATTTTCAAGGGCAACGCGGGTCACTTTGGTCGGGTCGATAATCCCTGCTTTTTTCAGGTCTTCGTACACGTCGGTGCGGGCGTTGTAACCGAAAGCGGCTTTGCCGTCGAGCACTTTATGAAATACGATCGAGCCGTCGACGCCAGCGTTTTCAGCGATTACGCGAATAGGCGACTCCAGTGATTTGCGGACAATAGCGACGCCGATATTTTCATCTTCATTGACGCCTTTGAGTTTTTCCAGGCTGCTGATGGCGCGCACCAGGGCTACACCGCCGCCGGCCACGATACCTTCTTCGATAGCGGCGCGGGTGGCATGCAGGGCATCGTCTACCCGGTCTTTTTTCTCTTTCATTTCCACTTCCGTGGCAGCGCCCACATAGAGCACGGCAACGCCACCGGCCAGTTTGGCCAGCCGCTCCTGCAGTTTTTCCCGGTCGTAATCGCTGGTAGTGGAATCAATTTGTTGTTTGATCTGGTTGATGCGCGCTTTAATTGCCTCCGAATGGCCTTTGCCGCCAACAATCGTCGTGTTGTCTTTGTCAACCGTGACGCGTTCGCAGGTACCGAGGTGTTCGAGACCGGCATTTTCCAGTTTATAGCCTTGTTCTTCGCTGATAACGGTACCGCCTGTGAGGATGGCGATATCTTCGAGCATGGCTTTGCGGCGATCCCCGAAGCCCGGAGCTTTTACAGCCACTACTTTGAGGCCGGCGCGCAGGCGGTTGACCACCAGTACGCCCAGGGCCTGGCTTTCCACATCTTCCGCGAGGATGAGCAGCGGGCGACCCGTTTGGAGGGTTTTTTCGAGTACCGGAATGAGGTCCTGCATGTTGCTGATTTTCTTGTCAGTAATCAACAGGTAGGGAGTTTCATACTCGGCCAGCATTTTTTCAGCGTCGGTGATAAAGTAGGGGCTGAGGTAGCCGCGGTCGAATTGCATTCCGATCACCTCTTCCATATGGGTGTCGGTGCCTTTGGCTTCTTCAACAGTGATTACGCCGTCTTTCGAAACGCGCTTCATGGCGTTGGCGATGAGTTTGCCGATTTCTTCGTCGTTATTGGCCGAAATGGCGGCAACCTGTTCGATCTTGCTGAAATCGTCGCCGATTTCTTCCGTTTGATCTTTCAGGTTTTTGACCACCACCTTTACGGCTTTGTCGATACCGCGTTTGAGGTCCATCGGGTTGGAGCCGGCAGCCACGCTTTTCAGGCCGGCAGTCACCATGGCCTGAGCCAGAACGGTAGCCGTAGTGGTGCCGTCGCCGGCAGCATCGGCGGTTTTGCTGGCAACCTCCTTGACCATTTGCGCGCCCATATTAGCCACCGGATCTTCCAGTTCAATTTCCTTGGCTACGGTCACGCCGTCTTTGGTAATCGACGGAGCGCCGAACGATTTTTGGATCACGACGTTGCGGCCTTTCGGGCCGAGCGTCACCTTTACGGCATTGGACAGGGCGTCGATGCCTTCTTTGAGCTTTTCGCGGGCATCGGTATCGAAGCTAATCTGTTTTGCAGACATATCTCAGTTTAGAATTTTGAAAATTGAATTTTGAGTGTGTGCTGAAGTATTCACAAAAAGGAATCGAAGGCCTGCGCCGCCGTCACCGGCCCAAAACGCAGCACCTCCGGAAGCGACCACGTTAAATCACGCAGAGGATGTCATCTTCCCGCATAATCAGATAATCCTGACCTTCGTAATGGATTTCCTGGCCGGAGTATTTGCCGTAAAGCACCATGTCGCCCACCTGAACGGTCATCAGGTTGCCGTCTTTGCCCGGGCCAACAGCCACTACTTCGCCGCGCTGTGGTTTTTCCTTGGCAGTATCGGGGATGATCAGGCCGCCTTTGGTCTTTTCATCGGCAGGAGCCGGTTTAACAATTACACGGTCTGCAATTGGTTTCATACGTCTGACTTATTTTTGTTTTGGTTAACTAACGTTGAAAATCGTATTTCGAAACATTATTCGGACGACCACTTGATAACAGACTTCGTGCCAAGCGAAATTTTCTGCCATTTTTTCAGCCGCAGCAAACAATTCACCGCCACCCTGTCATTACCTGTCAGATCGGGTGGCAGGGGCAGTTCATTTGCCGCCTCTCCCGCAACGATTCCGCCCCCAGGAAAATATTTTCTGCCGATGCTATCTTCTGACTATTCCCGCGTTTGGAATTGTAGTATTATTGCGACCGGTTAGCAGTGCTGCACACAGGCGGAAAACAATTCATTTCATTGATAATCAAATCAATAAACGCCAATTCGCCAACTGTCGACCTTAAAAAACTGATTCCTGAATGGGTAGAACTACCGATATTTTTTGTGCTGGTGAATTGCTGGTGGATTTTACCACGGCTGAATTCGTCCGAACGCTGGATGAAGCGACGCTTTTTCGGCGTATACCCGGAGGCAGCCCTGCCAATCTCAGCATGAATATGGCCCGGCTTGGCAACAAGGCCATGTTGGCGGCCACCGTTGGTAATGACGACATGGGCAACGTTCTCAAAAATTATGTTGCCCGCCTCGGTGTTGACGTGTCGTGTATAGCTCAGGTGGACGAGCCAACAACCCTTTTCCTGCATACCCGTTCGGCCAATTCATCGGCTTTACAAACCTACCGCACCGCCGATTTCTTGCTGTCGATCCGGCAGTTTCCGTACAACCGTTTTGACGATACTTCTCTTTTCTATACCACTTGTTTCGCCTTGAGCAAAAACCCGGCGCAACATGTATTGCTCGAGGCTGCCGAGAAGGCCCGGCGCGCCGGCGTCCAGTTGAGCATCGACGCAAATTACTCGGAGAAAATATGGCCCGAGCGCCGCGAAGCCCAGCGCGTCGTGGCGGAATATTGCCGCTTGGGCGCCATTATCAAGATCAGCGATTCGGATTATCTGAACCTGTACGGCGAAGAGAAATCCGCCCCTGAAGCCGTGCTGGACCAGTTCCTGAAGATGGGCGCCAACGAAATCTGCTACACCCTTGGCGCTAACGGTTGCTGGGTGGCCGATGAACACGGCCAGCATTTTGTTGCGGCGCGCGATGTGGAAATCAAAGATACCAGTGGAGCCGGCGATGCCTTTTGGGCGGGTTACCTGACCGCTTATCTCGACCAGAAATCTTTGCCCGAACGCGCCCAGGCCGGCCGCCGTATGGCAGAAATGAAACTGACACAATTCGGCCAGCTGCCCGATACCGTAGATCGAAACGATCTGTATTCCGACCCTGCCTAACCTTTTTTGCGCCAGCGCCAGGCTTAAATTTTGCTGACCATGGATGCGGATGAATTCCTGGAGTTTTCTTCTACCGTGGAGAAATTCAATTCCAACTTATGGAGCTTTCACCTGACCGTTCCGGAACCGATCGGCAGGGTGTTTGTATCCGGAAATACGCGCCGGGTGGTGTGTACGCTTAATGAAACCATTGATTTTCAATGCGCTCTGATGCCAAAGGGCGACGGCTCCTATTTTATCAATATCAACAAAAAACTGCGCGACCGGCTAGGGCTGAAAATCGGAACGGTGGTGCGCATCCGGTTGCGAAAAGATGAAAGCGAATATGGCCTCCCCATGCCCGAGGAAATGAAGGCGCTTCTGGATATGGACGAAGAAGGCAGCGCCCTCTTTCATGCCCTGACTCCGGGCAAACAACGCACCTTATTATATATCGTTGGTTCGGTAAAAAATACCGATTCCCGCATTGCACGGGCCATTGCTATTGTCGATCACCTGAAAGCAAACCAGGGAAAAATCAACTACCGGCAACTGAACGAAGCGTTGAAAAAACAATAGGCACACCCTCTCCCTTGGCCTCTTCGCTTATGCCCTTACCATCCGGCCCGTTCCGTTTGCACCTGCGCTGCCAATGCAGGAAAAAAAACATTGAAATCCTGCAGAAATAAATCCAGGTGTTCGAAAAAGAATGGCAAAAGCCGCCCGACCTCCACACGTCCATCCAGCCGCTGGTTGAATTGCTGCAGCACCCAGCCCAGCCCAGCCGAATTGCGGTAACCGTGTAAAAACCGGCCGGTGAGCATGTGCGGCCACCGCTTGCGCAAAGCGGCCGGAAATTCGGCCGACCGAATATCCAGGTGCGCATAGGTCCAAAAAGCAAATTCATCGAACGGGCAAGGCCCAAAAACATCCCACTGCAGGCAAAGCAAATGGTCGTACAGAATATCCACCACTGGCGGCGCATATCGTCCGGCAAAAGGGCGGATTCTGTTTACCGTTTCCCGCGTAGCCGGATGGTTATCGGTAAAACTGTCGATCGTCCGGTGCAGTAAAATACCACGCTGAACGCCCTGTGGGTAATCTTCCCAGGTCTTTCCTTTGACATAATCGCCGATAAAATTCCCCAGCAGGAGGTCTTCGTCGGCAAAAGAGAGCATACAATGCGCAGTATGATTCATAATGGAAATACGATGATGCAATCGCAATCGCTTCCTGCAAACTTCTGAAATGTTCGCTTACCTTTGCGCCCGCTTTAGCCGAACGCACGTTTTTATCGGTCAGGCAAGCCGTTTCGGATGAAAATAAGGATTAAAATATGTTGTATCAGCAGCGGCGATGAAGCCCGGATGGCCATAGCTTCCGGCGCATCGGCGCTCGGTCTGGTCGGGCATATGCCGAGTGGTCCGGGCGTTATTTCCGATGCTGAAATTGCAGCAATTGCGCGTTCGGTGCCGGCAGGTATATCCACATTTTTGCTCACCAGTGAAACCGGCGCCGATGCCATTGTCGGGCACCATCAACGGGTGCATACCAGTACGCTGCAATTAGTAGACCATATTGACCCGGCGGATTATTCCCGTATCCGCCGCGCCTTGCCGGCGATAAAAATAGTGCAGGTCATTCATGTTCGCGACCAAGCATCGGTGGAAGAGGCCCTGGAGGTCGCCCCGTTGGTGGATGCCTTGCTGCTCGACAGCGGCAACCCCACCCTTTCGGTCAAAGAACTCGGTGGCACGGGGCGTACCCACAACTGGCAGATCAGCCGGCAGATTCGCGAACAATCTCCGGTACCCGTGTACCTGGCCGGCGGGTTGACGCCGCACAATGTGCAATCCGCCATCGAAACCGTAATGCCCTTCGGATTGGATATTTGCAGCGGCGTACGCACAAACGGGCAACTGGACCCCTGGAAACTGGAACAATTTTTTACTGCAATAAACAAATAATCAACCTATTACTCAAGTATACCATGGCTCTTCAATGCGGTATCGTTGGCCTGCCCAATGTCGGAAAATCTACTTTGTTCAACGCACTCACCAGCGGCAAGGCGTTGGCGGCCAATTATCCTTTTGCGACCAAAGACCCCAATGTGGGCGTGATCACCGTACCCGATACCCGTTTGGATAAACTGGCCGAATTGGTCAACCCCCAACGGATCGTACCCACTACCGTGGAAATTGTCGACATCGCCGGGCTGATCAAAGGTGCGAGCAAAGGCGAGGGCTTGGGCAACCAATTCCTGGCCAATATCCGGGAAGTGGATGCCATCGTGCATGTAGTTCGCTGTTTTGACGACGATAACGTGGTACACGTGGATGGCGATGTCAACCCGGTGCGCGACAAAGAGATCATCGATCTCGAACTTGGCCTGAAAGACCTGGAAACGGTGGAAAAGCGCATCGATAAGGTGGCCAGGGCCGCCAAAGCCGGCAACAAAGACGAATTGAAAGCGCTCGACATACTTACCCAGGTAAAAAACCACCTCGAACGGGGATTGCCCGCCCGGAAGTTGTTGCCGGGGCTGGACGACGACGGCAAACAACTCGTTACCAAGGAATTGTCGTTACTCACGGCCAAGCCTACGCTCTATGTATGCAACGTGGATGAAGATGCCATTCTGAGCGGCAATGCCCATTCGAATGCGCTGCAAACTGCCGTGGCCGGTGAAAATGCCGCCGTTATCCTGATCTGCGCCGGCATTGAAGCGCAAATCGCCGAAATGGAAACAGCTGAAGAACGCACGGAATTCCTGGAAATGATGGGCCTGCACGAGCCCGGCAAGAATGTACTTATTCAGAACTGTTACACCCTGCTCAACCTGATCACCTATTTCACTGCCGGTGAAAAGGAAGTACGCGCCTGGACGGTTCGGCGGGGCGCCAAAGCGCCCGAAGCAGCCGGTGTGATTCACTCTGATTTTGAAAAAGGCTTTATTCGCGCCGAAGTAATTAAATACCAGGACTTTATTTCCCTTGGATCGGAGGCTAAAGTCAAGGAAGCCGGTAAAATGGCCGTGGAAGGAAAAGAATATGTGGTGGCCGACGGCGATATCATGCACTTCCGGTTCAACGTCTGAGTTGGCTGTTACGACTCTATTGGGCCCTCCACATAATACGAATCGATGGAGCCCTTGTTTTTCGCTTCCATTTTACCCCGGTACAAGCATTTGAATTTGAATTTTACCATGGCGTGCGTGGCGCCGGAAATATTGATTTTCCCTTCCTCACACCCCGATTCCATGCGGGCTGCCGTATTGACCGTGTCGCCCCAAATATCGTAGGCGAATTTTTGGGTACCCACAATACCCGCTACCACGGGGCCGGTATGAATACCGATCCGCAATTCAAAGAAAGGCAGGTTGGCGAGCGTCCGAATTTCTTTTTGCTGTTCGACAAATCGCTGAATTTCCAGTGCGGCACGCACAATGTCCTCGGCGTGTGTGTTATTGGGCTCCGGCAGGCCGCCGGCGCACATGTACGCATCACCGATGGTTTTGATCTTTTCGATGTTGAATTTTGCGATGATCCAATCGAAAGCGCTGAAATAATAATTGATCAGGTGCACCAACTTCTCCGGAGGGAGCTGTTCCGCGAGATGCGTGAAGTTTTTACAATCGGTAAACATGACCGTGACCAGGTCAAAACTCTTGGCCTTGGCCGATCCGGTCCGTTTGAGTTCTTCTGCCGTTTCCATCGGTAAAATATTCAACAACAGTTTGTCCGACTTTTGCTTTTCCTCCGCCAGGATGAGGTTTTTGGTCTTGAGCAGTCCTTCTTGCCGGGCATTTTCCGATTTCAAATAGAATACGATCAGGAATAAAATCACGAACAACAGGACGTGATTGGAGGTGTACAAATCCTCGCCATTGGCCATGAAAAGAAAGGGCTTCATCACCGTAAACGAGTATTTGCAAAGCGCAAAGCACAGCGCATTCAGCAAAAAATACAGGACCACGATCCAGGTGCGCCGGAAGAACAGCATGGAAGCGATGGCGCCGATCACCAGGATGTATTCTACCCCATCCACCACCCCGTGCGATATGGCCTGGAACGTATAACTGGCCATATTGTACAGGTTAAAAAAATGGCAGGCGGCCATGTATCTGCGCCGGTAATTCAACAAAATCACGATCAGATACGCCACCAAACCCTGAAAACTCTCCCAAAAGGTCAGCCAATACACCGGCTCGAGGTACATCAGACAATATACCGTAAGGGCGATGATGGCCATGGCGCAAATACCGTTGAGCAGGCGTGTGCGTTTTTTCTCCCAATCAGAAAGTTGATCGGTAATACCAATGGTAATGATGGAGGTCCACTTTTGAACACACCAGCTGAAAAATCTGCTCAGGCGTCGTTGTTGCGCGGTTGTCTCGACGGAAGCGCCCATAATGGTTTACGTCATACGGAAAGACCGAGGTGGTCCTTCCAGTATTGGGTTAGAAAAATATTATCCGGGTCCATTTGGGTGCGCAACTGCATAAACGCAGCCCATTTGGGAAATTGTTGCTGTAAATAGGATACACCGGTCGTACTGGTAATTAACGGGAGGTTTTTGCCCCAATGCGGCCTGAAATCAATGTTATTTGCTTGAAACAAAGTCCAAAATTGATTGAAATAGGTTTCCGGGTCGATCGTGGCGCCGCGGTTAAAGAACATAAAGTTGAGCCGCATCGAATCCTGCTGGTAACCCGGGCTCATCCAGAACGGGCTCTGTTTGGCGGCTAAAATTTCTACGGTGTAAAAGCCCGTTGCTGAGAAGCCCTTGGCATCGTAATCACGTTGCAATAAATCGACCACAGTGCGCGCCTGATCTATCGGGAACCACAATTCGGCGTACCGGAGATCGAACAGGTCGTTGCTAAACTCCACGCGATCCATCGGCAGGCTTCCCAGCCAATTGTCCCAAAACTGCTGCGGCGGGTTGGTCGCGGTGTTGCAGGGGAAATAGAAGTTGATCATAACCGGATATAAATACGGCGCAATGGTTTCAATGGCCTTCACCACCATATCATCGACTGGCGAGTTGGAGGCCGCGCCGTGGCCCAATAGATCGTAAAACCACTTGGGCCAACCCGCGATCAGGGAAAATCCGGTAGCGGCTACGGTCTCACTGGGCAGGTCCGACCCGAATACCTTTGGAAACACAGGCTGATATGGCTTGGGCTTGAACTGTTGTGGCGTGCCGGTCTGCGGGTTGTAATCGGACGCCGTCATGGTACGCGCCTGCCAGGCAATGGCGCGGTGCAAGGTTTTGAATGGCCACCAAAGGGTGCGGGAAAATTCGGTATTGGTCAGATATTGCTGCAAAGAGGGGCGATTGGAGTCGCCCGGGCCAAACAGATCGAACGTACAATCCTCCACGTTGGTCACCGCTTCCTGCCCAATGATGTTGAAAACCGGTACGCATTGCAGGGTTATCGAGGTAATTACTCCGAGCAGGCCCAACGATACTCCCACGGCGTAGAAAGGGTCGTCCATATTGCCCGTCCGTTGATACTTCCTGACGGTGCCGGTGCCATCGACCAGCTGGATAGCCACAATGCAGGCATCGAAGGGGTGTTGCATCGTACCGGCCGACGAACCCGTGGAGATGAACCCGCCAACCGTTTGGTGAATGGCATCGGTGACGTTAGGGATGGCCCAACCTTTCTGGTTTAATTGGTAGTATAAACTGTTTTGTTCGGTGGAGGTAGACGACGGATCGAAGGGGTCGAAGCCCAAATTGCAGCCAGCGCCAACGGTTACCTGCATTTTGCCGGTATCGAAGGATACGGATCGCATCTGGTCCAGCTCCATGTTAATATTCGAACCGGCCGAGCGGGCGTCGCCCGTGTACCCGTCGGTGAAGACCGCTTGGGCGACCGATTGAGCGGCCCCCCGCACCCGCAACTGGCGTTTGTTTTGCCGGGCAAACCGGATCAATTCGATGATCTGCGTTTCATTAGCCGGGTGGTAAAGTCCGTTTGCATCTGGTTGGATCATATCTTATTGTTTTGTTGCCCCGGGGCGTGATTTTTGGTTGGAAATGTCGGAGTGCGTAGCAGCCAGGCGCGCAGCGGGATTGGGTTTCGGAATATCAAGGTGGCTGCGCCAGTAGTCGTTCACAAACAGTTGATGAGGGTCCATTTGCGCGCGGAGTTGCATCCAGTCCCCCCATCTTGGATATAATGCCATCAGATACGGTACCCCGAGCGTACTACTATCGCCTGCCGGCAAATATTTGCCCCAGTGCGGGCGGAATTTGAAAGGCGCCAGCAAATCCCAGAATTTTTGGTAATAGTCTGTGGGTTCTTCCAGGTTATTCCCGAACCAAAACACGTCGATGCGGATCACGTCGGTCTGGTAGGCCGGGCTGAGCCAAAACTGGCTCTGCTTGCCGGCGTAGATCTCGCAGCAAAACGCCATCGTATTCTGCGTGCTGGCATTGTAGAATTGCAGCAAAGCATTCATCACGGCCTGCGACTGGTTGATCGGTATCCACAATTCGGTGAACCACACCGGGAAAAGCCGGTCGCTCATCTGATTGTCCATCGGCAGCCCATGCCACCATACATCCTGAAACTCCTGCGGGCCTACATCGGGTTTGTCGATCGGAACAAAAATATCCAGCATTTTTGGCAGGAGAAGGGGATAAAATGCCGCATCCACAAAGGCTGTGATATCCTTATAGGCTTGGGTTTGGCCCAGCAGATCCTCCAGCCATTTTGGCCATTGGCCGATAGCCGAAAAAAGCAAATCCGCAGCTACTGTTGCCGGCACCGGGCTATCCATGATATACGGGACTTCCTGGTAGGGTTTTGGCTTAAACCCAGGCGCCGGGGCGATCGGTTCGGCCTGCCAGACCACCGTTTTCTTGACGTTTTCCTGCGGCCACCAGATCATGCGGGTGTAGGTAGTGGCTTCAAAAAACTGTTCCAGGCTGGGCTTCCCGGAGCTGCCGTCGCCAAACAGATCGATCGCGCAGTCATCGACCGTGGAAATAGTCTCTTTACCCGTAATATTAAATTTGGGCACGCATTGAAAAGTGGCGGATACCAGGATGCCAAAGAGCCCCATCGTGGCGATGCCTGCCCCAAAAAACGGGTCATTAGCCGCATTCTGTTGCCCCGGCGCCGGGCGCTTAAATGTTGTTTTTTGCACGCCGTTAGCACCATAGTGAATAAAATCCAGGCTCATCAAGGATTCTTCGAATGCGTATTTAGTGGTACCGCCTGCTGAACCGGTGGATAAAAACCCTGCAACCGTTTGGTGAATAATGCCGCCCAGATCGGGGATGGCCAGCCCCTCCTGATCCAACTGATAAAGCAGTGAATTTTCCAGCGTGGAGATGCCGCTGGGGTCCCAGGGGTCGAGTCCCAAGTGGCAACCCGCTTGTACGGTTACCATTTTGTTGGGTGCATCGATGGACACCGCGTTCATCTTGGACAGCATGACGAACTTGTACGGCCTGCCATCCAATGCGCTGTGTTCAAGGGTCTTGATCAAAGGGAAGGAGTGCGCCGCGCCGCGGAGGCAGATAATCTCCTGATTGGTAAAAGCATCCTGTACCAGAGTCATTACATCCGCTTCATTGGCGGGAAGCCAATAGGTGACTCCATTTACCTGAATTGAGTCCATAAGTATTCATTGGATTTGAGAAAAAGTGCTGATTAGAAACCGGTCGGGTATAGTACATGTTCGGCATGTTATCGCCGGGTTGCAAACGGTCAATTTTAGTTCACGCGGCGTTGAAATGCGAACCGCCCACATGCGCCTGGAAAATCGGACTGATCTGTACTAAAATTTTCCCGTTCTCGCCTCAGCATAAAAGTCCAAACATGTGCTGACGTGCGCGTCTTGAATGCACCTGCGGAATCAATAGTCACCAGCAGGAGAAGAAAGAATCAGATTTGAAATTTGTCTTGCAGGTCAAAATCTGCCTGCGAGCCCATCAAATTGGATTCTTATCTGTGCCGGATTACACCAGAGGAGGCTGTAATATACAGCAATAATGTTTGATGAAAAATGCTCCTCTGGATTGGTTATCAGTAAACAGGAGAAAAAATGAAGCGGATTTACCCGGAAATATTCAAAAAGCGACAAAAAATTTCAAGCCCGGTTTGCGTTGGCAAACATACTCAATAAATCGCCTAAGGTTTCTTTCAGGTCTTTGCGGTTGACCACAAGATCAACGAATCCGCTTTCGAGGAGAAATTCGGCTGTTTGGAAACCCTCCGGCAAATCGCGTTTTATGGTCTCCCGGATAACCCGCGGGCCGGCAAATCCGATGAGTGCGCCCGGCTCGGCCAGGTTGACATCGCCGAGCATTGCGTAGGATGCGGTGACGCCTCCGGTGGTGGGGTCGGTCATCAGGGAAAAATAAGGGAGGCTGGCTTTGGCCAGCAAGGTGAGTTTTGCACTCGTTTTGGCCATTTGCATCAGTGAAAATGCACTTTCCATCATGCGGGCGCCGCCCGACTTGGAGATGATCAGCAACCCGGATTTCGTTTCGAGTGCCCGGTCGATAGCCAAAGAAATTTTTTCACCGACAACGGAGCCCATCGAGCCGCCAATAAAACGAAAATCCATTGCGGCAACTACCAGGGGGTGGTCGTGTACTTTACCTTCCGCCACAGCCATGGCGTCGTTCAACCCGGTTTTAGCCATGGTTTCTTCGATACGCCGGTTGTACGGTTTCAGGTCGGTAAAGTTGAGAAAATCCACCGAAGCCAAGTCGTCGAACAACCGGTTGAACACCTGGTCGTCAAACAAGATCTCAAAATATTCAGCAGAACCGATAGCGGTGTGGTAATCGCACTTGGGACACTTGAAATAGTTTTCCCGCAGGGCTTTCGAGGTGCTGGTTTCTTTGCATTTTTTGCATTGGAACCATAGCCCTTCGGGGACGTCCTTTTTGGACTTTGTGGCGGTAGTAACGCCCTCTTTCAGTCGTTTAAACCAACTCATGCCGTTTGGTTTGTTGAACAAGAATTGCGGCCATGCCGCGAATACCACTGTATAGTTTCACCTGAAAAAACGGATGGGAGCGCGGCAAAGATAGCCAGTCTTTGAAATTCTTCCGGCCTTTCTGGGGTATTCCGTTTTCAAAGTTAACGAAATATTAGCGCCTTTGGAAAAAGCCTTAAAAAATTTGCCGGCCGGCGAATGTTTGCCCATTCGGCTACCCTACCTTTGTCGCCGAAGTTTATGAACTGGAAAAGCCTTTTTCCGCTCTTGCACAAGGAGTTTTTACTCGAATTCCGGCAGCGCTACGCGATCAGTGGGATTGTGTTGTATGTATTCAGCATGGTGTTTGTGGTCTACATCGCTTCGATCCGGGTGGCGCCTCCGGTGTGGAACGTCCTGTTTTGGCTGATTGTGCTCTTTGCCTCGATCAATGCTGTGGTAAAAAGTTTCGTCCAGGAAAGTGGGGCCCGGCAGTTGTATTACTATCAGTTGGCCGATCCGGTTGTCCTGGTGTTAGCCAAAGTGCTGTACAATACATTGCTTTTGCTGGTTTTGAGTAGCCTTGCCTTTGGCGCCTACAGCCTCATTGCGGGTAATCCGGTGAAAGACGGGCGCCTGTTCTTTGTAGTGCTCGTTTTGGGAAGCATGGGCTTTTCCATCGCCTTCACGTTTATCGCCTCCATCGCCGCTAAAGCCAACAACAGCGCCACGCTCATGGCGATCCTGAGTTTTCCGGTCATTTTGCCTATTTTACTGACCTTGGTGCGGTTATCGTCCATTGCCCTGCGGCTCATTCAGGATACCGCCTATACGCGCGACATCCTCAATCTGCTCGCTATCGATGCCATATTGATCACGCTCACCTTTGTCTTATTTCCGTATATCTGGAAAGACTAACTGATTCATTATGTGGTGGAAAACCCTCTCCGTTGTTTTACTGGTTTATGTGTTCACCGCCGGTTTGTTGGTACCGCTAAAATCGGGCATTCAGCGGGCAGAACCGGCATTCGCCAAAACAAGGCAGGAATTGACCGTCCGGTTTTACGGCTACAATACTTTTTTTAGCAAACCGGCCGACAGCCCGCTGCGGGTTTGGTTGTATTACAACGACCAGTTTGCCTTGGGCGCCCGCACCATAACCGCACTGAACGATACTATTCTCGAGGCTGTTTTCCTCCTGCCGCACAACCTGCCGGAAGGCAAGGAAATGGTGTACCTCAATGCAATTATCGACCACCCCGTGGCCGGCGCATCCCTGCTTCCGGCGGCACTCGAACTCCGGCAGGATACCGGGATGGTGGCCGTTGCCCTCGACAGCGCATGGACGGCGCATCCGGTACAACATTTGCATGTACAAACGGGCTTCTCGTTCCCCTACCAGAACGTCATTTACGAGAGCATCCGAAACACCTATTTTCACGTCCCGATGTGGTTTGTTTTGTTGTTCCTGTTCAGTGCCTCCGTGTGGCACAGCATCCGGTACCTGCGCGACCCGGTACCGGAAAATGACCGCCGCGCGGCCAGTTACGCCGAGACCGGGTTGTTGTTCGGCGCCATGGGGCTCCTGACGGGCATGATTTGGGCCAACTATACCTGGGGCAAGCCCTGGAGCAACGATATCAAACAACTCATGACCGCAGTAGCCCTGCTGATTTACCTGGCGTATTTTATCCTGCGCCGTTCCTTCGACGAGTATGAAAAAGGCGCCCGGCTGGCCGCCGTGTACAACATTTTCGCATTTGCCTCCCTGGTGCCATTGCTTTACATCGTGCCGCGCATGTTTGCCAGTTTGCACCCGGGCGCGACGGGCAATCCGGCGTTTGGCAGTCAGGACCTGGACAACACCATGCGGGCGGTTTTTTACCCGGCCATCATCGGCTGGACCCTGCTTGGCTTCTGGATAGCCGACCTGCGAATACGCTACCAAAGGCTGCACGACAAGGCAATTGACCTGGATTGATGCATAAAACCCTAAAACCGTGAAACTTTTAACTTTTATGTCCTTTCGGAAGATGAAATTTTTTAAAGTGCGTAAATTTTTAATATTCATTCTGTTTCTGGCAATATCTTTGCCAGCCGCTTTTGCCGAAGGCAACCGCGATTTCATGCGGGAAACCGGAAAGATCAACGTGGTAGTCGCCGTCATCCTCGTGATTTTTTTGGGTATCGTGTGGTATCTGGCTCGGCTGGAGCGAAAACTAACCAAATTAGAGCACCAAACAAAAGATGATCAATGAGTGCAAAAATCAGTTTCTTTAAAAGCGTTGAGCAGTATGTGGACAATGCTGCTCGCTTCACGGATATTCCCAAAGGGCTGGTAGAACAGATTCGGGTCTGCAACCTCGTCTTGCAAATTCGCTTTCCGATCCGTATCGGCAACGATTATCAGGTCATTGAAGCCTACCGGGTACAACACAGCCACCACCGCCTGCCGACCAAAGGCGGCATCCGCTATGCCGAGACGGTCGATCAGGATGAAGTCATGGCCCTCGCTTCGCTGATGACCTACAAATGCGCGTTGGTAGACGTCCCGTTTGGCGGCGCCAAAGGCGGCATTCGCATCAACCCGTCCAACTACACCGTCGAACAACTCCAAAACATCACGCGTCGCTACACCACCGAACTGATCAAGAAAAACTTCATCGGCCCTGGCATCGACGTCCCGGCTCCGGATTATGGCACCGGACCCCGTGAAATGGCCTGGATACTGGACACCTACCAGGCTTTCCGCCACGGTGAAATTGACTCCATTGGTTGTGTCACCGGCAAGCCCGTTACCCAAAATGGTATTCGCGGACGCGCAGAAGCCACCGGCCGCGGCGTGTTTTATGGTGTCCGCGAATGTATGACGCATGCCGATGACATGAAAAAAATCGGCTTGAGCGCCGGTATCGCCGGCAAAACCATGGTAGTGCAGGGGCTCGGCAACGTCGGGTATAACACCGCTATCATCAGTCAAACGGAAGGCGATGTAAAGATCATCGGTATCGCCGAACGCGAAGGGTCGATCTACGATCCCAAAGGTATCGACGTGGACAAGCTAATGGCCTTCCGGAAAGAAACCGGCTCCATTATCGGGTTCCCCGGATCGCAGCACATCGGGGGTCCCTCTGCAGCACTCGAAATTGAATGCGACATCCTCGTGCCAGCCGCGCTGGAAAACCAGATCACCATCGATAATGCCGAGCGGATCAAGGCAAAAATTATCGCCGAAGCAGCCAACGGCCCTATTACTGCCTACGCCGACCCGATCCTGCAAAAGAAAGGCATTATGATCCTGCCCGACTTTTATATCAATGCCGGCGGCGTAACGGTATCGTACTTCGAGTGGCTTAAAAACCTGTCGCACCACCGCTTCGGGCGGCTGGAAAACAGATTTCAGCACAACGCTTTTGTCGGAATCCTGAACAAAGTCGAAGAGATGACCGGTAAAGAAGTGGGTAAGCGCGACCGCGACTTTCTGACCCGCGGCGGCACAGAAGTGGAGTTGGTGAATTCTGGCCTGGAAGACACGATGATCACGTCGTTCAACCAGATCCGCGATACTTTCCTGAATCAATCTGAAATACCCGATCTCCGGACCGCCGCGTTTGTCTGCTCGTTGAAAAAGATTGCCAGTGATTATATTTCCATGGGAATATTCCCGTGAGAAATGAAAGATAGGCGAAGCCTGCAGGTTGAATCGGCGGAATATGTTTGGCAGTTTATGACTGCTCTCTGCTGATTCAACCTTTTTTTGTGTAGCCAAGCAAAATTTTGCTTTTTAACAAATATTTATTGGTCAGTAGGCGTTTTCAGGTCAACCAAGGAGTACGGGTATGGCAAGTCAATGACAAAAAGGCTTTATTTTCAAAATTTACAAAGGCCATTCAAAGATTTTCTTGCACATAATTTTTTAGCGCCCTACCTTTGGGGAAATTTTTTGATCCAAAATAAAATTTCACAACGCCAACTCATTATGTCGGAGAAATTAGATAAAATAGACTTGAAAATCCTTAAAATCCTGCAGGAAAACAGCAAAATTACCAACCTTGATCTCTCCAAGAAAATTGGCCTCTCTCCTGCCCCGACGCTCGAACGCGTAAAAAAACTGGAACAAAGCGATATCATCCAGAGTTACCACGCCCAGGTCAACCCGCAAATGATGGGTTTGAATGTAAAAACCTTCGTACTGGTATCCCTGGCCTGGAAGCGCGAGAACGCACTGAACAACTTCCTCGAAAAAATTTCGAAGATCGATGAAATCACCGAGTGCTATATCATCACCGGCGAGGCTGACTTCCTGATGAAAATCGTGTGCAAGGATATTCCAACGTATGAGCAGCTGCTGTTCAAAACGCTCAGCCAGATTGAAGAGATTGAACGGCTCAAAACGCTGATGACGCTTTCAACGGTGAAGGACTCCAAAATCCTGCCGTACAATTACGACGAGAAATAAACCGCCCCACATGTTCTGTCCTATGGGGAGCAGCCCCGAACCGGGTTTACCGGGTTCGGGGCTGTTTTGTTTTTTGTGCAGCAATCAGGCCTACAGGCCACAACTCCCTCGGGCGGTTGACAACTTATTGGCCAGCAGACGGTCAAGCACACAATATTGAGTCAAGATTCACGGCATTCATTGCGCCAAAATATGCGCCATGCGCAACAGGTCCTTGTTCAGTGGTTTGTTTTTGGAAATGGCATCCTTGAATGGCGTTGCATGGATGTTGTTGTTCCGGATACCGATCATGACGCCCGATTTGCCTTCGAGCAGCGCTTCCACCGCGCCAAAACCCAGGATACTGGCCAAAACCCGGTCAAACGATGATGGCGACCCGCCGCGTTGCAGGTGTCCGATAACCGTGACCTTGATATCGTCGTACACATCAATCTGATTTTTAACCTTTTGGGCAATATCGTACACCGTGCCCATGTGGTTGCCTTCAGCGACGATCACGATACTAAACAGCTTGGCGCGTTTGGCCCCGCGTTTGAGCAACTTGACGAGATCGTCGATGTTGGAATCCTCTTCCGGGATCATGACGCCTCCTGCTCCACCTGCGATAGCCGTGTGCAGGGCGATGAAACCGGAATGGCGGCCCATGACTTCGACAAAAAACAGCCGGTTGTGCGAATCGGCGGTGTCCCGGATTTTATCAACCGCCTCAACAGCCGTGTTGACGGCAGTATCAAATCCGATCGTGAAATCCGTCCCGAAAAGGTCATTGTCGATAGTACCCGGTATGCCGACAATCGGGATATCCGGGTATTCTTCCATAAACTTGGATGCGCCGGTAAACGTACCGTTGCCGCCAATAGCGATCAGGGCGTCGATATCATTATAGATCAGGTTTTCATACGCTTGCTTCCGGCCTTCCGGCGTAAGGAAGCGCTGGCTTCGGGCGGTTTTTAATACCGTACCTCCGCGATGAATGATATTGCTCACATCGGTGGTTTCCAGCCGTTTGAAATTGCCGTCGATCATGCCTTCGTAGCCCCGGAGGATGCCGTAAATATGCAGATCGTTGTTAAAAGCATTCCGGACGATAGCCCGTATAGCGGCATTCATGCCCGGCGCATCGCCCCCGGAAGTGAATACCGCGATGCGTTTTATTTCCTTTACCATAACATAAAATAATCAGGTGAACAGGGAGTTTCTTTGGCAGGGCTAAAATCCCGTCAACTGCAGGTTCAGTCCAAATCTTGCAGGTGGAACTCTGCCAGGTTGTAAATCGGCTTTCGAATAATAACGCCCAAATGCAGCTTGCGATCTTCCATACACTGAACCAGAACATCCTGGAAATGATGTGCAATGGAGCCTACAAAATGAACCGGCACCTGTTGGTAGCCCTGGTATTTGCAGACATGCCGGTCGAGAAATTCGCCAAGTGAGTCGGCAACCAGACGCTGTATCATGGGGTGTTGCAAATTATCACCCAAAAAGCGGGTAAATGAAGCAAGATAGGCATTGGCGCCTTTTTCATAGATCCGGTCTTTGATCGCATCTGGCCCTTCCGGATACGCCACATTGAACGCATGGTTCAAATCGGTTGGTAATTCGCGGTAAAACCAGGCCCGTAACAAGGCCTTGCCTAAATGCGTGCCGCTGCCTTCGTCGCCCAATAACCAGCCCAGTGAGATTACATTGTCCAGAATTTCCTTCCCATCGTAATAACAGCTGTTCGAGCCGGTGCCCAAAATACAGGCAATGCCAGCGCTGTGTTTGCAGGTCGCGCGCGCAGAGGCCAACAGATCGTGCTCCACCTCCACCGCAGCAGCCGGAAAAGCAGTACGCAGAGCCGCGGCTATGATCTCGGCGCGGTGTTCATCATGCACCCCTGTTCCGTAAAACCAAATTTGTTCCACGGTTTCCGGCTTTGGGATACGTGGAAGCAATTGCGTTTTGATGATCGCCACTATCTCATTTGTCGTATGAAAAAAAGGACTAAAGCCCACCGTATTTTCCAGTTGCTGGTCCCGCCCGCCATGAACGAGTAACCAGTCACATTTTGTAGAACCGCAATCGGCTATAATAACCATAAAAAAAGTATTCTAGTGTGTAAAATCTACACGAAGTGCGATCGGGCGCAAAAATAGCGTATTCCCGTCAATTTTGCCTTGGTTTGGCAGAAAGCCATCGGCAGATATTTTTTATACATTTTGTTGCAAACAAAAAACATTTTGTTTTACTTTGTGCCGTTCAAACTATTGCCCGTCCCTCACTTCAACTTTTTCAACATGGCACGCATGTATTACACCCACACCGCAATGAACAGCAACCCGGCTTCAGCCGATTTCGACGGTGGGCTCCTCCGCGAACCGGTGCTATGGAAATTACTGCTCCTGATCGGAATTACCTACCTGGTCTGGAGTGAAAAACTGTCCATTGTATTGGATTTGACCCCAACGGCCTCGCAGGAACGTCAGGAATCCGGGCCTGAACGGAAAGTCAAAGCCTCCCTTTTACCCGATTTGTTTTCCAAACCGGAGAAAGCGTCTGCCGGCACACCCAAAACCGGGGTTGTCCTGCCGGCTGGGTCGTCCGGCAATTGTGTTTTTTCCATCGATCCGGAATACGCCGGGCGAAACGACATCAATGCCCGGGAAGTAACGCTGGCAGTGGAAAAATGCCGGGACTATGTTGCCCGCTTTGCTCCGGTCGCCATCGCTGAAATGCACAAATACGGCATCCCGGCCAGTATTGTCCTCGCACAGGGCCTGCTGGAAAGCGATGCCGGCGAAAGTAAACTCGCACGCAGCACCAACAACCATTTTGGTATAAAGTGCTTTTCCAACCGCTGCAAAAAAGGGCATTGCATCAATTTTAGCGACGACTCGCACAAAGACTTTTTCATCAAATACAGCAACATCTGGAGCAGTTACCGGGCCCACAGCCAGTTTTTGAAAAACAGCCGCCGGTTCTCCCATTTATTTAATCTTGATTCTCAAGACTTTCGGAATTGGGCCCGCGGGCTGGCAAAATCAGGCTATGCCACAGACAAAAAATACGGAGAGAAACTGATCGCATTAATCCTGAACCTGCATCTGCATGATTTTGACCAGCAATAATCAGGATGACCCTGTTGGAAACACAAAAAGCCCTTCACCGCGCGAAACCTGGCGGCGAAGGGCTTTTTGTGCTAGATAATTTGCGTTATTGCCCGGATTGAATCGGAATTTCCGGAAGGGTAGTAGAACCGCCTCCGGTACCCACCACTAATACGGAGGCTACACAGAGCACGAGGAGCACACCCGCTAAAACCCAGGTGGCTTTTTCAATAAAATCAGTGGAACGGGCTGCTCCAAAGAGCTGCTGGGCTTGACCGCCAAAAGTAGGGTCAATACCGCCACCTTTGGGGTTCTGGATCAGCACAGCGGCCATCAACAGAACACTCACCAAGGCAATCAAAACCGCTAAAGTGGGTAACATGATCGTTTATTTTTTTATTTTTTCAATTTCGGCGGCAAAGTACGCGCTTTTCTCCGGAAACGCCAAACGCAACCTTTCATACATGGCAATAGCCTTGTCGCGATAGCCCTGCTGAGCATAAAGTTTGGCCAGCGTCTCTGAAACAATATCCTTGTTTTCCATAACGCTTTTCTCCGCCAGGGCCTGCGCTGTGCTGAGCTTGGGCGTTTCGCCCCCCACTTCTTCTGGCTTGGCTATTTCTTTTTCCTCCTCCGGAGCAACCTGATAGTCCGCATCCGCCGCCAATGACGTTAATGGGGCCGGGTGTACTTGTTCCGGCACAAGGACGGGTGGGTTGAACTGGTTGACCCAAACGCCGAACGAAGGCTGGAATGTAATAGCGGGTGGCGGGTGGGGCGCCTCCCTTTCTTCCTCCCTCACTGTTCCATCTTCGATCTTGGCTTCGTCGTGCGGAGGAGAGGGTGTGGAAAGATCCAAATTGGGGATATTTTGCCGGGGGGGGGCCTCAACCGGTGCTTCTGGTGGCGGAATGGCTGCTGTTGCGGGTTCATCCGCGGATACGGTGCTGGTCGTTCTGGGTACAGGCGCCTTTGCTTCCAGTTCCCGCTGGACGGTTTCAATTGGTTTTAATTCGAGGATCAGTTCGTCGGATTCGGCGGCGACAGGTTGCGGCGCCAATTTCCGCGGCGCCGCCAAGGCAAATAAACGGGTGCGGTCGAGGCTGTAGGTAGCTGCTGTAGCCAGGTTCCGGACAAAATCGGGATGCTCATCCTGGTGGGCCTTAATGGCCAGCAGATAACGCAAATTATGAACGTACGGATATGCCAGCGCCAGTGTCTTCAATTCCTCGTAGGAAATGGAGGCCAGCAAATCCGGATTTTCCAATAATCTCAAAAATCGTTCCTGCGTCATCACCAATTATTAAATGCCGCATTAAAAATATCTTCCAACAATTGATCGGAAATCGCTTTAATCAATTGATCCTGAACGGTCAGCAAGTCATCCGTGTTGGAAAATTCAGCAAAAAAACTAAACGACCGTTCACTTGGCCACGAACCTTCCGCCCCTTCTTTGTTCACCGTATAATTAACTTGCATACGAATTTCCAGTTTGTTGCGCGCCACCACTTCACCCGGTTGAGGCGCCACTGCTACCACCCGGTAGTCGATGATACGGCCGGAAAATTCAGCGTCGGGGTCTTCACTTTTGAGTGCCAGCGGGGTTTCGGTGCGCACCTTGTCTTTGAGCCGTTCCGTGAAATCAACCGCCAGGGTTGGCGGGGCATTGGGGGCCACATTTTCAAAATTCTGCACAAAAAAGGTCTTGATATTGGGGTCAATAGAAATGCCCTTGAAGGAGTAACACCCGTTCAGGGTCAGCGCCAGGGCGCAGAACAGCGGTAAATGTTTTCGGAACTTGGTCATGCAATGCAGCAAAATTCGAAAAAAAACGAACAACCCGGCATTTTTGATGCGTAAACGCTGCATCGTCGGGGGCGCGACCGACCTGGCATCCAGCTATTCCCACTCAATGGTAGCCGGTGGTTTGGTACTGATATCGTACACAACCCGGTTGATCCCCTTTACATTGTTGATGATTTCGCTGGACACTTCTGCCATAAATTCATAGGGCAACCGACTCCATTCCGCCGTCATGCCATCGGTGCTGTTCACCGCACGCAGTGCAACCGTCTGTTCGTAGGTGCGCTCGTCACCCATCACGCCTACCGACTGGATTGGCAGCAGGATGGTGCCGGCTTGCCATACCTGGTCATACAAACCGTAAGCTCGCAATTTGTTGATATAAATCGCGTCGGCTTCCTGAAGCATTTGCACTTTCTCGGGCGTGATATCGCCCAAAATGCGAATGCCCAACCCGGGCCCCGGAAACGGGTGGCGATGCAGGATGTTTTCCGGAATTCCAAGTTCTTTGCCCACGCGCCGCACCTCGTCTTTGAACAACATGCGCAGCGGTTCCACAATTTTTAATTTGAGTTTATCCGGCAAACCACCCACGTTGTGATGGCTTTTGATCGTAACCGAAGGCCCATGCACGCTTACCGACTCAATCACATCCGGGTAGATGGTACCCTGGCCAAGCCAGTGGCAATCGGGGTGGGCGCGCGATTCTTCCTCAAAAATTTCAATAAACAACCGGCCGATGATCTTGCGTTTATCTTCCGGATTGGCCACCCCGCGCAACGCCGAATAGAACCGTTCTTTCGCATTTACCCCCTCGATGTTCAGACCCATATGCTGGTACGAATCGAGCACGTCGGAGAACTCATTTTTCCGCAGCAGGCCATTGTCTATAAAAAAACAGAATAACTGCGCACCGATGGCCCGGTGCAACAAAATGGCGGCTACAGTGGAGTCTACCCCGCCAGATAAGGCCATTATTATTTTCTCGGAGCCAATTTTTGCGCGCAAGGCCGCCACGGTCTCCTCCACAAAATGCGCCGGCGTCCAATCACCAGCACAGCCGCAAATCCCCAGTACAAAGTTTTTCAGAAATTGAAAGCCCTCCAGGCTGTGGTACACTTCGGGATGGAATTGAATCCCATAAAACGGCGCAGCAAAGCGACCTTTGGTAGCGCGGAAAGCCGCGATGGGGATGCTTTCTGTCCCGGCCAATACCTCGAAACCTTCTGGCAACTGCAGGATCGTGTCGCCATGGCTCATCCAAACCTGTGAACGCTGGGACGTGTGCGCAAAAAACGGGTCTGCCGTATCGTGCTGCGCCAGATAGGCTTTTCCATACTCCCGTTTTTCGGAACGCGCCACCACACCACCGTAAAAATCGGCCGTCAGCTGGGCGCCATAACAAATTCCCAGCACCGGGTATTTCCCGGCGATAGCATCCAGGTCGAGTCGCAATGCATCGGGTTGCATAACCGAGAAAGGGCTGCCTGAAAATATCACCCCTTTCACATCGGTGGCCGAAGCCGGAAATTTGTTGTACGGAACGATTTCACAGTACACATTCAACTCACGAACGCGGCGCGCGATCAGCTGGGTGTATTGGGAGCCAAAATCAAGTATAAGGATTTTTTCCATGGCATATTTTGAAGGCCGCAAAGGTATGGAATATCTCAATGCCGAATGGGCCGGCAATGCAGTTCAAAGGCAACTGTTTGCACCGCGCCGCGAAAAGCAGCAAATCCTGGCCATCCCGCGTTTTGTTGACGATCTTTAACACCAGAGAAACGATGAAGTATAGCCTGCCTATTACCACCTTATTCCTGTCATTGCTCGGCCTGTTCGCCTGCAAAAATGACGCACCGCCGCTTTATTCACCCGGATTGGAAGCGCGCCTGAACGGATTGCGACCTGTCGAACTCAGCTGGCGGCAGCAAGACTCCATCCGGTCCCTGATCCGTTCGAAAAACCAGCGTTCCTTCCCCGTTTATTCCCCGACAGGCGAGGTGCTTTCACAGGAAGAAATCCTGAAAAAAAAGATCAATATGTATGTGGACTGTTTTCTGGACAGTGCTGCCAATATTGCCGCAACCGTATTCCGCCCAGCTACCCAGGCAGAGATTGCAGCGCGCATGGAAGCCGTCAGCATCCGGCACAACCAGCAGGAACAGACCGTTGCAGACTGGCAGGGAAAATATCCGGCGCCTTTTACCGCCACTGATCTTCACGGCAACAGGGTCGATTTGAAAAGCCTGAAAGGCAAAATCGTCGTGCTGAATTTCTGGTTCATCCGGTGTCATGGATGCGTCCAGGAATTGCCAGAGCTCAACCGGGTTGTTTCGGAGTTCGCCGACAAAGAGGTGGTGTTTTTAGGGTTGACATTTGATAAGGCGGCCGAAACCAAAGCCTTTCTGGATAAAACCCGGTTCGATTACCGCATACTCCCCGATGCGCAGCCGATCTTCTGGCAATTTGGCATCGGTCCCTGCCCGGTCAACCTCGTGATCAACCGGGAAGGAAAAGTCGTGTACAGCGAGTTGGGTTATGAGGCGGCAAACCAGTCCTCTTATGAACAGCTGCGCTATGCGATCCAACAAGCCCTGCACAACCGTGCCAAGCCATAATCATTGTTTTATGAACTTGCGCTGCACGACGCCCGTTCCAAAATACAACTGCACGCAATAAACCCCCGGACTAAACCCGTCAAGCGGGATGTGTATCGCCGGAATTATCTCCGCGGATTGCTGCCAGATGGCTCTGCCTGAAAAATCACAGATCCGGATCACGTCCGGCAACCTGGCTGATTGTGAACAATCTACGGTAACGGCAGAGCCAGCCGGATTCGGATATACACGGATCATCCCACTTTCGGCCGGACTGTATTCTCCCGTGAGCACTATTTCAATGGTTTTTTGCAGAATGGAGGTGCCGCAAAAATTATCGGCCACGAGCGTGACGGTGAAAGTGCCGCTTAGTGCATATTGGTGCAACGCATCGGTCGTCGCCTGCGGATCGGTGTTGTCGCCGAAATACCAGGTATAATGGTCCGCATTTTGACTCTGGTTGGTGAGTTGTACCAGTCCGTTTCCGACAACCGCTACGTCAAATGCCGCGTTGGGATACCCAAGCAATTCCACTACAATGGTTTTACTGATCGTATCGGCGCCAATGGAATTAAACGCGATCAGCGTTACCGTATAGACACCCGAAACGGTGTAGGTGACTATAGGGTTTACCTCGGTAGAAACCGCAGGGTTGCCCCCAGGGAACGACCAAAGGAAAGCAGTAGCATTGGCCGACGATTGATTGGAAAACGAAATTGGTGCAGATGCACAATCCAGTACAGAGTCGGGCGCCGAAAACGCCGCCAGTGGACTGGAAAAAACGGATACGGCTTGCGTGTAAACGGCTGTGTCGCAGGCAGAGATGGCGTAAAGTGTAACCGTAAACGAGCCTTCTCCAGCATACACGTGTTGCGGGGCTGTTTGCGACGAGGTCGACCCGTCGCCGAAATCCCACCAAAAGGCAACTGCATGTACGGATTGATTGTCAAAAATAACCGTAGTTTGATCAATTGAAGCCGTGAACTGGGCAACTGGAGCAGGCAATACCTCCAATGCAGCAGCAGCAGAAATAACCTCGGCCCCGCAGCCTGGTCGCGACACTACACAGCGAAACATGGCGTCGTTGAAAACAGAATCGGCTGCGGCGAGCACCAATTCCGGCGTCAAAAAACCGGAAAAACCCATTCCATTCGCGACAGGCGACCACCCGGGGCCGTTGTTCATTTCCCACTGAAATTGCCAGGGGCCCGTGTTGGCACTTATAGAAAATGTAGCCATGTTGCCTGCACAAGCTACAACCGGCTGGGGGTCGGCTGTTATCTCCGGAAAAATGAATGATATCGTGTTTTGAGGGATGTAGCCCGACCAGGTTTCTGCTGCGCCGGGCGCTCCGGGTTGGGCCCCATTCGGGCTTCCGTTGCAGGCATTGGTTGATCCGGCGATCACACCTGGAGCACCACCGGCAGGTGCCGGCACTCCGGGCAAATTGCTCCGGATATACCCGCCGCCGCCGCCGCCGCCCGGTCCGAAGCACCTGTTTTGGTTGTTATTAATGGTGTTGCCACCGGCAGCGGCGTTTGCTTGTACTACCGGATGGCCGCTCGCCTCTGCGGTATACAACATCACGGTGCCACCTGCACCGCCACCGCCGCCGCCATCGCCATTGGCAGTATCTCCCGGCATACCATTGGCTGATATCCATTGCTGGCTTCCGGCCAACGTACCGGCCTTCAACAGGATAATACCACCGCCTGCACCGCCAGCAGAGGTCAGGTTGTTGTTGGCATGTCCCGCGCCGCCGCCGCCGCCCAGAAAAAGCAGGCTGGAATCGGCAGGCAAAAACCGGCCGCCCAAACCCGGGAAATACCCGTCGCAGCCAAATGTAGAAGGTTCATCGTTGTCGCCTCCATGGCCGCCGCCGCCGGCATGGCCGCCGCCGCCGCCGCCTGAATTGTGATCATTACCGCCGCCGCCGCCATTGGCTTGCGCGCCGCGACCAAATATTTTGCTCGAATCTGCCGCTCCAATCCCTTCGCCTTTATAGCCGCCCCGCCAGTTACCATAATTATAGGCGTAGTCCGATTCGCCAACGAGCCAGGTGCAATTGTTTACCGGCGCCACATAACTCACCCCTCCGCGAAAGCCTGCCCCATCGGCCATAACAGGTGCATCCAAAATTAAACTGTCACTGACCGACAGCGTCAGCACGCCGCCGGTCTGGCCATTCCAGGGTTGCGGGCGGAGGGTATCCGTCACCACTGCCTTGTCGTAACGAGGCATCGAAACCAACTGTACCTTGCCGGCGGGGTCATAGGTATGGACCAGCCGGTACCGGACGAAAACCGCGCCCGCCGCTACCGAGTCCACTACAATTAGCTCGTACCGGCCCGCGGCATGCCAATTGATGATCTGGCCGAAATTTGCATTGTTGGCTGTCGCTATATCAGCGCCTTTCATCTGTATAAGCAAAGCAGACTGGTCTTTTTGAAAGCCTGCCGTGTCTGCAACCTCGATCCGGCCCGCACAGGTGTCTATTTCGAGCACGGAAGCATACCGGTTGATCACGCCGGAAAGGGCAATGGGTTGGGCCAAAACCAGGTGGCTGCAAATAAACAGGAAACAGAGGGGGAGAAATCGCATCGGTCGGGTAGTATTTGTGTATCGGCGGGGGCGATATGGCCGAAACAGTGTCATTTACGGCGCTAAATTTAAATCGATGTTTGTTTTTTTAGCAAACCTTAACGTACCTTTGCGCGCTCGAAAAGCCCGGCGTTATTTTCAGATAAGGAACCGGGCGAGATTTTATCTCTTCATACTTTAAATTTTCGTTTGAATCATGGCAGTAAAACTGCGTCTCCAACGTAAAGGCCGCAAAAAGGCTCCTTTTTACCACATTGTTGTAGCCGATGCCCGCTCTCCGCGCGACGGCCGTTTCATCGAGAAAATCGGCACCTACAACCCCCTCACCGTACCGGCAACCATCGAACTGGACCGCGAGAAAGCCTATGATTGGCTGATCAAAGGCGCTCAGCCGACGGATACGGTACGCGCCATCCTGCGTTTCAAAGGCGTGTTATATCAAAAACACCTCGCGCTGGGTGTGAAGAAAGGCGCGCTTTCGGAAGAGCAGGCCGAGGTGAAGCTGAATACCTGGCTGGAACAGAAAGAAACCCGTATTGCCAAACGCCGCGAAGCTACCGTTGAACAAAAACGCCAGTTCATCGCCGCAGTAGATGGCACGCCGAAAGTAAAAGCCAAACCGGTTAAAGAAGAAGCCGCCCCGGTCGCTGAAGAAGCCGCTCCGGTAGTAGAAGCGGAAGAGACGGCAATGGCGGTAGCAGAAGAAACGGTAACCGCTGTAGTGGAAGAAACCGCCCCGGAAGTGGTGGAAACGGCCGAAACGGTAGAAGCGGCTGCAGAAGAAGCCGTAGAAGAGGCCGCTGCACCGGCAGAGGAAGAAACAACGCCGGAAGCCGAAGAAAAAACGGAAGAATAAACAGAACTACGGCAGGAGTTTTTACTTTTGCCATCATCATTTACGGGTTAACAAGACCTGGCAAAGCCTTTGGTTGCTTTGCCAGGTCTTTTTTCAAAAAAGAACAATATGCAACCCTTAGACGAACAGTATTACAACCGCCTGAACGATATTGCCGCATCCATCCAGGAAGCGCCGGCGCTGGCACAATACCTCGAGGAAGAAGAGGACGAGTTTTATAACGAGTTGCGGCAGGAATTTGAACCCATGCTGTCGGAACTGCACCACCAGGTAGCCGCCGAAGCGCCCCTGCAATTGGTGACCTTTGAAAAATACCTCCTCGAACCCGTTTTCGAGGGCTTGTACCTTCCCCGCGTGCTGGGTTACGCCGTGCTGCGCGGCGAGATCACCGACCAATACCGCTATGTGCGGCCGAACGACCATTTTAAAGAAATCCTTCTGGCCATTTGCCAAAGCGTCCATTTCGAGCAACTCAAAAAACGCATCGGCCAAAGTATCCAGGTGGGCTTCGCCCTGAGCAGCGATATCTGGATCACCAACCTGATGACGCAGGTCGAGAACAAACGCATCCGGTATTTTCTTCAACAGCAGAAAAACGACCGTTTCCGCGATGTGAAAGACCGGATGGACCTGTACAAACGGTACTCCAACCAATTCCGCGATGAGCTCTATTATTCAGCGGATTTCCCCAAAGCACTGGGCGAAATGAAGGCCAATTTTTCAGCGCTGCGCCAATTCCTGCTCAAACGCTTCGAAGTGGGCGGCGACAACGCTAGCCTCAAAGAGCAAATCAAAGGATTTTTGGACAAGCCGGAATTCCGCAACACAGAGGAATACGTTGAAATGCTGGCTATGTACGGCAACTTCATCGAACTTGATGCCAATGAACAAAAGGCATTCGCCGCGCATTTTGCCCGCGAGCGCAAATCGTTTCCCGAATTCGACAAATCCTACCTGGGCTTTCTGGTGACGCTTTACCGGTCCAACCCGCACATGGGGGCCGCACAGGACGAGCGGATGAACACCATGATCGATACCAAAGTGGTCGATAAGATCTCTGATTTTTACCGGATTGCCGAGAAAGTACATAGCCTGGGCTATGTGCATCCCGATGCGATCGAAGCCGTGCAGGAATTTTACAACAACCACGAAGGACTGTCGATCGAAAGTAAATGCCTGCGGCAATTGGTGCTCAATTATTTTGCGCGCCTGATCAAAGGCCTCAGCGAGCGGGAATACGCCGACTTTTTTGAACTGACCAAGATTTTTGGTATTTACCTGAAAATATTTGGCAATCAACAGTTCAATCAGGCCGTCGAAAAAATGTCGATGAACTATGTCAACAAATTGCTCCTGATATTCACCGACAAACGGGCTCGGGATTATCAGGATGTGAAAAAGTTCGTATCCACCCAATTTGTCGACCTGGGCTTTTTGAAGGAAAAAGAAGTCGTGGAAATGTTCAAAACCCGGCGGAAAAAACGCAAGACAGCCGAAGGATAAGGCGAACAACCCGTTCCGGCAACCGGCAGCACGCTTGTGTTTGGCACATGCTTGAAATTTCATCGCCGGGTTCTAAACGTGTATCTAACCAACGGTGAGCATGCCGCGTCGTCAATCGACGATTTTCCGCGAACCGTCGAACCGGACATACAGAATAGCACTGGAGTGGTATCTTCGCCCCGTTTGTTTCAACTCATATTCCCAGTTCCAATCGTACATTACCATGTCGGTACTGATTTTTCTGATCGTTCTCTATATTTTGCTCGGTTTGAGCATGATGAAATTGTTTGAAAAAGCCGGCATCCCGGGTTGGAAAGCCCTGGTGCCCGGGCTGGCCGCAGTGGAGTGGAGCAAAATGGTCGGGCGCAAGCCCTGGTATGCGCTTTGGTTGTTGTTCCCGGTAGTCAACTTTTTCATTTATGCGGCCCTGTGTATCGACATGGTGCGCTCCTTCGGCAAACACAGTTTTTGGCAAGCAGCACTTTCGGTCATTTACGCGCCGATTCCCTTTTTCATGATCGGCCAAAACGCAGCCGATAAATACGAAGGTCCCATTCTGGAACGCGAACGTGTTTTTCATCGCCAGTTTCACGAAGCCCAGGAGAAGAAAGACAAAACCATGCTGCGCAAACTGGAAGCGGAAAACCCCTTCCGGAAATCACAACTCCGGGAATGGACGGAGGCCATTATTTTCGCGGTGTTTGCCGCTGCCTTTATCCGGATGTTCCTGATCGAAGCTTATGTTATCCCCACCTCTTCGATGGAAGGCACTCTAAAAGTAGGTGACTACCTGTTTGTTAGTAAAGCGCATTACGGGATCCGCCTGCCCATGACGGTTCTGCAATTCCCGCTCGTGCACAACCGGTTTAGCAACAGCAACGGCATCCTTGGCCGGGAGTCATATTTTGCACAACCGTCCCTCCCCTATTACCGCCTGCCCGCCCTGGAAAAAATCGACCACAACGAACCCGTCGTCTTTAACTTCCCGGCCGGCGACAGCGTGGTTATCCGGCCTGAACGAACCTACGATATCTACCAATGGCGCCGCGAAAACCAGACAACACCGCAAGATGTGGTCGTGCGCCCACTCGATAAAAAAGACCATTACATCAAACGCTGCATCGGCCTGCCGGGCGATAGTCTCAAGATTGTCGGAGGGCAGGTCTATATCAACGGGCAAGCCGTGCAAAACCCCACCCATATGCAGTTTGCCTACTACATCAACAGTCCGTCGGGCAATATCCGGGCCCAGAGTCTGGATGATATGGGTGTCAACCTGGACGAACCTATCCCCGTCCTGATGCCCAATGGCGAGCGTCGCGCCTATTATAACCTTGACAAAGCGCAGGTTGAAAAAATCAAATCCTTTGGCAAGGACATCACCGTCGAGCGATTCATCCCAAGTACTCGCCCGGGAGCCCTGTTTCCAAATGACCCGATGCAATACCGCGATTGGACGGTGGATAACTTCGGCCCGATCTACATCCCTAAGAAAGGCACCTCGGCGGAACTGACACCTGCGAGCCTGCCCTTTTACGAACGCATTATCCGGGTATATGAACACAACGACCTGGTGGTGCGCGACGGCAAGTATTACATTAATGGAACAGAAACCAATACCTACACCTTCCAGCAGGATTATTACTGGATGATGGGCGACAACCGGCATAATTCGGAAGACTCCCGTTTTTGGGGCTACGTGCCGGAAGATCATATCGTGGGCAAACCGCTGTTTATCTGGTTCTCGACCAAAAATGGCAACATGCGAAAAGGGATCAACTGGGACCGGATCTTCCGCTCCGCCAGCCGGATGTAACCTTCTGCAATCCCACCACACTACCTGGCTTTAGAACACGATTGGACGTTCAACGTTCCGGGCTGCAAATATGTTCGAATGGAACGGCTTATTCCGTACGCACCACCCGGTGAACGGAACGCCCCAGACTGGTGTCTACGACCAGAAAGTAGATGCCTTTTTCCCGCGGCAATTGCACCCGCAACGTATGCGTTTCCGCCACCAGGCAAGCCGAAGCATTCCAAACGCTTACACGGCGCAACCGTGCGGTAGCGGGAAGATGGATCTGCAATTGCCCGTCGTTTGTGACGGATGGAACGATCCGAACAGAATAATCACTCCCAGGTACTGCAGTAGATACCGGCGAAACCTGAATATTTTCCAGCAGCGCTGAAGCTACCAGCTCCGGCGTTCGGTCGGCTGCTTCAAACATGGCCCGGAAGGAGTCGATCTCCGGCGTGGAATAGGCGAACATAGGCGACATCCACTTGGGTGGCATGCTTTGGTACCATACCCGGGCCGAGATGGTCAGCATACCTGTGTACGATCCAATCGGAACGCGGAAATGCACGATGTCGATACCGGAGCCTTCAGAACCATCCGGAAACCGGTTGAAGTCGGGGTCGGTCAATGCAGCTCCGACAATTTTCACCGTATCGTATACCTGATCATTTTGAGTGAAACCCTGTGGAGCCAGGCGGTTGTCTTTCAAAATTTTATCGCCGCGTTCCAGCACATTGGTGAAACCTCCGGCAACATCGGCCGGTACCATTTCATAGATCTGGACCTGATCCGGCCGGTTGATGACATCATGGTGTGGTTCAAACAGGGCATCTTCATCCGGAAGGCTAAAATCCGGCGCATACCGGCCGGAGTGAAAAACCGTATCCCCCGCCGCATTGATCACCTCGAATTCCACCCAGGCGCGGCGGGCCGGATAGCCGGAAGGAAATTTGTGGCCGGCTTTGTTGAGCAGCTTCAAGTCAAAAAAAGCCGTGTCGCCCTGCAACACGCCGGGGGTTAGGGTCAGGTCGAGGGTCTTCTCCCGGAGCATGCGGCGGGTTGCGGCAATAGTGCTGTCAAAATGTTCGGCAGCGGCGGGGATGTTCAGCTTCGTCCTGTTATCACGCAGCAACTGCAGCATGGATACATTCGATCCGGCAAGTTCATGCAAACCGAATGGAAACTGCGGTGTCAGGAATTGATAATTGGCCGAAATAACGATTTCATCCTGCAATTGTGGCATATGGCAGCCCTGGCAGGTGATTTGGTCATGTTCGTCGTCGTACCGGCTGTTCAACCATTCGTGGTAGGTGGCCTGCTCAACAAAGGTCCCGCCCGTCAGTTGGCCATTCAGGTCGACTGTCCCGGTAATGAGCGTGTGACAACCGGCGCAGAGCCCTGCATCGCTGATATGTTCCCCATATTTTGGTGTGATGCCAACAAAATCATGCATCGGTGGTGCAAACGGGACATCATACGGGCCGTAGGCCACCCGGATATAATTGGTGTCGAAGTGCAACTGACCGGAGTGCAGGCTACCGTTGTCACCGGGCGCCTGAGCGTGGCAAGCCTGGCAGGTAACGCCGTCGAGGCCGAGGGTATCGCTGGTCAATTCAGCCAGAGTGTAGTAGGGTTGCTGGTTTTTCAGTTTAGCCTGATAATGCCCCGCCGGCGCATGGCAGGCCGTGCATTTATCCTGGATCTGGAGGCTGAGCGCGGGGTTGATCAGGATTTCATGCGACACTTTTGCCCGCCAAAATGGGTCACGCGCTGCGTTGGCCATCATGGTGCTGCGCCAATCATCATACATATTGACATCCTGGCCGCCGGTGGTCACCAGCGCAAACGCATTCGCATCGTGCCCATGGCATCCGCTGCAGGCTATAGCCGTCGGGAAAAGGATGTTCGAGTCGATCAGTACCCTCGTATTTATCGGGTCAGGCATGCTATCCGACCCAAATGCGGCGCCCGTCCCCGGATACCAGGGCGCCTGCAGCCAGGGATGTGGAAACTGCATTTGTACAGCGGAGCTGTGAGCGGCAGCAGGCGCCGGCTGTACAGGTATTGCAGACAAAACATACCATACCAGGGGCAGTGCCAGCGCCCGGACGAGCGTTTTATTCATAAGCAGGGGTTGTGCAGTCCCACTTCGCCAAGGCCTACAGATGTTTGGGCAATACATCCTTTGATCTTGGCGAAGTGGAGGCGAGCGGAAAGGTTATTTTACGGTAAAATCTACCTGCAAATTTTCCCAAAGCAGGGAAACTACGCCTGCGTCGGAAATTTGGATCGTAAATTTTTCGTGGAATTCCGCCGAGGGTTTGGGCGTGGCTTTTACCCGCAGCACATCCTCATTCGCCTTGTAACTGTACGCACCCCAGGCGATAGTTTTGTTGATGATGATCGTCCATTCCCGTTCGCCGGGGATGGTAAACAAGGCGTATTTGCCTTTTGGCAGTTTCTGGCCGCCCAGTTCGACATCATCGCTGACTTCGAACGTGGTTGTTTCATTTGCGCCGGTGCGCCACACTTCGCCATAAGGCACCAATCCGCCCCAGATCTTCCGGCCTTTCACACTGGGCTGGCTGTAATCGATCGTGATGGTTTTACCCCCTGCGACAGCGGTGGCCGTGGCGGGCGGGCTCGGGCGTTTGGATTTGTCGTCCTGCGCATGTATAGTGGAAACAAAACCAAATGCGAGGATCAGCAACAGAAAAAGGGTGCGTTTCATTGTTTAAAACAGTTTAGTGAAAGGAAGTACGTGCAACAATTCAAAAGCGCAAAGGTTAGCCGTTACGGCTTGAAAGGTAAACAATCCGTATGTTTGCGGCCCGCCCGAAATCCACTAAAAGTTTGGGTCAAAATTCAAGAATATGTTCCGCTACCTCCTCAATTCGTTCAGGCGAAAACTCGCCCGACGGTATTTCCGGGAATATCCCACTAAAATTTACGACTTCGACATACCGGGCGTCGGTAATATCCGGTTTGCCAACTGGGAAAACCCTTTGGTGGCGCCCAAAGCCATCACCGGAAAGGAGGTCAATTTTTTCAAAACCTTTATCCGGCCTGGCGATTTTGTCATTGATATCGGCGCCAATATCGGTCATCGGACAGTGGCCATGGCATTGGCCAGCGGACCGCAGGGGCTCACACTGGCCTTCGACCCCAACCCACACGTATTCAAGATTTTACAGCAAAACGCCGGGCTTAATCCGGGCCTGACCAATATCCATCCGCTGCCGTTTGCCATTACCGATTCGGATGGCGCATTTTTCTACAACTCCTCTGAGGCTTCTTTTAACAATGGCGGCATTTCCCGGGAAAAAACCAACCGGCACGGCAAGTTTTCCCTGGAGCAGCAAGTGCAGGGGATCAACCTGGAAAAGTACCTGGCTCAGCACTACGCCGACCGCCAATCGGGTATCAAACTGATCAAGATCGACACGGAAGGATATGATAAGGAGATCATCAAATCGATTTACAGCCTGATCGAAACGCACAAGCCCATCCTTATTTCGGAATGTTTTTCAAAGACCACACCCGAGGAGCGGTACGAACACTTTGAATTACTGGCCGCCAAGGGATATTCCCTGTTCTATTTTGAAGATTTTGTGGAAGGCGCCCCGGTTATAGCGATCAAACAAAAAGAAGATATGCTGAATTGGAAGCATTTCGACTTTTATGCCTTGCCGAACTAATTGCCGGAGATCAAAACGCAACTTTCCGGAACACCCGCTTACCATCCATATAGCTGCGTACGATCCGAACGGCATCCGGGTCAGCATAGGGGCGGCCGACCGTTTCCAGCAAGTCTTCGGTGCCGTATGTCTCGGTAGTATCGATATAGCCAAATCCTAAAAATTGGCCATCGTGCACAGCCACCACGGCTTGCTCCTGATCGTGCCGGCCCGGCTCCAGCAAAAAGAAACTGCCGGATAATCCCCGCGACAATACCGACAGGGCTTCGGCTACCCGTTCGTTGTACGACTCCGGCGCTTCCGCCCCTACGCAGGCGCCGAGACAATTTTTAATGGCGTACTGAAAGCACCCGTGGTCGCCTGATTCCAGGTTGCAAAGTCTATTGCAAAGTTGGTGCTGCCGGGCCAGACTGTCGAGCCAGCTGCGCGCGCTGGTTAACTTGGGGAATTCTGCTACTAAATCCAGTTGGCGCATATTGCGTTTGGAGCGCTGGCCCGCGGCCAGGCAACGGTAGCCATTCTGGTCGGTATAGGTGAAGATACAGCCTGCATACTGGCGAATGCGCAAGGCCCGGTTGATCCGGGGTTGCAGGCGTTTGATCTCGGCGCTTTCGAGTAGCAGCGCCACCAGTTCGCTGCCGGTAATTTCAAAACTGAAATCAGCCACGCCGGTGCGCAGTTTTTCGCCTTTGGGCGATTGGTCGGCAAAATGTTCAAACAACCGCTTGCGAATGTTCAGGCTTTTACCCACATAAATTACCTCGCCACGGTCGTCATGCAGGTAGTACACGCCACACTGGTCGGGAGCGTCGTGCAGGCGGTCGAGTGTGATGTTTTGCGGGAGTTTGGTTTCGCGCACACCGTGATTGACCAGCGTTTTTACCCTGGCCTCCCCCTCCTGGGCTGCCAATATGCGCTCGAAAATCTGTACGGTGGCCAACGTATCATCCAACGCCCGGTGGCTTTGCTCCGCATAAATCCCGAAATGGCGTTTGAGATTGCTAAGGCTATAGCTGGGCAGCCCGGGGAACACCTGGCGCGACAGCCGCACCGTGCACAATTGTTTGCGGGAATAGGTATAGCCCAAACGGGCGAATTCTTCGCGGATAAAACTGTAATCGAACGACACATTATGCGCCACGAAAATGGCGCCCTCCGTCATTTCTACAATTTGCCGGGCCACTTCAAAAAATTTGGGCGCATGGGCCACCATCTCGTCGGTGATGCCGGTGAGTTGAGTAATGCTCGAGGGAATACTCCGCTCCGGGTTGACCAGCGTTGAAAATGTATCCACGATCCCGCTTCCATCGTGCAGCACCACAGCAATCTCCGTGACGCGTTCATGGCGCGCCGTTCCACCCGTGGTTTCCACGTCGATGATCGCATATTTTGGCATGATGTGCGGATTCGATTTCTGTCCTGGCGACCGGTATTCCCTTGTTCAACCGAGTCAATCCAGTACGGTCCAACCGGTAAATTGTTGTGAAAAAATACCGATCCTTTTGCCGGTGCCGGCGCAGCAAAAATAAAACATTTCGTTTGATTAAAAATACCGTTTTTTGCTGTAAGGCAGACCCTGCACCGGCTAATCACTACCCAGGGGGGGGAGCCGGTTTCGAATTCTAAAAGGCAAAAGGATACATTTAAGCGGGTATTTATGCAACATTTTATCTGGTTGACCCTCGTTTGCTGGCGTTTGGCAGCATTAGCCCAAAACACTCCCGTAGTGGTCGGCGCCGAACGCATGAGCGCCTACCTGCCCCTGCTCGAGGGCAAGCAAGTGGCCCTGGTGGTCAATCATTCGTCGCTCGTCGGCGCCACGCACCTCGTCGATACGCTGGCTGCTTCCGGCGTTTGTGTGCTGCGCATTTTCGCTCCCGAACACGGTTTTCGGGGCGACGCGCCCGACGGGGAGAAGATCATTGACGGCGCCGACGCCGGGACCGGAGCGCCGATCATTTCACTGTACGGGCGCAAGCGCCGCCCTGACCTGGACGATCTGGCCGGGGCAGATATGGTTATTTTTGATATTCAGGACGCAGGCACGCGGTTTTACACCTATATTTCTACGTTGTATTACCTGTTGCAGGCATGTGGCGAATACCACAAACCCATCCTGGTACTGGATCGCCCGAATCCAAACGGCCAGTACGTGGACGGGCCCGTGCTGGACATGCGGTTGAGTTCCTTCGTCGGTATTGCGCCGATTCCTATTGTGCACGGCTGTACCGTTGGCGAACTGGCGCAACTATTCTCCGGCGAGCATTGGACCGGACCGGAGTCCGTCGACTTGACGGTCATCAAATGCCTGAATTACACGCACCATACCTTTTACGATGTACCGGTGGCGCCCAGTCCCAATTTACCCAACACCCTGGCTGTGCTCCTGTACCCTTCACTGTGCCTGTTCGAAGGGACATCGGTGAGCATTGGCCGCGGCACGGAAGCCCCGTTTCAAATGGCCGGGCACCCCGATTTTCCGGATACTACCGCATTTACCTTTACGCCTGAGCCCAATGCAGCCTCCAAATTTCCACCGCAACAAGGCGTGCGGTGCCGCGGCTACGATTACCGGAGTTTGTCGGCAGACAGTCTTTTCAAAGCAGCCCATATCGACCTCTCCCCCCTGCTGGATTTTTACTGCGAACTACCCAATAAGGCCGACTTTTTTTTGGCCACCCGCTATTTCGACCGCTTGGCCGGCACTTTAACCCTTCGCCAGCAGGTGGAAGAAGGCAATTTTGAGTCGGATATTCGGGCCAGTTGGCAGCCCGACCTGGATTATTACCGGGAAATCCGCCGAAAATACCTGCTGTATCCGGAATAAGTACCCGCTGTCAAATACGTGACCGCACCATGAACCACCTGGATATTGGGAAACTGGGCGAAATGCTGGCCGCCAATTATCTCGAAGAGAAAGGCTACCGCATCATTCGCCAAAACTTCCGCTCCGGCAAAGGCGAAATCGACCTGATCGCGTGGAGTCCGGAAGGCTGCCTGGTCTTTGTTGAAGTAAAGACCCGCTCCCTGGATGCCTTCGGCGGGCCAGCTGAGGCTGTGGATCGGAAAAAGCAGGATATGATCGCGCGCACGGCCGGCTCTTTTATGGCCCAAATCGGGCACGAAGGCGAAATCCGCTTCGATATTATTTCCGTTCTGCTGGAACGCGACCAATTAAAAAACATCCGCCACGCAGAAGATGCCTTCTTTTAAAAACCCGCCAAGACCCGCGAACCGGCCAGCTTCATATGTGTCAACAATTGGCTTTTTTCCGGCTGCCGGGCGGCGCGAATAGTCCTACCTTAGGCGCTGAAATAAATTTGAATATGCCCAAACATGTTTTTTCCCTGCTGATAATATTGCTGGTCGCTTCATCCGCCATTTTTGCTCAAAACCTGCATGTTACGTACCGGTCCAAGATGACGTTCCCCAACCAAACGGTAGCCAACGTTTACGGCTATACTGCAGAAGGGCATGAATACGCGCTGATCGGCGCCTCAAAGGGGCTAATCATTGCCGACATTACCAACCCGGATGCGCCGCAGCAGATCGTCCAGATCCCCGGCCCGGATAACGAGTGGAAAGAAATCAAAACATATGGTCATTACGCCTACGTCACTTCGGAAGGCGGCAATGGCTTGCAAATAGTGGATTTGAGCAAATTGCCCGGCCCGAACCTGGATTACCATTATTATACCGGCAATGGCGCTATCGCGGGCGCCGTTTGGCGCGTGCACGCGCTCCATATCGACCTGACGAAAGGTTACCTTTACCTGTACGGCGGCCGGAAAGCCAACGGGTCGTACTTATATTCCGGGGGGGCTGTTGTGCTGGATTTGAATGTCGATCCGTACAACCCGACTTTCGCCGGCAAATTTGACCAGCTCGGTTACATCCACGACGGCTATGTAGACAACGACACCTTGTATGCCGGCCACATTTACAGCGGCTTATTCTCGGTGATTAACATGTCGAACAAAACCAACCCCGAACTCATCACTTCCCAAAATACGCCCAACAAAGCCACCCACAACACCTGGCTGTCCGACGACCGGCGCACACTGTTCACCACCGATGAGGTCAATAATTCTTACCTGGCCGCTTTCGATGTCTCGGACCTCGATAATATCCGCCTCCTCGACAAAATCCAAAGTAACCCGGGCTCCAATTCAATGGTGCATAACACGCACATTTTGAACAACTACGCCGTCACGTCCTGGTACAAGGACGGATTTACCATTGTCGATATTTCAAGGCCCGACAACCTGGTGCAGGTCGGCAATTACGATACGTACCCCGGTGGGTCGGGCGGCAATTCGGAAGGGTGTTGGGGAGTATACCCGTTTTTCCCGTCCGGCAATATTATTGCCTCTACCATTACCGCGATCGGCACCAACAACGGCGAATTATGGGTGCTCAGCCCCGATTATGTGCGGGCCTGTTACCTGGAGGGTAAAATCACCGACGGCCTGACCGGCGCCCCGCTCAACGGCGCTTTGATCGAAGTGCTTGGGGCCGGCCAAACTGCCAATACACTTCCCGACGGCGTGTTTAGAACGGGGCAGGAACAGCCCGGTTATTTTACGGTGCGCGTCAGCAAAACCGGGTACCAACCACAAGAGTTTACGGCACTGCTCCAGCGGGGCGATGTACGAACGCTGAATACGTCCCTGTTTCCAGTGGGCAACATTACACTCAATGGCAAAGTGATCAGTGCCGCCGACGGAACGGCGGTGGACGGTGCAACGGTCACCTTGTCCAATTACAGCGGTCTGTTCAGCACCAATTCCGATCCTGCCGGCAATTTCCAATTTGTCAACCTACCGCCAGGCATTTACGACTTGACGTCCGCCGCTGAAGGATTTGGCCATCTGATCAAATACAAACAGAAATTCACTGCAAGCCAATCCATTACGCTGGCTATTTCGCCCAAATACCGGCTGTTCGGCCCTGGCAGTTCGCAGGTGTTGCAAAGCCAGGCAATTGGACTGCCTAACCCCTTCGTTCTACAGACCACTGTGCGCCTGCCGCGCGAAGCGGCGGGCGGGCGGCTTCGGGTTTCGGACCAAACCGGCCGCCTATGGGAAGCAACCGAATTCGCACCGGATCAGGAATCGCTAATCTTGGGCGAGCATTGGCCTGCGGGAGTGTATTTTGTTCGGATCGATCCGGACAACGGATTGCCGCAGGTCATTAAATTGGTAAAAGCATATTGACACTTACTCCAAAATATCGGGTAACTGAAACCAAAACCGCCATTTGACAAAAAAAGTGAATCATGCAGATCGGACTATTCGGCTACGGCAAAATGGGCAAGACCATTGAAAAAATTGCGTACCGACAAAACCTCGGAATTGCCTGGCGCATCGCGCGCGAAAACCGCGACACGGCGGATCCGCACTTGCTGCGCCAGGCCGACGTAGCGATCGAATTCACCCGTCCGGATGCGGCTTACGGCAACGTGATGGCTTGTCTGGAAGCCGGCGTCCCAGTGGTGAGCGGCACAACAGGCTGGCTGGAACAACTGGCCGACGCCGAAGCATGGTGCACCCAGCACCGTGGCGCCCTGCTTTGGGCTTCCAACTTCAGCGTCGGGGTCAACCTCTTCTTTGCGCTGAATCAATACCTCGCACGGCTCATGAATCAGCATGTTGATTACCACCCTGCCGTCACCGAAATCCACCACATACACAAACTCGACGCGCCCAGTGGCACCGCCCTGTCGCTGGTGAAGGATTTATTGGCCCAGATCGACCGGAAAAACAACTGGCGCTTGCACCCCACCCCGCCTGGGCCGGACGAAATTCCGGTAACGGCCATCCGGGAAGGCGAGGTGCCGGGCACGCATACCGTTCGCTGGGACAGCGCTGTAGATTCGATCACCATCGAGCACCGTGCCCACTCCCGGGAGGGATTTGCCGCCGGCGCCGTTTTGGCGGCACAATGGTTGCATGGCAAAACGGGAGTTTTCCGCATGGCGGATGTTTTGGGCCTGACTCCCGACAACGCGGTGTAGCCGGCATATTTTTTTCGAGCCGAAACGGCGCGAATCATTCGGATATACCCGGGAAACTGTCAACTTTGCTCCAAACCTGGAACCCAGCATCTTCTTATGGTACAACCTATTGTACGCCTTAGCAACACCGATATTTGCCAGCAAGACAACAGCGTCGTGCTCGAAAATATCAGCCTGACCATCGGCACGGGAGAATTTACTTACCTGATCGGCAAAACGGGCAGTGGCAAAACCAGCCTGTTGAAAACGCTGTATGCCGCCCTTCCCCTGGTGAAAGGCAATGGTGAAGTAGCCGGCTTTGATTTGCGCGACATCACCCGGCAAAATATTCACCTGCTGCGGCGTAAACTCGGGATCGTATTTCAGGATTTCAACTTACTGACCGACCGCACGGTGGAAGACAATCTTCTGTTTGTGCTTCGGGCTACCGGCTGGACTGATGCGGCTGAAATGGAAAAACGCGTGGAGGAAGTACTCCAGGGGGTCAATTTGCAGGGGAAGCGCCAGGCGATGCCTTTTGAATTGTCGGGCGGTGAACAGCAGCGCATCGTCATTGCCCGCGCGTTGCTCAATCGCCCCGTGTTGTTGATCGCCGACGAACCGACCGGAAACCTGGATCCGGAAACCAGCGATGATGTGCTGGTGCTCATTCGGAATCTGGCCAAGGAACACAATACGGCCGTGCTCTGCGCTACCCATGACTATCGCATCTTGCAGAATTTCCCGGCCCGGATTATTCGAATCCGCCATGGCAAGCTCATCGACGATGAAGGCGTGACGATCAAATGACCCTCCTAGTCTTCAACAAGGCGGGCCATTTTGGCAGAGACGCGCTGCCGGCGGCGGGTGGCGATGCCCTCTTCAATTAATTTCCGATGCTCGGCATGCGGCCGAAACCCGGTAGTGAATACGTCCGACTTACACGTAGCGGCCGATTCAATGTACTCGGCCAACCTGCCCAACGCCATCAGCACCATCGCCTCACGCTCCCGGACGGCTTCCGTGCGTTCTTTCCGTTTCAATTGCGGATTGCTCAATACCTGGCTCAAGGCATCGCAACTGATGTTTAACGCATCCCAAAGATCATCGCGTTTAGGAACGTATAAACTGCTGTGGGTTTTCCGAAGGACCCGCTCGGCGAAAACAGCCAGGTTACGACCGTGAAGGAACAAAAAATGACGGTCAACATGAAATTTGGCACTCATCATGATTAGGACTTTTGCAACAACACTATTTTGCAAATATTCAGACCATGCAATTTTGTGCAATATTTCAATATTCACAAATATATTTTGGATAAACGTCCGCATTCCAACAAAATAAACGGACTTAAAGGCATATATCCGCCATTTAACACTACTTTCCCGGAATGATTTTTTGAAACCGGTGACGAAACGTCATTTCGTTTGTGCGGATTACCACCGTATACATACCGGCCGGAGCATCCTTCTGATTTTTCAATTTCCCATTCCAGTCCAAAGCATATGCTCCCGGCGGATGCGAACGCACGGCCCAATGCCATACCGTCCGGCCCTCGCTGTTCACAATCTCAACGCCAAAACGCTCTGAACGATTTACGGCATAGGAAATCCGGATGGCTCCGGAAACCGAATCGCGAACCAAAAGGGTCAGCACCGGGGAAGCAACATCCCTGCCGGCATCTGTGGTGAGGCCTTGCCCCTCTGTCAGCGTCAAATACCGGTCGGCTGCGACTTCAGCATACCACTCTGTAAGCCCTGACGGCCACCGCACCTCCAGGGAACGTACCCCGGCAGCATCGCCCAAGCCAAAATGCGCAGCCAGTTGGTTTTGTCCACAATACCCGCTCTGTGCACTTATCTCGCGCGACAACGTAACGGTTTGACCATGGATCCCGGCCCTGGCGCGCAAGACGGCGCCGATTGCGCTGCGGTTGCTTTGGGTTCCGATACAGCTTACGGCCAGCCAATGGTTCGGGCCCTCGGCCGTATGGTTTTCGTATAAAGCGTTGGTCTGCAAGGCATTAAAACAATTAGCGACCGCAAGATCCAAATCGCCGTCACGATCCAGGTCACCAAATGCGCAACCGTAGGACCAGCCCTCGTCGAGCACCGGGGCCTCCGCGGTATCACGCCGGAAAGTGCCGTCGCCGTTATTGAAAAACAGGTAATTATGCCAGATTTTTTTGCCAAAAGCGCAGGTCACAAATAAATCAAGGTCGCCATCATTGTCCACGTCGGCCCATTGGCAACCAAGGGCGTTCCCAACAATATGGTCCATCGGCAAATCTTTGATTTTGGCAAAAACACCCATTCCGTTGTTTCGGAACAAGGCATTTTGTCCGTCGAAATTGGTCAGAAACACATCCGGGTCTCCATCATTGTCATAATCGCCCCAACAAGCGCTCATGGTATTCCCACCGTTTGAAAGCAATTCGCCCGCAGCCATCGCTGTAAATTGTCCGTTGCCATCGTTGCGGTACAGGTTTTCATTCTCCCCCTCTTCATTGGACACAAAAAGATCGGAATCGCCGTCGCCGTCCACATCTACCCAATTCACGCAGCGCGAGGAAAAAGCATCGATCACCGGGAGGCCGGTAGTGATCCTTTTAAAGCTGCCATCGGCCATATTCCGGTACAGAAAATTGGTTTTGGCGCCGGCGCTGTTCGCCACGTAGAGGTCGAGCCAGCCGTCGTTGTCGTAATCGCCCCAAGCGGCCGTTTCTGAATAGCCGCCGTCGGTCACCGGGGCACCTGCCATTACCTGTCTGAACGTGCCATCGCCGTTGTTTCGGTACAACAGATTATTGGCATTGTACCAATTCACTACAAAACAATCCGGAAAGCCGTCATTATCAAAATCGGCCCAAGTAGCGCCGTCGGAAGGCATGTGGTCCCGGACAATGGCGTCAGCCTCTACCGCAGAAAACCGGCCTTTCCCATTATTGCGGTATAATAAATTGTCTTCTCCGCCCTTTGGCCCATTGGAAATAAAAAGGTCGGGATAGCCATCCGCATCGATATCGACCCAGTTTACGCTACGAGAATCGCTGGGTAAATTCACAACAGGATCGCCGGTTATTTTGGTAAAAATGCCCGTTTGTGCAGCAAAAAACCCATCCCCGCCGCCATATGCCCCTATGTCGTTCCGCAGGCCTCCACGGCCGGGGAAGGCGGCCGTGCGACCGTTACGGGAAAAATCCCGGGCCAGACTATCCGGTTGGCCGGCATCGATGCAGGGCGAACCCGACGATAACGCAAACCAAACGGTATCGGCGAACAGCGGATCGGCCGCCATGTTGCCAGTACCGGGAAAAGGCTCCTGGGTGCAGTTGTAAAGGGCCTCCACTTCAGCGCCCAATTGTCCCATCTGATCGCCGAGGGCTTGTGAATTACCCCAAACGATGTTCCCCACCATTTGAAGGTGGATCGAAAAAGTCCACACGCCGCCGGCTTTTCCACCGTATTTCATGCGTGCAGCGGGGGTTTGATTATAGGCAATCACATTGTTGTGCAGGACAACCCGGGTGCTTTGATCCTTACCTGTACTCCAGAATCCACCGCCGCTGAAGTCCTGGCCGCCAAAATTGAAGGCAATGATATTGTTGCGGATTACAGCCCCTGGGCAATAATTCAATACAATCCCGCCGCCATAACCGTCACCCCGGTTGTGCACGATCCGGTTGTACTCAATCCGGGGGGCGCCGGCGCCGCACCGGATGCCTCCGCCGCCGTTGCTCACCATGCCGGCCGCGGGAGGGCCCACAAAATTGTACCGGATCAAATTGTGCCGAATGACAGGAGAAGCATCTTCGGTCAGGATGCCGCCCCCTTCCCGAAAGGTACCATACCCGGCCGGGTCGAGCCAAACCGTACCGGTACCGCCCTGAAAAGTGAATCCTTCCACGACCGTAGCGGCCGTTTCGCCTTTCCAAATTAGCAAGCAACTGGCTGTATCCGGTTGCAGTGGCTTGCTCCCGTCGATAACGGTTTTTTCGATAAGCGACCAATCGCGTTGCAGGGCGAAACGGCTGGTCAGCACGAGGTCTCGCCCGCGCAATTGCAGGTTCTCAAAATAGACACCCGGGCCGACCAGCACCGTATCACCTGTTTGGGCTGCATCCACGGCGGCTTGAATGCGCGGGTAATCCTCGGGTACCCGCAGCGTTTTAGCCGCCAGTGGCTGGCAGAAAAGAAAAAACACCGTTAAGGGTCGGCATTTTTTCAAGAGCAAAGCAAATCTTGATGAGAAAATTTTAACGGAGGAAAAAAATGTTTTCATAGCATAATCCCTTAAGGCTCGCCAAAATCGCTTGACCGGCGGGGTATTTTTTTAAAAAGTGTACAAACGACCGGTTGCTCCGGCCGAAAAACAGCCAATGACACCCGGGTTTTACCGAATTTTGCCCCGCTGTTATGCGGAAGTTCGGACTTCATATTGCTTTTTGGCTGGCCTATTGGTTGATTTACGCCTACACCTACAGCCGTTACGATGGAAATTTCCCAAAATACCTGTTGACGGAAGGGGTGCAGATGCCTGCGCGGATGCTCGCCACCTATGCGGCATTTTGGTTGTTGGACCATTGGCACAAGCGAAGCGGGTGGTGGGCGCTTTCCGGCGTGGCCATTCTGACCATTTTCGGCGGTATGCTCAACCGCCTGTTGAAGTTGTGGTATGTTGTACCGGAATATTTCCCGGATTCGACAATTCTGTATTGGGACCTGAACCGGATGATGGTCGACATTTTTGACTGCGCACTAGCCACCGGCACTGCCTTGTCGGCCCGGTTGTTTTTCCGCCAGCAGGAAAGTTTGCGGCGGGAAGCACAACTGCACCGGGAAAAAACGGAGGCAGAATTACTGGCGTTGAAGAGTCAGCTGCAGCCGCATTTTTTGTTCAACACGATCAATAACCTCTACGCATTGGCCCGGATGAAATCGGACAAGACCGCCCCGGTTGCCTTGCAATTGGCCAATCTCCTGCGGTTTGTGCTGTATGAAGCCCGCAAAGATTCCATTCCGATCCAGCAAGAGGTGAAAATCCTGCAGGACTATATTGCGCTCGAACAATTGCGTTTTGATGAAGACCGGCTGCGCGTCGAAACGGTTTTTGAACTGGATGACCCGCAACAGCCGATCACGCCGCTACTGCTCATGCCCCTGGTGGAAAATGCGTTTAAACATGGTGTAGGTGAAAACCGGAGCGACGCCTGGGTGCGGGTGACGTTGCAATTGACGCATCGGAAACTCACCCTCCGGGTAGAAAACTCCCTGCACGATACGCCAAGTGTCAATCCAAACGGCATCGGACTGGCCAATATCCGGCGGCAGTTGGAATTGCTCTACCCCGGCCGGGGAGAACTTACCCTTGAAACGTCAGACAGTAATGGCGCAATCGGGCAGTTTTCATCGGTTTTGGTCATTGAATTTACAGTGTGAAGGTGGTTCCGGCCCTGAAAAATGTGTGTGGCAGGGCTTTGCTCCCGAGATTAGGTGACTGAAAAAAGGTGAAACCCCGGGAAAAATGGGCCTTTTTTAACCCAGCAGGAAAATTCCCAATATGGTCTAATTTTGCCCTTCAAAACAAAACGCATATTTAGCAGTATATGAAAAACTTGTTGTTCCTATTCATTCTGACCGCCGGCCTGTTTGTATTGGGTTGCGTCCAACATGCTAAACCAGCCGGCCAATCCAATACCACTTCAACTGCTGCGGCAGCGACAGCCGTTTACGCCTGTCCAATGAAATGCGAGGGCGAAAAAACCTACCCGCAGCCTGGTCAATGCCCCGTTTGCGGCATGGATCTTGAAGCCGTAACGGCCTCTGGGACACAACAAGACAGCCTGCAACACCCACAACCCGGACACGAACATTAATCATCAAGCACGAAACAGCGGTATGAGCCATCCTGGTAACATCATTGCCACCATCTGCACGCTTTGTTTATTTGCGGTAGCCTTGCCGGCACAGTCCGGTATGGTTAAAAAAACAGCTACTGCTGCCCATCAGAAAACGGAAAAATTCCAGGTGTTAGGCAATTGCGATATGTGCCGCCGGAATATTGAAGGTGCGGCAGTGGCCGCCGGCGCCCTCCAGGCGCATTGGGATGCCGACACCCAACTCCTCACCGTCACGATCGACCCTTCGAAAACGGCCGTTGCACGGGTGCAAAAAGCCGTTGCCATGGCAGGCTACGATAACGCCGGATACCGGGCGCCGAACGCCGCTTACAACAGCTTGCACCAGTGTTGTCAATACGACCGGGATGGCGGGAACAAGCACAAACCCGGCTCTTGCCCGGAAGACAAGCACCCCAATAATTAACCCCGGCGCATGAACTGCCTCATCGTGGAAGACGAGCCCTTGGCGGCCACCATTCTGGAAGATTATATCCGGCAGGTAGGGTGGCTTCGTTTTGCCGGGCGATGCTCCGATGCACTGCATGCGGCGGAGGCTTTGCACCAGCAACCGGTGGAAGTGTTGTTTTTGGACATCCATTTGCCAGGGTTGAAAGGACTGGAATTCCTCCGGTCGCTACCTCGCCCTCCGCAAACCATCCTTACCACAGCCTATGAGGAATATGCCCTTGAAGGATTTGATATGGGTGTGGTGGATTACCTGCTTAAGCCGATCGATTTCGAACGTTTTTTGAAGGCGGTGCATAAATTGCGCCAGCCAGAACCCGCCGGCGCCAATCTTGCCGCGGCGCGACCGTTTCATTTTTACAATGTGAACAAAAAAATGGTGCGCGTCTGGCTCGATGAGATTGTATTCGTTGAAAGTCTCAAAGAATATGTACGGCTGTACCTGACCGACGGACGCTCGCTGGTTACCAAAGGCCAGATTGGCACCCTGGAGGCTGAACTGGGTTTGTGGCGGGTGCACCGGTCATTCATGGTGGCCCTGGCACACGTTGAATCCTATTCGGCCACAGAAATTAGTGCGGGCGGTACCACTATTCCGATCGGCCGGCAATACAAAGAACAAACTTTAGAAAAATTGGCGCTGTATTCTGCCGGGAATTAAAAACCGGACGCCGTACTTTTGCGCGCTACCAGATTCGACGTCTGTCCTGCAACGGCCATCTCTACCGGCCGGCCAGTCTTTCACTTCATCACTCCTGCACTCAATGAATCTTCACGAGTACCAAGGTAAAGCATTGCTCAAATCGTTCGGCGTTAAAATCCAGGAAGGCATCCTGGCCCATAATGCTGCAGAGGCCATTGACGCCGCCAAACAATTAAAAGAACTCTACAACTCCGACTGGTGCGTAGTCAAAGCCCAAATACATGCCGGCGGACGCGGGAAGGGCGGTGGAGTAAAACTCGCCAAAAGCCCCGAACAGGCCGGCGAACTGGCGGGTCAAATCATCGGGATGATGCTGAAAACGCCGCAGACCCCGCCGGAGGGCAAACTCGTCCGCAAGGTATTGGTAGCCCAGGATGTCTTTTACCCCGGTGCCAGCGAGCCGAAAGAATTTTATATCAGTATCCTGACCGATCGCGGCAGGGGCGGCAATGTGATCATTTACTCCCCGGACGGCGGGATGGATATCGAAAAAGTAGCCGCTGAAACGCCGGAGCGGGTGTTTACCGAAAACGTCGATCCATTGTTGGGACTTCGGCCGTTTCAAGCGGCCAAAATAGCCTTCAACCTCGGCCTCAGCGGACAGGCGCATAAGGAAATGGTCAGTTTCGTTCAGAAACTATATGCCGCCTTCATCGGCAGCGATGCCAGTTTGTTCGAAATAAACCCCTGCCTGAAAACGTCCGACGACCACATCATTGCCGTCGACGCCAAAGTTGCGCTCGACGACAACGGCTTATTCCGCCACCCGGATCTCGAGGCCCTGCGCGACAAAGACGAAGAAGACCCCACCGATGTTGAGGCCAAGGAATTTGACCTCAACTATGTCAAACTGGATGGCAATGTAGGCTGTATGGTCAACGGCGCGGGGTTGGCCATGGCAACGATGGACCTGATCAAACTTTCCGGTGGAGAGCCCGCAAACTTCCTCGACGTGGGCGGCACCGCCGATGCCCAGCGGGTAGAAAATGCCATGCGGATCATTTTGAAAGACCCGAATGTGAAAGCCATTCTGATCAATATTTTTGGCGGGATCGTGCGCTGCGACCGGGTAGCACAGGGCGTGGTGGATGCCTACAAATCGATTGGCCACATTCCGGTACCGGTTATTGTCCGCCTGCAAGGCACTAATGCGGATATCGCCAAGACGATCATCGATCAATCCGGGCTACAGGTCATGGGCGCAGTAGAATTCCAGGAAGCGGCTGATTTGGTCGCGAAAGTGCTGCATTGAGTCTAAGAACATGTTTGGAATTTCATTGCTGGGCTCCAAACGGAAAATTTTATTTCATACGGCGTTAAATTTTTCAGCGGATTGCCCGCATACGCTTGCAAAATTTGCCTTGTCTGAAATGAAATTTTCCCGTTTTCGCCACAGCATGAAAATCCAAACATGTTCTAACAGCGTCGCAGCCTATTTTTCACCTTATTTAAAACAGAAATGAGGGTCGAACGGCCTTCATTTCAGTTGTCCTTTCCGTTGGAAGGGGCGGTTTCCTTTTTGTCCGGTTCCAGGATGTGATCCACCTGGTCGAGGATAGCATGCATCCGTGGCAGATCATTGGCAAGGATATGCAGGTTTTTCTCGTATTCATCCTTCGTTGTGCCATGTAACTTCAGCACCTGGTCGTAATAAAAGTGGGTCAGGCTGTCCTTGGAATAACCCGACAGGCCGTTGGCAGCCGCCTCCGCCACGTTCATATCGGCAATAATGCGCGCAATCTGGTCGTCTGTAAGCGTTGTTTGCTCTCCATACGGCCGGCACGCCAACCAGAAGAGCAGGAAAGCGGCGACAAGAATGTGTTTTACGATATGATTCACAGGACTTCCTTTGGAAAAAAATGCGTTTTGACACGGGTATTCGCTTCGGAAAGTTCCACCCACCGGTCAGCGGTGCTCACCAGTTGTATAACGCCGCAGGTAGGGACATTGTCGACATAATCGGGCGAAAAATGATTCGCGACATCCGTAAATGTCGGGTTATGCCCAAACAGGAAGACCGTATTTGCGGTATCGGGCAAATCGCTGATAATCCGCAAAATCTGCCGTGGGGCAGCTTCATAAATATCGGCATTGCGCAGTATGGCGTCCTCCGGAATTTCAAATGCCCTGGCAAAAAACATGGCGGTCGTAAGGGCTCGCTTGGCAGGGCTGCTCACCAGCAGGTCGGGTTTGATACCCAACTGGCGCAACAACTGGCCCATGCGGGGGGCATCATGCAGACCGCGGCCGCTGAGCGGACGGTCAAAATCGCGCAAGCCGGGGTGATCCCAACTGGATTTGGCATGCCGGACCAAAAAAAGTGTTCGCATATTCAAGGACGGTTTCGAGCCAAAGGTACAGGCTTTCATTTAACCCTTTTAAGCCAATTGAACCGGAAATTGCGTTTTTCAGGCCGGCTCTTGTTGGGTTTTTGAAGAAATACCGGTAATTTTGAAGTTTTTGCATACGCATCTTTCGTCCCGTTAAACGCTTATTTTCCGGTGCAAAAACTTTGGCTTAAAAACTTTGAATTCCACATCAACCCGGCCACCTGGAACACCGCACAGGACCTGATCCAACGCGGTAGCGTCAAAAATTTGCGCGAAATTGAAAAACACTTCTGGGTTGCAGTAGTGGAAGACGGGGAATTCGTATTTGAAGTGGAGACGATGATCACCCCCCACAAGATCAAGGCATTCACCTGCGAATGCTGGACCGAGGGCCGGAGGTTGATGTGCCCCCATATTGCCGCAACCCTGTACAAGATCCGGCAATTTTTGGAGCAAAAAGCACAAGCCCGTCAGGCGCAAAATAATGCCCGGCAACAGGAAGAGATTGGGCGGCTGACCGTTCAGACCGCTTTGAAAAATGCCACTTTTGAAGAACTCGACGCTTTTGTGCGGGATTATGCCCGGCGTGACCGCGATTTTGCCCTGGCCCTTAAAACATGGTTTGCGGCGAGTATTGAAGGCGCAGAGAATACCTATGCGTTGTTGCTCGATGCTGCACTGCCACGCCAGGTCGGCGCCCGGGAATTGCGGGAACCGGAATGGCGCCGGCTCCGCAAAACCCTCGACGAACTGGATACCCAGGTACTGAAGGCCAATGAGATCGGACACTCGCATACCGTTTACCAGATCACAGCCGCTATCCTGCAAAAATTGTCGGCCCTGGTGCCGGCATTCGACGATGCACGACGGGAACAAGCGGTGCAATACTGCCGGTCGGCTTATCAGCGACTAACCCAACTTCCGGCCGAACAGCTTTCGCCCGAATTGCGCGAAATGCGCCGCACATTTTTATTCGATTACTTCGCACATCAACAACACCCAAAAGAGCTGGAACGCGATCTGCTCCTCTTTTTTGGACAGGCGGCGGTGGATGATGCCGTGTATGCCAAAATCCGCGATCTGTTTGACCGCACCCCCTTTCCAGCGCCGCCTTCGGTGCTGCATCTCTTTTTAGTGGCGCTTTCCAGGCGGGGCATGCCAGCGGCCGTCGAACGAGTGTTGGCAGACTACATCCTTTTTCCCCAACAAGTAAAAGACGCCATCGTTACAATGTATTATTTGCACGAATGGGCGGCAGTCATGCAAGCCGGCGACACCTTCCTTGCCAATGGGCTCTTCAACGCCGGCCAGCGCCGCGAAATCGAAGATTTGCTGTTGATGGCGGCGGAGAAATCGAAGGATGTGCCACGGCAACGCGCTTACCTGCGGCAGCGGTACCGCCAATACGGCCATCCGGATGTGTTACAGCGCCTTATTGGGTTGTCGGGCGCCGATTGGCCAGGAGAAAGTGCTCGGCTGCGCGCCGAATTGGCCCCTGACGGCAACCCCGAGCGGCTGGCGCCTTTTTTCGTTGCGGAAGGAGATTGGCAGGCCTTGTCCAATTTGTTGGAGCAACACCCCGATCTGCATTTCCTGCGGCTGTTTGAAGATTACCTTTTGCCGGACCGCGCCGACTTTATCCACGACCGTTATGTTGCGCTCCTGGCCGGTTACCTGCACGACCATTTTGGCCGGCAGGCGTCGGCCCATGTTCGCGACCAGCTGGCCGGTCTGCTCCGCAAAGGACATGTTGAACTGACCAAATCGATCATTCTGACCCTGGTTGCCCGTTTTGCCGACCGGCATACTTTGCCGGAAGAATTGGCAGAATTGTTCCCAAAATCCAAACGGCCCGCCGGTGTGCCACACCTGTGACAGGGTGGACCAGTCAGGGTGGACCCGTTGTCGTTAAATTATTTACCAACCTGCTGTGTATCATGAAAGTAGAGGTTTGGGCAATCGGGAAGACTACCGAAACCTACCTGGATTCGGGTATAAAAATCTTCGACAAACGGTTAGCCAATTACCTGCCGTTTAGTTGGACCATATTGCCCAACGCGAAAGTCAAATCGACCGAAGGAACCATCCTGAAACAGGAAGAAGGCAAAATCGTACTGGCTAAACTGCAAGCCGACGATTACCTGGTGCTGCTCGACGAGCAGGGCCAGCAGTTCACCTCAGCCGAGCTGGCACGTTGGGTGGAGCAACGACTCAATGCATCCCACCGGCGGCTGGTATTTCTGATCGGGGGCGCATTTGGATTTTCCGCCGAGATTTATGCCCGGGCAAATGCCAAACTTTCCCTGAGCCGGCTTACCTTTTCGCATCAAATGGTGCGCCTTTTCTTTCTCGAACAACTGTACCGCGCCATGACGATTCTCCGAAACGAGCCCTACCACAACCCCTGAGAACCCACCAGTGCCGGAAATGGCTTTCCTTAACCTGTAAATTCAAAACACCGGATGTTTATTACCTACCTGCTCATTGGTATTACGGTTTTGTTCTCGCTCTGGGCGTTCAACAACCCCGACATTATGTACAAATGCAAACACTGGCCCTACATGGAGGCGCGTCAGGGAGAACACTACCGCTGGCTCACAAGCGGCTTTCTGCATGCAGATTACCTGCATTTGTTCTTCAACATGTTCACCCTGTATATTTTCGGCAACGCCGTGGAATACTGGTTTGCGGAAACCATACCGGTCGTCGGGCAATTGATGTACCTCTTGTATTATCTGATCGCCATCGTTGCCGCCTCCTCGGCTACCTATTTCCGCTACCGGAATACCCAGGGCTTCGCCAGTATCGGCGCATCCGGCGCGGTGTCGGCTGTTTTGTTCACGGCCATTCTGTTGTACCCGACCATGGACCTGCGGTTGATGTTTATCCCCATCCCCATCCCCGGGTTTATATTCGGCATCCTGTTCTTATGGTTTTCCTCGTATGCAGCCCGCCGTGGCGGTGATGGGATCGATCATGTCGCACACTTTTATGGGGCGGTCTTTGGCTTCTTATTTCCACTGGTGCTGAAACCGGCCCTGTTTTTAGGTTTTTTGGGTCAATTGGCCGGCTGGTTTTCTTCGTTCGGGATTGGGTAAATGTTGTGGCGGAGACATTTTTCAAACATTGCCCGAGCCAGCCAAGGCAAAGAGCGTTACCTTTGCAACCAAATCTGTCGAAACAGTGTTTTAATGCGCAGTTTTGCAAAACGCTTTCTTATCCCTTCATAAAATTTCATTTCAAACGTAATGGCATACGAATTCACGGATGCGAACTTCCAACAGGAAGTGCTTCAAAACGACAAGGTGACGCTGATTGATCTCTGGGCAGAATGGTGTGGCCCCTGCCGCATGATGAGTCCGGTAGTGGAAGAACTCGCTTCAGAGTACAAAGACCGCGCAGTGATCGGCAAACTGAATGTGGATGACAACCCGGAGGTTCCCATGGAGTATAATGTTCGCGGCATACCGACTTTCCTGCTCTTCAAAAACGGCGAGCTGAAAGAAAAGATCGTTGGTGCGCAATCGAAGAAATATCTGCAGGACAAAATTGAAGCGCACCTGGCCTGACCTGGTCGCTGCTACCTGCCTTTTGCAACCGGCGTTTGGGGTTCCAACCCAAACGCCGGTTTTTTTATTCCCCTCTGCCGGCTGCCAATTGCAACCATGCCGGCGCCAGATAGTCCGCAATGTCGCCCGCTGTCAAACCGGCCTGACTAAGTGCCCGCGCCGCAAGATCACCCGCCAAACCGTGCAGATACACGCCGAGCAAGCAGGTCTCCCGCGCAGTATACCCCTGCGCCAGCAGACCGGTCAGGAGGCCGGTGAGCACATCGCCGCTTCCACCGGTAGCCATGCCGGGATTGCCCGTACTGTTGAACCAGCAACTTCCATCGGGGCAGGCAATAGCCGTATAAGCGCCTTTCAGGACGATGAAAATGCCCAGTTCCTGCGCTATGTTCCGTTGCAAGGCGTTGCGTTCAAATGCATTCGCCGTTGGGCCAAATAACCGTTCGAATTCTTTTGGATGCGGCGTAATGATCGTGTTTGGGGGCAAAAAGGCGCGCCAGCGGGGATGCGCGGCCAATAAATTGAGCGCATCGGCATCCAACACAAGCGGCACGTCGGCGCTTTGGACCAACCGCTTGAGGGCCTGTGCCGTCTTCGGGTCGGCCCCAATCCCGCAACCAGCGCCCATAGCCGTGTAGCGACCCGGTTCCGGCAAGCCCGACCAGCACAAGGGATCTGCATCCGTGCTGCACATGGCCTCCGGCACGCTGGTTTGCAGGATCGCGTATCCGCATTGGGGCGTATGCACCGTGAGCAGGCCTACACCCGAACGAAGACAAGCCTTGGCGGCCAACACCGCTGCCCCCATTTTGCCCATGCTGCCATTGACCAGTAAGGCGTGGCCATAAGTGCCCTTATGCGAAAAAACGGGCCGCGCGCGCAGTAACGGTTGCACCGCAGAACGGGTAGAAAAGTGAAATGGCGTTTCCGTCTGCTGGGCAAATTCCGGATGCAGCCCAATACTTCCGCAGGCCCACTCCCCTACCCGGCTGGCATTTTCAGGGAAAAAGAAGGCAAATTTTGGCGTTTCAAAACTGAATGTCCGATTCGCCTGAATACAGGGACCGGTGGTGGCCTGATCGGCAAAAAGGCCGCTGGGCAGATCGATCGACACTTTTTCATTGGGCCATTGATTGATCCGGTCGATCAACAAGGCCCATTCCCCGCTCAACGGGCGCGTAAGGCCGGAGCCGAAAAGGGCGTCGATCACAACGTCGCCGGGCGGTATTGCCGGCAGGTCCCCTGGAGTATTCAGCCATTGCATTGCAATAACGTCATTGGGAGGCAATGCAGCCAGTTGCGCATCGAAATCGGCGCTGCGTTTCCCGCTGAAAGCACAAACCAATACCTTTACCGTATAAAATTGCCGGTGCAACAACCGGGCAACCGCCACGCCATCGCCGCCATTATTGCCGGTGCCGGCCAGGATGCAGACGGTCCGCCCTGTGTCGGGGTACAAACGGACAAACCAATCTGCAAATGCCGCGGCGGCGCGGTTCATCAAGTCAACGGATGAAACCGGTTCGTGCGCAATGGTATAAGTGTCCCAGGCGCGTATTTGGTCGGTGCTGAAAATTTTCATAAGATGCAAGAGCAGTTCTTCAAGGGTTTGAAAGTAGTGGAATTAGCCTCGGTGCTCGCTGGTCCGGCAGTGGGTATGTTCTTCGCCGAACTGGGGGCCGAAGTTACCAAAATTGAAAATAAGACCACGGAGGGTGACGTCACCAGGGGCTGGAAATTGCCCTCGGAAGACCCGGAGGCCGCCATTTCCGCCTATTTCTGCAGTGTTAATTGGGGCAAAAAACACCTGCTGCTCGATTTAAATGACCCGGCGGCCCGCCAGGCTGTCCTCGAAATCACCGAAGCGGCCGATGTGGTGATCTCCAATTTTAAACCCAGTTCGGCCAAACGCCTGGGCATGGATGCCGAATCGCTCCGTACCCGCAACCCGGCCTTGATTTATGCGCAACTTAGCGCATTTGCCGATCCGGAGGACGAAAGCCCCGCTTTCGACGTGGTACTGCAAGCTGAAGCCGGATTCATGTATATGACTGGCGAACCCGGTTGTCCTCCGGTGAAAATGCCCGTGGCCTTGATCGACCTCCTTGCGGCACACCAACTTAAAGAGGCTATCCTCCTCGCCCTGCTGCGCCGGGAGCGCACGGGGGCCGGCGCCACCGTGTCAGTATCGCTCCTGGAAAGTGCCTTGGCCTCCCTCGCCAACCAGGCCACCAACTGGCTCATGGCCGGTCATATCCCGCAACGCATGGGTGCCCAGCACCCCAATATTGCGCCTTATGGCGACACCTTCAGCTGCGCCGACGGGCAACAACTGTTGCTCGCCGTTGGTACTGAACGACAATTTCAGCAACTTTGCCGCTGCCTTGGACCACAGGAAGATTTGGGCGTCGACGATTTTCAAACAAACCGCGGGCGCGTTCAACACCGGGCGAGGCTGAATTCTATCTTACGAACGGTGTTTTTGCAGAAAGATCTGGACGAATGGATGCGCCGTTTAAAAGATCACGGTGTTCCGGCGGCGCGCATTCGCGACATGCGCTCGGTTTTTTCCCAACCAACCGCGCAAGCCATGGTCCTGGAAGAAACCTGGCCCGACGGCACAGCGACCCGGCGGGTACGAACAAATGCTTTTAAAATCAGTTAATGCTGTAAAACATCCGAATTGCGGATTCCCATATGAATAAAGAAGCCGTACTCAATTGCCTGCGCACTGTACGCGACCCCAAAACCGGGCGCGATCTGATCACTGCCGGCATGGTACAAAACCTGGAAATTGATGGTAACAACGTCAACTTCGCCCTGTTGATACCGTCGCTGCAAATGCACGGAAAGGCCGAGTTAAACTTCGCTTGTATTGGCGCCATCACCGCGCAATTTCCACAAGCCAATGTAAATGTGCATTTTATGGCGCAGGCTCCCGGAAGCGATGAGCCTGCTAACGCTGTGCCGCACATCAAAAATATCATTGCTGTGGCCTCCGGGAAAGGCGGCGTGGGCAAAAGCACCGTAGCGGTCAATCTGGCGCTGGGACTTAAAAAACTCGGCGCCCGCGTGGGGTTGATGGATGCCGATGTGTATGGTCCGAGCATTCCAACCATGCTGGGCCTCGCCGGTCAGCGCCCCAAAGTGCAGGAGGTCACCGGACAGATCAAAATGGTCCCTTTGGAAGCATTCGGCATGCCGTCGATCAGCATTGGCAATATCATCGAACCCGAGCAGGCTGTGGTATTGCGCGGCCCGCGGCTGGCGGCTATTATCAAGCAATTTTTTAACGATGTGCTCTGGAATGATCTGGATTTTCTGATCGTCGATCTGCCGCCCGGCACCGGCGATGTACAACTTACCCTCGTGCAGACCGTACCGGTGACCGGGGTTGTATTGGTCACCACACCGCAGGATGTAGCCCTTGCCGATGCCATTAAGGCCATGAACATGTTTTTAATGCCACAAATTAATGTGCCCATCCTTGGCGTAGTGGAAAACATGGCCTGGTTTACGCCCGAAGAACTACCCGACAACAAGTACTTCATTTTTGGCCAGGGTGGCGGGAAAAAACTGGCGCAGGCTAGTCAATCGGTCCTGCTCGGCCAGGTTCCGTTGGTGCAAGGCATCCGCGAAGGGGGCGACAGCGGCACACCGGCAGTGTTACAAGAAAAAGGTGTGGTGGCGGAAGCCTTTTTGACTGTGGCCCAAAATACGCTCCGCCAGGTCGCCATCCGGAATGAGGTGTTGGAGCCCACCCAAACGGTGAAAGTTGCCGATTAGGCATGCAGCATTTTCCAGAACAATTCCTTCATCAGTTCCGCTTCGTCGGTATTCGCCGTATCGGTATCTACCCCTTTTGAGCGCAGGTCATAGGTCCTGAGCAGGTGCAGGATTTGTTCGGTTTGGGTACGGGAATACTGGCCGGCTGCCAGTTTGTATTCTTTCAAAAACCAATCGGAGCGGACTTCCAGGGTCTTGACCATTTCAGCGTCGCTGCTGCCGTTCAGAAAATAAAGCATGTACACTTTTGAAAAATAAGCGTACAGACTGGCGATCGTTACAATAAGCGGGTTCTTGCGGATGTTGGCGGCGAAATACTGTTCAATCCGGGCAATCTTCGGTACATCACGGGTAGCAAATGCGCGTTGCAGCTCGTAGACGTTGAAATCCTTGCTGATGCCGATAAACTCCTGAATATGAGCCGGCGTAACAGCGGCTCCCGGAGGCAGGTTGAGCGCCAGTTTGGTTAATTCGTTCGATATTTTAGCCAGATCGGTGCCCAAATACTCGGCCAGCAAAGCCGCAGCCGGCGCCTCGATGGTCAGTTTTTTGCTTTTACAATAGGCTGTGATCCAATCGGGCACCTGGTTATCGTACAACTTTTTGCTTTCAAACACGAAACCTTTGGCTGACAGCAGCTTCCCCAATTTGGAGCGCATGTCGTACTTCTTGTGTTTGTGGCATACCACAAATATGGTAGTCGGCATCGGGTTCTCCACATATCCGGCGAGTTCGCTCAGTGACTTCATCTCTTGCGCTTCGCGTAAAATAACCACCTGCAGTGCGCTCATCATCGGGTAACGGCGCAGATAATCCAACAAGGACAGGTGATCTACATCTTTTCCATACAAGACGGATTGATTAAACCCTTTTTCCGCTTCCGGAAGGGCATGCGCATCAATAGTCGCTTCGATCTGGTCGATAAAAAACGGCTCCTCCCCGTGCAGGAAATAGATAGGCTGAAATTTTTTCGCCCGAACGTCCCGAAGAATCTCTTCGTAACTCATCATGCGGCGAAGATAAGCGACTTGCCGCTTCGTAAAGTTGCTGCAGCTGGTCTAAATAGTTCAATAGAGCCAGGATATTATCCCGGGTTCACCGCTTGAGACTCAACTACCCCATCCCATTTAGTCTAAAAAACGGTGCACTCACCCGCCAAAGCGCACTGTTCAGACAATCTGCTTTTAAAACGCGACTTTTTTCTGCAATTAATTGTTAATATTTCGTTACCACCATACACGATCCATGCTGCTCTATGATTTTTCAAAATTTAATTTTCACAACTGCGGGTTTGATCCTTGGAACAATCAGCGTAACGAGCGGGCAATCCTCCGACACTGATTCATGTCAATCCAAACCAATACCCGGACGATCTGCCGACACCGAAGTTTGTACGGAACCGGATAACGGGAAGGCTTCAAAACGGTCCGTATGGCGAAACATTCAGTTTACGGGCGGTCAGCTGACATTGCCATTTAAAATCCGGCCGAAAGCGGATACCCACTCTTTTCGCCTGACGACCGATGTCACCGTCGGTGCATTCGTCGGGATTACAAAACGGCTGTCAGGCAAAAAGGAAATATTACTGACGATCCCGATAGCGGCCGGATTGACTTTTGTGAACCTGAATAACAATAACACCACGTTCGATCTGGAGCTCCAGGACGCCGAAGTGGTCCCGGGTTTGACCTGGAGCACCGGGATCATTTTACAACTCGAGCAATACAGCCTGGGGTTGATGTTGGGCAAAGACTACGCCAGTGAGGTCGGCAACCAATGGGAATACCACCGCAAGGTGTGGTGGTCGTTCGGGATCGGGTTCACCTTTTTCCATTAGCGCTTTATTTGAACCGGCCCGCAACTGCTATTTCTTTGCTGCCGGGCGTATAGGTATAGAATCCTTCACCGCTTTTTGCACCTAATTTGCCGGCCGTAACCATATTGACCAACAAAGGGCAGGGTGCGTATTTGGGTTGACCGAAACCATCCTGCAACACGCGCAGAATGGCCAGGCAAACATCGAGCCCGATAAAATCCGCCAATTGAAGCGGTCCCATCGGGTGGGCCATGCCAAGCTTCATGACCGTATCGATCTCTTCCACTCCGCTGACGCCTTCGTACAAGGCATATATCGCTTCGTTGATCATCGGCATGAGGATGCGGTTAGCTACAAAACCTGGGTAATCGTTTACCTCTACCGGCACTTTTTCCAAGCCGCGGGAAAGGTCCATAATAGTTTGGGTAACTACGTCGGAGGTGGCATAGCCCCGGATAACCTCTACCAGTTTCATGACCGGTACGGGGTTCATAAAATGCATGCCGATCACCTTCTCCGGACGTTTGGTGGCGGCTGCAATGGTTGTAATGCTGATACTGCTGGTATTCGTTGCCAGAATGGCTTTTTCAGGGGCGAACTGATCCAGGTCGCTAAAGATTTTCAATTTCAGGGCGCTGTTTTCCGTAGCGGCTTCCACAATCAGGTCGGCATTGGATGCTCCTTCCTTCATATCGGTCATCGGATGGATGCGGTTCAGGGTTGCCGATTTTTCCGCCTCGGTGAGAGCGCCTTTACCGATCTGCCGGTCGAGGTTTTTGGCAATGGTAACCAGGGCCTTATCCAGTACGCCGGAAGCTACATCCACCAGCGTGACCCGGTAGCCGTGTTGCGCAAAAACGTGGGCGATACCATTGCCCATGGTACCGCCGCCTATTACTGTTATGTTTTGCATGTTCAGATGTGGTGTGCTGTTTATTTTTTGGTGAAGAGCAGCGGCAAAGGTAGGATTCCATTATTTTCTGAAAATCAATTGCCGAAGAGTTTATTCCAAATACCGCCCTTGTTTTTGGCGGCGCGGGCTTTCTCTAAAAATTCAAGCGCTGTTTCCTGCTCCGGGTCGCTCTGGAGCGCACGCTCACAAAACTGTATAGCTTCATCCAGTTGGTTCTGCTCAAAGGCTATTACCCCTAAAATCGCAAACGCTTCGGCCATATCCGGGTTTTGGCGGATCGACTCTTGCAGGTATTTTACTGCCTGGGTGTAATTGCCCCGCATCTTGTAAACCAGCCCGAGGAAAAACCAGGCATGCGCATAGTCGGGCGCCTGCCGCACCGACTCCAGAAAATCGCGTTCGGCCGGGTCATATTCTTCCAAAAAATAATAGGCGATACCCCGCACGGTTTGCATCTCCGGTTGCTTCGGGTCCAGTTCCAAGGCCTTGGTTATGAACTCGATAGCCTGGCGGTATTGGCCCAAATGGTACTGGCAAAGGCCATAACTCCCCCAATAGGGAGCATTGTCCGGATCGGCCTTCAACGCTATTTTCAAATCGGTCATGGAGCCTTCATAATCCTGCGTATGCACCCGGCATACACCGCGCAGGCCATAGGCAGTGGACGGCTGAAAATTATCCTGGATACAATGATCCATATCATCCACAGCCTGTGCGTACTGGCCAAGGTGCATCGCGGCAAGGCCGCGGTTAAAGCGGGCGGTGAGCAATTCCGGGTCGGCAACTACGGCAGCATTAAAGTCTTTATAGGCGCGCTCGTAGTCGGCCTGTTGTTCCATCCGAATGTTGCCGCGGTTATTGAGCGCAATGGCCAGTTTCGGGTTTTGATGCAAGGCTTCGGTGTACCAGTGGGTGGCTTCATCCCACATGCCGAGTTCTTCGTGCAGACTGCCCAGGTATTGTTTGGCCTCCCAGGATTGCGGATTTTTTTCCAGAAAGGCCGTCAAATCAGCCATAGCTCCGGCATAGTCGCCGGTTTGCATTTTGCTGTAGCCGGTTTGGAGCAAATCGGGCGGCGCTCCAGCCGTTTGTCCGGCCACCGGTTTGGGAGAGGCGCTATCGGTTACGGAAATACCCGAAGATGGGACGGCGGTATTTTGCCGGGTCTGAAGTTGTTTGGTCGCTACCGTGATCAGTTTCAGGGTGGAGAAGCTGATATTACTGAACTGAATGGAATATTCCTTGTAATCGATCAGGTTCAGGCGGCTTTGTTGCTGGCACATATTCATTTGCTGCTGCAAAGCATACGCCTCGTCGACCAAATCGGGATCTATCTCGTCCAGAATTTTAGCCAGATCGGCAAGCGCCTCTTCCGTTTCGCTTTTCCGGATACGCTCTTTTAATTCCTGGAGCAGTTGTAACAATTCCATATTGCTTGATTTACCTGTTGAGTGCCAATAAACATGTTGGGATCTTTACGCTGCGGGACCAAACATGTTAAAAAGCGATTCATTTTCGCCACACGATAGTGGCCGAGGGCGTAAGACCTAATACCGGGTGCCATTCCACCCCGGTATCAAATGCCAGGCCATTTTGCAACCGGATACCACCGCCAAAGGCCATACGCCCTGGCCCTGTCCGCAGCCCCAAACGCAATACCAACAAATCAAGCGGATGGTATTCGACACCGGCTTTTACCTGCACCGGTCGCTCCAGGTCCTTTTCCGTCTCAGCCAGCAGGATCAACGTAGGGCCTGCGCGCCATGCGGCGCCAAGCCGGAATACGGTAGGCACGAGTGCGTCGCCCAACTCAAACTGAACCGGATTTTGAACCCGGGCGCCCAACCAGATATCGGGTAAAGGATTGGCCAGCACGCTCAAACCAACGTTAACGCCCGCCGCGCTGCCGTATTCACGGGCGGATACGTGCAAAAGGTCAGCAGAACCACCCACCAACAATTTTGCTCCCAAGCGGCGGCCATAAATCAGCCGGACCCGTTGTTCGCTGTACGCTTCAATGGACGAGTGTGTGAGATCCAACCCCAGACCATCTGATTTGGAGAGCGGGAAAAAGCCTTGCAACTGGGCTGTTTGCCAGCCGGTAATACCATATGGCAAGGCCGAACCCAAAAAAACACCCCATTTTTCACCCATTCCGGGTACGGCGTCGTTGCCTAAACCAGCGGCTGCGCCGGGATAGGCAACACCCGCACCTCCGAGGGTCATGGTGGCAGCATTTTCAAAAGGGCGCATAAAGACCTGTGCCGACGTTGGTGTCGACAGTATCCCTAAAATAAGCCAGAGGTATAACCGCATGCGCATAGTTTTTACGAAGGTACGACAGGCCGGAAGCCGGCATCAAATCTCGAGGCCATTTTGCTCCACAATTTTTTCATAAAACAGACCGGCTTCGGTCATCGTCCGCTCCATCGTATCAAAATCGACCCGGACCAGCCCGAAGCGGTAGGTGGGGCCCAAATTCCATTCGAAATTATCCCAGGTGCTCCAAAAAATATATCCACGCAAATCAACCCCTTCTTCAATGGCCTGGTGGCATACGCCCAGGTAATCGCGCAAGGCCCGGATGCGCAAGGCGCTGTCCTCCGTACAGATGCCATTCTCGGTAATGACGATCGGCTTTCGGTATTTTTTCCAAAACCGGCGCAATACCCAACCCAGCCCCTCCGGCCGGTACAGCCACATCTTATCATGGGGCAGCCGGCGTTCCTCGACAGCCGCGGGCCGGTTTATAAAATCGATCGGAAAGGGGTCGAACAGCAGGTAGGCATAGTACGCCAGCCCCCAGAAATCGCATTTGCGAAAAGGGCGTGCGGCGCGGTCCAGAAACCACCATCGGGAAAAAGCGGCAGCCGGAATTCCCATCCAGTTAGCTGCTTCGAAATATGCCGTATTGAGCGAAATGCCGACAGAAGCGCCTTTGTACTTCTCCCGGATCAACAAGCGGGCAATATCGTGGGCATTGCCCATGTTGTCGAGCACCCGGTTGGCGGTCCGGTAGGCGTACTTTTGGAACGGTGGAAAATTGCCCGCGAAATAGCCGTTATAGGCGTATACATTGGGCTCGTTAAACGTATTCCAACTTTCCACAAAATCACCGAAGTGCTTCAGGCATTGCTGTACATAGTGAATGAAAAAGGGGATATTTTCTTCGTTGGCCCATCCGCCTTTCTGCTCGAACCAGTTTGGATGACAAAAGTGATGCAACACCAGCATGAGGCGAACGCCACGGCTTCTCAGGTCCTCAAAAAACGTGGTGTATTCGGCCACAACCCCGGGCTCGAATTTGGCCATTGGGGCCGTTTGTAGCCTCGACCAGTCGACTCCGCAGCGATAAACCGAGCCAAAGCGGGCGATAAAGGCAGCATCTTCTCCCCGGTGCAATTCGTGATCCGTCGTGCGTTCAAACCGGTACCCATCCCTGGCGACCAAACCACGCCACGGGTGATCGCCCGCCGTTTCAACCTGGGCCGCAGCCGTTGAAGTACCCCAGAAAAAATTTTTGGGAAAGGTGATTTGCATAGGTCCGATGGCTAACAGGTGCTGTGTTCAAATTTTCGGTGCCGGAGCAAAATTTAAACATGCCCTCAATTGATGCACCCGAAAAGTATTGTACAGCGGCTAAGGTAATCTTCTGTCTAGTACCTGCCAATTACAAACTGCAAATCAACCTGGAAGAAATAAAAAAGCCCCTCACCGCGAGCCTAACCGGAGGGGCAACCATGAGATTATAATGGTACAATTGTAGTTCAGGACAAACGGTGTATGCGTTAGGAGCACACATTCACCTGACCACACATTGCAGCCAATTACGGGTCGTGGTTCGGATTAAAGAAAGCATACTTTAAAATCGGGAAAAAAGCGGTTGGGAGAGATTGGATAGGAAAAACCACGGATTAGGAAGGAAAAATGCCTCAGGGAGGCGAGACAAATATACGGCAGGGTTGATTCGCTCCAATAAAATGGTTAAAAAAATTCTAAATCTGCCGGATTTGTGCGCTTGGGGGCGCAAAAACCGGCAAAATGCCGCCATTATTCCTGACCTGCGGGAGCAATTATTCTGTCGTAGCGCGCTTCCGTTCTTTAAAATCTACCCGGACGGAAAAGATATGGGAATACAACACCTGAGAAACGTTGCCGACGTTGGTCAAGGCATAATCAAGTTGAACCCGGCCCAACTTCAGGCCTATGCCAAAATTGGGCTGCAGGGTCAAGACTTCTTTGTTGGGATCAAAATCGTCTTTCACCCGTTGAAAATTGCACACGCCTACGCGCAGCTGAACAAAGCCGTTATAATCTGCCTCGACGCCAATTTTAGGGTCGATGTTGAATGTTTTGGAACTGATCAGGACATTCCGCTGACCATCTGTGGTCCATTCCAGATCGATGGCCGGCAACAGGGTTGTTTTTGCACCGATTGCTGCGCGGTAAGCAGCACCCAAAATAAATCGCGGCCGGGTGATTTCCGTGCTACTGGTCGGGATTTCATTTTTGGTGCGCTGAAACTCATCTTTCTCCCGATCAGTAAGGTTAAAAGACCAGGCGTTAAACGTGGTAGTCAGGTCCCGCCCTTGCAGGCCCAGCATCCACCGCCCCTTGCGGTACTGCATACCCAAATCGGCGCCAAACCCCCAGGCGCCACCAAAAGAGCCAATCACCCGTCGAATGACTTTCACCGTACCGCCCACCGCAATGGCAGGGTTGCGCAACTTTCGTCCGTAACTGCCTAAAAGTGCATAGTCGGCAGCCGAAAATGAACTGACGTTATCGTAGTTGACCGTCCCATCGGCATTAACCAGATTAATGGTATAGGGTATGTTATCGATGCCCAGCCGGATTAGAGAAAAGGCTAGGTACGATTGGTGTTCACGGTGCAGCGACTTGCCGAAACTGAGATAATCGTATTGGGTAACTCCGACAAACCATTCGGCGTGCATAGCGCCAACCTCAAACGGCGCTGTTATTTCCGAGAGGCCGGCCGGATTCCAGTAAGCAGCAGTAATGTCGCCAACTAATGCCGTTTGTGCTCCCGACATCCCGTGGGCACGGGCGCCGACCCCAATGGCAAGAAATTCATTGCTGTATTTTTGAGCATGGAGTGATGAAATGCCCAAAATCAGCACAAAACCCAGGAACAAAACTGCTTCTTTCATATTTACTACATTGACCGGTTCGAATCGAATGCCTGCTAATTCGGGTCAATCTTCGCCGATTTTGGCGGAATGACGCGCACTTCACTTCCCCGGTTGCCTTTTGCGGTAAAAATACCGGCTTTCAGGCGTTGACCAATACGTAAACACAATTTTGCCATGCGAAAACGTTCGGCGTTTTTACTCTTTTGCATAATATTCCCCTTTTTCATGTTCGCGCAAGCGAGCCTCAACATGTTCAGGGTCGGGCACTGGGATGACGACAACTTACCGCTCGCCTCCCCGGGCAATCTGAATGTTCAATACAGCGGATGTTGGGGCATAGCGGTAAACGGGCAGGAGTATGCCATCGTCGGTGGAGCCAGGCATGTGCTTATCTTCGATATTACCGATCCGGTCCATCCTTCCCTCAAGGCAAAATTTGAAGGGAAAAGCGAAGTGGTTTCGCGTGAGTTCAAATCATACGGAAACCGGGTATACGGCGTCTCCGACGGCACTACGGAAGGATTGATGATATTTGATTTTAGCCAGGCGCCGGATACCATCATTCGTAGTTACTACAGCAACGCATTATTCGCAAGTGCTCACACTATTTCGTTAGACACTGCTTCCGGCCGGATTTACCTGAATGGATCCGATATCGCCAAAAACGGGCTTGCAGTACTGGACATACATGATAACCCGGATACTCCCGCAGTCCTGTCTGTAATTAAAAATTTACCCGGAGCCTATACCCACGACTCCTATGTTCGGGGCGATACGGTGTATGCATCTTGCGGGTTTAACGGTTATTATATTTACGATTTCTCCGACCCAACTGTGCCGCACGTCCTCGCCAGCCTTCCTCCCGACGGTGGGTATCAGCACAATAGTTGGTTGAGCGCTGACGGGCATTTTGCCTTCTGTACGGAAGAGATCCCTTCAGGCCGGCCCATTCACATCGTCGATCTCCGCGATTTGGCCAACGCCAATTTAGAGACAACCGGCACTTTTCTCGACCCAATGCTACCGGATGGCCCCGAAAAAGCCATTCCGCATAATATTTACATCAATGGCAATCTCTTGTTTGACTCCCAATATGAGGATGGTTTATTGGTGTATGATATTAGCAACCCTCTTGTGCCGGTCCTGGTTGCGTACTACGACACACATCCGCAAAACACGCAATACAACCGGTATTTTGGGTGCTGGGGGAATTATCCCTGGCTGCCATCCGGGACCATCATTGCCTGCGATATGCAAAATGGTTTGCAATTGTTGCGTCTGACTTACAGCGACTCCCCCGCTCAGACTTTACAAATCGGCATCTACCCGAATCCTGCCCGTGAAAAATTGATCATCCGCCGCCAAAGCCTGGCCACTGTACTGGACAGCGACCTGTCCTTGCGTATAGTTACCATTGATGGAAGGGACCTGCTGGAGCAGCGTGTGCAGGGTGGTATTCCGGAAACGGTCATCGAGTTGCCGGCCCTTCCGGCTGGCTTATATCTGGTTGAAGTTCGAAATTCCAAAGGCCAATCGACCGCAAAAAAGTTGGTGATTTATTAGACAGCTATTGCATAACCGGTTGCTGATGTCTCATTGGTTAAAACAACATGTGTCTTGGACAGGGATAAATTACCGTTTTAAAAATCGCCTCGGAGCGGCCCAAGATTTACAACATTTCCTTAAAGCCCTCACGGCTCTTCTTGCCTAGATTATTTGTGGGTTGTCTCCTACCGACATTGCGCAACTCCGAGGCAATTCATGCAGAACGGGTGCTTGCGCTTCAAGTATTCATGCCTGGCCCCTATCCCAGATTCACGTTAAAATAAAAAACCGGTCCTGCGAGGTACGCAAGACCGGTAGTTGTTTTCTAACAGTATGTCGATAAATATGAATTGCGATGGAGGAAAGCGTTTTAAAAACAGCCCTCCGCCCTTTCTCATTTGAAAGGGCCGGAGGGCCCCCGCCTTCGGTTTATTCTTACAACCGGCCTGATGCCGGTTTATTTACTTTTTTCTTCGTCGCGTCTACCATTAAAAATATCAAACGCAACTGATTGTGGTTCTATTTCAGGGTAAACGGCCAAAAGTGCTTTGGATAACAAAGTTTCAATGGCGCATCAACACGTTTTCAGGTTTCAAGGTTTACCTTCTAATATGAGCAGGAAAAATTTGAAGGAATTCTTGAAGACGAATCCCGTGTTCCCACGATCTGTTCGTCAATTATGAATGCAAATATATGGTAATTTTTCCACTTGCAAGCTTTTTTCTACCGTTTTCTCAAAAAAAACGCCGCTTCCTCATTTTTATTTTATCAAGCAGGATACTTGCAATTTATAAAGACAGCAAAATACCTCGCAAACACTTGACATTTTTTTGATATTTAAAGGGATTAAATGCAAAAAATCGAATTTTTACCCGCTTTGAAAAAATTTGAATTTTTGACGCTTCCTCCAAAAAAAGTCACGCCCAAGGTCATTTTTTGGGGTTTGGCATTGGAAATTGTACCCAAGAGATGGTCTCTGCACAATCGAAATGCCCTTTGGGGCAGGCGCTGTAGCCATGTAATCCGCAGGGTCGACAGGGCAATGGCTGGCTGCTTTCGATTATATGCCCTTCCTTTGAAAGCGGTGTAAATCCAAAAAGCGGAATAGTCGAACAAAAAACCGCTGCAGTAGGGGCATTCATGGCCGAGGCGATATGCATGGGCGCCGAGTCGTTGACATAATTCATGGATGCTTTCTGCATGAGTGCTGCCGACTCCAGGAAACGCAATTGTCCGGCCAGGTTATGGACTTTTGCGCGGCCGGCGCTTTCGAGAATCTGATTACAGGCTTGAACATCTGCCGGCCCTCCCAATAAAAATATGGTATACGCTGCGGGAATTTGGCCTATGAGTTCCACCCATTTGCGTGCAGGGTATTGTTTGGTATACCATACTGACGTAGGAGCAATACAAACAAATGGCTCCTGACGGGCAATGATCGATTGGATTTTATCGGTATCGGAGCGCGTCGGGTACAACTTCGGCATCTCCGTTGACCTGTCCGTCAGGTGTTCGATCAGCCTCAGGTTTCGGTCCACTTCATGGACGGGACGTTCAGGTGTTCCGAATGCATGAACGACCCGTTTGGAAAATAACCAGGAGAAGGGATTTTTTCGAAAACCAACCGTATGAACGGCCCCCGACAAGGCCGTCAACACCCCTGAGGCAGCAAAACGCTGACAGTTCACGACCACGTCGTACCGTTCGACGCGCAATTGCCGGGTCAGCTTCCACAGCCCCCAATATTTTTCCTTTTTTTTGTCCCAGACCCAAACCTTTCGAAGCTGCGGATGACCTGTCAGAAGCCCTTCGTTACCTTTGCGCAGCAGGAAATCGATAGTAGCGCCTGGGTAAAAACGCCGCAATTTCTCCACAACCGGGGTGGCCAGTATAACGTCTCCGATGAAAGCAGTTTGAATAACGAGGAACTTCATAACGCAAAGTTCCAATCCATTGTCCAAATGAAATAAATTACTTGGCCGTGAATTCCAGCGTGATTGGAATTTCTGTCCCTTGAGCCAGTATTTCAAAAAAGCTATCCAGGTATTTGCGCATTTCTCGGGAAGAGGGGTTGGAAACGTAGTCGTTTTCAAGCCATTGATAAAGCATTTGTTGATGGTCGAGCATATACTGCCTGGCATGCTGAAGTGCACTTGGGTCAATTCCGTTGGCCATCAGAAAACGGTCTTGCACATTTCGCAGATTGCTTTCGGTTGTAGGTACGGCATAAGGGGCATTCACCAGACCGGAAAAATCAAAATCAAAAGGGATGGCCCTTAATTTTTCTTCTGAAGCAGGCTTTAGCAACAAGATGTTCCGGCAAGCCAAAATATCCCAATCGGTATTGCCGATCATAAATTGGAAAAGCGTCATTAAGGCCACCTGATCCATATCCAGCTGATCGAACGGGATCCCCCATTCCACGACTGGTGTCCCGTTCAACCGGGATACAACCTGCTCTTCGTGCTCGACCAGCAGGGCAAACATCTTTTGCGCCCTCCTTTGTTTGGTATGTTTCAGACTTAACTGCACCAGGCGGGCGCGGGTATGATAAGGCGTCAGGCTTTCGAACATCCGGTACGCGATATACTCCCGAACGATCAGGTCATTATTGCCTTCTGCTTTTGAACAAGGCAATACCAGCTTGATTTCATTCAAGGTGTCTAATTGGTGCGCCAGCAGGTCTTCTTTCAGAAACTTGAGTTTAACCGGCGGAATTTCACATTTCCGCCGGCGAAATTTCCCCCGTGTTCGCACTTCCAACCGAAAGGACACGCCATTAACATCGGTTAATACAGCGGGCAAATAGTTTCCGTTTTTACGGTTAAAGAGCAGGGAATCCATATCCAGCTCCAAATGCAGTTTTGCCCCTTCCTTTTGAGTAAGAAAGTCAAAAACAGCCGTGGGGACTTGGGGTGTTTGAGCATGAGCCGCCTCTTTTTGAAGCACGAAACCCAATAGACACGATAATAACAGCGAACCAGTACGCATTACACAGGGTATTTGTTTTAGCTAAGTTAAACACAACACAGAACTTACGCAGCCTGAGTTCTGAATTCCAGAATACGACGTCTCTGCTGCAACCATGCTTGCTGCTTGTTAAAAGTCGCCGGCATGGAGCGCTTGGGCTGTTTTTAAAAAATTGGGCTTTGAATTAAAAAAATTTTGGCAGAATTGCCAAGTGGCTATATCTTCGCCCCGCTTCTGAAAAATACCTCAACTGCGGGAATGGCGGAATTGGTAGACGCATACGTTTCAGGGGCGTACGCCCGTAAGGGTGTGCGGGTTCGACTCCCGCTTCCCGCACGATCAAAGCGAAGGACTTATGTTTAAAAGCATAGGTCCTTTTTGTTTTTGGAAGTATGAAACGGGTTGTAGATGTGCCGAATCGGCTACCGTGCCAGTTTTACTTGGATGCTCCGATCCTGCACCCAGCTGGTAATGGGTCACAATAACAAAACGCCTGTCCGAATGCACCCGGACAGGCGTTTGTAATCCAAAGCGGATCCCGTTTACATAAAAAACCGGGGGTTGGACATCCCTTTTTTCCGTTTTACCAGATCGGCATACAGGAGCAACTCAAAAGATCCGCCGGTGTAACTACGCAAATGACTAAGCGTCAGGTCGTATGCGGCGCCGAAGCCAATCCGGGGGTTAATCTGCCAGTAGGCCAATAAATCCAGAGACTCTCCTTTTCCATCGCCGCCCGCCCGATAGGCCAGCCCGGTGGTCACCACTTGTTTAATCTCCAGGTTTACCGTCACATCAACATCAATAGGAGCATTTTTGACGTACTTTACCAACACAGCCGGCAGAAAGTTCAGATCCTTTCCAATTGGAATTATCCCACCGGTCGTGCCATAAAAGTGCGGCGATTCTTTGGCTGTGATAATATCCGGATCGGTGTTTATGCCAATGGTATTCCGGTAAATTTTAGGAACTGAAAACCCAAAATACAACCGCTCCTGAAAAGTACCATAGATCCCGGCGCCAAAATTGGCGTAAGCGTGACTGTATCGCTGATTATCCAGGGAAGGGTCCAGGGTGTTCAAAGGCGTCGCATCACTAAAATTCAGGCTTAACACCCGCAAAGTACCCGACAGCCCAACGCGAAGGGAAAAATCCTGCAGGGCAATCAGGTTATAGGAATAATCTGCCGAGAGCTGAACGTCCCGGTGCAGCCCAATGCTATGGTGGGATAAAACGCCGCCAACGCCAACCCGTTTCGAAAATACGGGGGCGTGAATGCTGATGAGGGCCGAACGCGGTGCACCATCCAGTTTGAACCATTGGTTGCGGTAGATGGCCGTCATAGTGGGCACCCCTCGAGTGCCGGCGTATGCCGGGTTGATGGTCAATTTGTTGTACATGAACTGGGTGTACTGATGCTCCTGCTGGGCGTATAACCCCAACGGTAATAACCCAATAACGAATAACAGATAAAGCTTCGACATATGGTGTTTGGTTGACAGTTTAGCGGAAAATTTCAATAAAGCCACTAAGGGCCGATTTTTCGGGAGTCGGTTTGAAGAAGTAGAAATAGGTGCCGTCGGGCAAATCCTGCCCGGGCTTGCCATCCAATGTTCCACGCCAGGCTTTAGCCGGATCATTGTCATAAGGGGAAGCCTGGAACACCTTGTCACCCCACTGGTTGTAAATAATGAGCGTGTTTTGCGGGTACAATTCGGTGTTCAGGCAAGGAATCTCCAGGAAATCATTGATCCCGTCGTTATTCGGTGTAATCACATTCGGGATATAACTACAGAACGTTTCCCGGATGGTGATGGTCACCACAGCCTCGTCGCACAAATCCGGGCAAGCTTCGGAACACAACTTGTAAATGAAGTTCACCCGGCCGTTATCCGGGCCAGCCTCATACCGGAACAAGCCATTGCCGATTTCGGTTAGCCCGGACAATTGGCTTATCAGCGTCACTTTGAAATCGTCAAAATCGAAATGGTCATTGAGTACCACGTCGATACTGTCCAACGTACCGCCGGTTTCTACTTCGAAGTCCAGATCATCCAGCGCATCCGGCAAGATTGCCTGCCTTACCAATGCCGAATCCAGCGGCGTCAGGCATCCGTGTACACGGGCCTGAACAGTGTAAATACCTGTGAGTGCCGGGTGAAGATTTTCAATCAGCAAGTTATTGGCATTCGGGTATGGACCTTTGGGCCCTGTCCAAATATAAGTCGCGCCTGGTATGACAGGAGTGGACAGGGTAATGTCGTCGCCTTCACAGCCTATTTTATCACTGATCTGTGGGTCAAGCGGATTCAGGGGCAGTACCTCTACCTGTACGGCGCACTGCGCTGTATTGCCCGCATCATCCTTTGCCATAAACTCGAGTTGATGATCACCTATCGGGAAAAACTTCCCTGTTGTCGGACCAGCCATTTGTTCCACGGTCGGTGTACCGCAATTGTCACTGGCCAATGGCAAATCAAATTCCAGTTCCACGCCATCACAGGTAGAAACCGTATCCGTAGCCGTGATAAACTTGGCCGGATCGTTCAGCACCTTTCCGCTGATATCCACTTGCACAGGGGATGCCGGGCAGTTAATTTGCGGTGGCACACTTTCGGTAACCGTAACGGTAAAACTGGCAGTTGCCGAGTAACCCAGCGTATCAGTAAGGGTGTACGTCACAATGGTTGTGCCAATAGGGAAGGTATCGCCCGGGTTATAATTGGACTGGAGGTCTGCAAGTGCACAATCGCCCGTGGGTATCGGAGGCGTCCAGGTGGCCACCGCGGAACATCCTACGAAAGATTGATTGTCGGGTACAGCAGTCAGACCCAGGGGCGGGCCGATGACCGTTACCTTAAACTTGCAGGTATCCTGGTTGCCGCTCGGATCTTCTACAAATACGAGTACAGGCGTATACCCTACAGGATAATCGTCGCCAGGCATATGATTAGCAAAAATCAAGGGGTCCGGGTTACAATTGTCGGTGGCGACCGGCATCTTCCAAAAAACCGGCATCTTACAATCATTTCCGGAGTTGACAACAGTATCCTGTGGGCAACCGCTGAATTTGGGGGCCACCGTATCCACTACCGTTACCTGGAAACTGCAACCGGCGGAATTCCCCCAGGCATCCAGCGCCTTATATGTCACAGTGGTGCTGCCTTCCTGAAAGACCGTTCCGGGTTGAATGTTGGAGCTGAACGATTCGAGATAACAATTATCGGTAGCGGCTGGAGCAATCCAGTTTGCAACAGCTGTACAGGTGCCGGTAAGCAGGTTGATATTGGCAGGACAGTTCGTGATTACCGGTGGGATAGTTTCGTTAACGGTCACCACAAAACTACAGGTCATGGTATTTCCCGATGGGTCTACCGCCGTATATACTACTGTAGTGTGGCCTGTGGGAAAACTTGTTCCCGGCTGCTGCGAAGGGACCGGGGTAATCGGGCTGCTATCGCAAGCATCCGTCACCGTAGGCGACGACCAATTCACCACCGCCTGGCAACCGGTATCGGGTGTGGTAACAGTAATGTTGGCCGGGCAATTCGACATCACCGGCGCAGTGGTATCTGCCACAATAATTTTAAAGCTGCAGGTCGATTTGTTTCCGCTTTCATCGGTCGCCTGCATAGTGACTATGGTAATGCCGATCGGAAAGATTGAGCCATTGACAACGGAGCTGACAATTACAGGATTGGCTGTGCAATTGTCGGTAGCCAGTGGCGCTTCGTGGGTGACCGTTGCCGTACAAGTGGCTCCATCGGCATCCACCGAAACATTTGCCGGGCAATGGATGACCGGTGAAATGGTATCCCGAACCGATAATTTTTGAACCACACTGGCTGTGTTGTTGCAGTTGTCGACGGCCGTCCAGGTGCGTTGCAACAGATAGGTGGTCGCACTGGAGCTGCTTATGATGGCTTCTCCATTATATATGATCTGCACGGCTCCGTCGCAATTGTCTTTGGCAACCGGAATGGCAGGTTGTGGAATCGCATCGCAAGCGACAATCGCATCAGACGGAGTGAATGTGAACGTCGGTGCAGTAACATCCCGAACCGTAATCACCTGCTCAGCTGTAGTTAAATTCCCACAATTGTCTTTTGCCGACCAACGGCGGCGAAGCGTGTAGGAGTCCGGGCAGGCGCCATCGGTGCGCAGCTCGCCGTCGAACGTAATGGTCACAGCAGCCGTGCAATTATCAATTGCTGTAGGTGCTCCAATGGGCGGTACCGCTTCGCAATTGACGGTGGTATTGGCCGGTACATTGGTAAAAGCCGGTGGCGTAATATCCTGAACGGTAATGATCTGTTCGGCACTGGTCGTATTGCCGCAATTGTCGGCGGCCGTCCAGCGACGGCGCAGCGAATAACTATCCGGGCAGGCGCCGTCCGTGCGGGTTTCTCCGTTAAACGTAATCGTCACTGCGCCATCACAATTATCCGTTGCAGTAGGTGTGCCGACCGGCGGTACCGCGGCACAACTTGCTGTCAATGAAACTGGAACGAAGGTAAATACCGGCGGCGTAAGATCTCTGACAGTCACAAATTGTTGGGCTGTTATGCTGTTTCCGCAGTTATCGGTAGCCGTCCAGCGACGCTGCAACTTATAGGTATCCGGGCAGGGACCATCGATCCGAACCTCCCCGTTAAAGGTAATCTGCACACTGGCGTCGCAATTATCTGTTGCCGTTGGCGTGCCGACCTGGGGCACCGCATCACATGAAACCGTGGCATCCGCCGGCACAAAACCATACACCGGCGGAATCAAGTCTTGAACCGTAATAAGTTGTTCAGCCGAACGGGAGTTCCCGCAAATATCTTTCACGGTCCAGGAACGCCGCAACGTATACGAGTCAGGGCAGGGACCGTCAATGCGTACCTGGCCATCATAGGTCATCGAAAGATTCACCGTACAATTATCGGTGGCCGTAGGTGTACCAACCGTTGGAATTGCACTGCAGGCTACCGTAAGGTTAGCGGGCACGAAGGTGAACACCGGACGGGTGGTATCCTGTACAGTCAAATGTTGTTCAACAAGGGCCGTGTTACCACAATTATCCATGGCCGTCCAGCGACGGATCAGCATGCCGCCACTCGCACAATTGCCACCGGTTAGTAACTCGCTGCTGACGGTTATACTTACATTGGAATCGCAATTGTCGGTCGCCACCGGAGTCCCGATAGATGGGATTGCTTCACAATTCACCGTAGCATCGGGCGGCACAAAAGTGAAGACGGGCTTGGTGGTGTCCTGCACAAAAATCACCTGTTGGGCAGAAACGGTGTTTCCGCAATTGTCAGCAGCGGTCCAGCGTCGCAGCAAACTATACGTATCGGCGCAAGGGCCATTGGTGCGGGTTTGTCCATCGTATGTCAGGGTAACGGCACTTGCACAATTATCCGTTGCTGTCGGCGTGCCTACCGGAGGAATCCCTTCGCAATTGACGGTTATATTGGCCGGTACAAAGGTGAATACCGGTTTACTAATGTCTTGAACTGTAATCCGCTGTTCCGTGATCTGGCTATTTCCACAGGCATCGCTGGCCGTCCAACTACGCTTAAGCACATAGGTGTCTGGGCAGGCGCCATTCGTGCGGGTCTCGCCGTTATATACCACGATTACAGCAGCCGAGCAATTGTCAATTGCCTCCGGTTTTTCAACTGCCGGTATATCCTGACAATTCACCGTAACATCTGCCGGAGCAGCCTTGAATACCGGTTTGCTGATATCCTGCACGGTCAATTGCTGTGTTGCAAAACTAGTATTGCCGCATTCATCTGAAGCCTTCCATTGCCGCAATAAGGAATAAGAGTTGGGGCAGGCGCCGTCTGTGCGAACCTCTCCAATATAAACCGGAGTAATGACGGCAGTGCAATTGTCGGTTGCTTGTGGGTTCCCGACAGCAGGCACTGCTTCGCAATTAACGGTAATATTTTCAGGCACGAAGGTGAATACCGGTGCTGTAACATCCCGTACAGTCAGTGTTTGCTGCACCGATTCTGTATTGCCGCAATTATCGGTCGCTGTCCAATGCCGGAACAAGGTATACGTGTTCGGGCAGGAGCCATTCACGCGGCTTTCACCGTCATAAGTAATCGACACATTTGCGGTGCAATTGTCCGACGCTGTAGGGGTGCCGACGGGTGGGACGTCCGTGCAATTCACGGTGACGTCAGGTGGCACGAAAGTGAACATGGGCCGCGCTTTATCCTGCACCTTGATGGTCTGCTCGGCTGTATTCATATTTCCACAGTTGTCAACGGCGCTCCAACGGCGGGTCAGGGTATAGGTCTCCGGGCAAGGGCCATCGACGCGCGTTTCTCCATCGTAGGAAATAATTGCATTCGCAGCGCAATTATCAGTGGCAGACGGAATGCCAACGGGGGGCACATTTTGGCAATCGACCGTTACATTAGCCGGAACAAAAGTAAAAACTGGTTTTGTAAGGTCCTGAACCGTAATTACTTGTGCCGTACTGGCGCTGTTTCCACAATGGTCGGTAACCATCCATGAGCGGGTCAGGGTATAGGTATTCAGGCAAGGGCCATTCGTACGGATTTCGCCCGAGTAAACAACCGCCAGGTTCGCCGTGCAATTATCGGAAGCGACCGGCGTACCGACAGACGGCACGTTTTCACAAGTGACGGTAACATTCGCGGGCACAAAGGTGAAAACCGGTTTGGTGTTATCCTGTACAGTGATCGTCTGTAAGGCCGTTTCTATATTGCCACAATTATCGGTAGCCGTCCAATGGCGCAGCAACGTATAGCTATCCAGGCACGATCCATCGATGCGCGTTTCGCCGTCAAAGGTCAGGGAGACCACTTGGGTACAATTATCGCTGACTTTCGGGGTTTCGACGGCGGGCACGTTTTCGCAGTTCACGGTGACATTAGCCGGAACGAAAGTAAATACCGGTTTCGTAAGGTCCTGAACCGTAAGATGTTGTGTAGCGGTAGTGGTATTGCCACAATTATCCGTGGCCGTCCAGCGGCGAAGCAGGGTGTAACTGAATGGGCAAGCGCCGTCCGTTCGCGTTTCGCCATTGTAGGTAATGAGCACCGAGGCGGCACAATTATCCGACGCAGCAGGTGCGCCGGGCGCCGGGATTGCGTCGCAACTGACCGTTGCATCAGCCGGAACCGAGGTAAATACCGGATGTGTGTGATCTTCGACGGTAATTTTCTGGGTGGCAGTTACCGTATTACCGCATACATCGGTAGCGGTCCAGCGACGAAGTAGTGAGTAGCTATCGGTGCACGAGCCATTTGTACGCACCTGGCCATCGTAGGTAATATCCACCGTAGTGGTACAGTTATCAGAGGCTGTGGGCAAGCCGACAGCTGGAACAGATTCACAGGTTACCGTTACATCAACGGGCACAAAAATAAAGGCAGGTTTGGTGGTGTCCTGCACGGTCAACATTTGTTGGGCCATGGCGGTATTGCCGCAATTGTCGGAAGCAATCCAACTCCGGAGTACAGTGCCTCCGCTGGCGCAATTGCCGCTCGTTTGAGTAATCCCTGCAAAGGTGATCGTCACATTGGCATCGCAATTATCCGTGGCCAGCGGTGTGCCCAGCGTGGGAATCGCCTCGCAATTCACCGTAGCGTTGGCGGGGATAAAGGTGAATACCGGAGGGGTCACATCCTGTATGGTGAGCGTTTGCTGTGCCGTTTTGGTATTGCCGCAATTGTCGGCGGCCGTCCACTGCCGGGTCAGGATATAGCTGTCGGCACAAGCGCCATCCACCCGGGTTTGGCCATTATAGGTGATGGAAACGTTGGCATCGCAATTATCCGAAGCAGTCGGGGCGCCAACAGGCGGAATCGCATCGCAGCTCACCGTGACGTTAGCTGGAACGGCTGTGAACACCGGAGCGCTCAGGTCCTGAACCGTTATAGTTTGTTCGGTAGTACTTGAATTACCGCAGTTGTCGGTAGCCGTCCAACGCCGGGTCAGCGTATAGTGATCAGCGCAGGGGCCGTCGATCCGGGTCTGGCCGTTATAAGTAATAGAAACCAAGGCCGCACAATTGTCAGAGGCGGTCGGAGCGCCGACGCCAGGAATGGCGTCGCAACTTACCGTGGCGTTCGCCGGAACGAAGGTGAACACTGGTTTGGTCACATCCTGCACCGTCAAAACCTGGGTAGCCATGGCCGTATTCCCACATGCATCGGTTGCCATCCAACGGCGTTGGAGTTGGTATTGATTCGTGCAGGCGCCGTTGATGTGGGTTTCGTCAATAAAATTGATAGTGACTGAAGCGGCGCAATTATCTGAAGCCGTAGGTGAACCAATGGCGGGTACATTGTCACAATTTACGGTGGCATTTGCCGGCACCGAGGTGAATACCGGTTTGGTCACATCCTGTACTGTAATGGTTTGCTCAGCCGATGTGGAATTACCACAATTATCCGTAGCCGTCCACCGCCGTTTCAGGGAGTAGGTATCCGCGCAAGCGCCATTGGTGCGGGTTTCGCCGTCGTAATTGATTGAAACGCTGCTATCACAATTGTCTGATGCCGCTGGTGATCCAACAGCTGGCACGGCATCACAATTCACCGTAATGTTTGACGGTACAAACGTAAAAGCCGGCTTGGTGATGTCTTGTACGGTTATTACCTGTTGGGTACTAGAGGTATTGCCGCAATTGTCGGTAGCCGTCCACCGCCGGGTTAGGGTGTAACTGTCGGGACACGCGCCGGCAGCCTGCGTCTGTCCATTGTAATTGATCGTTGCCGATGCATCGCAGTTATCAGAAGCTGCCGGCGTGCCGACCCCTGGGATGGCATCGCAACTCACGGTTATATTGGCAGGCGTCGAAGTGAAAACCGGCTGGGTGATATCCTGTACGGTAATCACTTGCACCGTACTTAAAGAATTGCCGCAATTATCCGTGGCGGTCCAACGACGGGTCAGCGTATAGCTGTCCGGGCAGGCACCGTTTGTTTTTATTTCCCCATTGTAGGTCATTGCCACGCTACCACCGCAATTATCGGACGCAGCCGGCGCCCCAACGGCGGGAATCGATTGGCAGTTTACGGTGACATTTGCCGGTACAGAAATAAACGTCGGGGGTTGGTTATCAGCTACCTTTATAATTTGAGTGACAACGATACTGTTACCCGCCACGTCTGAGACGCGGTATTTGCGCAGCACGATCAGGGTATCGCCTGGGCAGCCGCCACCGCCAACCACATTGTCACTCAGGAACGTAACCGCCGGGGGACCGCAGTTATCGGCTTCGTTTGTCACAACGCTGGGGTTTGGTGCGGGGATGTTGGCAAAACAGGAAATCCCGGTAAGCGGTGCGGGGTTGGAAGCGGTAGGGAATTGGGTATCCTGAACGGTTACTGTAAAATTGCAAGTCACCGTATTGGCCCCATCATCCACTATATAGGTGGCGGTTGTCACCCCGCTGGAGAAGGGAACTGTATTGGACAATTGTCCGCTTCCACTACCAGTAGTCGCACCTGCAAGCGAATAGGTGACGCCAACAGTTGGGCAATTATCGCTGAAAACAGCGTCAATATTCGGAATCAGCGTAGTACATGCATTTGGATTGGCAACTCCTGCAGCATTACCGGGGCATGATAAGGTAGGGGGAGTATTATCCGTAACGTGCACAATTGCGCTGAAGATATTGGCGCAGCCTTTGGCATCCGTCACGGTTACCGTATAGGTGCCCGCCGTCACGTTGCTCAAATCCTGGGTGGTTTGGTTATTTGACCATAAATAGGTGTACGGCGCCGTGCCGCCGCTGACAGAGAGGTCTACACTGCCGGTAGGCACTCCTGCACAGGGCACCGAAGTCGTGGTTGCGCTCAGGTTAATGGGTGTATTCACCTTGAAGCTCACCGATCCTTCGCAGGTAAGCACATACGGTAGTTCCGGGCCATAAGGATCAAATACGGCCGACATGTTTACTGTATAAACCGAGTTGTTGGTTGGCGTCACGGCATAAATTCCACTGCCTGGTCCGATATTCGGAAACCACAGATAGGAATACCCTAATTGGCCGCTGGCAATCACCGAAAGGTGGGCTGAGTCGCCAGGTTGGCAAAGCGTTAGGTCATTGTAGTTGCCCGAGCTATCCGTTTCCACAATATAGGCGTTGCAACAGATGCCAAATTCGTTCACACACCCGGCCTGGTTAACATCGGAGAAAGCATGCGGTGCCCCCACCCCATTGCAGTTGACCGTTTTTTTATTGTCGAAATACAACGATTTCAATCCGGTACAATCCGGGGCATTACTGGATTCCGGTTGCAGCAGGCCGCCATTGATCAGGATGACCTTGGCCGGATAACCCAGTCTCAAATAAGTATTGGAAGTCCAGTCAATTTTCCCGCCATCGACGATCAGCACACCCTGAAAGGGGATACCACCGAAAAGGGGCTCATAATTTACATCCACCGATAATGTGCTGTGGAGGATAAGCGTATCGGTACCGGCTGGACAGGCCACAAAAGGATTGTTGGAAGCCAGAATAGGGCTGTTGAAAACGCAGGTTTGAGCATCAGCACGGAAGTATCGGGAAACGCCAAAGAAAAGCATTACCCCTAGTAAAATACTTCTGCACGTGCGCCGGGAAAGGGTTGGTTGAATAAAATCGTGTAATAAACTACCGCTTAGCATAGTCGATCTGGTTAGGAGTCTTAAAAAATGTTAACTATAAATGGACGGTGCATGGAAAAACACTGTATTTTTCAATACTGGATCGTCAAGGCACTTCGTCTTTTAAACATTGCCTGTTCAAACGGTAGGAGGAAGCCTGCCCAAAACGTAAGCGCTTGCCGCACGGAAACAATTACGCCTCCGAAATACGGTAAACCGGGACAGGAAATACGGATAAGAAGATTGTGATCAGCCTACTGGGATTGCATTTAATCGGGGGAATAAGGGCAATCCGCATGTACACTTGCTCGCCGAAGGTGTGGGAAGCACTAAAATTAAAAGGCCAGGGCCAAGGTATTAAATTTCTAAAAAAGCGCCCAATAATGTGCCAAAAAAGATGATTTTATAAACATTTAGAACTCATTTGCAAAAAACCCTGTTTCAAAACCCCAAATCATTCCGGTATGCAACGCATTATCTTTGCATCCAATAACCGACAACCCGCTATTTTATGCATAAAAACGCCAGTTTCTTTGTTATATTCCTCTTGTTTTCCCTGCTACCTCACCTGACCGTAGCCCAAACACCCACTCCCGATATCCGTCCGATGCTAAAAAGCCTAACGGTGGCTCAAAAACTACAACTCCTCGAATACCTCCGACACCTGGGGGCCGATCTGGATCTGGAAATCCAGCAATCGTACGAACAGGTCGGCCGGAAGGAGCAATTTAAGGCAACCCAATATATCGATGCACTCAAGCCGTCCAAAAAGCAACAACGGCATACCTCCGTTCAATGGAACCGCGACACGCTCCTCTTCGATGACCTGCCGGAAGGAACGCCGCTTATCGATTCGTTCTTGGTGACCAATACCGGTAGCGAGCCCTATCAGATTTTTGACACCAAAGCCACCTGCGATTGCACCGTCATCAAAGCCCCCGAATACCCGGTAATGCCGGGTGAAACGGCGGTTTTACGGGTGGAATTCGACAGCAGCGACAAATTGGGTACCACCACTCCGGCCATCATCATTTACGACAACTCGTGGCCAAACAAACGAAATATCCTTTACCTGAAAGGCAATGTAACCGTGCGTAAGAAGCCGCGAAAAAACCCTTGGGATGATTGAAACCATATACCTTCTCTTGCGGATCTCATACCAACTGGTTGACATACGGCGTTGAGACGCCTTTTACCGGGACTGGTCATGTTTCATATTAAAAAAAACTAAAAATACTCCACCAGGGGTAGAACTTGGCCGGATACGCGATTGGGATTCGATGGTACCAGACTATAGGATAAATTAATACCGGTGCACTGAACCAACTTGGCCTCGAACCGTTGTTTGCGGACATTGACGTAATTGCTTTGGCTTCAGATTTGCGGTTTCTAACCGTCTACCCAGGGCATAGTGCATATGGGACCAAAGCCCCGATCAGAAAATTTAAAATAAAATTCTGTTTTCGAAGGCATATTTTGAACCCAACAGAATGATTGCGTTCGATTCGGGATTCGTTAACAAATATCCCTTTTTATCTTGTCTTTTTTCGCTGACAAAAAAAACGTACTTTTGCGCCTCATTTGAAAATACATGAAAAACATCCGTAACATCGCCATTATCGCACACGTAGACCACGGCAAAACTACCCTGGTTGACAAAATGATCCACGCTGCCAAAGTGTTTAAGGAACACGAGGTTACGGGCGACCTCATTTTGGACAACAACGACCTGGAACGGGAGCGCGGCATCACCATTCTGGCCAAGAATGTGGCTATTAATTATAAAGGTGTCAAGATCAATGTGATCGACACTCCCGGCCACGCTGACTTTGGCGGCGAAGTAGAGCGTGTGCTCAATATGGCGGACGGCGTGTTGTTGCTGGTTGACGCTTTTGAGGGGCCTATGCCTCAAACCCGGTTTGTGTTGCAAAAGGCCCTTCAAATGGGGAAAAAGGCTATCGTGGTAATCAACAAGGTGGACAAACCCAACTGCAACCCCGATTGGGCGCACGAGGCGGTCTTCGATTTGATGTGCTCGCTCGATGCCACGGAAGAACAATTGGATTTTCCGGTCGTATACGGCTCGGCCAAACAAGGCTGGATGAGCCACGACTGGAATAAACCCACCGAAGATATTACCGTACTGCTGGATGACATCGTCAAGTATGTGCCTGAACCGCACATTGAAGAAGGCAACACCCAAATGTTGATCACATCCCTGGATTTTTCCAACTATATCGGCCGGATTGCCGTAGGGCGGCTCACGCGTGGAAAACTGGTCGCCAACCAGCCTGTTTCGATGGTAAAAAAAGACGGTACGGTGCAAAAACACCGCATCAAGCAACTCTTCGTTTTTGATGGCCTTGCCAAAAAAGAGACCAACTCCGTGGAGGCCGGCGATATCTGCGCCATAGTGGGTATCGATGGCTTTGATATCGGCGATACGATTGCCGACTTTGAAAACCCGGAAGCGCTCGACCCGATTGCCGTCGACGAGCCGACCATGAGCATGTTGTTCACGATAAATGATTCGCCGTTCTTCGGCCAGGAAGGTAAATTTGTAACCAGCCGGCACGTACGTGAACGCCTGGAACGCGAATTGGAAAAGAATCTGGCAATGCGCATGGAAGATACCGGGAGCGCCGATTCATTCATGGTGTTTGGCCGGGGTGTTTTACACTTGTCCATTTTGATCGAAACAATGCGCCGTGAAGGGTACGAATTCCAGATTGGGCAACCTAAGGTCATCATTCGGGAAATAGATGGTGTGAAACACGAACCGGTGGAAGAAATGACCATCGATGTACCGGAGACATTCAGCGGCAAATGCATTGAACTGGTTACCCGTCGGAAAGGGGTTATGAAAAGCATGGAACCCCGCAACGACCGGTTTATTCTGCGCTTTGAAATTCCTTCCCGCGGAATTATCGGGCTGCGGTCCAATCTGTTGACTGCTACCCAAGGCGAAGCGATCATGACACACCGCTTCCTGGCTTACGAACCCTGGAAAGGTGATTTGACCGGGCGTCAGAATGGATCCCTGATTGTCATGGAAACCGGCACCGCAATAGCCTATTCGCTAGACAATCTGCAGGATCGCGGCATCTTTTTCATCGAACCCGGAGAGGAAGTATACGAAGGCCAGGTAATTGGTGAAAACAACCGGCCCACCGACCTGGTCATCAATGTGACCAAGACCAAGAAACTCACCAACATGCGTGCTTCCGGTTCAGACGACAAGGCCCAACTTGCCCCGCCACGCCGTTTCACCCTGGAAGAGGCCCTGGAGTATATCCAGGAAGATGAATATGTTGAAGTAACGCCTAAGAGCATTCGCCTGCGCAAAACTTACCTCAAGGATTTCGAGCGTAAGAAAGCGCAAAAGGATCTCGCCCTGGCTTAATTTCTTTTTTAGCGATCGGCTTTTCTTGTTCGATCGCTAAAAAACTATTTCCAAAGTTTTGCGTTTGTGGAGAAATTCTATTTTTGCAGGCATTTTAGTGCGCCTGTGGTAGTTCAATTTTGAAAATTTGAAATTTTCTCCATTTTTTATGCCGCCATTAGGTGTTTAAACAAATTCTAATCGGGCATTTTTCTCAAATAGCAGAACTAAATAAATTTTGTATGGATAATGAACTGATTGGGCGAGCCAAATAGTGCCCTCTTCCCCTGCCCTCGTATCAGTCGGTTCCGGCCTTCCATCTTTTTTCTGAACATGCGGACAAAACTTAGCAGCTTCAATTTTAACCTTCCCAAGGAACTGGTGGCGCAATATCCAGCAGAAGAACGGGATTTGAGTCGCCTCATGGTCGTCCACCGCGACACCGGCAAAATCGAACACAAGATTTTCAAGGACATTCTGAATTATTTCGACGATGGTGATGTAGTGATTTTCAATAACACCAAAGTCTTCCCTGCCCGTCTATACGGACAAAAAGAAAAAACAGGCGCAAAGATTGAGGTGTTCCTGTTGCGGGAACTCAACCATGATGCCCGGTTATGGGATGTTCTGGTTGACCCGGCCCGCAAAATCCGAGTTGGCAACAAACTGTATTTTGAAGACGAGAACGGCAACGATGCCTTGGTTGCCGAGGTAGTGGACAATACGACTTCCCGCGGCCGAACCATCCGGTTTTTGTTTGAAGGCCCCGAGGAAGAATTTCAGCATGAATTGTCCAGGCTGGGTAACACACCCCTGCCCAAATACATCGAGCGGGAACCGGAAGCATTAGACCGCGAACGCTATCAAACCATTTATGCCAAAGAAGTAGGCGCCGTAGCTGCCCCGACTGCAGGGCTGCACTTCAGCCGCGAACTGCTGAAGCGTCTGGAGCTCAAAGGCGTCAATTTTGCCGAATTGACCCTGCACATCGGCTTGGGCACATTCCGGACGATAGACGTGGAAGACCTCTCCAAGCATAAAATGGAAGCTGAATATTTCCGCATCGCACCTGATGCGGCGGAAACGGTCAATCAAAGCAAGTTGGCTGGCAAAAAAGTTTGTGCCGTAGGTACCACTGTGATGCGCTCCATCGAAACCGCCGTATCAGCAGAGCATTTATTGAAACCCGTGGAAGGCTGGACCAATAAATTTATCTACCCGCCCTACGATTTTCACATCGCTAATTGTATGGTCACCAACTTTCATTTGCCCAAATCCAGCTTGCTCATCATGATTTGCGCGTTTGGCGGGTTCGATTTGATCATGGAGGCCTACAAAGAAGCCATTAAGGAGAAATACCGCTTTTTCAGTTATGGCGACGCCATGCTTATTATCTGAGCCATAACCCAGCACCTCTAAATAAAAACATTTCAACCGGATCACCTATGTACTGGACTCTTGAATTGGCCTCTTATCTGGAAGAAGCACCCTGGCCTGCAACCAAGGACGAACTCATCGATTATGCGATCCGTTCCGGTGCGCCAAGCGAGGTAATTGACAACCTTGACGAATTGGAAGATGACGGCGAATTATATGAAGGCATCGAAGATATATGGCCGGATTATCCGCGCCATGACGACTTTTTCTTTAATGAAGATGAGTATTAGCGCCGTTTGCCCCGGGGCCGGTGGCTATCCAAGCCTGTAACCCGCCCTTTCCAATCTTCCGGCATCAATGAGCCACTCCCCCACACAGGAGTGGCTCATGTTTTTTTAGTTCTCCATTATAATTGGACAGCGTGTTTGTTTTTTATTTAAAACGAGATTGAAATTGAGAATATATATATTTGAACATCAATAATTTAGAATAAATTTATTCATAAATAAATTCCGACAAATAAGCAAAAATGTCCTTTTCGGCCAGTGATGTTCCCTGTACTTTTGTATGGTGCTAAAAGTATTGAACCAAATATATTTTGAACATTCCAACCCTTATTAAAACAATACATGCCCCCCTTATTTTCCCAATGAAGATGGATCCCGGACTTGCTCGGATGAACGACCAAACACTACACAAAACAACTTTCGCCGCCTATGGACACGAGCAACAAAATTCAATTCTTCGGCAGAATTCCCCTCCTGAATGTATTGAATGCAGGAGAGTTGGAACAATTAGCCGCCATTGCCCATTACCGGCGCGCTCCCAAGTTCCAATTCATTTTTATGCCCGATGAACCTGCCGATCACCTCTACTTCTTACTGCGCGGCCGGGTCAAGACCGGCACCTTTTCGGTAGATGGCCGGGAAGTGATCAAGGAAATTCTTCAACCGGAAACCCTGTTTGGCGACTTGGCACTGGCCGGTGAAACGATCCGGAGTGAATTTGCCCAGGCCCTTCATGACGAAGCCGAATACCTGGCTATTAAAGTCCCCGAGTTTCAGCAGCTGATGCAACAAAACCAACGCCTCATCTTTGCTTGTCTGTATCACCTCAGTCAGCGTCTCCAACGGGTTGAAGACCGGCTTGCCAAACTGGTGCTGAAAGATGCCCGCGAACGGATCATCGAATTTCTCATTGAAACGGCCGGTCGCGAAGGTCGCCGGGTTGGATATGAAACGCTGGTCAAGCATCACCTCACGCAGCAGGACATCGCCAACCTGACCGGTACCAGCCGGCAAACCGTCACTTCCGTTTTGAACGACCTGCGCAAGTCGAACCTGATCTATTTTAACCGCAACAGCATCCTTATCCGGGATATTGAAAAACTGGCCTAATGACGGAAATACAATACACAGCATAATACCTGTTTCCCCATACCCATCCATGCAAATAAATCGCTGCAAGTTTGATTTCGAAGGCTTTCCGAATGTTCGGGAAGCCTTTCGATATTTGCGCTCCTAAATGCAATGTCATCCTTTCACCCAAACCGATTTGCTATGCGCATTTTGCTTTCCGTGGCCCTTTCGGCCGCTTTTGCCATCCCTGTTTTCTCCCAGCAAGCCACTCAGGTGGAAATTATCCGCCGCCAGTTCCGCCGGCTCCTGGAAGAAAAACTGCACCGTCCCGACCTGGTTGATTTCCGCCCTTCCGACTGGCCTATGTTTGCCGGCCAGACCACCGAAATATCGCAGCTACCCCCGGCAGATTTGGCAGCATCTAAACGTTCGTCTGAAATCATTGTACACAAGGATGCAAAAGCCGAATCAGAGATCCACGCCGTCATCAATCCGACGGATACCAGCAACCTGATCGTTGCTTCTATCCTGCAGAACCCACAGAACATATTGGCCCCACTGGATGTGCCCATTTATTACACGCTCGACTTTGGCCAAACCTGGAAAAGCAGCAAAATCACCTTTTCACCCAATGCAAGCGACGGTTTTGTCGGCGGCGGCGGCGACCCGGTGCTGGCTTTTGACGATTCGGGAAATGCCTACCTCTCCTGGTTGGTGCTAACGCTCAACATCACCACTTCACAACTCAAGCTGGCGCTTTATTTGTCCGCCTCTACCGACAAAGGCGCTACCTGGAGTACAGCAACCCTTATCGATCGCGGCATTGCCGATTTTGGTGCGATCGGGGGCAACGGCACGGGAACAGTCATTGACAAGCAATGGATGGCAATCGACCATTCCACCGGGGCAAATCAGGGCAAGTTGTATGTGTCGTACACCTATTTTGAAATACTGGACTCCACCAATGCACTGACCAAGATCCTGGTCAAATCCAAACCGGGCAACTCCAATATTTTCAGCGCCTCCGTCCCGGTGAACCATGGCTCTTATGCGATGCTGCAATTTTCCAGCATTGATGTCGACCCTGCCGGCAACGTTCATGTGCTTTTCCTTGGAGGCAATTCAGACGATGATATTGCGCTGTATCACGCCATTTCCACCGACGGCGGAGCGTCATTTCAGCCTGAAGTGCAAATTTCTACTTTGTATTTCCCGGGTCTCATCGACGGTGCTGCCACCGATACCATCCCGGGCATGCCAACCGACCGCCTTTACCCTTGCCCGCACATCAAAGCAGGCACCACAACCGGTACACTGTTTGCAACCTGGAGCGCCAGCGGTGTAAAATCAAAAGAAACGCCTGGTTTTGATATCTGGTTGGCCAAAAGTACAGACAGCGGCGCTACGTGGAGCGCTGCCACTCGCGTCAATTCGGATGTGAATTCCAGTGCGCAACAATACTACCCCACCCTCACCGTCAATCCGAACGGCACATTGTGCATTTCGTATTACGACCGTACCGATGACCCAACCGGCACCAACACGAATTATGTGATGACCTATTCGACAGACGACGGCGCTTCGTTTTCGGCCGTGCAAAAAACCAGCACTGCGGCAGCCAACTTTGCCCAGATCGGTCTGCTCAACGGCAATTTCGGAATTGGAGAATATACCCAGATCGTGGCTACTGAATATTACGCCATACCCATTTGGGCCGACGGCCGTTCGAACAACGGCGACATCGACGTTTATGCGGCCATCGTGCCGTTATTCGATCAGGCCTCCGGTGCCGGCGAGGTCGGGACCATTACCGATGCTTTTTCCATTACGGCTCCCAACCCCAGTCATAGTAATATCCGGTTGAATATCAGTCTGAACCAACCCATATCCTTCAGTATCCGGATTTTTAACGCCGACGGCCGGCTGGTCTATACCGAACCCGCAGGAAAAACCTGGGAAACAGGCCATTACGAGCGTTCAATTCCGGTTCCCCCGGGCATTTACTGGTGTACTATGGAAACTGCGCTCGGCTTCAAAACGCTGCGGATTATCGTCCAGTAAGGCTTTTAAACACTGTATGTCTCGCCTTCTGCGACGGGGTAAGCCTCGGCAAAGACATCGCGCGCTTCGGCAACATGCTGCTCGGCATCGGGGTAACGCCCCGAAAAATGGCCGAGCAGCAGTTTTTTAACACCTGCCGCGCGGGCTATACCGGCAGCCTGCCGGGCAGTGGAATGGAACGAAATGCGTGCCTCCTCGATATGGTCGTCGGTAAAAGTTGCCTCGTGGTATAGTAAATCCACGCCCTGCACCGCCGCCGATACGGCCTCGGCAGGCGCAGTATCGCTACAAAAGGCATACGAGCGAAGGGGCCGGGGAGGAAGTGTAATGGCGGCATTGGGAATGATCCGGCCATCCGGAAGGCTCAGGTTTGCACCGGCTTTGATGCCCGGGATCAGGTGAACGGGGATATTGTACTCCTCAATTTTTTCCTTGCGCATATTGCGCGGCCTGGGTTTTTCCCGGAACATCCAACCGCTACAGGCGATCCGGTGGTTCAATGGGATCGTCCAAACTTCGAGGAGTTTGTTTTCAAATACCGGTGCCGAAACGGTCGGGTCAACTTCCACAAATTCAATTGGATACGGAAACACAATACTGCATAAGCGGGCCGTGTGTTCAATCAATTCCTGCAGCCCGGGCGGTGAAAATATCTCGAGTTTCTTGCTGCGCTTCTTCAGGCAGTAGGACGTCAGCAGGCCGATCAGGCCAAAAACGTGATCGCCGTGCAGGTGGCTGACAAAAATCTGCTGAAAGCGATCATAAGGCACCCGCAGGCGGTGCAACTGGTGTTGCGTACCCTCCCCGCAGTCGATCAGAAAGTATTGATTTTCCACCTGTAACACCTGGGCGGTATAATTCCGCCCCTGGAAGGGTCCGCCCGCGCCGTTGCCAAGTATGGTGATATGCATGTGAACAATTTACCCTGGTAAAAGCATAAACCCGGATGAAATGATGTTGCCGGAAAAAATGAAGCGGCGTCACCAGGGAAGAATGACGATCCCCCAGCGTTTGGCAATATCATTTCGGGTATTCTTGATTTTTATATCCACCCGTATGAACCGTTCTTTATCCTCCTGATCACCGGACGCCTCAGCAGTTTTTATTCGTTCTTGGTTCATTTCCAGCACTTTACCTAGTTTACGGATTTTAAAAAGGTTGATAGCCTTAAACGTTTGCCGGTCGAAATTCTTTTCCGGTAGTGGCTGGTTTTGCAACGGGAGCCCTTTCTCTTCCCAGTTGGGGGAATAATTCCATTGCGTGGAATCGGCCAGGATATCGACGGCCATATCCCGAACATCTTTGCTTTCGTGCTGCAAAAAATAATCCTGCGTCAGGGCATGACCATCCACCAGCAGGGCATGGCATTCCCGGACAATTTTACCGTACAGCGGGTTGTCAAAACTCCCCAATGACTCTTCGATATCGGCTAGTACGTATTCGGCCACGGTGGCATCCATGCCCGTCAACTTTTGGCCACCGAACTGGACCAACAAGGCAATAATATCCCGTTCCTGGAACTCATCGCCGCGCTGCATGGGCCGTTCGCGCACCGGGGCCGCCCATTCTACCTCGGGGTTGTCGGGCCGGGGTTCAGCCAACGGCGTGTCGCTGGCGGCGCCGGGTTGGCGGGCGTCTTTTTCCGCCTTTTTCCGCAGTGTGCTGGTGATCAATTTGTTCGTTTCCGAATGCAACACCTGTTCCGACACCTCCAACAAGGCCGCGCATTCCTTCAGGTACACCCCGCGTTTGATCGGATCGGGTATTTTGGCGATACTGCCCATAATATCCTTGATCAACCCCGCTTTCTTCACCGGGTCACCCTTTGTTTCTTCGAGCAGCAGCGCTGTTTTAAACAAAATAAAGTCCTTCGCCTCCCGGACGATAAAATCGCCAAAGGCCTCGCTGCCGATTTGTTGGACGAAACTATCGGGGTCCTCTCCCTCCGGAAGCAGCACAATTTTTACATTCAGATCCTGCTCCAACGCAAGGTCCAGCCCGCGCAATGCCGCTTTGATACCGGCCGGGTCGCCGTCGTACAATATTTTTAGATTGGCCGTATTGCGCTTGATAAGCTGCAACTGTCCTTCGGTGAGCGAGGTGCCGCTGCTGGCCACCACGTTCTCGATGCCGGCCTGGTGGAGTGAAATCACGTCCATGTACCCTTCCACCAGGATGCATTCGTCTTGCTGCCGGATCGCTTTCTTGGCCTGAAATGCCCCGTAAAGGGTCTTGTTTTTGACATAAACCTCCGTCTCCGGGCTGTTGATGTATTTCGGTATGTTTTTGTCAGACGACATGGTGCGCCCGGCGAATGCCGCCACTTTTCCCGACAGGTTGTGGATGGCGAACATCACCCGCCCGCGAAAAAAATCGCGGCTGCCATCGGTGCTGCAGAGACCGACTTGTTGGAGCAGGTCGAGGTTGTAGCCGGCCGCTTTGGCGCGCTGTACCATCAAATCGCGCAGATCGGGCGCATAACCCAGGCCAAAGGTCCGGATCGTCTCTTCGCGCAGGCCGCGCTGTTTGAAATAGCTCAGGGCCACGGATTTCCCCTCATCCGTATCGAACAATTGCGTTTGAAAATGCTGCAGCGCAAAGTCGTTGACGATATACAGGGAATCGGCCAATTGTTGCTCGGCGATCTGCTCGGGAGTGCGTTCCACTTCCTGTATTTCGATATTGTATTTACGGGCCAACCAACGCAGCGCTTCCGGGTACGTGAAACTCTCATGTTCCATCAAAAAAGTGACGGCATCGCCACCTTTTCCGCAACCGAAGCATTTAAAAATGTTTCGCGACGGGCTGACATTGAACGACGGCGTTTTTTCATTGTGGAATGGGCACAAGCCGATCAGGTTCACTCCGCGCTTGCGCAAGGCGACAAAGTCTTCCACCACTTCTTCAATTCGAATGGCGTCGAGAATTTCCCGTACAGTTTTGGGTGGAATCATGCGTCAAAATTAACCGCTCGGGCTTGAAAAACGAAACGAGCCAGGATCAAACTCCGGGCTCGTTTTGTTTTTCACTCCAACCGGTATCGGTTTAGCCCTCAAAGTGGAGCGACACGGTGAAGGTGCGCGACAATACTTTCTCCAAAACATTGCTTTGTTCCAGCCGGTCGTTGAAAATCAGCACGTTATTAATGCCTTGAGAGATCTTAAACTCCGGGGAAAAGATAAAGTACGGGAAGAAGAATTGTATGCCGGCGCCGTACTCCACCTGAAAATCCGTCGGGGCGATTTTCACCAAACCGGCCGCTTGCCGGGTGCGCGAATCGCTGGCTACATCGAATACATATTTGACCCCGGCGATCACGAACAGGCGGAAATCGTGGTAAGGGACGGATTTGTAACGCACCTGGAAAGGCATTTCAACAAATACCGATTCGATGCGGCGGGTGGTGGCCAATGCATTGTCGCCGGGTGGCGCATAGCGGATGTTGCGTTCCACAAATGAGAGGGTGGGCAGAAAACGCACGTCAAAATACTGGCCGATTTTCAAATTCGACACGATACCCAGGTTGAAGCCCGGCCCGGTCACGGATTGTGCCCGGCTAAACGAGTCGTTCAGGATAAAATCTTTCGAGTACTGGATCCGGAAATCGCTTTGGTTGTAGCCCAAGGTGATCCCGAAATAATACGACTTGGCCTGAAAATCTTTGTAATTAAAATTGTGTCCTTGAGCGCGTTGTGCCCGAAGCGGCGCCGCAACAAGTAGCACAGCGAAAAAAAACAGCAGGGTCAGTCGCTTCGAATGGTGCGATTCCAGCGCATGGCCGGCGCCGGCAGGCTTGTTCATAGTGTGGCCTTTTCGGCTATATAAATGGAACATATCCCAAGTGTAAGTCGTTCGCATTGTGGATGCTGGTAACCGGTTTTGGATAAAATAGTGAGAAATTGATCGCCTTCCGGGAATGCCTGAACACTTTCAAACAAGTAAGTGTAAGCCCGGATGTCACGGCTCGTTAAACGTCCGATAAGGGGTAAAACGTATCTGAAATACGAATTGTACAATTGTTTGAAGGGAAAAAGACGCGGCCGGGAAAACTCCAGGATCACGATCCGCCCGCCCGGGCGCAGCACGCGCAGCATTTCCGAAAGGCCTTGTTCGAGGTGTTCAAAATTGCGGACACCGAAGGCTACCGTCACCGCGTCAAAATCTGCCTCGGCGAATCGCAGGTTTTCGCTGTCGCCGGTTTCCAGTTCAATCGTATCCTCCAAACCCGCGCGGCGGATTTTTTCGCGGCCGAAATCGAGCATTTGATTGGCTATGTCGATTCCGATAACTTGCCGGGGCTTCAACATTTTGGCCGCCATGATCGCCACATCCGCCGTACCGGTCGCTACATCCAGGATGCGCTGCGGTTGCAGGCTGCGGAGGTAACCCAACGCTTTGCGGCGCCACCAAACATCAATACCCAGGGAAAGCACCCGGTTGAGCAGGTCATACCTCGGCGCAATGTTGTCGAACATGCGCTCCACCTGGGCTTTTTTACTTTCCTGCGCGTTGTAAGGCGTGACGGTTGATTTGTTATCCATGATCTGAGTTGTGCGCAAAAGTAGGCAATTGGGTTGGATGTTCCGGTGGGTGATTGCCCGCAGAAAATCAGCTGTGATGAATAAGAATCCATCTGAAGACTTCTATCGGACGGAAAGACGCATTTTTTGGCGCTATGCTGTGGCCTTTTTTCGGCAAGCGGCCAAGGTTATTCCCTAAAAAAGAGGCCTTGCACATCCTCAAAACCTGCGCCTCTCAGCGCCACCGGGGATTTCAGGCCGTTTCTAAGGTCAACGAACGGTATCCAGTTGAATATTTTCCACAATTTCAAGCCCGTAACCGATGAATCCGGTGCGGGGCTTCGGGTGATTGGTAAGCAACCGGATCTTGCAAATACCCAGTTCGCGCAGAATTTGGGCTCCTACACCAAAGTCTTTTTTGCCCATACTGGTGTGTAGTTCGAATTTTTCAGGCTCCCCGTCATCCATATATTTTTTATAAATCTGCAGCCGGGTCAGCAGGTTGGCTTTATCGCCCTGCCGGAGGTACACGAATGCTCCCTTACCCGCTTCGGCAATGGCTTTGAGTGATTGCTGGATTTGCGTGCCGTAATCGGCCAGCAAATTGCCCAGAATGCCGCCGGTTTCCGACCAGGAATGGACCCGCACCAGCACCGGTTCTTCCTCCGCCCATGTTCCTTTGCGCAGCACCAGGTGGGTGTCGCCACTCGATACATCGGTGAATACAACGGTTTCGAAGTCGCCGTACAGGGTTTGGAGCGTTGTTTCGAGTTCCTTGCGGATCAGGCGCTCCGTGCGCATCCGGTAGGCCACCAGGTCGTCGATAGAGATGATTTTCAGGTCAAATTGACGTGCCACTTCCAGCAGGGCCGGAAGGCGCGCCATCGAACCGTCGGGATTCAGTATTTCGACCAATACACCCGCGGGGCAAAATCCAGCCAGCCGGGCCAGGTCGACGGCAGCTTCGGTATGCCCCGTACGCCGCAAAACGCCGCCCGATTTGGCGCGCAGCGGAAAGATGTGCCCGGGGCGGGCGAAATCGGTCGATTTGGCCTGCAGGTTGGTCAGGTGCCGGATTCCGGTAGCCCGGTCGTATGCACTGATGCCGGTGGAGCAGCCGTGGCCGATGAGATCGATAGACACCGTAAAGGCTGTTTCGTGCAGGGCGGTGTTGGCGTTGACCATCAGCGGGAGGTCCAATTCATCGGCGCGTTTTTCCTCCAATGGAGTACAGATCAGGCCACGGCCGTGTTGCGCCATGAAGTTGATAATTTCGGGGGTTACCGTCTCGGCGGCGCAAATGAAATCGCCTTCGTTTTCGCGGTCTTCGTCGTCCACAACGATAATGACCTTCCCGGCGCGCAAGTCCGCCAGTGCCTCTTCAATGGTATTTAATTGCGGTATGTCCATTTGGCGTTGACCGTTAACCGATTGAACTGGTGTATTGACCATTGGGTGATGTTTTATGATAAGGTACGTAATTTGAAAAACAGGTTGTCTGTTGCGCTGCCCGCCACTCATTCCCGCGCGGTGCGTTGCCAGGTATTTTCCCGGATGCCTTTGCGCCATTTAAAAAAACCATCCACCAGGGCAGCATTCATGGCCAGGAAGTAGGCCAGGTTTTTAACGGGCGTCCAAGTCCTTACCCGGAGTTGCTGCGGCAGATAGTTCAAAACAAAAATTGCAGCCGTACCGAATGTCATCATCCAAAACAGCCCGCGGAAAATTTGGTTTTCCAGGGCCAGCACCCCGGAAGAAAGGTACAGCAGGATCAGGAAAAATCCGCCGAACCAACGCAGCACCTTATGCGAAAAAAAGGCAAAACCCAGGCGCGTCGTTGGCGGTAGCACCCACTTGCGAAATCGCGCCAGGTTTTGAAAACTCCCGGCAGCAATCCGTTTTTTCCGCCGGTATTCGTCTTTCACCCGGTGGGTCGCACCTTCGTAGCACACGGCGTCGAGGTCGTTTATCGCCCAAAAGCCGCGCTCCAACACCCGGAAAACGAGCCAAAAATCGTCTACCAGCGAACGCGGCGGCACCGGCTCGAACAAATCGGCTCGCAGAGCGTAACAGCCGCCAAAAGGGCCCATCATCATCCCCCAAGCCAGGCTTTCCCAATGTTTGAGTTGCACTTCCCCGCTCAGGTACCGGTTTTCGCTCTGGCTGATCCCCTCCGTGCGCAAGCCTTTGCTCCGCATGTGGGCATCCACTACGCCGATCCGCTCATTTTTGAAATGGCGGACCAGCCGGTATACCGTTTCAGGCGGCAACATGACGCTGGCATCGGTCAGCAGCAATACGTGGGAAACCGGATTCGCTCCGTAGGCTGCCGGTTGCCGGTGTTCGAATGCGTCGATTGCCCGTTGGGCCAAATCGTTGATCACGGGCGGTTTGCCGCGGCGTTCTGAAAACGGGAAAAACTGGAATCCGACGGCCGGATTTTGGCGAATGATCCGGTTGATGAGCGCACTGGTCTGGTCGTCCGATCCGTCCGATCCGATAAAAATCTGCAATTTATCGGCCGGGTATTGGAGCAGCCGCAGGCTTTCCAGTTTTTCAACGATCACGCGCTCTTCGTTATACACGGCCATCAGCACCGATACCACCGGCAGGCTGGGGTCGCCGGGCGGATACAAACATGCATTCGGGGCTTTGTCTTTTGCCAACCAACGCAAAAGCCACGGGTAAATCAGGTAAGTGTGCGCCAATGCCAGCGCATTTCCCCAAAAGACAATTTGTGCCAAAACCTGCATCGGGGGCAAAGGTAATTTGGGAAACTGGCTTGCTGTGCGGGTTTTAAAAGAATTTGATTTGGTATTGTTCGGGCGATCCAATCTGCTGCGGTGCTGCTTTATTCCACCCAATGCAGTTTACCCGCGGGGCGGTTTCCCAACCGGACGAGGTACAGACCCGCCGGGAGCCGTCCCGGTTCAACCCGCAATGTGTTGACGCCGCTGCTCAGCCATACGCGCTGCTCGTACACCGTACGCCCTGCAGGATCGACCAATTGTACCTGTGTTCCCTGCTCTTCCGGGTTATCGATGTGCAAAGTGAAAAACCGGCTGGCCGGATTGGGCGCAAGCAGCGTGATCTGCGGGGCCGGGTTGTCGACGCGCCACTCCAGATGGTACACGCGGCCGATCGCATCGTACGCTTCGGGGTGCAGCGGAGCCGACTCCGGTGCGAACCAATCAGCAACGGAGCCGTCGCGCAGGGCCTGCACTTCAATTTGAAGCACAACATCGCCCGGAACCATCGGAACCGGCGTATTGGCGATCCAACTGAAGGCAATCCGTCCATTGGACACAAACCAGTTATTATCCTGAAAACCGGGCAAATTATCCGACCAAATCCGGCGGATTTCCAGGGCCTCCGGGTTAAAAAGCAGGGCGAATTGAAAGCCCTCGCCGGCAACCGGGAGCACAAGGTGCAGGGGGAGTGCGGAAGTTTCGCCGCGCTCGAAATGCCGGTTTTCAATCCGGAACGTTCTGCTCCCGGCGGTGCGGTCTTCTACGCCCAGGAGGCTTTTAGGGTCGGCATTGCCGTTGACATCGCCCCGCTTCAGTGCCTGAATATCCGGGCAAGCGCTCGTGCTCATGGTATCTTGTGCCGGTGAGAATACCCACGACGGCGAATTCGGCAAGGAATCGTAAATACCCAGGATCAGTTTGCGCAGTTCAACAATGTCGAAGGTCGAAATGGTACCGGAGTTATTGGCATCGGCAGCGATGAATTGCCAGGGTTTATTAAATAGTTCGATACCCAATATTTGTTTGTTGATCTGGAGCAGATCGAACGTGCTGACACCGTTCAGGGGGTCGTTGTTTTTAGCCGGCGTGGCCAGGTAAAAGGGCGCGACCGGCAATCCGGGCACATTTTCCAGCGAATACGCGCCGTTGGTGACCTGGACATTTGCCGAGGCGCCCCCGGGAATAGCGATCTGGAGGGAATAGGTTTTTAGCGTATCACCCAGATAGGTTTGGATGGTGCAGGTGGGCAGGAGCAATTGATTGATCCGTTGCTGGATGAGCCCCATCGTTTCCGTGGGGTTGTTGCCCCGCAGGTCGAATGTCACCTCGCCGGTACCCGGCGCGATCACAATAAAAGTGGGCGTTCCGTAAAAGACGCCAAACTGGCCGGCTTCGTAAGGTTGAACGGCAGACAAGCTGCCGCCTTGGGCGCCTACTCCCGGCATAGTGAGCCCTTTTGCCGTTTTGTACTGCGCCACGTTGGTGTTCATGTCGAAACTTTTATTGCTCAACATCATAAACTCCACCCGGCCCGGGTGTTGCAATTTTACGGCATTGTACAGGTTTTGCCAGTATGGCGCATGGTCGGAACATGGCGGACAGGTGGTAAAAAACACCTCCAGTACCAGCACCTTACCCTGGTTGACGTAGTCAGCATACAACTGATGCGCATTGCCGTCAGAATCGGTGACGGTAAAGTTCGGGGCGGTTGCGGCAAAAAGGGAAGCGCTTGCCGCCAGCAGAGCAGAGATTAAAATATTTTTTTGCATCGATCACGGGAATTTGTCCGCAAGATAACCATTAAAGTCATCAAAATGGGCTGAAATTTGTTGTTTCTAACCCGGAATGCCTGGCGTCCGACAAATCAACAATACACATGGAAAACGATCAAAAGAACTGGAATCCGCTCACCCCGGAAGAAGAACACGTCATTGCGCACAAAGGTACAGAACGCGCATTTACGGGGGAATACTGGAATCACAAAGGCGCCGGCATGTTCATTTGCCGCCGGTGCAACGCACCGTTGTACCGCTCCTCTGACAAATTTGACAGCGGTTGCGGCTGGCCATCCTTCGACGACGAAATTCCGGGTGCTGTCATCCGGCACGTCGACAATTCGATGGGAATGCGCCGGACGGAAATCGTGTGCGCCAACTGCGGCGGTCATTTGGGTCACGTTTTTCTCGGCGAACGCATGACGCCCAAAAACATCCGACACTGTGTAAACTCACTGTCCATCCGGTTCGTGCCGGCGCAACCCTGAACACTTATTTGGAATTTCATCGCCGGGTTCCAATCCCGTTCTAAAAACGCTCCGGTTTCAGTCCTTCCGATCGTCCTTGGCCTCTTCGCGTTTTTCGATATAGTCTTCCCAAATGGAGCGATAATCGTACGAGAGGTAAATTTCGGTATCGTAGGCACCCCAAGCGCCGTTTTCGATGGCGAGGTTGAGTCGACGTACGGCATTGGCCGGAATCTGGAGCACAATGACATGACCCAGGCCCATTGCGATCGTCCAGGACACGATACGGGCATCTTCGGGTGGGAACACATCCCAAAAACCCTGCGCTTCAAGAATGCGCCGGATTTCCTGCAGGTTTTTATTTTGCTGATGTTTGAGGATCAGCGTGACCAATACGCTGTCCTTCGTTGGAATGACTGTGGGTTCCACCGGCGGTCCGGGAGAAGTAGGCGCCGGAACGCCGGCGGGTTGTTGGGCGACGGCCAGTTGCAGCGCACCCAGTAGGAGTACAACGATTATCGGCAGAATTTTTTTCAGCATTGTCGTAACACGGATTTCTGATTGTTCGGTAGAAAACAAGGTGCAAAGATAAAACGCTTGTAATAGCGCACACCCTCAATTTCACCGCCGGTTTCAAGGGTTTTGGGCATAATGGCTCCAAAGCGGCCAATTCTGTTGGAGCAATCCTTGCAAAATTTTCATTTGCCCCTATTTTTGCCGGCATTGGATTCATTAGTACAAGACCAAAACGATATGCACCAACATCCGTCCGGATTACCCTATTTGTTTTTTACCGAAATGTGGGAACGCTTCGGCTATTACCTCATGATCGGTATCTTTTTCCTGTATATGACCGACACGCAGACCGGTGGCCTGGGCTTTGGCCGAGGCAATGCTTCCGACGTGTACGGCACATTTATCGCCCTCGTGTATGTAACGCCGTTCATCGGCGGCTTGCTGGCTGACCGGGTACTCGGCTTCCGGCGCAGCATCGTGCTGGGCGGTATCCTGATGGGGATTGGGTATATGTTGCTGGCCATCCCCAACAACCTGACAACTTTTTACCTCTCGCTTGGAGTAATGATCCTGGGGAATGGTTTTTTCAAACCGAATATTTCCACTTTGCTGGGCAACCTGTACAACGAAGACCGGTACCGGGCGCGGAAAGACGATGGGTTTTCGATCTTCTACATGGGGATCAACATCGGGGCCCTGGTGTGCAATTTTGTAGCCGCTTATCTGCGCAATACCTACGGTTGGGGGTATGCCTTCGCAGCAGCCGGCATCGGCATGTTTATCGGCGTAGGGGTATTCCTGAGCGGCACCCGGCACCTCGCCCACGCCGATGTGCGCAAGGAGGCCAACCCCGCCGAAGCGGGTGTGCTGACTCTTTTATCCTCAGTCTTACTGCCGGCTATCGTCACCGGACTCATTGCCTGGAACATCCCCGGCAATCTGCTGGGTTCCGACTCCACGGATGCCTTCATTTTCGGCTCACTGCCGGTCATCGGCTTTTTTCTCTGGATCCTTTGGAAAGCCACGCCGGCCGAAAAGCCCCGGATTCGCTCGCTGCTCGCCATTTACGCGGTTGTGATCGTTTTTTGGGCGGTTTTTAAACAAAACGGCACTGCGCTGACGACCTGGGCACAATTTTACACCGACCGTTCGATGCCGGCCTGGCTGGAAACACCGGCCAAGTTTATGGGCATGGTGCAGGAGGTCAAAAACCAGCCGGATACGTTTCCGTTATACGATGCGCAATTCCGAACACATCACGACCCGGCCACCGGCAAAATAGCCCTTGGCGTGACCGCGCCACCCTACTTCCAAAATGTACCCGAGCAGCAACGCCCGGCAGCCGGGACATCGATCAAACTCGTCTCCACGGAGATCTACCAATCGGTCAACCCGTTTTTTGTCATCGTGTTGACGCCCTTGCTGGTTTGGTTTTTCGGACAGCTGCGGCGGCGCAAACGCGAGCCTACCACGCCGGGCAAGATCGGCCTGGGATTGGTCATCACTGCATTATCCACTATCGTGACGGTTGGTGCGGTGATCGCCTGCCACAACGGAGCCGAAAAAGCGTCGGTGTGGTGGCTCATCGGCACCTACGGCGTGGTAACCATCGGCGAATTGTGCCTCAGCCCCATGGGCCTGTCTATGGTATCGAAAATGGCGCCGGCGCGTATTGCAGGTTTGATGATGGGCGGCTGGCAACTCGCCACCTCGATCGGAAATAAACTGAGCGGCGTGCTGGCCACGCTCTGGGACCATTACGACAACAAGGCCAACTTTTTTTGGGTCAACTTTGCCCTGCTGGCGGTAGCAGCGGCAGCATTGTTCCTGATGTTGCGTTGGTTGAACCGAATCTTCCGGGAACAAGGGCTGAATTGAGGTATAGAATTGTCAATTTTTCTAAATTTGCAGGTAATCACCTAACCCATTCATTATTTACAAAATATTCGAAATCAATAGACTATGGCAACCAAGCACAGAATTACCCGCCAGCGTCAGGGAACGAAAGACCGGGAAGAAATGCGTAAATTTTTGACAATTGTCGTGATCGCCACGCTGGCGCTCATGTTGTTGATGTACTTCATTTTCGCCGGGTAACCCGGGGGTCAGGAAAGTCGCATTTTGTAATCGCGGTAACCAAATTTCCGGACCACCTCCAAGCGGCCATCCTCGCGCCAGATGGCGATCGCAGGGTGGGTTACACCGTTGAAAGTGGTCGTTTTCACCATCGTGTAGTGGATCATATCTTCGAACACGATTTTTTGCCCCGGTTTCAGGGGCTTTTCAAAGGCATACTCGGTCATAAAATCACCGCTCAGGCAGCTCACCCCGCCCAGGCGGTATTGGTGCGGGTCGCCGGATTCGGGGCTTGCCTCCGCGCCGCGTACGCGCGGGCGGTAAGGCATCTCCAGGGTATCGGGCATATGCGCCGTGAACGACACATCGAGAATGGCCGTCCGGATGCCTTTGTTTTTGACAATATCGAGCACCGTCGACACCAGCACGCCCGTCTCCCAAGCGATGGCGCTGCCCGGCTCGAGAATCACCTGCAGGTGCGGATACCGCGCCCGAAAACCCTGCAATACGCCGATGAGATGGTCCACGTCGTAGCCTTTGCGCGTCATCAGGTGCCCGCCACCGAAATTAACCCAACGCAGCCCGGGCAAAAACGCGCCGAACCGCGCCTCGAAAAAGCCAAGGGTTTTCTCCAGATCGTAGCTCGTGCTTTCGCAAAGGGTGTGAAAATGCAGGCCCTCAATTCCCTCCGGCAGACGGCCTTTAAAATTTTCCACCACTTCCCCCAGGCGGGAACCCGGCGCCGCCGGATTGTACAGTGCGGTGCCCACCGGCGACCATTCCGGGTTCACCCGGATGCCGGCGCTGATCTTTTCCGGGTGTTTTTCCAGCCGTTTGCGGTAGCGCCGGTATTGCGAAAGCGAGTTGAACGTGATATGACTCGAGTATTTCAGGATTTGTCCGAACTCGCGCGGCAGGTACGCCACCGAATAGGTGTGCGCTTTGGCGTGCATCTCCTCGAAGCACAGGCGCGCCTCGCCCAGGGAAGATGCGGTAGCGCCGTGCAGGTACTGGCGCACCAGCGGAAAAGCGCTCCACATCGCAAATCCCTTGAACGCCAGGATAATTTGCACGCCGGCTTCCCGCTGTACCCGGTCGATCAATTGCAGGTTTTTGCGCAGCAATGCCTCATCCAGTACAAAACAAGGGGAGGGTATCTTTGAAATATCCATACAGGTTGTTGTTATGTTCCAGCCTGTTCCAGGCCAGGCGATTGGGTTTTACAAATCAAGCCGTTTCTTGTACTGATTTAATGCCGGCGGCAAAGCAAGCAGGACCCACAGGGTGAGCAACCACACCACGCGCGGCGAAAAGCGGTCGCAAATAACGGCCAAACTGGACGTTATAAAGGCATTGGCCAAAATGCCGGCGATAAAAACCCACAAGAGGGGCAGCAGAGATGAAAAAGCCGCACGCTCAGCCAGGAATACCAACCAGATCAGGGCCAGCACAGTAGCACTCAGCACCCAGAAATTTACTTTGTTGAGAAACGTAAAATCCAGGTCCTGCTGCCACAGGTTGCCGCACTGCCGGGAGGCGATGTATGCATTGAATTCGTTGGGGAAATAGCGTTTCACTACCTGGTACGGGGGGCTTTCGGGCGAGCGATACCAACCGTAATCCAGCCCCGACCCGATGGCATTTTGCATCAGTTGTGTGGGGGTGGACAGCAGGCTTTGCCAAACATGAAGAGCCAGGTATTTGGGCGAGGTGAGCGTGCTCCAAACGATGGACCGGTACTCGGCTTCGGGGGCGCCCCAACCGCCTTCTTTGTAGAGCGGGCTGCTGGCGTCCCAATGAAATTGCCGGCTGTTTTCCGGAAGGGAGTCCTTGTATTGGCAGAGCCGGTATTGGTGCGTGGCGCATTGATCGTCGAGGTACATCTTCAACATACCCGAGTCTACCATCCGGCCAATAATAAAGGTATAGCTGCCCTTGCCCAGGGTAAACTCGCGGCCCACGAACCAATTGACCGCCGGCAGCGTAACAAACGCCGAAATACTCCAAAGGCTGACCAGCAGCACCCGCCGCCGCCAGTGTGGCAACGCGGCCCGTGCTCCCGGGCGGGCCCATAGCCACAAGCCCAACGGCGCCACCGTGAACAGGCCGATAAACAAATTGGAAAAATGCACCAGGCAACACAACACGTACAAGCCGCCCAACAGCACCCACTGGATGCGGGAAAGTGCCGGCCGGGTCAACACGATCGCTAAAATGAGCAGTTGCATCGCGGTGAAAATATCGGGCATCAACTGCCCGGTGTACCAGGACAGGGCAGTAAACACAGATAATGCGCTGACCGTCAGCAGGTATTTGCCTAAAAATCGCTCGCCCCAAAAGGGTAAAAGTAGCAGGCGCAGCAACCAGGCCATCAGGAAACCCTGTACCAGTACCGGCCCCCAGAGACTGTCGTGCAGGCTCATGTGCCGGATAAACAATCCGTACACGATCGGCCGGTCCATCGGGATCTGCCCTTCGAATCCGCTATTCACGTAGGTGCCGGTATCGGAATACACCAAAGGGTAGCCGTTAAAAAAGGCGGCGCCGAGCAGTATAAAGGTAGCCAGCAGCAACTCCCAGGCGCCGGGCGGTATAATTTTGGACAAAGACATGCGCATCGGTTGTGTATTTCCGCCACAAAAAGACGGAAAAAGCCGGAGTATACCACCACAGCCCCGTCTTTTTGTGGCCATTCAGGGTTCGGCGACCCACCACAGCTCCGCTACCCCACCCTTTCGCCCAAAAACCAGGGCATTCTGGCCGAATTGCCGGGCGAGGTCCACCGCGTTTTCCGGCGCCAGCCCGGGCGTCCACCAGCTTTTTTCCATCGGCCAGCCGCCCGATTCGCCGTGGTGCTCGGCCAGGTGCGGATCGGCCGAAGTAAATCCCCGGAGCGCCTGGTACAGCGCTGCGTGTCGCGCCTCATTTGCCTGCCGGGATAAAAGTTGCGAGGCCGGGTTCCAGGCGGTCACGAAGGCATAACCGTCAAAACCATGTTGGGTCAACCATTGTTCCAGCAACGGGTCGGCAGCACCGATACGGATATCGAAAGCCGGATCGAGTACGCGGTAAATCGTCCGTATATAGGCTTCCACCAGCCGCCTGTCGAGTTGGGGTGGAGAATCTTCGACGGTTTTTAGTACGGCTACCGGTTTTGACATACTTTTGCGGCGCTTTTAATCGGTGGAAAAATTGGCGCAAGGTTGAGCAGATTTCGCCCTGAGTGTTCCACTACTCCATCGCACCATCATTTACATATTAATGGAAGAGAAACAAAATAACCTTAATACAGTCATCGGCGTGGGGCTGATCTTTTTGCTGTTGTACCTGTGGATGCAGTATTCGGCGCCGCCCAAACCCAAACCCGGAACAGAACCCGTTCAACCGGCTGCCGAAAACCAGAAACCCGATAGCAATCAGACTCCTGCAGCCAACGTACCGGCGCCGGTGGTATCTGACTCTGTAAAACAAGTTGCGCTGACCACACAATTCGGGGCATTTGCGCCCGCAGCCTCCGGAACCGAGCAACTGGTCTCGCTTGAGAACGACCTGATGCGCGTCACCTTCAGCAGCAAAGGCGCCCGGATTAAAGAGGTTTTACTGAAAAAGTATCAAAAGGTAAATACCGACAGCGCCAACAACGATATCAAGAGTCCGTTACGCCTGCTCGAAGATAAAAAGGACCGGTTCGAGTACCTGATCCCGGTGGCGAATACGGCAAAGGGCGTGAGTTCGGCCGACCTCTACTTTGCACCCATCCAAAACGGCAACACCGTTACCTTCCGCGCACCCACCACCAGCGGCGGTTTCTTCGAGCAAACCTATACCCTCAGCCCGGATAATTACCAGTTGAACTACCAAATCGGCGGTGCGGGCTTGCTGGCAGCCCTGCCGGCAGGCCAAAATGCACTCCGACTCAACTGGGTCAACCACCTCGACAAACTGGAACGCAACCAGCAATACGAGCGCAACATGTCGAGCGTCTACTACAAGATTAACGACAAAGACCCCGACTATTGCAATTGCCGGAAAAACGATTCCAAGAACCTGGGCGAACAACCCGTACGGTGGTTCGGCCACTCCAACCAGTTTTTCAACACCTCGATCATTGCCGACGGCTTTTCGTTCCGGGAGTTTACCGGCGAAACGATGATGCTCACCGACGCCGACCCGGATTTGAAGATCCTGCACAGCACCGCTTTGGTGCCGCTTGAAAATGGCAAGGCGAACATGACTATTTACTCCGGGCCGAATGAATTCGACCGCCTGCGCGGCTACGGAGTAACGCTGGAAGATATCATCCCCTTCGGAGCCAGCCTGTTTGGGGCCATCAATCGCTGGGTGATCCACCCGATGTTTGAGTTCCTGTCCCGGTTTATCGGCAGCGCAGGCATCGTTATATTGGTGTTGACCTTGCTGGTCAAATTGCTCCTGTACCCGCTGACCTACCGCATGGTGTACAGCCAGGCCAAAATGGCGGCACTGAAGCCCAAGATTGACGAATTGCGCAAGAAATTCGGCAGCGATCAACAGGCGATGTCGGTAGAAACCATGAAGATGTACAGCGAATTCCGGGTAAATCCGCTCGGTGGCTGCTTACCCATCTTTTTCCAGATGCCCATCTGGTTTGCCCTGTACCGGTTTTTCCCGGCTGCGCTGGAGTTTCGGCAGGCTAGTTTCCTTTGGGCGGTCGACCTGTCGAGTTACGACGTGGCGTTCCGCCTGCCGTTCTCAGCCCCGGGCTTCGGCACCCACATCAGCGCGTTCACGCTTATCTGGGTAGTGACGACCCTCTGGTACACCTGGTACTCCATGAAACAGATGGACAATTCGGCCATGGCGGCCAACGACCAGATGAAAGTGATGAAATACATGCAGTACGGCATGCCCGTCATGTTCATGTTCTTTTTCAACACCTTCGCCTCCGGGCTTACGCTTTACCTGTGTTTCAGCAACATACTCAATATCGGTCAAACGGTGCTCACCAAGCAGTTCCTGATCGACCACGACAAGATACGCGCCCAATTGGAGGCCAATAAAAACAAGCCCAAGAAGTCGGGCGGCTGGCGCGACCGCTTTGAGGCGGCCATGAAAGAGCAACAACGCGTGCAGGAAGAAAAGGCGAAGAAAGCAGGCCGTAAGTAAGGATAGAAGTATTACGCGGAGCGAAAACCCGGGTCGGTTATGGCCTTTGAGCCCTGGTCACCGGCTTTTCGCTCCGCGTATTTTTTTGTCATTTACCCGTGGCTGCTCTGATTTTTTGCAGTAGGACGGCCCACTAGGTATTGGTATTAGCGCACCCCGGGGTTGCTATTTACATCCCTTTCCATTTAAACGCAGGCGGCGCAACCATCGAAAGAAGATACAACAAAACGGGTTTATCCTGTTTACGGGCCGCCTCCGACAGACCGGAAAACGGACCATCCCAAAACGGCATTTTGTGTTCGTCCCGGGCGAAAACAGGAGCGCTCAGGAGTATGAGCGCAAAAGCATGATGTGTTTCGTAAAGAGCAGGTTTTAATCGTTATTTGCTGCAAAATAGTGCTTCTTTGCACGCTTTTCTGCGGCTGATGCCAGCCCGTACTTTTCGAATCATCGGGGAAAACAGAAACAACATAACATGGCCATTATCAACCTGCTATCCGATACCGTTACCAAACCCACGCCCGGCATGCTGCAGGCGATGTGGGCTGCCGAAGTCGGCGACGATGTTTTCCGGGAAGACCCAACGGTGAATGCCCTGGAGGAAAAATGCGCCGCCCTGTTTGGCAAGGAAGCTGCCCTGTTTTGTCCCAGCGGTACGATGACCAATCAAATCGCCCTCAAGGTGCATACCCGCCCGCTCGATGAAGTGATTTGCGATGAGATGAGCCATATTTACCAATACGAAGTGGGCGGTTATGCATTCAACAGCGGAATCGGGGTCAACCTGATCCGCACCGAAAACGGCATTCTGAACGCCTCGCTCGTAGAAGCAGCGATCAAACCCCGATATGATTGGCTGCCCAAAAGCGCCCTGGTGGTGATCGAAAACACCTGCAACAAAGGCGGCGGCAGCCTGTATGCCCTGGCCGAAGTACAAGCCATCCGGGCGGTCTGCCGGAAGCGCCAGTTAGCCCTGCATCTCGACGGCGCGCGTTTGTTCAATGCGTTAGTGGAGACGGGGGATAGCCCCACGGCCTTCGGCGCCGAAGTGGACAGCCTCAGCATCTGCCTGTCGAAAGGCTTAGGGGCTCCGGTCGGCTCAGTATTAATTGGCGATCAATCCTTTATTGCCGAAGCGCGGCGTGTACGGAAAGTCATGGGTGGCGGCATGCGCCAGGCCGGGTACCTGGCGGCGGCCGGTATTTATGCCCTGGATAACCAGGTGGAGCGTTTGCGCGATGACCATGCCCATGCCCGCCAACTGGCCTCTGCCCTGGCCGGATTGCCATATGTTTCGAATATCCGGCCAGTGCAAACCAATATTGTGATCTTCGACCTCGTTCCGCCGCTCACGCCCCCCGTTTTTCTCGAATATCTCGCACAAAACGGCGTAAAAGCCAGCGCTTTCGGACCGCAAACAATCCGCCTGGTGACCCATCTCGATGTCTCGTCCGGCCAGATCGATCAGGCCATTCAAATTATGCAGCGTTATACCGCCGTTTCACGGAACGGGTAACAGGTCCCAGCCGTAGCCCGACTGCGTCCACCAGGAATAGGTGGAAAACCGGACAATACCGCTCGAGGCTGAATACACATAGGTTTGACCCGGGCCATCCACGGCCATAAAAGAGTTGTCGACCAATACATTGAGGGTATCGTATGCCACGCCAAACAGTCCATAGTTTTCCGCATAACCCTCCTGGCGGCATTCGCAGTACGGCAAACTGGTTTTCCAGCCGGTAATGACCACTTTTTGACCGGTGATCGTTTTCAGCGGAAGTCCTTGCTGCCGTAAAAAATAGGTAAAGATCCTGGATTTGACCTGACCCGCCCCGAACGGCATGATCTGCAGGGTATCACTCTGAACCTGGAAATAATAATAGTAGGTGCTGTCTTTATCCGCTATCCCATTGTCTACATCGCCCTGGTAATGCAGGGCTTCCGCCACTTTAAAACCATTGGCATCTTGCGCGACGATGGTAAGGACCAGGGTGTCGTCGGTGTATCCATAATCATCGGTCGACGCCATGTAATATTTTTCACCCAACAGACCCAGGTAACGGGCCGATTGGCCGACGGCCAGTTGTTGGAAATTGATGTTTTTCCCACCGGATTCGTAATGGACGTAGCAGTCTTTTTCGCAGGCGGGGAACAAGAGAATGACGCCGGCCAAACCGGCAAACAGGAGCAGCAGATAAAAGGAGCGCATATCAGGGAGCAGTTTTTTTACCAGGAAGACGGTCAACCAGGGGTAAAAGGTTAGGGTGCGCGCCATTTTTTTGATGTATTGACTTTTGTGTACCGGGTACAACCCGGGCCAACAGGGAACGCTATCCGGATAAAAAAGGAGTTATTACCACAATAAGGTCACTTCCTTTAACTTTACCTCTTATTCCTTCGGCTTATTTTAATGATATGGCAACAGACACTTCAAACCAAACGAATGAACCCCGTACACCCGGCTGGTTAATTGGCCTGGTTGCCGTTGGCGCCGTGATTGTGGCCGGCTACTTTTACTTCAACCGGCAAAGCGCTACCGACGACCTTAAGTTCGCCTTTGCTGCGGATCACTATTTCGAAAACCCGATGGTCTTTTACGGTGGAAAGGGGCTTCGCTTTCAGGTCAACAAACCCGACACCCGCCTGCTCAAAGTATATGTGCCTGTTGCAGACTTGTCGACGCCGAAATACCTGTTGGCTGAAGACGGCGAACTCGATTACCTGGGGTTCGTGCACCGCGACCGGAGTTTTATCCCCTTGCAGTTGTTCCAAATCCACAATGTTCGCATCGGGCACCCGGAAGCGCCGGTTTCCGATTGCAAAACCTACCTGGAATTTCAGGCCAGCAGCGATACGATCCGGGTCATGGTGGACGAAAAATATGTGCTTCGCGGCACCCGGGTGGGGCCGAATATGTATACCATTCCTTTCTGTGAGACTACCCGCGAGCACCAGTTCCAGATCCTGGGCGACCAAAACCGCGCTTTAGCCCTCAATGGCCAAACCCCAGTAGTCTATTCCATGGTAAGCAAAAGCGGATTGACGCAACCCAGTTCAAAGTTTAATTACCGCCTCCGCTCGCCGGGCGATACCATCCGGATGGCCGGATTGGCTCCCATGCAATACAGCAGCCTGACCAACCCGGAGCCCACCACCCTGCTCCAGGCACAGAAAGGAACCAAATCGGCCATGACCAAGGTGATCTTTTCCATGCCGAGAAGAATGGCATCGCCCTGGGTTTACCTGAACGACAAGCGGTTTACCGACTTTACGTTGAATGCTGCGGGCACCCAGGTTTCCTTCTGGGTCAAACAGGACGGAAAGGCCGTGTCGGTACGGGTGGGCGACAGCAACTGTGAATGCCAGGGCAGCGGACGGGCCCTGCACCCCGTGCTGGAATTGGGCGGTTATTGCGAATGCCGCGACATCCTGGTAACCGTTGATCTCGACCCCGGGCTGGATCGTTTTCGGAGCAAAATCAAGATTTATATCGATGGTCAGTTGACCGATCTGCAGCTTCCTCCGGCAGGACAGCCGTTTACTTTTCCGGTGCGCAAAACCGATCAGGACCAGTTTGTGGCGATGAAGCTGCTCATGGCCGATGATACCGGGAGGGCCGGGCTCATCGATGTATGCAGTTTTACAGTGCCGCGGGAGGCGACCACCGTGAATTTGAAGCCCGTTTGCCATTGCGTCGATTGCCCGCCCAACATCAAAGTTTCGGGATCATAGAGGGCGGCTAAAAAGAATCGGGCGGCGGAGACACCCATGCTTCCCGCCAGTCGCGCACCGGCAGGCGGTCGAGGGGGTACCAGTTGCCCCACCAGTCGAAGTATTCCAGGTTGTGGAAATTCAGTTTGTAGTCGAATTCGCTGGGCAAATCATAGACAAAGCCCGGGTAGTAGTAGGTTTTACCCAGCTGGCGGGCATATTCGATTTCGAGGAGCATGGTAAAGGTGCCGAGGCTCCGCCAGGCCTCCTCCGGGTCATGAATACAGTAGTTCCCGGCCATGCTCGAATGCCCCATGTGAAAAAAACTGGACGCCACATGCCGGTCGCCGCTGAACACATCGAATTCTACTCCAAAGCAAGGCATCACATGACTCCAGGCGCTGAAAAAACCGTAGATGGTAGACGGGCGGTTGTGGTGAAAACGCGCGGCATGGCGCTCGAACAGGCGTTCGTGTTTCTCCACGATGCGCAGCGGCCGCCGGAGCACACGCAGGTCCATGTTGCGCCGCAGGCATTTTCGCTGGCTCTTGCTGAAGGTGAATCCGTCGAGCCGGATGCGCAGCAAAATCACCCGGCAGGGTTCGCCGCGCCATTCCCAGAAATTGCGGCGAAAAATCAAATCGGACCAGTAGCACCATCCGTCTTCGCAAAACCGGTCGAACACCATAGGATGCATCGGCTCCATCGGGATATACTCCTCGATGGTGTTCGAATTGAAGGCAATATTGCGAAAAACCGGTAGGGACTTGGAATGCACGCTGATCTAGGACTTGTAATAAGAACATGTTTGGAATTTCATTGCTGGCCTGCAAATAGAAAATTTAATTTCATGCTGCGTTAAATTTTTCGGCGGATTGCCCGCATACGCCTGCAAAATTTGCCTTGCCTGAAATTAAATTTTTCCATTTTCGCCTCAGCATGAAAATCCAAACATGTTCTAAATGAAAGGGGAATAAATTTCCGGTCGAAAAGCCTTGAAAGCCTCCGTCCGGTCAAACGGATTAAAATTCGGATAGGCGAAAGTAGGGAGCAGGCTTTACTTCCGGGTGAACAAAGTGGATTTTCTCCCTATTTTTGCCCGAATACCCCACGAAACGATCCAAAACGTACCTGATTTCCTTCTTCTTCATCCTTTATCCAGCTCAATAAATGTCCAAAGTACTCATCATTGGCGCCGGCGGCGTAGGGCGGGTAGTCGCCTACAAATGTGCCCAACACCGTGAAATCTTCGGCGACATCCTGCTCGCCAGCCGCACCAAAAAAAAATGCGACGCTATCGCCAGCGCCATCCATCAAGCCTACGGCGGCCGGAAGATCAAAACGGCCCGGGTCGATGCCGATAATGTGGATCAAACCGTGGCACTCATCCGAAAGTTCCAACCCGACCTGGTAATTAACGTCGCCCTACCCTACCAGGACCTGCCCCTGATGGACGCATGCCTGGAAACCGGCGTCCATTACATGGATACGGCCAACTACGAACCCAAAGACGTGGCCAAGTTCGAATACTCCTGGCAATGGGCCTACCAGGAACGCTACCGCAAAAAGGGCATTATGGCGCTGCTCGGCTGCGGGTTCGACCCGGGCGTGACCAGTGTTTTTACCGCTTACGCAAAAAAACACTACTTCGACGAATTGCACTACCTCGATATCGTGGATGCCAACGCCGGCAGCCACGGCAAGGCGTTCGCCACCAATTTCAACCCTGAGATCAACATCCGGGAAGTGACGCAAAGGGGCAAATATTGGGAAAACGGCCGCTGGGTGGAAACGGAACCGCACGAGATCTGGAAGGATATCAACTACCCGGAAATCGGCCCGAAACGGTCCTACCTGATCTACCACGAAGAACTGGAGAGCCTGGTCAAGAACTACCCCACCCTGAAGCGCGCCCGCTTCTGGATGACCTTCAGCGAACAGTATCTTACGCACCTCCGCGTGATCCAGAACATCGGCATGGCCGGCATCGAGCCCATCCGGTACAAAGGAGTGGATATCGTGCCCCTGCAGTTTCTGAAAGCCGTGTTGCCGGCCCCGGAAGAACTGGGGGAAAACTACACCGGTTTTACGAGTATCGGATGCCGCATCCAGGGTTTGAAAGACGGCAAAACGGCGACCTACTATGTCTGGAATAATTGCTCGCACCAGGATGCTTACCGCGAAACGGGCACCCAGGGCGTGAGTTATACCACCGGCGTGCCGGCGATGATCGGCGCCCGCATGATCCTGGAAGGGAAATGGAGCGGCAAAGGCGTGTTCAACGTGGAAGAATTCAACCCCGATCCGTTCATGGAGCGGCTCCGTCTCGACGGGTTGCCCTGGCACGAAGCCCGCAACATCAACCTGGAAATGGATTGAAGCAGTGGAATTCACGGCTAAAAAACGCATCGTTTACCACACCTTGTTGGCTGTATTCCTGGCGAATGCAGCCAACCGGTTTTTTATACCCGACCTGGATTTCGAACTGGAACACCGGTTCTATCAACGCATTTTTGAAGGCGTCGGCGACGCGCCCGATCAGTACCGTATTTTGCCGTTGCTCGCCCTGAAGGCAGCCTGGAGCCTGTTAAAAGCCCTGCACCCCGGTACCCCCTGGAACCACGCGGTGCTTTTGTTCAACGGCGTGTTTGGATTCCTGGTCCTGGAAGGTTTTTACCGCCTTGCCACGTTCTGGTCATCCTACAAGCGACTGGTTTTCAATTTCATTTTCGCCTCGACTTATATTTATACCCAATACACCGGCTGGCGCCCCGACACCCTTGGACTGGAACTGGCGTCTGTTCTGAGCGTTTGGGTATGGCAGGAAAAAGCCGGGCGACCGGTATGGTCGCTCCCGGCACTCGTGGCGCTGGCTTTCTGCCGGACCGATGTGGCGCTGGTATTCGCCGCATTTCAAGCCCTTTACCTGGAAAAACAACTGTGGATGCGGGTAGTGCTCGTTGCGATACCCTTAGTGACCCAATGGTTGCTGCAGACCGTCCTCTTTCCCGCAGCGCGCTATTATACCCACACGATGATGCTTTTCGACAACCTCGGCGGTTATTACCTGGCTTACAACCCGGCTACCTGGGGCCTGCTGGCTGCGCTGCTGCTATTTTGGAACGACATCCGCGCCTTTGCCCTGCGGGTGCGGGCCAATTACCCGTGGCTGCCCTGGATGCTGGCCGGCTACGCGGCCCTGGTACTGGTGGTGGGCCGGATCAATGAATACCGGTTGTACCTGCCGTTTGTGCCGTTGTTGCTGTATGCGGCTATTCCACCCGACCAGCGGCCGTTGAAACCGGGCCCAAAATAGGCCGGACAACAAGATTTTTACGGCCCGGGCGTTTCAGATCCGACCGATGCGGTGCAAGGTTATATTTGTACCTTTGGCTAATCAATTTAATTACTCCGACGAAGCATTCCACCATGCGCATTCTCCTGGTCGAAGACGAAGAATCCATCCGTTATGCCGTAAAACTCAACCTGGAAGGCGACGGCCACGAAGTGGTCACTGCCGGCAACGGAAAAAAAGCCCTGGAACTGATCGAAAGCCAGCATTTTGACCTGCTGCTGCTCGACGTCATGCTCCCCGACGTCGACGGTTTTAGTATCACCGAACAGGTGCGCCTCACCAACCGGGAAATACCCATCCTGATCCTGACCGCCAAAGACATGGCCCAGGACCGCATAACCGGTCTGAAGAAAGGCGCCGACGACTACCTGACGAAGCCGTTCAACCTGGAGGAACTGATGCTTCGCGTCAACAACCTGCTCCGGCGCAGCCAACGCGTAAAAGGCGAGGTGGCCGAAACGTTTGAATTTGGCCAAAACAAGGTGAATTTTGAAACCTTCGAGGCAATCACCTGGCGGGGCGAAGCGATCGTGCTGACCAAGAAAGAAGCCATGCTGCTCAAACTGCTCGTGGAGCGCAAAAACGAAGTGGTGAGCCGCAACCAAATCCTGCAATCCGTTTGGGGGTACGATGTTTTTCCCAGCACGCGCACGATCGACAATTTCATCCTGGCATTCCGCAAATACTTCGAAGCAGACCCGAAACAGCCCCGTTTTTTCCATTCGATCCGGGGGGTGGGGTATAAATTTATGGAGTAAGCGCTTGTGGTGGCTTAAAAGTCCACCCTCCGGCTTCAAAGGCTGTCCACCAGAAACTTCAAAATTGCCGGCCACCAATCCACATGTCCCCATTTTGTTCCAAACCGGACAATAATGGTGTTCTTCCGCGGCGCCAGGTAAATCAGTTGCCACATTACGCCAAGCGCAAACGAATCATAAGCCTGCGGGTCAATTTTATAGCCCCACCAAAGGTTGTGATAAAACCCGTTGGGGGATGAAATCCATTTACATAAAGGCGGAACTGTTTTGTTCCTGTATTTTATGGTATCCGCTGAAGTAACCGGCGGCTGAAATGTTTGTTCCAGCCAGTTTTGGGGGATCAATTGCCGGTTATTCAGATAGCCCTTGTTCAAACAAAGCCAGGCCAACCTGGCAAAATCCATTGCAATTGCATTGAAGCCACTTTCCATTTTGGCAAACATCGAGTGTTTACTATCCACACTCCACGAAGCATCCTGTTCGGCCCCTAAATATTTCCAAATCTTTTCCTGCAGGTATATTGCCGGCGAGGTGCCAGTCGTTTGCTCCAGGATCAGTCCCAATAAAAGTAGATTATAGTTATTATAGTGGTAGGCATCTCCCGGTTGTTCTATTCGCCTTGCCTGAAATGCCTGTTTTCGAAGGTTTACACCATAATAAATCCAGGGGTCGTCCATCCAAGGGAAAGGCCCCTCTTGGTAAGACAGGCCAGACTGCATATTTAATAAATGACGGATCGTTATGTCTTTATAATGCACAGGTGCATGCGGCAAATACTTGGAAACCGGATCATCCGGCGAACTGATGGCCTTTTCTGCTAACGCAATGCCGACCAGTAATGATGTGATAGATTTTGCTACAGAAAAAGACGTATTGATACTGGCATTGGAATAGCCATTAAAATACCCTTCAAACTGAATTCGGTTATCCTTTATAACAATAAGGGCCGTTGTGCCGGTCCGTTCCAAAAAGGGTATCAGCTGGGCATCAACTTTTTGCCCTTTATAGGTATACAGAACGGTATCAATTTCCCAATGATTGTCCTCCCGCGCAAAGTATAAAGGCGTACCTGCCCGCTGAATTCGAATGGACGGAAACCGCTGGTAATCATCAAAATTTACGGCATTCCAGGCAAGGTATCGGTATAAATAAGTACCCAAAGGAGCGGCAAACATACCGGAATGATGATGAATGAAAGCGCGAAGCAAATGCAGTTATCCCGGGTTTACTTTGAAGGCCGAACGAAAACCGCAGTCAAAAATAAATAAACTTGCTGCGGTGTGCGAACGAAACGGTAAAAACAGTCATTTTTCGACTTTAAAGTCCTGTTATCCATTGTGCAGCCGCCAGGCAACCTTTATCAGGCGCCTGAATGGATAAATACTGCTATCCGGTTGCATTTTGGATTCAACAAACTAAAATGATCATGACGAAGCCGAGAGACATTGACGAGTACATTGCCGGTTTTCCATCTGAAGTACAACATTTACTGGAACAATTGCGGGCAACTATCCGAAGCGCTGCACCGGATGCAGTGGAGGTCATTAGTTATGGAATGCCCGGTTTCAAATGGAACGGCATGCTGGTTTGGTTCGCCGCATATAAGAACCATATCGGTTTTTACCCGAAAAAATCCGGTATCACAGCCTTCCAAGAACAGTTGTCGGCCTACAAAGGCGCCAAAGGCTCCGTTCAATTTCCTTTGAACCAGCCCCTCCCAGTGGAATTGATCGCACAAATCATTCATTTCAGGTTGCTTGAAAATGGGCAACGTGTGAAAAAACGATAAGGGGCCGGAGTCTGGAACGGAGTGTCACACGCTTGGCTCTCCTTCACCGCCCTTCCACCAACCCGTTCAAATACATTTCTACATTCGTATACCCGGCGTCGAGGGCATGACCGGCCGCATCAATGGCGCCGGGGTTCAATCCGTGGGCGGTTTCCCAGGCGTCGGGCATGCCGTCGCGATCGCGGTCGGCGGGTGCGGACGCCGTTCGCAGTTCCGGCCAGCCGCCTACGGTCGACTGCGTGTCGATGATCCCGTCGCCGTAAGTAGGTTTGCCGCTCCGCACTTCTTCCACGATCCTGGCATCGAGAGCATCGCGGTACAGGCAGGCCCCGGCACGGTCGAGCACTGTCTTGTACGATTGCTGAGCCGTTTCGACCGGGAGTTCCACCCGCATGGGAAAAGGTTGATAGGCATGCACCGAGTCCAGCGCGTCGCATTGCACGCCGCCGGCCCAATTGTCGCGGCTGATATCGGGGAAACCCTCCACATAATTGCCGTTGACATAGAATTGACCGACCGGCGAACTGGGGTTCACAATGCGGTTGCGCAGTTTTACCAGCGTAGCCGGGCCCGATTTGTAGTAATTGTTCACCATATTATAAAAACCCTGCTCACCGCCGTAAGCACTGTTGTGCCCCCAGTTGAAAATCACATTGTTGCGAAAATCGACCACTTCCCACTCCGGATGATGGTGATAGCGGGAGCCGCAGAAACGTGGGTTGCGGCTGGAATGGTGAGCCAGCAGGTTGTGGTGGAACGACGCGTGGTTGCCGCCCCAGATGCCGCCGTAACCGTGCGGGCCTTTTACGTGAACCGATTTATTGAGGCTTTCGGCGATGATGCACCACTGGAGGGTCACATTTTCGGTGTCGTAGGTGCTGGCGCACTCATCGGACGACCAGCTCATCGAACAGTGGTCGATCATGATGTTTTTGCGGCGGAGGCACGTGAGCACATCGTCCTGCTGCCGCGCTTCGTCGCCCATCCGGAACCGCATATAGCGCACAATGACATTGTTGGCGTCGATACTAACGTTGTAATTCCGCAGGCAAATGCCGTCGCCCGGCGCCGATTGGCCGGCAATGGTCAGGTTTCCGGAATAGATATGCAGTACCGATTTGAGCACAATAGTTCCCGATACGGCAAACACCACAATGCGCGGCCCTTCTGCGGCCACCGCCGCCCGCAGGCTGCCCGGGCCGTCGTCGTTCAGATTGGTAACGGTGATAACCTGCCCGCCCCGCCCGCCGGTGGTGTATTTGCCGCACCCTTCGGCACCTGGAAATGCAGCCGCGTCCGTTGCTGCCAGACCGGTTAGGCGGGCCGTTTGTTGATCGGTGATTTTGTGGCTTTGGGTACAGGCCAGCGCAGCGAGCAGAAGCCCTGTTTTTACAATAAGTCGAAGGTCTTTCATAACATGGAATACCCTTGGAAAATCAAAAGGCGTGATTTGGAAACAGACCGCAGCCGGTCCGTCTATTTCTGCCTGGCAACGATGTCGGCGGCCAAACTGTTGATGTATACTTCCAAATTGTCGTAGGCCGAACTCAGTTCGCGGCCATTGGCCTGCGCCAGCGCAGGGTTAAGTTTTTGCGCTGTTTTCCAGGCATCCGGCATGCCGTCGCCCGACGAATCCAGCGCTGCGGCTTTGGCGTTCAATACCGGCCAGCCGCCCACGTCGTTTTGCGAATCAATGATCCCGAGCGTACTGCCCGCCGAACCGTTGAACGAAAAGGCGCCATTGCGCACATTTTCAATTACCCGCTGATCTTCCGCATCGCGCACCAGGGAAGCGCCGGCCAGGTCCAGCACTTTTTCGTAAGCCACCTGTGCGGTGTGGGTCGTCACATTGCCGTTAACCGGGTGTTCAGCGGCCAGGCGCATGGCGGCTTTATCAGCTGCCGACACCGTGCCATAGCTGGAATGGAATTGATTGTACACGCCATAGGTCCAGTTGTCGTCGGTAGCACGGGTGCTCCCTTCCACGAAATTGCCATCGATATAAAACTTACCCCACCTGTCGTAGATGGGCGATCCAACGGTCTTGTTTTTATCGATGGAAGCGATGCGTTCTTTTTTGGTCGTAGCGGGGCCAGGTTTGTAGTAGCAGTTGACAATGTTGACGTTCATGGCTTCGCCGCCGTAGCAACTATTGCTTGCCCAGTTATAGACCACGTTGTTGCGCAAATCGGTCAGATCGGTCAGGGCAAACACATCGTCGGCGGTCTCGCCCAGGCGAGGGTTGCGGCTATCGTGATGCGCCAGCAAATTATGGTGGAACGACGCATTTTTACCGCCCCAGATACCGCCATATCCGTGCGGGCCTTTGCTGTGTACGGAGTTGCGTAAACTTTCGGCTATAATGCACCACTGCACGGTGGTATTTTCATTGGCGTAAAAACTCATACATTCATCGACCGACCAACTCATGGAACAATGGTCGATGATGATGTTTTTGTGAAAACGGCCGCCCAGTGCGTCGGCTTCCTGTTTGGCCGCATCGCCCATCCGGAAACGCATGAACCGGATGATGACATTGTCGGCATTCACCACTACCGGGTAATCCCGCAGGCAAATGCCGTCGCCGGGCGCGGTTTGGCCGGCAATGGTCAGATCGCCGAAGTTGATGTTCAATTGCGATTTCAGGGTTATCGTCCCCGATACGGTGAACAGCACATACCGCGGGCCGACTGCCTCCACTGCCGACCGGAGGCTTCCCGCCCCGGAATCGTTCAGGTTGGTCACGAAGAGCACCTTTCCGCCCCGGCCGCCGGTGGTTTTACGGGCAAAACCTTCGGCCCCCGGAAAGGCGAACGCTTCTTCCACTACCTGTACCGGCCCATCGGTCGGGTGTTGGTCGTCAGGTGGCGTGTTATCCGGTTTATGGCAGGACGGGGCTGGCGCCACGAGCAACAAACCGGTTAGGATTATCCAATATTTTATCACGTGCATAGTGTCGCTTTTAGAAATTAGCCTGGGCTGTATCTCCCCTGCCAGCGGTGAAAACCGTTAAGCATTAGTGTACGAAGTCCGGTCGTCTGTGGTACCCTCCGTTTAAAGCGGTTCTTGCCGAATAAGCGGTATGGTTTCACAGATGACACGGACTTCGTAAACAGATGCTCACCGGTATTGCATCCCGGTTGGGCAGAAAATTACCGGCTGCCCTGCCTTAGAGCGTGTTTAAAATTCAACGCTCAAAGCTTCGTCCGCCAGCGCGGGTCGCCGGTATCATATTTCCCGGCAAATCCGTTGTCTTTGAAATGGAAATCCATGCCAACATATGGGTCCACCCACAATTGATCGGCCGTACCGTTGTAGGTCTGCGAAGGAAAGCCCGGAATTTCCGAACCAGCTGTAAACGCAAAGTCAGACGTAGCATAGGTATTCACGATATTGAAGTTTGTAGCCTCCAGCCCTTCATAAATGCCGCGCACCGACAGGTTGCCGGTAGCGGCTTCGTCCCAGGCGTGGCTCCAAACGGTATTGGTGATGGTAATGCCGTTCAGTACATTGCTCAGCACGCCGGCCGTTCCACGCCAGCGAAACACAATGCCGTTCGGGTCGGCGAGTTCGCTCATCGTGCAGCCATCGATCAGAATAGACTGGGCGTTTTGCCTGGAGGTCATGAACATGTGGATCTTACTGAACGTACTGTTTGTCAGCGAGATATTGTCTGCAGCCGCATTACCGGCGCCGTCCGTATCGGTCGTGAGCACCCCGTAGCCGCCGATGTGGTGGACGATGCAATTGTGGATATTATAATTTTTCAAAAATACTTTGGACCGGATCCGGATAATCCCCCGGAACGTGTTGATGATACAATTGTCAAATGTCAGTTCGTTGATCGTGGTGGTATTCGTATTGTTCGGGTTGAACACGTAATCGCCGCCGATATCCTCGCCGCGCAGTTCCAGATCGATAAAGCGGACGTGGTCGACGGTGGCGCCGTCGGCGATATTCCAGTTGCCCGTTGTAAACAAGGTCGCCTTTTGTGTGCCGAAGCCGTAGGCCCCGATAATCGTGATGGACTTATCCAGCGCGGTAGTTGGCAGGTTGTACTGCACGCCTTTTTTGACCACAATAACCTGGCCGTCGGTGGCCGATGCTACCGCATTGATCACTGCGTCCGGGTCTTCCGAGTTGCTGAGGTTAATCACATTCGGGTCGTTGACGTCCACGGCGCCTTTCAGCGTTACGTAGGTTTCCCAGCCCCGGAGTACGTCGCCTGTCGCGCCGCTGTAAATGGCAATCTGATAGGCGGTTTCGGGCTGCAAGCCCGTCACGATAAATTCGCCGCTTGCCTGCCCAGCCGCGTCTACGTCGAATTCAGCCAGGGGGGTCGTCAACTTCAGGTCCGAAGTGGTAAAGGTCCGGATCTTGGTTACCGCGGCGCCAGCCACTTGCCAGGATACCCGGGCCGCAGCGTCGATGACGTCCTCGGGTTGCGGGATATTCAGGATCGACGGGAAGCGCTCCGTACGAACGTTGCCGAGGTCCGACGATTTGCTGTCGTATGCCGGGTCGGCTGCATGTGCCGTTACGCGGACCTGGTACAGCGTGTTCCACAGCAGGGATTCGCCGTTGAGCACTTGTTTGTCGATCACCACATAATTGGTGTCGGAGGTAATCGTATAGTCAATGGTGGAAAAAGTATCCCGGCTGACTTCGAGGGAGTAGGAAACCGCCTCCCGGATATGCCCCATGTTGACGATAATGGTATTGAGATCGGCCCGGAGGTCTTCGTTCAGGACCGGGCGGAACAAGCGCGTTTTTTCATACGTCACCTCTTTCTCGCAGGCAGCCATCAGGAAGGTCATGCCGGCAATCAACAGGAAAAGCGCTTTGCTTATCTTTAGTTTATTGAATTGCATTGTTCTAAATTTTAGGTTTACAGACATTTTCGTTTGCACTAGAAACCATATCCATCATTCTTCAACACGCCCTGGCTGTTGGTGATAGCTTCCTCGGGAATCGGGAAAATATAGCGGACAACGCCGGGTTTCGGCCCATCGGAGATGTAGTTCCGCCAATCCTTGGTGATCCACTGCTGATACGTGGTGGCATCGCTGTGCAGACCCAACAGCCAGGACGTGCGCGTCCAGGTATTGTCGGGCGCAGCCGCTACCTTCCGGTTCGGATTCAACACGGTAAAGTGACCGCTGGCGTCCCGTTTCCAGTAAATGTAGTCGGGTAATTCGGAATATTCTCCCGTCCCATTGAAGGCGTCGTCGGCCATATGCTTCAACGTCTCCACTGTTTCAGCCATCTTTTGCGAATAAATCCCCCAACGGATCAGCTCGTATTTGCGGATCATCTCCCCGCCGAATTCCCAGGCCCGTTCGTTGATCAGGGCGTTGAAAAAACTTTCCTTGCTCGCAGAAATGCCGGCAACATAATCGTCTACTTTTTCCGACCAGTATTTGGAATCGAAAGCGCGTTGACGTACACGCTTAATCGCCTCCTGAGCCGAGGCTGTCGGGCCATTCAATTCATTTTCAGCTTCCGCGTACATCAACAGGACGTCGGCATACCGCATCATCGGCCAGTTGATACCCGTGCCTTTTGCCGACGAAGCGCCCGGAGCTTTATCCAGGAAGTAACGGCTCCACTTGCCCTGGGAAATATTGGAAATGCCCCCCGAAACAAATTCTTCGACAAAACTGGTGTTCACCTGGTAATACGCGCAGGCGACATCCCGGCGGACATCGGTGGTATCAAACGAGTAATAGTAGGAGGGCGGAATGGCCATGTAGTTGTTGCCGGAGCCGTAATTGTGCGAGGCCGTGGCGCCGCCTTGAACGGTGATACCGATGTTCCAACCCACGTCGCCGTTGCCGATGGCAAACGGTACTTCAAAGAGCACATCTGCATTCAACGGTGAAATAAACTTGCACTGGTTGAGAAATACCTGGCGATAATCGGCCGGCAGTTGCCGGTCTTTCAGGCTCATCAACTTCTCGGTATAGTCCTTCGCGATCTGGTAGTATTCGCGGTAGTCGCCCTTGCGATCCATGGTCAGATCGGGTTTCAGAAAATAGCCGGCTCGTTGCAGCGCGATGCGGGCAATGAGGCCCAGGGTAAATTCACGGTTGACCTGCTCGATGCCATAGGGCAACTCATCCCCCCAAAGCATTTTATCTTCGATATTCCGCATATCGTCGATCACTTGCGACAGGATCACATTGCGGTCTTCTTTCGGCAGGAAGAAATCGTTGCCTGCTTTCGGCGCCAGCCGGACGTTGGGTACGTCGCCAAAGTAATACACCAGCATGCTATACCAAAATGCCCGCAGGGTGTACGCTTCGCCGAGCATTTGGTGCATCATGCGGGAGGTCTGCACATCGCTGGAATTCAGCGCTTCGCTTGACTCGATCCCATCGATGCAGATATTGGCGTCGCGGATAGCGGTGTAAGCGGCATTCCAAAATTGCCGCAAATCGCCGTTGCTCGATAGCGCGTTCAGATCCCAGATCTGGTAGCGGTCGCCCGAACTCGTCCAGCCGCTTGAACGCTCGATATCGGTATTGCCGGTCATGTTATTGGACAGGCGGGAGCGGAAGCCGTCAACGTCGAATTGAACATAAATGGCGTTCACCCCCTTCCGGGCATCATCCACATTCGAAAAGACGTATTTAGTGTCGAAGGTTGAAATGGAATCCGGATCTAAAAATTTCTTACACGACGGCAGCAATAGGACCGCTCCTGCAAGGATTAATATGTTGCTCAGTTTCATAAGTTATCTTTTTGAATGGTGTCAAATTAGAAGGTGATGTTGAGGCCGAAGGTATACGAACGGCTCCGGGGGAACGACGAATAGTCGACGCCCGGCGTCAGCGCCGCGTAGTTGGAACTCCTGGTGGTGCTCACTTCCGGATCATAGCCGGAGTACTTGGTCCAGAGGTGCAGGTTGTTGCCCGTCACGTACACCCGGAATTGGGAAAGCCCCAAGTGGGAAATCAAACGCGTCGGCAGCGAATAGCCGATGTTCACATTGTTAAGCCGCAGGAACGAACCGTCTTCCACGGCCCAGCTGTGAATGACCGCTTGCGCAACGCCATAGCTGGCATGCGACCAGATCGTTTTGCCGGCGTTCAGTTGACCCAACTGGTTTAGGTCGGTGACCACTGCGCCGGGCGTGCCGGTGTATGATCCGTCGATATCGATATACGTAAACCGGTTCTCCGAGTTCATGGTGTTGAGCAGGTTGCCATAGGTCACCCGGCGGAACTGGTTGTACTGGATTTTACCGGTATTGTAAATTTGGTTGCCATACGACCAGTTGAAGAAGATCGAGGCGTCAAATCCCATGAAACGGGCGTCGAAACCGAAGCCGCCCTGGTGTTTGGGCAAGGTGTTGCCGATAACCATGCGGTCCTGGCTGTTGATGATGCCGTCTCCGTTCAGGTCCTTGAGTTTCAGGAAGCCCGGGCGGATGCTGGAATTACCCACCGTGCTGCCGGCATTCGGCACGCCGTCTTGCAGGGCGTAGGTATTGGTTACCGGATCATAGCCTTTGAAATCGGAGGGTTGATAATACCCGTCGGTCACATAACCGTAAATATCGCCCAGCGTACCGCCTACATGGAGGTAAAAGTCGTTTTGATCTTTCAGGTCGGTGCTGGCCCAGTTCGACTGGAAGAAGCGTTCGGTTGTACCGTCCAGTTTTTCCACTTTGGCCTTGTTCACCCCGATATTGAAATTTGCCGAGAGGGTGAAATTCCGTTTTTCGATGATGTAGGTCGTCAAGCCCAATTCAACGCCGCGGTTGGAGGTGGAGCCGATGTTGTTCCACTGGGTGCTGAAACCGGTGTTCGACGGAATAGCCGATTGCAGCAACAGATCGCGGGTCGTGTTTTTGTAAAGATCCAAGCTGCCCGACAGTTTGCCCTGGAACAACGTGAAGTCCAGGCCGATGTTCCGGTTCACGGTGGTTTCCCACTTCAGGTTCGGGTTGTACAGCGTGCTGCCGCTCGGCGTGTAGTACGGGTTGTCGATATTTCCGAAGCCGGGGCCGCGGAGCGTGGTTCCGACAAACAGGAATTGCGTTGCGGTGGCGTCGATCCGGTCGTTACCGGTTTCGCCATAACTGGCGCGCAGTTTCAGTTCATTGATAAACTTGACATCTTTCAGGAAGCCTTCTTCCGACAGTTTCCACCCCAGCGCTACCGCCGGGAAAATGCCCACGCGGTTGCCTTTGGCAAACTTGCTGGAAGCATCCGAACGGAACGTGGCGGTGAGCAGGTAACGGTTGTTCAGTTGATAATTGACGCGGCCGAAAAAGGACAGCCGGTTGGAATTCGTAAAGTCGTTGGTTTGGTGGCGGTCGGTGCGGCCAAACGTCATATTGGCGAACAATTCTTCCGGTGTGATCGACAGGCGGAAGTCTTCGGCCCGGATCAGATCATAATTGCCGCCGCTGGAATAAATTTCATGGCCCACCAAAAAGTTGAGATCCTGATTGCGCAGGTGTTCCACCCGGTACGACAGGGTGTTGAGCCATCGGTACGAAAAGCTTTCGGTGGCGGTCTTCTCGCCGAGTGGCAAGTTGCCGCCGTTGTTAAACGATTCGCTGGTCAGCGGGCCGTAATAGCGGAGATTCTTGTCAAACGTTTTGGAGGTGGTAATGGTCGTTTGCAGGTCCATGTTGTGCAACACAGCCCAATTCAGCGCCGCGTTCAGCACATAGTCATTCGTCGTTCTTTTTCTCCAGTCCTGTTTGACCAGCTCCGTCGGGTTGACAAGGCTGCGGAGAAATGTTTGATAGTCGTCGTTCGGGTCGATCACGTTCGGGTCGATGACCAACTCGTCGGCAATCCCGTTCACCGGGCGTGTTTGGACGGCGTCCTTAATATTAATCTGAGCGCTGCCGGAGGTGCCGGCGCCATCCACTACGGTGTTGGTGATCCGCGTGGTAGCGTCAAAGGTGAGTTTCTTCGAAATCTTCTGGTTCAACTTGAAATTGATCACGTTCCGGGTGTAGCCGGAGCCGATCATCAAGCCTTCGTCGGTGTTGTTGGTCAGGCTCAGGCTCACTTTGGTATTTTCCGTACCGCCGCTCAGGCCGATATTGTGGTATTGCGACAACTTCGGCGCGCCGAACAACTCGTCTTGCCAGTCGGTCGGCTTTTTTTGCCGGTACAACTCAAGGTCGTCGTATTTGCCAAAGAATTTTTCAAAGTTCCGGACGTCTGCATCCGAGCGCAATTTGGCATATTCATAATTCGCCAGTACATATTCGTAGGGCGACAAGACGTCGTACTTTCTGTCTTTCGGCAGTTGCTTGAACTGGGCATAGCCGTTGTACGTTACCGATATTTTGCCGGGAAGCGGGCGTTTAGTGGTGATCACCACAACGCCGTTGGAGGCCTGTGCGCCATAAATGGCTGTGGCTGAAGCGTCTTTCAACACACTGATGCTCTCGATGTCGGTCGGCGGGATATCCCGGATGGAGTTGACAATGAACCCGTCCACCACGAACAGCGGGGAGTTATCCTGGGTGATCGAACCGCCGCCGCGTACGCGGATGACCACTTCGGCATCCGGAGAGCCGTCGGTGGTCAGCACATTCACCCCTGGCAGGCGTCCGGTGATAGCCTGGGCGGCGCTGGACAGCGGTATGTTGGTTAGTTTGTTTCCGGATAACGTGGCTACCGATCCGGTCAGGTCCGATTTTTTCACCGTGCCATACCCGACCACTACCACTTCGTCGAGCAATGCGCTATTGGGAATCAGGACTACGTTCAGGACGCTGTTGTTACCTACCGGAATGATTTGCGTGGTAAAGCCGGTGTAGTTGAACACTAAGGTATCGGAGGGGGATACCCGAATGGTGAAATTGCCGTTTACGTCGGTAACTGCCCCTCTGACCGTGTTTTTCACCGCAACGGTGACGCCTATCAGGGGCTCGTCTTCGCTGGAAATAACCTTTCCACTAACGGTGCCCTGGCCAAATGCTGAAAGGCTCCCGAGCACAGTGAAAAACACCAGCAAGGCGAATGGTTTAAGTAAAACTTTGAATTTCATAGATATGGATTTCGTTTAATACAAAAAAGGTTATAGGTGAAGAGGTTTCTTACGATTGGAGCAATGCGCTATGAGGCAGATCCCGTACATAATTTTCTCGAGGTTATCCGTGGCCGCACCTGCTGTCATGCCCTGCAAAGCGATGCGGTGTCGCGTTTCAAAATACCGCGCCATTAAAATTAGATCGACAGGATATTCGGGAGTAAGGAGCCAGATGCGCTTTAGCACGCCCCATAAATAAGTATTGGTGTGCCAGGTAAAACACCGGTATTTTTTGGTTGTCGGAGGTAGATTTTGTTTACCGGGCCTCGACTAAAAAGTGCACTGCAGCCCATTGTACATGAATCTGCTTTACTAAAGTCTACAGCAAGTACTTCATTTCCCAATATGTAATAATCTCTTGTTTGAATCTCGTTTTAAACAAATAAAATTTATTTCAAAATTCTTTTCGCCATCGAAAGTTAGGTCTTACCCTTCCCCTGCTGATAGGAATCCGGCGATTTTTTTTACGCAAACGTTATCGGGAACGTTCCCGGAACGGTAGATTCCACATGCTGGGGCGACGGGGCATAAAACGGATCAAGGCTGGGGCGCGACAGGATAATTCCTTCGATTTGTCCCGTTTTACGAATGCCTTCCGGATTGCAGGTCCGACCTGTATTGACGAATCATTTCAAATCATGCCGTTTATCATTGCCAATAACATCAGGCTCCGGCACTTTCACGCGTGCAAAAAGAAGTCCTGGGGCTTCTTTCCTTACCCGGTTCATGTCTGAACCATCTTTTTTCAATAAACGGTATATGTATTATGAAACACATGGATACGCAGCGATGCAGCCATACGGCCGTATCGCAAATGGCAATACTCCGCAGTTGGGTGGTAGCCCTGATGCTCTTGTTGCCTTTTGGAAGCATGGCCCAATTTTTACAACAAACGGCCAAGCTATCCGGGGCAGACATTCTGCGCCCGGTACAACAAGGCACAGCCGTGGCGGTATCGGCCGATGGTTCCACTGCTGTGATTGGCGGAGCCAACGACGGCTTCACCGGAGCCGTTTGGGTATTTATCCGGCAAGGGAATACTTGGGTACAGGAAGGTGAAAAACTGATCGGCAGCGGAACGACGGGCGCTACCAATACTTCAATGGGGGTGGCCGTCGCCATCTCGGCCGATGGGAATACTATTCTGGTCGGTGGCCCCAGCGACGGCGACATGACGGGCGCGGCCTGGGTCTTTACGCGCACGCACGGCGTCTGGTCGCAGCAAGGCGAAAAATTGGTCGGTACCGGAGGAGTCGGTCAGTCCGCCCAGGGTATCTCGGTGGCCCTGTCAGCCGACGGGAATACGGCCCTGGTAGGTGGCACACTGGATGACGGTCAATCGGGCGCCACCTGGGTCTTCGTCCGGGTGAATGGCATATGGAAGCAACAAGGTCCCAAACTGGTGGGCACCGACGGCTATGAAGCCATTCAGGGCTCTACCGTGGCGCTTTCCGCCGACGGCAACACGGCCGTCATTGGCGGGCCCAATGATTGGAATTACACCGGGGCAGCCTGGGTGTTTACCCGAAAAAATGGCGTTTGGAGCCAACAAGGACCCAAGCTCTTCGGCGCAGGGGCCATTGAAGACGTTGGACTCCAATTTGGTCGGGCCGTAGCCATTTCGGGCGATGGCAATACCCTTATGGTGAGCGGACCCTGGGATAATTATTGGACAGGGGCAGCCTGGATATTCACCCGGGACGGTACTGTTTGGACACAACAAGGAGACAAGCTGGTAGGCGCCGGCGCTACCGATTATCCCTTCCAGGGTTTTGGAGTCGGCCTTTCCTACGACGGCAATACCGCGGTTTCCAGCAGTTACAGCGACGGTGATGGTATCGGGGCCGCGTGGGTCTTCACCCGCGACGGTGATGGCGCCTGGAGTCAGGTCGGAGAAAAATTGGTTGGTACAGGCGCTGAAGGTCAGTCTTACCAGGGCTGGTCGGCCGCCTTATCAGCCGACGGGAACACCCTACTGGTCGGCGCGCCTTTCGACAACAATTCCACCGGCGCTACCTGGGTATTTACCCGCAAGGGCGGCGATTGGACGCAAATGGGTGAAAAGTTGGTGGGCTCGGGTGGTACCGGTTATGGTTTTCAGGGTTATTCCGTAGCGCTCTCAGCCGACGGAAACACCGCGCTGGTGGGCGGTTATTATGAAAACTATGGCACCGGCGCTACCTGGGTGTATGTTCGCGACAAAGGAATTTGGCGGCAGCAGGGCCCCAAACTGATCGGGACGGGCGGAGAGGACTTGACCATGGCCCAAGGGTTTTATTCGGCGTTGTCTGCTGACGGAAATACTGCCTTGGTTGGCGGGCCTTGGGATAACGCCAATGCCGGCGCGGCATGGGTATTCATCCGGCAAAATGGCGTTTGGAGTCAGCAAGGTCAAAAGCTGGTGGGCGCCGGCGCTATTGGGGCGGCTTATCAGGGCCGTTCGGTGGCGCTTTCTGCCGACGGTAACACTGCTATTGTATGCGGGCCGCGCGATAACAGCAATACCGGCGCCGCATGGGTGTTTATCCGTCAGAACGGTCAATGGGTTCAACAAGGCAAAAAACTTACGGCCAGCGGCGCCCTTGGCAATCCCTACCTGGGCCGTTCAGCAGCCTTATCGGCCGATGGCAATACGGCCATTATCAGCGGCACCTACGATAACGGCAACGCGGGTGCTGCCTGGATATTTACCCGGCAGAACGGCACATGGACGCAACAAGGTCAAAAACTGATCGGAAGCGGCGCCGTAGGCAAGGCCGGTCAGGGCGTGTCAGTCTCTATTTCTGCCGACGGCAATACGGCGATGGTTGGCGCAACTGCCGACAACAACAATACCGGTGCAGCCTGGGTCTTTACCCGCCAAAACGGCATATGGACGCAACAAGCCGAAAAACTCGTGGGGACCGGCTCGATCGGCACCACCTATCAGGGCATCGCCGTCTCGCTTTCCGCCGACGGCAACAAGGCGCTCGTAGGCGGCTACTATGACGACGATATTACCGGCGCTCTTTGGGTATTTACGCGGCAGAACGGCGTTTGGACTCAACAAGGGGAAAAGATAACCGTAACGGGCGCCATCAACAAATCCGGGCTGGGTTATTCCGCAGCCCTGTCGGCCGACGGAACAACGGCTATCGCCGGGGGTATCTTTGAAAACAGTTCAGAAGGCGCCGCGTGGGTGTTCAGCGTACCGGCCTGCGATATCAAGGGCAACGATTGCCTGACGTATGAAGTGATTGGCATTACCGAAGACGCCCTGCACCGTAAAACATACGACTTGCGTGTGACCAACCATTGCGATAATCGCCTGAGCTACCTCGCCATCCAATTGCCCGACGGCCTGACGGCGAAAGTGCCGGACAACGACGCTTTCTATACCTCGCCGGCCGGCCGGCGTTACCTCGTCCGCAACCCCAATTATTCCCCGTTTTACTCGCTGCGTTTTGCGACAGCTGCCGAAAGCCTCCCTGCAGGCGCTTCGGAGCTGTTCCGCTATACGCTACCGGCTCAGGCCGATGTCAGTTACATCCACATCATCGCCAAATTGGAGCCGCAGACCTGGAACGAAGCCTATTTGAACGTTTTTGAATGTCCGGTAGAACAAATACCGGCTGCGCAGCCACCCGCAGCCAGCCGTTCCACCGCATTCAATGGCGCCGGACAATCGCTGCAGCTTTATCCCAGCCCTACCGACGGAAAGATTTGGATCAACCTCGTCGATTGGCCGGAGCAAAACCTCCGACTCGAAGTACTCGATGCACAGGGGCAGCAGGTGCAAACCTTACAATTTGTAGCCGGGCGGCAAATCATACCGCTGGAATTACACCAGCGCTTGCCAAACGGGATCTATTGGATTTGCCTGACACCTGAACAGGGGTCGAAAGGGTTAGCACGATTCGTCCTTCAACGTTGAACAGGGGCTGTTGAGCCGGAGCAGCATCAACAAAGAACGGATTTGAATTTTTCAGGGGGCCGCCGGTGGCGGCCTCCTTTTTTACCTCAACCGGACAACGTCATTCCAGCAGTTTTCCAACCTCCTCCTCCGTTTGCCGCAACCGTTCCCGGCAGAATTGTATGAGCATCCTGGCCCGTTCGATTTTAGCGGCCAGTTCATCAATACCGATCAACTCGCCCTGCAATTCGGTGACAAGCTGTTGCAGTTCAGCATAGGCCGTTTCATAGGTAAGATCTTCCGCTTTTTGTTTCATTTTTCAAACCAAACCTTGGTGTGGTCGTTTGGAGCGCCGTTGTAGTTGATACAGATCTCTTCGCCGGGTGCGATATCGCGCAGGCAGTAAATATCGATGGTCTTGTTGTCGAAATCCATGCCATAATCGGCATTGGGTTCGTAGGAATGGTTGTACAGGGAGCCGTATCCCAGGGCAAAGGCAAACCACTCGCCGTCGTCGCCCCAGTCAAAATAATAATCGTCGAGCATAGTCTGCCGGACCGCTGCCAATTGAGCCTTCGGGAAAAGCAACACCGGGCAAATCTCAATTACCGCACCTTCACCAATCGGTTCCGCTGCGAATACGCCCATGCCGTGAATATCCGACGGCGCAAAATAAACCGGTGCGTTTTGAAGACTCATGTTTTAATGTGGGCAATGGGGTTAATGGGGTTAATGTGATTAATGTGATCAATGGGGTCAATGTGATCAATGGGGTCAATGTGATCAATGGGGTCAATGTGATTAATGTGGGCAATGGGGTTAATGTGGCCAATATGATTAATGTGGGCAATGGGGTCAATGTGATTAATGGGGTCAATGGGGTCAATGGGGTCAATGGGGTCAATGGGGTCAATGGGGTCAATGTGATTAATGTGGGCAATGTGGGTAATGAGCAACCTGATAAATATGTGTTATTGGGCCAAGTGGTTAAATGAAGTTACGCCATATGTGTTATTGGGCCAAGTGGTTAAATGAAGTTACGCCTAACGATATGCAGTTCAGGAAAAGCCAATCAATGGCTAACTTTATACAATTATTATAGTATTTACAAATATTCGCCCCATTGACCCCATTGACCCCATTAATCACATTGACCCCATTAATCACATTGACCACATTAATCACATTGACCACATTGACCACATTGACCACATTAATCACATTGACCACATTAACCACATTGACCACATTAATCACATTGACCACATTAACCACATTAATCTCACCAATCCCCGCCTGCGCCGCCGCCGCCGAAGGATCCGCCGCCGAAACCACCGCCTCCGCCGCCACCCCAGCCGCCGCCACCGCCGCCCCAGCCACCGCTGCCGCCGCCAAAACCACCGCCCCAGCCGCCGCCGCCCCACCAGTCGTCGCCGCCATGCTTGCGGCGGCCGCTGCCGGAGATGATAGTGCCGCCGCGCCGGGCAGCGCGCGATACGATGAGGATGAACACCACCATGGCCACTAAAAAGAGCACGAGGAATATCCACCCGGGGACTTCTTCTGCCTGATCGCCGGGTTCGGCCTGAAATTCACCGGACAGCGCCTTGATGATATCGTCGAGTCCGGCGTTGATGCCCTGATAATATTGTTCCTGGCGGAAGTAGGGCGCCATCGTGTTGCGGATGATCTGTCCCGCGGTCATGTCGGTCAGGGCGCCTTCGGCGCCGTAGCCGGTAGCGATAAAGATGCCGCGGTCGGGGGGCTGGGATTTGATCAGCATGACTACCCCGTTGTTTTTGCTCTTGCGGCCAATGCCCCAGCGGTTGCCCAACTCGAAGGCGTACGAGGACTTGTCGTAATCGCCGATGTCGGGGCGGATCATCACGACGATCTGGGTGGACGTCGTATCGGCATACTGTTGCAATTTCTGCTCGAGGGCGGCTTTTTCCGCCTCGGAAAGCCAACCGGCGTAATCATGCACGTAAACGGCCGGGTCGGGTTTGGTTGGGAACACATCGGTATCCGCTTGCGCAGCGGCAGGCGCAAGCCGGGAGCCCAACAACAGCAGGATCAGCACCAGCCGGGCGGCAAGGCGCCGCATCAGCGCCCCCTGAGCAGCGGGCATCCCCGTGCGTCGTGTACCGTCAGCCGTATATAATTTCATCCGGAAGTTCATTTTTGTTATCATTGGGATCTGCCGGAAAATACCGGGCCAGCTGGGTGCCGATTTGGTCGATCACCTGGCAGATGCCCGCACAGGCCTGTTCCTGCTGCATATGAGTGCGCAAGAGTTGTTTTTCCGCGTCCCAAAACTGGAATCCCACCTTTGCGTGAATACCGGAATCTCCCCAAATTGCGAACATGCGCGATTTTTCGGCCAGGTAAATCAATACGCCGTTCCGTTGTTTGGTATTGAACATCCCGAACAACTGAAATACCTCCGCCGCCCGTTCCACCGGTTGGTCGCGGTCGCAAAAATCCTCGACAAACAAGCGGATCTCGCCGCTGGTTTGCCGCTCTGCCGCCCGGATAGCATCCAAAATGCGGGCTTCTTCGTCTGGCGTAAACAGCATGGGTCGGTTTGGCGTGCGCCGTTTAAGGGTGCATTAGAATTTCACTTCAGGCGCTTTCTCGGCGCCTGCCGTCGACTGGAAATAGCCCCTTGGCGAGAACCCGAAAATGCCGGCAAACAGCTTGGTCGGGAACCGGCGGATATAGGAGTTGTAGTCGTTTACCACTTCGTTGAAATTCTTCCGCTCCACTGAAATCCGGTTCTCCGTACCCTCCAACTGGTTTTGCAGGCTCAGGAAGTTCTCGTTCGCCTTCAGGTTGGGGTAGTTTTCGGCTACGGCCAGCAGGCGCCCCAACGTGCCGCTCAGGGCCGATTGGGCCTGTTCAAAGCGCTGGATGTTTTCCGGTGTGAGGTTGTCTGCGCTGATGGTCACTTTGGTCGCATTGGCGCGGGCCTCGATCACGTCCTGCAGGGTCTTTTGTTCAAAATCGGCGTAACCCTTTACTGTATTGACGAGGTTCGGAATGAGGTCGGCCCGGCGCTGGTATTGGTTTTCCACCTGCGACCAGGCTTTTTTGACGCTTTCGTCTTTGCTAACGGAGGTGTTGTACGAACCGCACATGCTGAAGACCAGCAGTAACAATACTGCCAGCAGAATCAAGGGCATAAATTTTCGAATGTCCATAAGAATCGTTTTGTGAGAATGGCTGGATTTTTCGCATTTTTTGACGATGAGATAACAACTTCACGATTTTGGCGGCTCCATTGATGCGGGCAGCGTTGCCCGTCCGTCGTGTCGTTCCACTAAACGCCATCCCCGCGCCCCGCCCGCCGCTCAATTCCGCTTCTCCAAATCCTGAAGTGATTCTTTCATCGTTACTTCTACGCCGGCGCTTATTGATGGTTACCGAGCGCCGGAATACCGGGCGAAGTTACTTTTTAGCCGCTAAACCGCCGGCGCTGCGCTTTTATTTTTTAACGCCTCCCCAGCTGCGGCTTACCGCCAGTGCGGCCAGGATACCCGCCGCCACCGAGGCATTCAGCGACTCCGCCACACTCCCTGGTCCGCGCGGGATGGTCAGCCGGTGGGTCAGCAGCGCCGCTGCGTCAGGGCGAATACCGCCGCTCTCATTCCCAATCACCAACAGGCCGTGATCCGGAAAGTTCGCATCGAACACATTTTCTCCGCCCAGCACGGCGCCCAGCACCGGCAAGCCCGGCAGCGCCGCCACGAGCGTGTTCAACGAAAACTCACCCGCCGGCACCCGGAAAACAGCGCCCATGCTGGCTTGCACAACCTTGGGGCTGTACACTTCAGCACAATCGGGCGAGCAATACACGGCGTTGAAACCGAACCAATCGGCGACCCGCAGGATGGTGCCCATATTGCCTGGATCGCGGATGCCGTCGAGGTAAAAGGCCAGCCCGGTCGCCGACGCCGGGAGCGGGGCGGGATCGGGTGTTTCCGCCACCGCCAGCACGGCGTTGGGCGTCGTCAGGCCGGATATTTTGCGGAGTTCCGCTTCCGAAACGGGGTTAAAAAGAGCGGAGAATGGCGTCAGCAAGGCAGCGTGTTCAAGCGCCCAGTCTTCGAGGCCATAAATACCGCTTACGGCCACCCGGTTTTGTGCCAGGAGTTCTGCTACCATCTTGCTGCCTTCGACGGTGAATTTTCGATACTTTTGCCGATATTTCTTCACTTGAAGCGCGGTCAAATATTTTTGCTGACTGGCAGATAACATGGAGCAGGGTTTTAACGCTTAGAACATCCAAACATGATTCTAGAAGCCATCTTGGCGCCGGACGGTTGCTGACACATTTTTGATCATCCAATGGGCATGCAATTATTTGCGCAGTATAAGAATTCCGGCGCTCGGCCGGGCAACACCCGAAAAGCCGCCGGCCGCGTGGCATACCTGGTGTTTTTCCTGGCACTTTTTACAGCCTGCAATGTTACAAAGCATCTCGACAAGGGCCAACCCCTGCTCGCTAAAAACAGCCTGGAGATCAAAAGCGATAAACCGCTTCCACTCGACGTCCGCACCCCGCTTCAATACGAACTGAGCTCGCTGTACCGCCAGAAACCGAACGAACGGAGCCTGCTGGCCTTCCGCACCCCGGCGCGCCTGTGGTTTTACTACCGGTGCCAATACAAGAAAAACAAATTCGCCCTTTGGATCATGGAACGCATTGCCGAACCGCCTGCCCTGTTCGACGAGGAATTGTGCATCCGGACCGCCAATAATTTTCAGAACTACATGCGGCAGCGCGGATACCTGAAAGCGAAGGCTGCCTACGATATCCGGTTCTATGATAAGCATTTCTATTACGGCGACGACCTCTACTTCAGTCCGCAACGCGATTCAATGAGTATACAGTCCAATGCCGCCGTGCGATACACACTGGAATTGGGCCCTCAATACCATATCGACACCGTGGCGTTCGTCAGCCGCGACAGCAATATCCTCCAGATCCTGCAGGCCACAGCAGGCGCTTCCTTCATCAAAACCGGCGGGGCGCTCGATAGCCGCAGTTTCGACGCCGAAAAACTGCGGATCACCACTGAAATGAAAAACCGCGGGTATGCATTTTTTATTCCCAATTTCGTGGAATTCACGGGCGACAGCACCGATGCCCGGGCCAATGTGACGGTGGAAGTATTGCCCCAGGACGACTCTTCGCTGCATAAAACCTACGTGATCGGCAACGTGGCCGTCTTTTCCGACCTCGTGCCCGACCTGTCGACGATCCGCAAAGACACGACCATCAACGGCATCTACTTTGCTACCGCCAACCCCGATTTCGACGTAAATCCGGCCCGCCTGTTCAAGACTATCGCGGTACGGCCCGACACTTTGTACCGGCAGGACGACCTGGACAAAACCGTGCGCAACCTGAGCGCACTCGGCATTTTCCGGTTTGTCACCGTGCGCCCCCTGCAGGACTCGATCCAACCGGAAAAGATCAACGTAACCATCTCTTTTTCGTTAAACAAAAAACTTTCGGTGAGCCGCGACCTGGAGCTCAACTCATCGACCAACGCCGGGAGCACTATCAGCGGACGCCTGCTCGGCGTATCGGCCAGCGTGTCGGCCACCAACCGCAACCTGTTGCACGGGGCCGAAAACATCCGCTCCGATGTGGCCTACAGCCTGGAAATCGACCCGGTCTCCGGCACGAAAAACTTCATTTTTTCGCAGGAGTTCAAATTCCAGAACGAACTCACGTTCCCGCGGTATTTCGATTACTTCGGGATGTGGCGGCGGCTGAACCGCTGGCACCTGATCCGCCAGGGCTTTTACGACCGTCTGCGCAACGACGGGCAGGTGCGCATAGGGCTCAATTACAACTACCTCGACCTGCGCGAATTCTACGTTTACAACCTGTTCAATGCCGCCTTCGGGTACAACCTGCGCTCCGATGCGCAACACATTTATTCTTTCGACAACATCGGTATCGATATTCTGCAACCTCACCTGAAGTCGCGCTTCGAAACCGACTCCATTTTCAGCCAAAACCAATTTCTGCGCAATAGTTTCGGCAAACAGTTGTTCACCGGTTTCCTGTTGCGCTCGTTCACCTACACCTATTCCAGCCGGACGAACGGCTTTGGCGAGCGGTACTTTTTCCGGGTCAACACCGAGTTGTCGGGGCTGGAAGAACTGGCCCTCAACCGCCTGTGGGCCCTGCCCTTCGGAGAACAAACCTGGACGATCTCCAACCTCGAATTTTCAAAATACCTGCGCCTGGAGATGACCGGGAGTTACACCCGCGATTTCTCGCAAAACCTGACCGGGATCCTGCGGTTCGGGACAGGCGCCGCATTGCCGTACGGCGACACCAAAAGCGTGCCTTTCGTCAAACAATTCTTCGTGGGCGGCCCCTCGAGCATCCGCGCCTGGCGCATCCGCGAACTGGGCCCCGGCGGGTATTACCCCACCGACTCGCTGGGCAATTATACCCCGCAAACCATCCAGCCCTTTTTTCAGGCTGCCGATTTCCGGGTCGAATTCAACGGCGAACTGCGGTTTCCCCTGTTTTGGTGGATCAAAGGCGCCGTCTTTGTCGACGCCGGAAACATCTGGACCTTCAAACCCGACAAAGACCGGCCCAACGCCCAAATCCGCTGGGACTCTTATAAAAACATCGCGTTGGGCACGGGATTCGGCCTGCGTTTTGATTTTGACTACTTCGTCTTCCGGTTCGACTGGGGGTTGAAACTGCGCCGCCCTTTCCGGACGAAAAACCTGGGCTATTGGGTCGACTGGTCGGGGGTATCGTGGCGCGACATCAGCAATTTTAACCTGGCAGTCGGGTATCCGTTTTAAAAGATTATGCTTGTTGTGCCGGGTGGCTGTAAATTGCCGGTCAAAATAGTAAACTTGCCGGGTCAAACCGCGACACAGAAAAACAGTACAAGCGATGGCCAAATTGCTCGACTCCGTGAAAGAATACCTCACCCCTACCTTCATTGCCGAAGCGGCCAGGCAGTTGGGCGAAGAAGAAACCAGTACGGCCAAAGCCTTGCAAGGGCTGAGCGCCACCATTCTGGCCGGGCTGCTCGATCAGGTCAACCACCCCGAATCACTCGAACGCCTGTACCACCAGCTCCAGCAATTTCCGCCGCACCTGATCGACGACCCCGAGGTACTGCTTCGCCCGGGCAACCTGGCACACCATGATCCCAAGGAGCTCGCGGGCCATTGGATGGGGCAGTTTTTTGGCGCCCGTATGCCGGCCATGACCAACGGAATCGCGGCCTTTTCGGGCGCCAAGGCGTCGAGTGTATCCTTTTTGTCGGGTGTGGCGGGGCCCGTGGTCATGAGCCTGTTGCAACATCGCATCCAGGCGAGCACCCTCAATGCATCCGGCCTGGCCAACCTGCTGCTGGCCGACCGCGACCGCATTCTGGCGGCGTTGCCCAGCGGATTGGGTGCCATGCTGGGGCTCCACCCGGCCGAGGCGCCCGCCGAAAATGCACCTGTCACTGCCACCGATATGCAGTGGGTTTGGCCCCTGCTGCTGCTGCTGGGTATTGGCGGCGGGATCATGGTTTACCTGCGCGCCTGCGGCGGTTGAGGTATTCCGGAACGGATTGTCATTTGTAAAACCATACTTCGCACCATGTTCAAAAATGTCGAACCCGCCCTGGAAAGCGAATTGCAGGGCATCCGGGAAGCCGGATTATATAAGGAAGAGCGCATCATCACCTCCCCGCAAGGGCCCGTTATCGACACGACGGCCCTGCCGCACGTGCTGAATTTCTGCGCCAACAATTACCTGGGGCTGAGCAGTCACCCGGCGGTTATCGAAGCGGCCATTGCCGCTATCCGGTCGCATGGGTTCGGGCTGTCGTCTGTGCGGTTTATCTGCGGCACCCAGGATATCCACAAAACGCTGGAAGCACGCCTGGCTGAATTTCTCGGGCAGGAAGACGCCATCCTGTATGCCGCGGCGTTCGACGCCAACGGCGGGTTGTTCGAACCGCTGCTCGGGGAGGAAGACGCCATCATCAGCGACGAACTGAACCACGCCTCCATTATCGATGGCATCCGGCTGTGCAAAGCGCAGCGATCCCGCTACCGGCACAACGACATGAATGCCCTCGAAGACTGCCTCAAGGAGGCGGCCGGCGCGCGCCGGCGCCTCATCTTTACCGACGGCGCCTTTTCGATGGACGGCACGATCGCCCAACTGGATAAGATCTGCGACCTGGCGGAGCAATACGACGCCATGGTGGGCATCGACGAATGCCACGCCACCGGCTTCCTCGGCAAAACCGGCCGCGGCACCCACGAATACCGCAATGTGATGGGCCGTATCGACATCATTACCGGTACCCTGGGCAAGGCGCTCGGCGGCGCTTCCGGCGGCTTCACCGCCGCCCGAAAAGAAATCGTGGAACTGCTCCGGCAGCGCTCTCGGCCCTACCTGTTTTCCAACACCGTGGCGCCGGCGATCGTGGGCGCCTCGATCAAGGTCGTGGAACTGCTCAGCGCAAGCACGGCGCTGCGCGACAAACTGGAGTCCAATACCCGGTGGTTCCGGCAATCGATGACGGCCGCCGGCTTCGATATCATTCCGGGCGACCACCCCATCGTGCCCATCATGCTGTACGACGCCCCGCTGGCCCAGCAATTCGCCCGCCAGCTGCTCGACGAAGGCATTTACGTGATCGGGTTCTTCTATCCGGTCGTGCCCAAAGGCAAGGCGCGGATACGGGTGCAACTCTCGGCCGCGCACGAGCCCGAACACCTGGAAAAAGCAGTAGCAGCGTTTACGAAGGTCGGTAAAGCGCTGGGAGTGATTTGAATGCGGAATACGGAATACGGAATGCGGAATTTTTAGATTCGAAGCAGGAAAAGATTGATTTCAATAACCGGGATCATAAATTCCGCATTCCGCATTCCGCATTCCGTATTCCGTATTCCATATCCCGCCCCTCGTCGATACAAAAGCGGTGTTTACACGCAATAAGTTGTAACGGCGCAACGCATTGCCCGCTCGAATGTCATTTGACGCCATCGGGAATACTTCCGATCTTTGCACCACACTGTTCACTATAAAAACAGAGGATATGGTACCGCTTCGTTGTATAATTGTTGAAGACGAACCGCTGGCCGCGGAAATCCTGGCGGAGTACATTGAAATGACGCCATTTCTCACCTTGACGCATACCTGCCCCGATGCGATCAATGCCCTGGATGTGGTGCATTCCCACCCGGTGGATGTGATCTTCCTGGATATCAACCTGCCCAAACTGACAGGCCTGGAATTTATCAAAACACTGCGGCACCAGCCCAAAGTGATCGTCACCTCGGCCTACCATGAATTTGCCGTGGAGGGTTTCGACCTGCAGGTAACCGACTACCTGCTCAAACCCATCGAATTCAACCGGTTCACCAAGGCCGCGAACAAGTTGCTGCATCCGCACCGCCTGACCGATATGGTCACCGCGGCGACGCCCAAAGCAGCGGCCCCGGTGAATACCCGCCCGTACTATTTTTTTACGGTCAACAAACGCTCGGTGAAGATCTACCTCGATGAGATCCTGTTCATCGAAAGCCTGAAAGACTCCGTTTCCATCCACACGGAAGGTAAATCGTACAACACCCATTACCAGTTGGGCGAATTGGAAGAGTTGATGCGTTCCGACAATTTCCTGCGCATACACCGGTCGTTCCTGGTAGCGGTCGACAAAATCGAGTCGTTTTCCGCTGCCGAAGTAGAAATCGCCGGCCGCACCATTCCCATCGGGCGGAGCCACAAAGACTATGTGATGGAACGGCTGGGGCGGTAATTTTTTACCTTAGAACGATGTGAAAGAAGCGCGGGCGCTCACTGGTTGAGCCGGTCCAATACCTTGCGCATGCTGGCGTCGAAATTCGCGGCGGTAATATCCAGCATCAGGACGCTTTTCAGGCGTTGGATGATCTGGCCGAGGTTGTTCTTGAGTTCGAACAGCCGGTTGCGGTCGTCGTCGAAGGCCCGGGGGTCGCCGCCCAATTGGCGCAATTTCCCGATCTTGGTGTCCAGGTCTTCGATCTTTTTCTGCAGGTTCTCCTGCGCCATGATCTGAAAGTCGATATCGAACGCCACATTGTCCAACTTCACCGGAATGAATATTTTATCGGCCAGCCAAACGGCGTACATCGAAGCCACGCTTTCCTGACCCACCCAGCCGGATTCCAGGCTTTTCGAAGAAACGATCGACAGCACGGCGTCGCATTTTTTGATGCTCTCCTGGATGAACTCCATGATCGATTTGCCGGCCGGCATGTCGTCTTCGTCGATGATCACATCCACCTGGTTGCCGTCGAGAAAGGTCCGGACCTGCCGGGCTACTTCCGCGTCGCCGTGGTTGTAGGAAATAAATACCGTGCGTTGGGTAGCCGTTTTTCCGCTTTGTCCGGGGTTGCCCGTCGAGCCGGCGGTATTGGTATTCGCCGCACCCGGGGCATTTTCCTTTAGTGAATTGGCCAGTTCCAGCGCGGCGTAGTTGATCTGTGCCTGCGTCCGCTGCCATTCGCTGAACTCGATTAGGCCCATATTGTATTGTTTCTTCCCGGCACTGTAGCGGGATTGCAGCAGGATGGCTTCGCTGGTTGCCTGGGCCAATAAGGCCAGGGCATCTTCGGTACGGCCGTCGCCGATCAATTGCAGGATTTGTTCTTTCATCAGAATTTAAGTGGCAATCCGTTGGTTTGTCGCGGCCAAAGGTAGGAAATGGCCCGCGTTTTTTTCAATTTCGCTCTCGATTCAAACCCGGACCTGTCCCGGTGTTTTTTTCGATGTGTTGCAAAACCGTTTCCCGATGAAAAAACATCTATGGCACTGGCTTTTGTGCGTCCTGCCCCTCAATGCCGCGTTCACCCAAACGTTTTATTTCGGCCACGACCTTTCCTACGCCAACGAAATGGAAGACTGCGGCGCCGTCTTTAAGGAGAACGGACAGGGGAAGGACATCTTTCAGATCTTCGCCGACCGCGGCACCAACCTCGTGCGCGTGCGGATGTGGGTCGACCCGGTCTGGCAAAAAAACCTGCTGCAGCCCCAAGGCGTAAAACCCCAATACAGCGATCTGGCCGACGTGGAAAAAACCATGACCCGGGCCCGGGCCGCCGGCATGCAGGTACTGCTCGACTTGCATTATTCCGACTTTTGGGCCGATGCCGGACGCCAGGTCATCCCCGCACGCTGGAAAAATGTGGCGTACAACAACACCGCCCTCCGCGACTCGGTGTACAACTACACCGTCGGCCTGCTCCGCACGCTCAACGCAGAAGGCCTCATGCCCGATATCGTCAAGATCGGCAACGAGACCAACGGCGGTTTCCTGATGCACGCCGGCATAGACGCCGCGTTCAACCCCACGGGCGTGGTCAGCACCAGCTGGAGCCGGCACGCCATGCTGTTCAACGCCGCCATCCAGGCCGTGCGCGATGTGGGCGATACCACGGCCATCCACCCCAAAATCGCCCTGCACTTCGCCGGCCCGGCCAACCTCAAATACCTGTACCAAACCCTGATCGACAACGGCGTGACCGGCTTCGACATCATGGGATTCTCCTATTACTACAACTGGCACAAAGGCAGCATTAAAAACATGGGCAATGTGATCCGGGACCTGAAGGCCAGTTTCCCGGGCTACGCGGTAATGGCCCTCGAGACGGCCTATCCGTGGACCACGCAGAACTTCGACAGTTCGCCGAACCTCCTGACCACGCCCGACCCGAAATACCTGCCGCTTACTCCCGAAAAACAACTGGAATACCTGGTGGACTACGCGTGGGAAGTCCGGCGGGCCGGCGGGCTGGGCGTGGTGTACTGGGAGCCGGACTGGGTATCGACGCCCTGCCGCACCCCCTGGGGACAAGGCTCGGCACAGGACAACGTCGTTTTTTTCGACCCGGTAAACACCAATTTTATGGAAAACGGCGGCGGCCGCTGGACCGATCCGGTATTTTATCCCGACAGCAACGCCTACAAAGTGTCGTTCCAGGTGGACATGACGGGGCAGGATGTATCCAAGGGCGTCTTTGTCGCGGGCACCTTTACCGATCCGCCCGGACAGCCGCTTCCGATGGCCGATCTGGGCAACAATTTGTACGGCGCCTTCGTCTACCGTCCTTCCGGCGAAACCGGCGGTTTTTATTTCCTGAACGACAAGACCCTGTCGGCCCGGGAATCCGTGCCGGCCGCCTGCGCCGGCTGGATGGCCACCGACCGGCAGTACAACGTGCCGGGCCACGACACGCTGTACGCGTTCCGCTGGGGCGATTGCGCGCCCCTGCAGCCGCCTGTGCCCGACAGCGTAAACGTCGCGTTCGTGGTGGACATGACCGGAAAAAACGTGTCGAACGGCGTGTACGTCACCGGCGATTTCACCGGTTCGCCCTGGCAGATCGTACCCATGACGCTCTGGTACGGCAACCTGTACCGCTACACCCTGCGCCTCCATCCGGGCGACGAAGGCGCGTACTACCACCTCACCACCAATACCTGGACCAACTACCTCCAGTACCGCGAATCGGTGCCGGCCGCCTGCGTCAAATGGTACAACACCGACCGCGGGTACCTCGTGCCGCCGCATGATACGATCCTGGCCGTAAAATGGGGCAGCTGCGAAACGGTGAACGTATCGACTGCCGTACAGCCGGTACCCGCCGGGCCCCGGCAACTGGTCCTGTTCCCCAATCCGGCCACGGAACGGCTCCGGGTGCAGATCGACCCGGATATCGAGCCCGTGCTGGTACAGATCGCAGACCTGAACGGGCGCATCGTGTACTCCGCTGTGCCGGACACGGGCAGCAACCCGGATATCGGCGTGGGCAGCCTGCCGGACGGCCTGTACGTGCTGCAGGTGCTGACCCGAAACGGCGTGCGCTGCGCCACCTTTTGCCGCGCGGAAGCGCCCCGGTAGGGCCGTGATGCGTCGAAGGGTAAAAAATAAAGAGTTGGGTTTGCTTTTTAAAGGTTCAAGATCATACCTTTGCACCCGCTTTGAGCGATAGGTGGAGGTGGGTGTTTTTTGCCGCAGGCTGGCGGCGTTACGGGCCATAGCTCAGTTGGTTAGAGCGCCACGTTGACATCGTGGAGGTCACAGGTTCGAATCCCGTTGGTCCGACTTTTTTGCGGGACGTAGCTCAGCCCGGTAGAGTACACGTCTGGGGGGCGTGTGGTCGCAAGTTCGAATCTTGTCGTCCCGACACTGAGCAGCAGGGGATTATGGCAAAAAGCCATAGTCCCCTTTCTCTTTGGTAGTGAAATAGCAGAGATTTCAATGCAAAAGTGCCCAACATTAGGGGGTAAAAATCATCGACAGGCAGCATCTCGTCGCTGAAAAACAGAGCTGGATGCCTTATGGATTTGAAGGCTGGATAAAATGGCTAGAGTCGAACTAAGCGCTTTTTCTGCAGCTTGCAGAAATTTACCGCCAGGTATACCCGGTGAAAAGTGGCTTGCGAAAAGCCAAGGCTTGCGGGTGTACATCCTAAACCTTTCATTGTCAACCACTTGACACATAATTCCACGGCGCCTATTCTCCGATTACGGCACACGTACTATATTGCACCGCAATAAATCACCTCGACATCACAAACTGCCCGTCATCCGGAAACCACTTCATCTAAAATATTTGTCGGATACGCGGGAACACTAAATCTCAGGACCCGCATGACAGGCGAACAACTCCGGCAACTCGAAGACAAACTCTGGAAAGCAGCCGATCAACTTCGAGCCAATTCCAAACTCACCGCTACTGAATACAGCTTCCCCGTTCTGGGTCTCATCTTCCTGCGCCATGCCTACAACCGGTACCGTGATGCCGAAGCGCAGATCATGGAATCCCTGCCGGTGCATCCACAACGCGGACGCCGACCGGTGACCAAGGACGATTTTCTGCAAGC
>JBGARJ010000007.1:0-184329 GCA_044230315.1 Saprospiraceae bacterium
TTGCTTCTGCCTGGATTGCTGCAAAGCCGGTTATAAGATTGCCGGTACAGACATGTTTTACGGCGAAAAAAACAATCAGGGTGCCTATGTCTTTCAAAGCACTCCGTTGACTGCCGACAAATATGATGTAGCCAAAAAATTGCGCGATGAACTGCCGGCAGAGTTGTTGAATGAAAACGGCAAAACGTACGCCTGCGGTGGTTGCGCCGACCAGCCCGTATATTATGTGGAGATGAAAAAGGATAATGTTACGTACCACTGGCAAATTGATTCCCAAACCGACGGCTTCCCGGATTACGTCAAGGCTTACAGCGCAAAAATCAGCGATGTGCTGTACCAGTTGCAATAAGTTTGCACCTGCAGGCCAAATGAGCGTATATTTGGAGACCATATCAAACTCCTAAGTTCATTGCTACATATGCGTTCCACATGGATTGCGCTCACCCTTATTTTGGGGTTGAGCGCTTGTGTCAGCACCTATTATTACCGCCCGGCTGCCACGCAACCGGGTCAGATGGAAGCGGTATATACAAGAGGATTGCCCGGGCTGCGCTCGCGGCAATTCGGAGGGGATCTCACCGCGGGGCTGAGTGCCCGCGGTGAAAAAGACCTCAGCCTGCTCGTGTATGTGTACAACGACAGCGACTCCGCCTACACCTTCGACCCCGAAGCGATCAAGGCCAGCGGGTATGATGCCTTTGGCCAAATGCAACCGCTGCGCGTTTTCGGCGCCGAAGAATATCGGCGTTGGAAAAATACCCGGGATATTCTCATCGGCACGGCAATCGTGATCGGCACAGTCGCCGCCATTATTGCCGTTTCAAAAGCGACCGACCATCACCACGGATCGTCATCGTCGGGCGGCGGCGGCGACCGGGGGGGATGGCATGCCGATTACTTCACAACACTGGATTGGATCGACTTCTCGTTCAATACCGCCTTTCTTATCGCCTCGGCGCCGCCTCCGACGGTAGTCCCGGAAGTGCCGGAAGACGGTCTTATCCGCAAGCAGACGCTGAACCCCGGAGAAGCGATTCAAGGGGTTGTAAAAATCCGGGGGAACAGCAGTTTTCTGCACCGGATTTTGATCGAAGTTCCGGTAGCCGGCGCTTACCATAAATTCATTTTTGAACACCGGACGCCGGTGCGCTGAATTACTTTTGCGCCATGCCCGGCGCCCACTCGTTCTATCTTCGCCTCGCCATCAGTGCAGCCATGCTCGTGGGAGTATGGCAATTGGGCTGTTGCATACAACGGCCTGACTTTCAACCACTCATCCTGGTATACACCCTACTTTTTGCGGCATACCTCTGGATAATTTGGCAAAAGGAGCGAGACAATAACTTGATCTGGTTCCTCGGATTAGGTCTTGCCCTGCGGGTCGTGCTGTTATTTTGCTTGCCGAACTTGTCGGACGACTTTTACCGATTCCTGTGGGACGGCCGCCTGTCGGCATACGGCATTCATCCCTTTGCGCACCCACCCTCCTATTTTATAACGCTACCCGCAATACCCGGCATTACACCGGAATTGTTTCACCGGCTCAACTCACCCGACTACTATACTGTGTATCCACCAGTGTGCCAGGGTGTGTTTTGGATGGCAGCCAAAATATTCCCGGAAAGCGTATCGGGGGGTGTTTTTGTCCTGAAGCTATTTTTGTTGGTTTGTGAAGCCGGCACTATCGCACTTTTAACGCGGTTTCACCAACCGGCAACCGGGATTAATGCGGGGCTGGCCTACGCTCTGAACCCGCTGGTGCTGCTCGAAATCAGCGGCAACTGCCATTTCGAGGGCGCGATGTTGTTTTTTTTACTGGCGGGATGTCTTGCTTTATACAGGGAACGCCTTTTGTTATCAGCGGGTTTTTGGGCGCTCGCCACGGCCAGTAAATTGGTCCCCTTGCTTTTTCTGCCCATTGTATGGGCCCAGCTTGGCTGGCGAAGGGGATTTCGTTTTATTGCGCTATTCGCCCTGATCTGCGCAGGGCTGTTTGCACCGCTGCTGCAACCGGAAATCGTGCGCAACATGGCCGGAAGCCTCAACCTGTACTTCCGCCAGTTTGAATTCAACGCCAGTTTATATTACGTGTTGAAATGGGCCGGTCAGGCGCTGGCTCCGCCGTCGATGGATGTGGCGCGCACGCTGGGGCCGGTACTGGCACTCTTGGTGGGCTGCGGGGTGTTGCTATTGGCCTTTGGAATAAGCAGGTACTCGAAGAAGCGCAACCAGCCGCAAGCATTGCCTGTTTTTTCGGGCCCAAGTGGATTTAACATGTTGGCTGCCATGGTGTTGGCTTCCACGCTGTACCTCGTTTTTTCCACTACGGTACACCCCTGGTATATTACCCTGCCGTTTGCCCTGAGCCTGCTTACCCCATGGCGGTACCCGCTGGTGTGGACAGGCGCCGCAGCCTTTTCGTACAGCCATTACGCTGGCGGCGGATTCCGTGAACAATACGGTTGGATTGCGTTGGAATACCTGTTGGTTGTTGGAGCATTCCTTGCAGATGTCAGAAGAATCAGGCTGAACTGGCTGGAATCCCGATAAGAACGCGTTTGGATTTTCACGCAGCTTTAGTGGCTGGCTGGCCGGCCGACTCCAGTGGAGTGTTGGCCCGCCCAATTAAATTCTTGGGTTGAACAGCGAAAAATCGCAGCTACAGTGTTAAGGCACATCCCTTTGAAAATGAACATTGTATAAAATTTCGATTTGGTAAAAGATTTACGTTTATTAAATTTCTACAAAAATTTTACGAAAATTTTCCGGCACTGAACGCTACCTTTGGCAGTAGAAAATAATCCAGTCAAAATTTGCAATCATTTGCAGACCAAATTAAACTTTCCAGTTGCTTAGACGCTGATCGCCAGACACGGTATTCCGAGATCTGGCTATCAGCGTTTTTTTTTGAGCAATTCAAATGAACCTCCCCTAAATCAAAGAAGCAAAGTTTAATCCGCCTTACTGTATTCATTTTACCTAAGACTTAAGTTATCGAATGCTGCCCTTGGGTTGCAACGGAGCTAATTCCCAACGGTGTCTTCTGAAATTGAATGCAAAAAAGGAACTCATCCAAATATTTGTTAACCAATTCAAATTTAGTATGAAGCAATTACTAACAACTCTCATGCTGCTGTTAGGTGTGGTGAGCATTTCGCTTGCCCAGCGTACAGTAGTAGGTACGGTTTCCGGCGATGACGGAGATGTACTCATCGGCGCCTCCATCAGGGTCAAGGGAACCAACTCGGGCGCCCTGACGGATATCAACGGCCGGTATTCCGTTTCCGTTCCTGCAGGAGCTACCGTCCTTGTGTACTCCTACACGGGTCACAAAACCCAGGAAATTACGCTGGGCCCATCGAACACGGTTGATGTCGTGCTCGAGGCAGGCACCAAACTGGAGGAAGTGGTAGTCACCGCTACGGGACTTGCCCGGAACAAAAGCGACGTGGTTTATGCCAACCAAACGGTCAACTCCTCCGATCTCAATTCAGTCACGAACAAAAGCGTGCTAAACGCTTTGCAAGGGAAAGTGGCCGGCGTCAAAATCAACTCCGCTTCCGGAGCCGTCGGCGCCTCTACCCGTATCGTTCTCCGGGGTGAAACCTCGCTGACGCAAGGCAATAACGCGCTGATTGTTGTAGACGGCGTACCCGTCAACAACTCTGCCGCTTCGGGCGGCGGCGGAACGGGTAAAGCCGGCGACCGCGACAACTATGTGGACTTCGGCAACCGCGGCAACGACATCAACCCCGACGATATTGAAAGCGTCACGGTGTTGAAAGGGCCGGCCGCCACCACGCTGTTTGGCTCGCGCGGCGGCTCCGGCGTTATCCTGATCACGACCAAAAAAGGGAAGCGCGGCGATAAAGCCAATATTACCTTTTCGTCGTCCTACAGCGAAGAAATGCCTTATCTGGTTTACAAACCGCAGCAACAGTTCGGTTCCGGTTATAAATCCTGCAACGGTTGCGGCGGCGGTATCGACATTTTTATGGGTGAAAACTTTGCCTGGGGCGCTCCGCTGGACGGCCAGTTGATTCCCTGGACCGGCGCGCCAGCCGATGCGGATGGCAACCTGATTCCGTTGAACAATGGCAAGATCGAGCAATTGGTCCGCCCGTACAGCGCGGTCAAAGACAACCTGAAACACTTCTTCGATGTCGGCAATACCGCCCGCAACAGTATTGCGATTGACGGCGGAACCGAAAAGTTTACCTATTACCTGTCGTACACCAACTTTACCAACAACGGTATCGTGCACAACACCAAACTGAACAAGCACAACCTGTTGTTGAATGTTGGCTCGCAATTCTCCACCAAACTGCGTTCCGACTTTTCGCTGAGCTATTCCAAAATTAACCAGCGCGGCGCCACGGAAGGCGGTTATCCGTTCGGTTATTCTTCCGGCACACCGGCCATGGCTTTTGCCACGCAAACGCCGCCGAATATTCCGTTTGCCGAATTGCGCAATTACAACAGCCCGTACCACGATTTCAAAGGGTTCTATGGCCAATATTCGATCAACCCGTTCTATATCCTGGACCAACAAGATGTGCGGAACACGGTCGACAACATCGTCTCGAGCGTTTCGCTGACCTTCACGCCTGTCCAGTATCTGTCGGTAGTGGGAAAAATCAGCACCAACTTTATCACCAGCAACGTGACCGAAAAGGGTCCAAAATTCGCCTATGAAAGAACCCTTTCCTGGTCGGACGGCACCCTGAGCGACTTCGAAAGTCCGCGGAACGCCTTTAGCCTGGGCTACTACAAAGAAAGCACCAACCGGATCATTCACATGATCTATGATGCGTATGCCAACTATTCGAGGCCGCTTGGTGAAAACTTCAAGATCAGCTCCACACTGGGCTTCAACTCCATCGATCAGGCCAACCGCTTCGTTGCGGGCACTACTGTCGGCGGTCTTGTTATTCCGGATTTCTACGATCTGACGAACTCGGCTGAATCGCCGCGGGCTTCGGCCGCTTCGGGCAAATACCGGATCATGGGCGGTTATTTTAACACATCGCTCGGGTTTAAAAACTGGGTGTTTGGCGAATATTCCGCCCGCCAGGACTACTCCTCCACGCTGCCGAAAGACAAAAGAGGATTCTTCTATCAGGGCGGCGGCTTGTCGATCGTACCGACCAACCTCGAAACGGTGCACCTCGGCCCGCTTAACTTCCTCAAGATCAGAACGGGCATCGGTACCGCCGGTAAAGATGCGCCGCAATACCGGCTCGATAGCTACTACGGCCTGAACCCGCTGCTGCTGGATTTGGGCGACGATTACCAGGTTCGCTTCCCCTTCAACGGTCAACCGGGCGCTCAAAAATTGAACGTTATCGGCAACCCGGATCTGAAACCCGAACTTTCCGTAACGGCTGAAGCTGGTGTTGACCTCGGGTTCCTCGACAACCGCATTGAGATCGAGTACACGTACTACCACATCAATTCGAAGAACCAAATCGTGGATGTAAACATCCCCTGGTCTTCGGGCTATTCGGTTATTCCGTTGAATATCGGCCGCATGACCAACAAAGGTCATGAGCTGGCGGTACGGCTCAATGTCGTACGCAGCCGCATGTTCGACTGGAAATTGTACGGCTCGTGGTCGAAAAATAAGAACGTTGTGGAAGAGATCATCAAAAACGAGGATAATACCGACGAGTTGAATATTTACACCAGCCTGGTTCACTTTGCTGGTCACGGTTCGTTGAACCTGGTGGCAGCCGAAGGCAAGCCGTTTGGCACCTTTAAAGGCACGACCTACCAGTATGATCCGCAAGGTCATCTCATTGTGGATGCCGTCGGTAATCCGAAGCAAAGTACGACGCTGGAGTATCTGGGCGACTACCAGCCCAAATTCCTGGCCTCTTTGGGTACTGAAATCCGGGTGATGAAAAACCTGTCCATCCGCGCCTTATTGGACGGTAAAAAAGGCGGTTTATTCTATTCCGGAACAGCCGTAAGCACCGAATTCAACGGTACGGCCCAAACCACCGTGATCCACGACCGGCAACCGTTTGTTGTAGAGAATAGCGTTGTGGCCGACGGCAGTGGCGGTTTTACGACCAACACGACGGAAACAAGCGCCTACAATTATTTCAAAGCACAACCTGCTGGCGCTTACCTGTTCGATGCTTCTTACCTGAAATTGCGCGAAGTCGCCATCTCCTACTCCTTCCCGAGCACCCGACTGGGAATGTTCAAAGGCCTCACGATCGGTGTTTTCGGCAAAAACCTGAAATACTGGGTGGCCAAGGAAAACGTATTTGCTGATCCGGAAGTCGGTGGCGTCGGCGGCGCTTCTGACGCAGTGGGTATTGAAACAACCACGACGCCCAGCACGAAAAGCTATGGTGCGGAGATCAGACTTAACTTCTAATTCTAAAAGGAATCATTCATGAATACCTATAAATATAAATTCTTTATCCTGCTGATCGTTGGCATGGGTATTTCCTTCCCTTCGTGTAAGGATTATCTGGATGTCAATGTCGATCCCAACCAGGCGACCACCTCCCGAATCGACTTGCAGCTGAGCTCGGCCCAGTTGCAAACGGCCATTGGCATCGGGCAACGGATATTCCCCAACCTGGCCATCTTTTGCCAATACTACACCGGCGGCCCCGGGGTGTCGCTGGGCGACCCGGACCAACACAAATGGGCATCTTCGGAAAGCAGTGAGGTATTTAACCGCCTGTACAGAAGTAACGTTAACCTGGAATTTATCACTAAAAATTCCACGGAAGCCTACTATATCGCCATTGCCAAAATTATGAAAGCCTACAATTTCCAGGTAAATGCCGACCTGTTTGGCAATATTCCGTACAATGAGGCTTTGAAAGGCGATATCGCAGACGGTTCCATCCTGGCCCCTACCTATGACAATGCAAAAGACGTGGTGTACCCGGCCATGGAAAGCGAATTGTTGGAAGCCATCGACCTCCTCGAACGCGGCGGCGCCTACTTAATCCCCGGCGCAGATGACCTGATTTACGGCGGCGATTTGACAAAATGGGACAAATTCGCCCATAGCCTGCTGTTGAAAATGTATCTCCGGGAGGGCACTTCGGCCAGCCTTGCCAAAGCAGATCTGCTCTACGGCGGCAACGACGACGCATTTATTCTTACCAACGACGAAGGCGCCTTCGTGGCGTTCCCCGGCGGTTCGAACGACAGCAACCCCTTCTGGAAAGCGGCTAAAAGTACGGCACTAGGCAACTATTACGTGGCTACAACAACAGTCCTGGATCACTTGGGCGCTACCCAAGACCCGCGGATCGATGCTTTCTTCGACAGGGCTCCCGATGGCACGCACAAAGGCCTGTATCCCGGCGATATCTCCAGCCAACCGCCGAATGCAACGTTCTCCCGCCCTGCCGGTGCACTCAAGGCTGCAGGCGGCCTGATTTTCAGCCCGACCGCACCCGTATTCTTGATGTCGGCTTGGGAAAGCAATTTGTTGCTGGCCGAGTTAATTGCCAAAACAAAAACGCCAACGGATGCCGTGGATGCTTACAATGCTGCCGTACAAGCCAGCTTTGAATATCTTGGCCTGGACGCCACCGATGCTGACGACTACCTGGCAGCAGCCGGTGCAATGAGCACCACTGATCTGAAAAGCGCCATTAAATCCATCGCTCTTCAAAAGTGGACATGCATGGACGGCTTGCAACCGGTAGAATCGTGGATAGAAACCAGGAGATTGGACAATGCCAGCAACCCGATCTTCGCTTCGACCGGCGGCATTTTCCAATCGCCCAAGAAAAATTCCCTGGGCGCCGGGGTATATCCGAGCATTCTGCCCTACCCGGAAACAGAAGAAAGCCTGAATAAAAACTTCCCGGGCCAACATCTGATCACAGACAAAGTATTTTGGGACCAATAAAAATTCAATGAAATATGAAAAATAAGATTATATTGATCCTCGCGCTTTTTATTGGTAGCGGTATCTTACTGTTCACAGCTTGCCATAAACTGCCGGACGCTGATTCCGTACCCAGACCAACATCTATTCCGTATATCGCTATTCAATATATCGAAGATGCGTATGTATACGGGTTGGGGCAAAGTACCGCATACTCCGACGTGCCTAATGTTGTCGCCATTGCCGTTGACTCGGTGGTGGGCTTCGACGGCGGATATGGCGGCAAAACGGGCGCCGACTCCGTCAAAATCATGAAGAGCGATATTATTGGCTGGCCCGATACCACCAAAATCGGCGGCTACAGCATTACATTCCAGAAGTTCAACAAGTCGAACTACAAAGCCACGATCGGGTCGAATATCGTTATTGCCGGCTCTATTGCCAACCCTGGCCCAACGGCCATGGAGGGCACCTACAAAAGAACGTCCAATGGTGTACTGATCCAGCTAAAGAAAGTGTTCGACGGAGTGTATGTTATTGACAATCCGGGTGGCGCGGGTGTTCCGCCGTTCCCGTATTTGTTCTACAACTACAAGAACTCTTCGGGTGGCGACAGCCTGTCGTTCCCGAACCAGAAGAATCCTTGTGGCGGCGGCCTGCAATTGGTAGACCCGGGCGCCCCGGTATCGTTGGCGAGTTCGGAATACACCAACAAGTATCCGCCCAAGATTACCAATACATCGCCCTTCACGGTGAGTTGGAAAGTGTTTGAATTCCCCTCCGCCAGCGCATCTTCCGTCCATACGGGCGCAGCGCTGTGCCAATGGGGCCTGGCAGTCAGAACATTTGAGAAGCAATAAATTCTAAGTTGCTTTTCAAAAATATTATTTAGCGGGGGTGCTGCATTGCAGCACCCCCGCTTTTTTATGCCGGATAACGAAGTAAACGCCAGGAAAATAACTCCGGTTCTGAAAAGCGCCGATAGCGGTTCAGGAACCCGGGAAAAACAGTTCAGTCTTTTGAACTCTCCCCCACAAAATAGTCGTCGCGATTTTTGAACAGTACGTTGAAGGTCGTCATACTTCCATAGCAGCGGGTAATGTATTGCTGGAGGTTGATCTTATCCTCGTCGTTGAGTTTTTTGTGCGCGTTGATGCTTTGCTCGAGCACCCGAAGCCGGTCGCGCATCATGACGATCTTGTGAAAAAAGGTTTCGATCGGCACCTCTTTCGGTTGGACGCCTTCCGCCTGCAACACCATTTTGCCGCCTACCCATCGGTCGCCGAGGGGGACTTGTTCGAGGTTAGTACCCGCCCAGGTGCGCAGGATACGGACCAGCGATCGTTCCGCTTCGGTAAAAGTGACCGGCTCTTCGGGTGCAATAGCCTCCACGACCTGCCAGGCACTGTATTCCTTGCCCACCATTTTTATACCGAATTGAATAAAACAAACTTCGTACGCTGCCACATGCAGCCGGATAATCACCCCGTCGCCGAAGGCCGGGTGTTTGACGCGCGAACCGATTCCAAGCAGTTGATCCATGGATTACGTTTGAGTTTTATGTTACTGTAATTGCTTACGGATTACCATCCATCGCATCAAGGCAAGTACCATCAGGATGGAAAAAAGCGCGGCCAGCCAATGCACCTCGACATCTTGCTCCAGGTCGACTGTTGAAATTTCCCGGCTGTACAGGTACTGGCCGACGACCTGAAACGCATTGTTGGCAAAATGCGCCGTTGCCGGCACCCAGAAATTTTGCGTACGCCAATACAGCCACCCCAACAGGATGCCCAGCAGCATACGCGGCAGAAAACCTTCGAACTGAAAATGAATAAAACTGAAAATGGCGGCCGTCAGCAATATGGCCACCCAAGGCTGCGCGATCCGGCGCATCAACTGTTGTTGCACCACACCGCGAAAGACCAGTTCTTCTCCTATTGCGGGCAACAGCGCGATCAGGACCAGGTTGGCCAGCAATTCCCAGCCGTTGTCCATTTGCAGCAGGCCTTTTATGGCATCGTTGGTTTGTTCTTCCAGGATATGGAACGAATCGGGCAAGGGCAATGCCTTATTAACATTGTACAGGAAAAGCACCAGGGGCATCGAGAGGAACATCAATAAAACGCCGCTGAGCACATCCCGCGCTTGGGGACGGGTTTCGGCCCGGAGGTATTCCAGCGCATGCCTGGCGGGCGGGTAAAACATCCGCACGGTCATCCAGCCCGCCACTACAAAAGTCGCCACGTGACTGATCACCAACAGCAGGCGCATATGCCAACGTTCTTCCCAGGAAGCATCGGGGGCCAGCACCCCGTTGAGCACCGAAGTATCCCAGTCAAACCAATGCACCAATACGGTAAAAAGCAGCGTGCCGGCAATAGAAAGCCCGATACTCAAACCCAGTTGCACCAGCAACACGTTACGCACGCGGGGGCCGGCATAAGGGGGCAAAACCGGTTCGGAAACTTGTTCAGCCGGTGTTTCTGGCCTGTCTTCGGTAGTATCTTCCATGCAACCTGTAATTTTGCGTCAAAAATAGAACGTTGTTCGCGGTTCAGCGAATAACAAGACCACAACAACGATGAACAACACCCGGTTAAGCGTGAATATCAACAAAGTCGCTTTGTTGCGCAATGCGCGCGGCGGCAATTTGCCCAACCTGGTCCAGGTAGCGCAGGATTGCGAGGCATTCGGCGCCCAGGGCATTACGGTGCACCCCCGCCCCGACCAGCGCCATATCCGTTTCGACGACATCCCGGCATTGCGCGCAGTGGTGACAACCGAATTTAACATTGAGGGCAATCCGACCCCCGAATTCCTCGACCTGGTGCTGGCCAACCCGCCGCATCAGTGCACGCTCGTGCCGGATGCCACCGAACAACTCACCAGCGATCACGGTTGGGATACCCTGCGCCATGCCGGTCTGTTGCGCGAAGTGATCGAAGCGTTACACCAAAAGAATATACGGGTATCGCTGTTTGTCGATCCCGAGCCGCGCATGGTAGAAGGCGCTAAAGCGGTGGGCTCCGACCGGGTGGAACTATACACCGGTCCCTATGCGCACGATTTTAAGGCCAACCCGGCGGCAGCCATGGCGCCGTATTCGAATGCAGCCCGCGTGGCGGGTGCGGTTGGCATCGGACTGAACGCCGGCCACGATCTGAACCTGGACAACCTGAAATATTTTGCCGATCAATGCCCGGGTTTGCTTGAGGTTAGCATCGGCCATGCCTTGATTGCCGACGCGTTGTATTACGGCCTGTCGAATACGATCCGCATGTACCTCCGGCAATTAGCCTGAAAAGGCTTTTGCGCCAATTTAGAACATGTTTGGAGTTTCATTGCTGGGCTGCAAATAGAAAATTTAATTTCATACTGCGTTAAATTTTTCGGCGGATTGCCCGCATACGCCTGCAAAATTTGCCTTGCCTGAAATTAAATTTTTTCCCATTTTCGCCTCAGCATGAAAATCCAAACATGTTCTAAGGTGAAGGTTAAATTTTATGCTTGCACATTTGTCAAATCCGTTATCTTTGATCTTGCATTTTTGGTCTCTGACCACTATTCCTTCCTAATAATCATTAGTTTCCAACCAATTCAAACTTTTGAAGTCAGACAGGCTTGCAGTGGTAATGGCGTTTTTCGCCGTTAAGCCTGTCTTTGTTGCGCCTGCTTTGTGCAGGTGTAACGCGACTGTGTGAAGTGTTCTACTTCATAATCGTTTCACCTACCAATTTCAAACTTCTGGAAGTTATCCCATCGCGGATAACGGGCCGCTGTGTTTTGCAAAAACAGGGTATGTAATCGCGCCGATGGGGTTGCGCGCTGAAATAGCTGCGCTTTATCCGAAGCATTACTCATTTAATTTTTTAACTAATTAATTCTATTGGTATGAAGCGATTACTAACAACACTAGCCCTGTTATTTGCTCTGACGGGGTTAGCTCTTGCCCAACGAACGGTCGTAGGCACCGTGAAGGGGGACGATGGAGAAGCGCTCATCGGCGCCTCTGTACGCGTCAAAGGCACCAACTCAGGCGCCGTAACCGATGCCACCGGAAAATTCACGGTGAGCGTGCCCCCAAGTGCCAACACCCTCGTCTTTACCTACACCGGGTTTTCCACCAAGGAACTGGTGTTGGGGCCATCCAACGTCGTCGACGTAGTGCTGGAATCCGGCACTGTACTTCAGGAAGCCGTTGTCACCGCCCTGGGGATCACGCGCTCGGAAAAGTCGCTGGGTTATTCTGTCACGAAAGTGGAAGGTTCTACCGTCACCGGGTCCGGAGAGGTCAATGCCATACAGGCATTGGCCGCCAAAAGTTCCGGCGTTCAGGTTATTGGTTCGGCCGGCACGCCGGGTGCGTCGTCCAAAATCCTGATCCGGGGGAACTCCTCGTTCCAGTTGGACAACCAACCGCTGATCGTGATCGACAACATCCCGTACGACAATGCGGTAAACTCCGTAATCGGCTCGGATTACCCGTTCAATCCAAATTTGCAGGGGGTAAATGAATCAAATCGCGCGTTGGACATCAACCCGAACGATATTGAGAACATTTCGGTCCTCAAAGGCCCGACTGCCAGCTCCTTGTACGGAACACGCGCTGCTAACGGCGTAATCCTGATCACCACCAAAAAAGGCACAAAAGGCCATTTGAAAGTCGGGTACGACTTCTCCTATGGCATCGACAAGGTGAACAAACTGCCCGATCTGCAAAGCCAGTACGGCCAGGGAAACGGCGGTGGAGCAGCAATTACCGATGCCAACAACATGGTTACCGGTAGCGATCCCATTGGGGTTGCCGCTACAGAAACCCCCAATAGCTGGGGCCCGTTGGCCACCCAGCATTTTGATAACCTGGATACGTACTTCAACGATGGCAGATCTATCGTCAACAACATTTCCTTCGCAGGAGGCAGTGACAACACCGCCTTCCGGTTTGCGTACGGGAATGCGAACCAAACCGGTATTGTGCCCAATACGGAATTGAAACGAAACACCTTCCGCTTAACCGCTACCACCGGGGTAGATAAATTTAAAATTTCCGTGAGCGGCGCTTATACGGCCCTTCAGGACAAAAAGGCTCAAAACGGCAGCAACCTCTCCGGCGTTATGCTGGCGCTCACCCGGATGCCGACCGACTTTAACATCCTGGGTGGGAACTCGCCGCTGGGCTACGAGAACCTCGACGGTTCGCAGTACACCTATTTTTCGGCATATGACAACCCGCTCTGGTCGGCTTATCACAACCCAAACAAAACCAACCTGGGTCGCTTCTCGGGCTCGATTGGCTTCGATTATCTCCCGGTAGACTGGCTCACCTTTACCATGCGCATTGGTACAGACATGTACAATGACGCCCGGCAGCAAATCTGGGACATCGGCGCCCAAAACTTTGATCCGCGTGGCGAGGTATGGGAATCCAACATCCGGCATGAAGAAGTCAACACCGACTTTTTGGCTGCTTTCAAGAAACGGTTCGGCGATATCTCGACCAATGTCACGATCGGTTCCCAGTTGAACCACCGGGAAGACAAAACCAATTTCGCCCGGGGCACTGTGCTGGCCGCTGCAAATTTTTACAACCTGAAAAATGCCGCCAACCTGTACGCCGACGACCAGGATCTGCTGCACCGGATCGCGGGTGTTTTCGGAACCGTCGATATCGGTTACAAGGACCTGGTTTACCTCACCATTGGCGGCCGCAACGACTGGGCCTCCACCTTCGGCCCGCGGGCAAAGAACAGTTTCTTTTACCCAAATGCCGCCTTGTCGTTCGTACCCACCGAGATGATGGATGAAAACAGTGTGTTGTCGTATTTGAAAATACGGCTATCGTATGCAAAAGCGGGCCGCGAACCCCTGATCTACAGTTCGAGGACGTATTATTCGCGGCCAACCTTCACCGATGGGTTTACCAATGGGATAAGTTTCCCGTATCTGGGTCAGAACGGCTTCACGCGCGGTATAGGCAACCCCAATATCCTGGGCAATGAGATGCTGCGCCCCGAAATCAACACGTCCTATGAGGCCGGCTTTGACGTCCGGCTATGGCGCAATCGCGTGCGGGCGGCCTTTACCTATTACGTTTCCAAATCGAGCGACTTGTTGGTCGTTCGTCCTATAGCAGCCACTTCCGGTTTTTCATTTTTCACCGGCAACATCGGGGAAATGGAAAACAAAGGCGTGGAAGCGGAGCTCGACGTCGATGTTGTGCGCGTGCGGGATTTCACCTGGACCCTGGGCGGCAATTTCTCGAAAAATAAAAACGAAGTTACCAAACTCGCTCCGGGCGTTGATCAGTTCAGCATTGAAAGCGCCTTTACCGGCATCGGTTCGTATGCCATTGTGGGTCAACCCTATGGCGCCATCTTTGGCACGAAATGGCAGCGCAATGACAACGGTCAGCTGATCATCGGCGCAAACGGCCTGCCGAAAGTGGCCGATGAGGAAGGGTTCCTCGGCAACCCGTATCCCGACTACACGGCGGCTATTCGCAATACGCTGAAATTCAAAGGCCTGAGCCTTACCGGGCTGCTCGATATCCGGCAAGGCGGCATCCTTTGGAACGGCACCTATGCCCGTCTCAACCGCATCGGGCGCACCCAGGAATCGGCCGATGGTCGTGATAAGTATTATGTCATCGACGGGGTAAAAGCCGACGGCACGCCGAATGACGTGCGGATCAGCTCCTTTAATTATTTCCGCACGTTCATGGGCGACGGCGGCGCTTATGCCGTGGAAAACGCCATCCAGGACGGCTCGTGGATCCGCTTGCGCGAACTCACGCTGAGCTATGAATTTCCGAAATTCATCAATGCCATTCAGGGTTTAAGCATTTACGTAACCGGGCGCAACTTGTGGTTGAACACCGATTACAAAGGCGTGGACCCGGAAACCAGCCTGACCGGCGCCGGTTCGAACGTCGGCGGATTCGACTATTTCAATATGCCGAATACGAAATCGTACATCGTAGGGCTGCGGGCTAATTTCTAATCGTTCATTCTAAATCAATCTATTGATGAAAAAGATAATTGCATTATATCTGCTGCTTGGGCTGGTTTTCTTTCAGACCAGCTGTAAAAAATTCGTCGAAGGGTACGATGTCTCGCCCAACGATCCGCTCGACGTGAATGTGGAAGTGTTGCTCACGGGCACGGAAGTCGCCACCTTCAGCAATTTTACCGGCAACCTGGCCCGCACCGCCGCTTTGCTCATGAATCAAATGGCCGGGCGTCAGTTTCAGTATGAAGACCTGGCACAATACGTCATCCGGGAATCGGCAGTAGACGGTGATTTTCAGCAATTGTACAACGGCGGCATGATCAACGCCCAGGAATTGATTGAAAAAGCCGGCGACGAGAATAAATATTACCGTGGCATTGGCCGGGTTTTAAAGGCTATGAACCTTGGGCTCACGACGGATCTCTGGGGAGATGTCCCCAATACGGAAGCGCTCAAGGGGATTGAAGGGGAATCCGCTTTTAATCCGGCTTACGACACCCAGGAAAACATCCTGCGCGATATTCAATCCACGCTTGACCTGGCGATCCAGGACCTCGCTGATAATGCCTCCAACGTGAAAGTGCCGGGACCGGACGATCTGATTTTTGGCGGCGACCCGGTGAAATGGCGCAATGCTGCTCGCATCCTCAAAGCGCGGTATTACAATCACCTGAGCAAACGCGATGCGGCCGGTTCGGCGACCAGCGCGCTGGCTGCGCTGGATGCCGCCTATGCCGACGGCCTGACCAACAACAGTGGCGATCTGATGGCACAGTTCGGGGAGGCCGCCAACGAATGGAACCAATGGTATGCATTTGAATCGCAACGGGCCGGTTACCTGACGATGAACCAGTTTTTCGTGGACATGCTTGCCGGCGACCCACGGCTGCCCTTGTATGCGACCGCGAACACCAATGGCACGTTCGACGACCAACAACCCATCGGGCCCTTTTACGGCAGCCTGAATGCCCCCTTGCCATTGGTTACCTATTTCGAAGCCCGGTTTATCGAGGCCGAAGCCGCCATGCGGTCAAACAACAAAATGCGTGCAGCGCAAGCGTACAACAAGGCAGTGACCGCCAACCTGACGAAATTAGGTGTGGCTGACCCGGGCTACCTCTCCACGCATGCCAACGAAAATGAGAATTCCATCACCATGGAAAAGATCATGACGCAGAAGTACATCGCCATGTTTACGCAACCCGAGGTCTGGGCCGATTGGCGGCGCACCAATCTCCCTGCGCTTACACCCAATCCGGATGCTGATGTGGCGGCTATTCCGCGCCGGCTGACTACTGCACAGAGCGAACGCTTATACAACACCAAGGCTATTGTGATTGCCGACCTGCTCAAACCGGTATGGTGGGATGAATAATTCCAGATTCGAACCAGGCAGATAAGCGGGGCTGCCCGAAGGTTTTCGGGCAGCCCATTTTTTGCCCTGGCGGTTTCATTGCAGCGTTGATTCACCCAGCGCCGATTTGCCAGGATGCAGGAATTGGGCAATGCTTTGATTCATGTACCGAATATTCCGGTTCACGTAAAAAATGGATAGGTTTAAACAATTTACCCGCCCGAACCCGCCAATTTTACAGAAATTCGCATCTCTCCCTATAGCAACCATTTCTTCATTCTATCGCTTGTTTTATGTCTACCGACGAACGTCTCCGCAACCGCCGCTCCATCTGGAGCCCTATCATTCTGGCAGGATTTGTCATGACCGCCGTGTATATCGGCCTCGGCGTATATTTATTCCTGGACAAATCATTTCTGCCCGGGGTTCCCGTTGAATTCCGCAATATCTTTGCAGTAATGCTGCTGGTATACGGCTCTTACAGGGGTTGGCGCTTGTATGCCGATTATTTTAGTCACTGAATTTCCGGAATCATGATGCGCACGAATTTGTTTTTCATCGCTTTGTTCGGCCTCCTGCTGTCTGCCTGCCAGGAACGCGGCAAAAACGGCCAGGTTTTGGACACGCCCACCACAGGTCATTTGCGTATCATGGTCGACGAAGGGTATAAACCCATTATTGCGAGCACCATAGACGTATTCGACTCCATTTACCGCCGGGCTAGCCTGGAAGCTGAGTATACCTCGGAAGGAGAAGCGATAGCCGCGCTGATGCGCGATTCCATACAGGTCATCATCATTACGCGCAAACTGACCGAGTCTGAAGTAGATACCTATTTCAAACCCCGCGGCTTCGAACCGCACATGACGCCTATTGCGTATGACGCCGTGGCATTTATCGTCCACCCGGAAAACCGCGATACGGTATTCACCATTGCCCAACTGCGCGACATCCTGACGGGAAAAATCAAAACCTGGAAGGATCTGAACCCCAAATCGCCGCTTGCCGATATCCGGGTCGTATTTGACAATCCGCTTTCGGGTACGGTGCGGTATGCTAAAGACTCCATCGCGGGCAGTGCTGCCTTGTCGCCCAATGCCTCTGCCCTGCAAACCAACCAGGAAGTCATTGCGTATGTCGCCAAGAATAAAAACGCCATTGGGATCATCGGCGCCAACTGGATTTCCGATACCGATGACAAGGGCGTTCAGGCTTTCCGCCGTGAAATCAAACTTGCCGACATAGCAAAAGCCGAAGGGCAGGAGGGCTTTGGCCCGTATCAGGCTTACCTGGCTACCGGGCAATATCCCTTCAAGCGGACGGTGTACATCATCAATGCGCAAGCCCGGAAAGGGTTGGGCCTTGGATTCGCGTCATTTTTGGCGTCCGATCCCGGCCAGCGTATCGTCCTTAAAGATGGACTGTTGCCTGCCCAGGCGCCCACCCGGGTTATCCAGATCCAACATTGAGTGCTGCGCACTTTCCCCGCCTATTATTTTTATCCTCCTCATGGCCGCTTTCAGATCAGGAGTACGTTAATCTTAATTTAAATCCGGTTTCCGACGCGCCCAATTTGAATTTTAGCATGTTGCTTTTTTCTGAAAAGCGTCAAAAAAAATCAAAACTTTGCCTTGAAAAACGAATATCGGAGTACGATACTCTTTAACAAAAATCTTTTCCAAGCAATGACAACTTTTCTGAGAAGAATCCTGATGATTTTATTGACCGGAGCTTTTGTAGAGGCCGGTATTGCCCAGACCCGGGAAGATGGTCTGGCCGCCATGCAATTGGAGAACTGGGATAAAGCCATCAAGGTATATTCCGCGCTGACCAAAAACGACCCCGTCGACCAAGAGTCGTGGCTCATATTGGGCAGTGCATATTTGGCCAAGGGCGATAAAGACGCTGCCAAAAAAACGTTCGACGCGGCTTTTAACGCCAAAGCGGATGGTCCGTATGCGATGATCGCCAGCGGTCGTATCCTGCTGCTGCAAGGTAAACAGACCGAAGCGGACGCTATCTTTAATAAAGCGGAAAAATATGGTAGAAAAGATGTTGCCGCCCGCAGGCTTATAGGAGAATCCTTCCTGTATAATGCGCCTGGACTCAAGCCCAATTTTATACGCGCTGAAGAACAGTTGAAGGAAGCTATGGAACTGTCGTCCAAAGATTTTCCGACCCTAATGGCTCTGGCATATTGCTACAAAGAAATGCCGAATGGCGGCCTGGCGGCCCAGCACTACGAATATGCAGCCAATATAGAGCCCAAAAATCCCCTCCCCCAGTTTATGCTGGCCAAGGTATATAAGGCGGCTAAACTCAACGATAAATTCCTTACCTACTGTGATAAGGCGATCTCACTTGACCCAAAATACTCGCCCGCCTTGCGTTCCAAAGCGGAGTTTCTGTATTTCGATCGTCAGTGGGAGAAAGCCACGCAAGCTGCCAAAGATCTGGTAAACAACGGCTCAGACGTCACGATTGAAGATGAGATGATGCTGGCCAACCTGCTGTACCTGAACCATGATTGCAAAGGTTGCAGTGAAATGGTTTACCGGATCCTGCAAAAAGATGGCACCAAAAACTACCTGCGCCGCCTGTTGGCCTACTGCAAAAGCGACAATGGGGAAGACGCCGAAGGCCTGAAAATTCTCGAGGACTTTTTCAAACAGGTAGAAGCGGATAAAGTATTGGGCAAAGACTATGAATACCTGGCCAAAATGCAGGTAAAAGTTGGTCGCGATACCGCAGTTGCCATTGAAAACTACCGCAAAGCCATCGATATGGACTCGTCGCGTTGGCCCTTGCACGAAGAAATCGCCAACTTGCTGTATCAACAGCGCGATTTTTGCGGCGCTGCTGTGGAATACCAGAAAAATATTGACTCCTTGGCAGAGCCTTCAGCGCTCAAATTTTACTTCCTAGGCATCTGTCACTACTACTGCAGCGACGATTCCCTGCATTATGCCAAAGCAGAAAAAGCCTTTGAACGGTTTTCCGACCTGGCGCCCCAATCGGCCAGTGCGTGGTCCTGGCGCGCAAAAGCCATGTCGAAGCTCGAGCCTGACATCGCCAACCACCCCGAGTTGTTGGAAGAATTTGGAAAAGCCAAGCCTTATTTTGATCGCTTCGTGGAAATAGGTGAAGCAGAACCGGATAAATACAAACGCGATTTGATTATCGCTTATGAATACCTGGCCTCGTATTATTTCCTGCGCAATGAAGACGCTAATGTTAAAATATGGCTAGATAAACTTGTCGCGCTTGATCCGGAAAACGAAAGCGCAAAAAACATCAAACTGTATATGCAGGGCGAAACCCCCACCCCACCCCCTGCCAAAGGCGGTAGCAAAGGCAAAGGGCCTAATAAAAATTAATTTCCCGGAGTTGCTCTTTTCTGTTATGCAAATAAACCGGCGGCGCCAAAAAGAGGCGCCGCCGGTTTTGTTTTTGCATATGCAAGCCTGTCGGCCTTATTGGAGTTTGAAAATCACCGGCAGGAAAAACCGCACTTTCACCGCGTGCCCATTCGCCTCTCCCGGTATCCAGGTGGGCATCGATTGAACTACTCGAAGGGCTTCTTTGGCGCAGCCGCCGCCAATCGATTTTACTACCTGCACATCGCCAATGGAGCCATCCTTGTTCACGACAAAGGACAAAACCACCTGACCTTCAATGCCGTTTTGCCGGGCCAGATCCGGATAGCGGAGGTTCCGGGATAAATAAGCGAACAATTCCTTTTCGCCGCCCGGGAAACCAGGCATTTTTTGCACGCCAGCCGGATCATAGAGGGTATCATCCTCTTTTTGAACCAGATATTCCACTCCTTTTCCTACATCATGCTGGTCAATAGATGAAGGCGGGATATTTTCCAGGCCTCCGTTCCGGTCAACCGGCCCTATTACACCTGCGCTTTCGATCAGTTCAGGTACGGTATGGGCCGGCGCCTGTTCAGACTTGAAATTGTCGGGAAGAACCACCGGCGGGACGAAGACCTTCATCGGAGGAGCTACGGGGGCTTGTGGCGCCATGGGAAGTTTGGGCGGCATTGGTTTCGGTTCGGTCGGTTCCGGTAACATCATGTTGCAGATGGTTACTGTACCGTCAATTTCCGCTTTCTTCTTCCCCGATCCGGTACATAAGGCATGCGCAGAAGCCAGGAAAATACAAATGAGGGCAAAAGCGATACCCAATGCCCGCGCAATGTAACTGGGGTAATCGCGGCGGAGTTGGTATGCGCCATAGGCTCTATTGCGCTGTGCAAATACGATATCCAGCGCTTCAGCATGTCGAGCAATCGGAAGCAGTTTCATGATCGTGTGTTTAGTAAAGTGAAAAGAATGCCTCTGCTGAACCGGGCTGCAACCCGGCACAGTCAATAATGAAATGCAACAGTTTATGGAATTGTGCGGACTAATGCCTGCGGGTTGCGGCGACCAGCTGATCGGCAACCGAAAACTGCAGGCCTGCCGCCGGCGTCTGGATAAAAGCGAGTTCCTGGTTGGAAACGCGCAGTAAGACATAGCGCGAAATGCCGCAAATTTTCATTTCGTCAAAGGCATCCACCACGTTTTTGTACCGCGAACCTGGGGTTGGTTTGATCAGCACGGTAAGCTGCGACACCGCCTTAAAATTGCCCTGATGGCGGTGGTCCTCCCGCATTTCATCACCCCACATTTGATATACCCGTGCTTTTTTATCCAGGATTATCCGGCGAAGGCCACTGGGGCTATAATCCGTAGAGTCGAGTTGGGCATTATCAATGCCTTCATACCAATATACCTTATCGTGGTCGCCCAGGAGCAGGGTCAGGACGGTTGAGCTCTTTACTGCAGGAGCCGTGATGGGCATCTCATCTTCGGGCATAACCACGGGCATGATCTGCGGTTTGGCTAAAACAGTGGTGAGCATAAAAAAAGTGATCAGGAGAAAACCCAAATCCACCATAGGTGTGAAGTCTATCCGGATGGTAGTGCGTTTTGGAGAGCCCCGTTTGGGCATTTGCCGCGCCCGGCTGTCGGTACTTTGAACGTCTGACATCGTTGGAAGGTTTTAAATTGTTCTTTCTTAGAAAGATGCACGAAACGACCGGCTTGGCGTACGCAATATTCTGTTTTTCAGTTTTTTACAAAAAAAAGCGCATCGTCGACCAAGGTCAGCGATGCGCTTGAGCCGCCACTGGGCAGCTTGCATTGTACCCAACACGGGTGGTTATAAAATTACTCCAATTTGAAGCGGACCGGGAGGGTGAAGCGAACCTTAACCGGGTTGCCGTTTGCCTCGCCGGGAATCCATTTCGGCATCGATTGTACTACGCGTACCGCCTCTTTACCGCAACCCCCGCCGATGTCCTTCACCACATTCACATCTTTCACGCTGCCGTCTTTACCAATTACGAACGTGAGCGCTACGACGCCCTGAATGTTGTTTTCCCGGGCGAGCGGCGGGTATTTGATATTCTGCGCCAGGTATTTGAGCAATTCAGCCTCTCCGCCCGGAAAGCTCGGCGGTTTTTGAATATCAAACATTTCATAGGTTTTCTCCTCTTTCGGAGCGGGCGGCGCTTCCACTATACCGAGATCCGGGTGCTCATCAATGGCCGGAGGCGCTTCGTCGTTGCCTTTTTTGGTTTCGACACCGACGTCCGCTTTGGTTTCGATGACTTCTTCCACGGTAGGCGGTTCTTCGTCGGCTACCTGCTCGTCTTTTTTCACGATCGGCGGCACGAACTGAACGGTCGAACGCGTAGGCGGCGGCGGCGTAGGTGGTGGCGGTGGCGGTGGCGGTGGCGGATTGTTCGGGTCGATATCCGGCGGCGGGCCGAGTTCGGCGACTACGTCGATCTGCTTTTGTTGCTGTTTAAAGGCATCCGACACCATCGAGGTAATGTACGGAATGGCAAAAAACAGGACGATGAGCAGCAACCCCAACCCCATTGCACGACCTACATATGAAGGGTATTCGCGGCGCAACTGGTACGCCCCGTATGCCTTGTTCCGGTCGGCAAAGATGATATCCAGCATATCCTTATACACGGGTGTGCCTTTTGCATCAGCCATAATTACTGTTTTTATTTTGTGACGTTAAACGGGTTGTCTTCGATCTGTTGTGCTATTTCGTTGTTGCTGCGGCCTGGTCTTCAATGGAAAATTTCAGCCCGGCAGCCGGGTTTTTGATAAATTCTTCCTCTTGAGAAGAAATATCCAACAACACATACAGGGAGACATTTGTAATTTTCATTTCATCAAACGCATCCACGACGTTTTTGTACCGTGCATCTTTGGTTGGTTTGATGATGACGTTGAGTTTGGAGATCAGTTTTTTCTGCCCCGGATTCTTCGGGTCGTCCTTCTCCGTTTCGCCCCATTGTTGTTTCACCCGGTCTTTTTTATCCAGGATAACCTTGCGAAGCCCTTCGGCGGAGTAATCGGTAGAATCCAGTTTAGCGTCGGTAATGCCTTCGTAGTAGTAGACTTTATCATTAGCCCCAAGAAGCAGGGTGAGTACCTGCGATTCTTTGGTGGCTTGCAAGTCTTCCTGTTTTATATCCTTCTCGGGCATTACAACGGGCATGATCTGCGGTTTGGCCAAGGTTGTTGTCAACATAAAAAACGTAATGAGCAGGAAGCCCAGGTCAACCATGGGCGTCAGGTCAACACGCGTCGACATTTTTTTTGAGCGGACCTTACCACCTTTTTTTCTCGCACCGCTATCCGCGGTTTGCATTTCAGCCATATTCGTATTCTGTTATGGGTGATGAAATGTTTGTTGCAAACAAAACCGGCCGTCTCAGATGGCTTTAGTTTTATTCGGATCCGCTTCCTGGCTGGTGATCAGGTTGAATTTGTTGACATTAATGTCGATCAATGTATTGATCACCTTTTGAATGGCCGGGTAAGGCGTGTCTTTATCGGCTTTTACCACGATGACGTATTCCTCGGATACTTTGCCTTCCTGTTTCATTCGGAATTGCGCGAGGCGGGCGTTATGTATCCAGGGACCGAGTTCGTTGTTGGTAGAGTCGGCTGGAATACCGGGAGAGTTGAAACTTGCGCGTTCAGTAGGGCTGAGGTCCAACCATTTTTTGAGCTGGTTCCGCGGCACCCCAAAAGCGCCGGCAATCGTGAATCTTAGTTTCTCTTCCGGATCCAGCCGCATTGGATAGCTGACATTCATGGAATCGATCAACGACAACCGCGTATGCTGCCCGGCCATATCCAGGAAAACCCGGCCGTCCCGGTCCACCAGGATGGTCAGGGTACCGGCATCCGGCAATTTCGTCTCAGAGATCGAAGACGGCGTATCGACGGCTACCGGCTCTTGCGGTTTCATTTTAGCGGTAAGCATGAAGAACGTCAGCAGCAGGAACGCAACGTCGCACATGGCAGTCATGTCGATCGTAGGTACTTTCCGATGCGGTTTATGCTTTGGCATAACATTTTAATTTTTGCGTTTTGAGTTCAGCGTGTTCAATCGGCGGGGCAAACCCGCATATTTTCGATGCCAAGGCTCAAAACTTAGTGATGTTGCGACGCATAGGTTTGGGTCAGGCTGAAACCGGCTTCGTCAATCCGATACGTCATTCCATCGATACGGCTGGTAAAGATGTTGTAGAAAATAATGGCGATTGCCGAGGTTCCGATCCCGAGCGCCGTATTGATAAGGGCTTCGGAGATACCCGTTGCCAGGGCGGTGGAGTCGGGTGCACCGGCCGTGGCCAAAGCCGCGAACGAACGGATCATCCCCAACACGGTTCCGAACAGCCCCAGCAGCGTGGCGATAGAAGCGATCGTAGCCAGGATATTCAGGTTTTTCTCCAACATGGGCAATTCAAGCGTGGTAGCCTCTTCCACTTCTTTTTGAATAGCCAAAATCTTTTCATCCTTTTCCATGCCGGTGACTTGTTCCATCTCGGCATATTTGGTCAACCCAGCGCGCACCACATTGGCCACCGAACCTTTTTGTTTGTCGCAGGCACTGATGGCGCCCGTCAGGTCGCCTTTGTCCAGGAACGATTTGATGTTGCGTACGAACATATCGATTTTGCCGGCGCCAGCGGCTTTGTTCAACGTGGTAAAGCGCTCAAAAATGAATACAATCGTTGTAAAAAGGGTCCCCAACAAAATCGGAACCACAAAGCCGCCTTTGTAAATGGTGCCAAAATAATCGCCCGGAAGCGGGTCTTTCGTGTTGTCGCCATCTACGAAGTGGGAAGCATCACCAAATACATACAGATACACCAAGGTTGAAAGAACAAAACAAGCCGGGATCGCAATCAGTGGGAAAATTGAACCACGGGTAGAACCTTGTTGCTTAGCAGGAGTGTTTTTTGCTGCTGTCATGCTGCGTTTTAATTTTGAGTTAATGAATGTTTTGTCAATAGCACTCCTCGCAGAAGCAGACTTTTCACTCCAAGCACACAACGTTTCCGTTTCGTTTTGAACCTTTACCTGCTAAGATGCAGCCGGGCAAAAAATTGGTGTGTGATGTCAAAAAAAATAACTCAGGGTGAAAAAAAAGGCCTCTTCTGCGAAGGAAGCGGCTTTTTCGCGGCGGTAAAAATAGTGTAAGCCCTACAATTTCCAACTAAGCCTGCGGGAAATTCATGTTTAAGATATATTGATACTACCAATATTATTTGTTAAACAACAAAAATCTCAGGAAAAACGTACGGATTGCCGGATTCGCACCAGCTGCTCCAGCAATTTTTCCAAGCGGTCGAGCGGCAACATATTGGCGCCGTCCGATTTGGCTTCAGCGGGATTCGGGTGGGTTTCGATGAAAATCCCGTCTACGCCAACTGCTACGCCGGCACGTGCAATGGTCCCGATGAGCGCCGGACGCCCCCCCGTCACCCCGCTGCTCTGGTTGGGTTGTTGTAAAGAATGCGTGCAATCGAGTACTACCGGACAACCGAACGACTGCATCACGGGTATCCCGCGAAAATCCACGATCAGATCCTGATACCCAAAGGTGGTACCCCGTTCCGTCAGGATCACGTTCGGGTTATCTTCTTCCAGCACTTTTTCCTGGGCAAAACGCATGGCTTCGGGGCTCACAAACTGCCCCTTCTTGATGTTCACTACCTTCCCGGTGCGGGCTGCGGCCACCAGCAAGCTGGTTTGCCGGCATAAAAAGGCCGGGATCTGGAGCACATCCACAAAAGCGGCGGCCAGGGCGGCCTCCGGGTCGCTGTGGATATCGGTGGTGACCGGAACGTCGAAATGAGCGCCTACATCTTTCAGGATGTTCAGCGCCTTTTCATCGCCGATCCCGGTAAACGAGTCGCGTTTGCTTCGGTTGGCCTTTCGGTAGCTACCTTTGAAAATATAGGGGATCGCCAACCGGTCGCAAATCTCCCGGACCTCCCCGGCGATGTCGAACGCCATTTGCTCCCCTTCAATCGCACAAGGGCCGGCAATCAGGAAAAAATTACCGGAATCGGTGTGTTTTAAGCGGGGCAAACTCTTTTTCCAATCCATGCTTCTTTTTCGGCCAAAGGTAAGACACTCCCGGTTGCTCGTAACGCCTCTGTCTTATACCGTTTTGAAACGGCCCTTTAATTCGCCAGCTTGCGGATGACCTCCATCGGCGCCACTCTACCGATCTGGATGCTCCAGGTGATGCGCCGCAAATAGTTATTCCCTCCCATTTCTTTATATACATCGCGCAAGGGCTTGGCATTGACCATGGGGAAATAGATCTCCAGCCCGCCCTGTAAAAATTCCAGCATAAATCCGCCGCTCCACAGGAACTGGTCATGAAAGCGTTTTTCACTGCCTAAGGGGGTGGCATCGTCGTAAAAGCCCAGGTCGAAATACGGTTTAAGCGGAATCCCCAGCGGTAGGCGTTGCGGTAAATCTGCCTTGAGGTTGAGCGCAAGGATGAAGTTGTTGGAATTGCCGGTCCGCCCGGCATACGGCGAGCCAAAAGCATTTTTAAACCCGCCTTCCGTCTGACTCACCTGTTGCGAAAAGAACCCCTCGGCCTGTGAGCGGCCCAGGTACAGCTGGTCAAACCGGTAATCGTTGAATCCCTGCGGGTTGAGGGCAAACGAAGCCCGTGCGATATCATTGGACAGGCTATTTCCGGCCACGCTGCCGCGCTGGCGTTGGGTATTGATCAAAAAATACCCGGCAAATAAGCGGGCGGAGATTTTTCGCCTGGTCTGGTAATAAAACTGTTGTTTCCATTCTACCGACGCCCGCAGATAACGCGCCGGCTGATCGTCGGCTGCGCGGTAGTTTTGCCATTCCAGTGTGCCCGTCATTTCATAGGGATTGGGCAGCCGGTGCTGTTGAGCGAAATAACGGGCCTCATAAATCGTAGCATGTTGCCACGTTTTGCCCAGAAAACCCGTCGTGTCGTACCGGGCCTCCTCTTTTCCAATAACTAAGGTGCGCAACTGTATTTCGTGTTCGAACGACGGCGATTTACTGCGCAGTTCGGCGCGCACCATCGGCGCCAGCCGGTAAAAGCGGAGGTAATATGTATCGCCCCAATGATAGTCGTAGTCAAATGTTTTGGCGCCCAGCCCCAAAACCAACACCGGCACCCGGCCGCCGGGCAGAAAGCGGTACTTCAGATCGGCCAGGCCTGCAAATTGCCCGGAACCCAGCCCAAGCCCCGGCAAGAGAAAATACTGAAACCGGCGGGGCGGAAAAGGTGGATTGTACAACAACAGTCCCAGCATGGTTTTGTCGTAATTGTTCCATCCCGGCCAGGGAATCAACCCCACCGTACTGCGCGACGGGTTTTCCGCCGGCGTCAGCCATTTCACCCGCAGCGGCTCGAATCCCGGAAACAAACCGCTGGTCCGCCGGGTGTTGTTCTTCCGGTTCACATCGAGCGTATTGTGGCTGTAATCCACCACGAAGCGGTCGACATCGGTCTCCGGGAAAAGCAAGGTATCGGTTCGGCCCGACATAGCCGGGTACCAGTGCGTCTGAACGGGCTGACCCTGGCGTAGCGCCGTCACACTAAACGGCGCCTGAAGGCTTCCGCGGTCTTTTAGGGTGAGCAAGAAACCGTCGGTACGCCGTTGCAAGTGAGTGAGCGCCACATCGAAGCGGCGGCGGGTTTGCATCGTTTGGAAAAACCATTCGGCCTCCAGGTTGGCTTCCTGCCAGGCCGCACGCACATCCTCCGGGTAGGGATGCCGGAATTTCCAGCGCTCGTAATAATGCTGCATGGCATTGTCGAAACGGGCTTTGCCGATCGAGCGTTCGAGCCATTCCAGGCAAACGGCTGTCTTCATGTACACCTGGATGCCGTAGGCGATCGACCAAAAGTCGTCCGACGGGGAGTCGGGCGGCGTGTCGGCGCCTTGACGGGCCAGCATCAGGTACCCGTTCTCGGGGATCGAGCCCGATTCCGCCGTATTGAAGGCCCAATGCGGCAGCATATCGTCCCAGGTATCGCTGCCGTAATATTGCAGCATATAACGGTGTTCGTAATAGGAGTTGATCCCTTCGTCCATCCACGGATGGTCGCGTTCGTTGCTGGCCAGGATGCCGTAGAACCAATTGTGACCCACCTCATGGGTGATGACATCATCGAGGCCTTTGGCGCTCGATTCATTGCCAATAACGGTGATCATCGGATACTCCATGCCACCGCCCGCACTCAGGGCGCTGTGTACGGCCGTGACCTGCGGCCAGGGGTAATCACCCACATGCTGACTGTAAAATTCTACGGCGCGACGCACATAAAAGGCGCCTTTTTGCCACAGGTTGAAATCTTCGGCCGTGAACATGGCCCAGCAGTCTACCGTCCGGCCGCTGGCCAGGCGCGCAGTATCCTTCAGCACGAAAAACCGTTTGTCGGCAAACCAGGCAAAATCGTGCACCTTATCGGCCGTAAAACGCAGTGTTTTGGTGGCAGCGGCAGAAGGCGGAAAGGGCGCCTTGTTGCTTTTTTCGATCGCTTTCGGATCGAGCAAATGGCTGCGGCGTTCTATCTCCGCCCGCGTTTCGGCCTCCTTTTGCTGCAAAAAGGTCCACTCCGACGCGGTTTGCAGCACACCGGTGGAGCCCACCACGTAATTCTCCGGCAAGGTGATGGTCACATCATACGAACCGAACTCGGAATAGAATTCACCCATATCGAGGTATGGCATTGCGTGCCAGCCGCGGTTGTCGTAAACGGCGGGTTTAGGGTACCATTGCGTCATTTGATACGAGGTTTTCACATGCCCCAGCCGGGAAAAAGAAGCGGGAATCTTCAGAAAAAACGGCGTGCTGATCACCACCCGGCCATTGGGTGGAAGTGGTCGGGCGAGCTGGAGCACGGCAATGTCCGGATTGTCCGGTTCGCTTCGCCAGGCCACTCGTTGGCCATCGGCTGAGAAGTCGAGGTTTTTGAAAAAGCCCAGCGTGCTGTCGGGAGCAAAATAGAACCGCGCACTGCCTTCGCGCAGTTTTTGCCGGCAAAAGGCCGTGCTGCGGTTGGCATAGGCATTTGCCCAGAGGTGCATCCAAATTTCGCGCAGGGTATCAGGTGAATGGTTGATGTATTCCATCCCGATCTGAGCCTCCAGCGTATGCTCCCGGTCGTTGAGGGTGGCCTGAATCGTATAATGCACCTCTTGTTGGAAGTAGGGTGTTTGCGCAACCAAACCGGAAGTTTGGGCTAAAAGAGCCAAAACCAGGGCAAATCGGACCATAGCAAAGAATTGGACAAAAAACCTGAACAGGAATATTCCCGGGCGCTATTTTAAAAACAATACGCCGTTTAGATTTTGCATTTTCAGCTCCGTCGCGTCAAATCGGGCTTCCTGCACAAACAACCGCGCAACTGAATTTTTGCCCCGTAAATTGATAACCCGAACGCTATCCTGCAAATCGTAGTACGCTTCAGGAGCGGCTGTCCATTGGCGCATGGGCGACATCAGGCTAAACGAATCGGCAACGGTTTTATCGTCGGCGCTCATCAGAATAAGTGCGTCGCCTTTCTCCGATAAAAAGACCCGTGATTTGGAATCCTTACGCCGGCCCAATTCGTACAACTCCAGCCGGAAAAAACGGCGGAACCCGGATATATCGCCGCTGAATTGCTTGGAATTGGAGGGATAAACTGCTACAAACCGATTGTGTTTCAAACCGAAAACACCGTCGTTGATCTGCAACCAGTGCGCAATACTATCGGTGCGGGCAGTGGAGTATTTTTCTTCCTGCACAGGAGCGATCTGCTCCAGGGGCACCGGGAACCAGGAATCGAGTTCCGACAGATCACCCCGCTGCTCTAAAAAGACCAGGCAGGAAAATATCCGGGAAGCCACCTCTTGCGGAACGGGCGTTCCGCCTTGTTTGAGTTTGTCCCCTTCGAACCGGTCATTTTCGGTCAGCAAGCGGTGTAAGATAGCGACCTGGTTGCGCCGGGCCACCTCAAAGGCACTGAAGGGCCCCAACACAGCTACCAGGACAAATGCACTCAGCGAAATCGGGATAAACTTGATGTTGTCCGATTTTGACCACAAAAAATAACCGCACACCACCAGCAGCCAAACGCCGGCGTGGGCAACAAAAAACCGCTCTTCGGTGATGCCGTAATCCACGATCCGCCGGCCGATGGCCACAAAAAGCAGACCCACCATTGGCAATAAAACCCACCAGAACCAGCGGCGATAAGCATGCACGGTTTTGCTATCGGTTTGATTGGGCAACATATAGTTGATCAGGTAGGTAAAAATACCGGCCACGGAAAAGCCAAGCACCAGCGACGCCACCCAGCCTTTAGGCAAGGTCCATGTTGCGAGAATTTTGACGGAGTACGCGTATAAGATGAGAAAGTACAAGCCCACGATCGGGATCAGAATATACTGGCAGAGGTTTTTAAAAACAATGTTGTAGGCTTTCTCCTGTTCATCAAACTCGAACGCTGCCGGGAAATGATACAGGAAAAAAGCGGTGTTGAAGATGCCCGCCAGCAGCACAAACAAGTGGGCGTAAATTTTCTGGTCAATTCCCAGGTTAAACAGTTCATTAATAGCCAGTATGGCGAGCGCCAGCCCGGAGAACAGGATCCCGCTGTACACGGCGCCCACGATAAAATTGGCAAAGAGGCGCTTGTTGAACTCCCAAAAATCGGCCACCGGCCACCGGTTGAGGTAGGGTGCGAAGGCCACGGCCAAGTGCGCCACGGCCAGCAGTGCCATGTACCGGGGCAGGTGTATCCTTTCCAATGCCTGCGCCTTCAGGTCAAACACAAAATAATATGCGACCAGTAAGGCCAGGGCCAGGGCCTGCAAGCCCCAATTGCGCAGCCGGTTCCACCTGCGCGATTCGGCAAATACGGTAAACGCCGTGCACAAGGCCAGGCCTATTTGGGCCATCATCCAGACTTTGACGAGCGGATCGCCATCGCCACCGCCTTTGTTTTCAATCAGGACCATCACAGCAGCAACGCCGGTGAAAGCGCAGAACATGGTAGCCGGGAAGCGCACGCAGGCGGCTATGAAAGCCTGCGCCAAAAAAGATAACGATGGTAGTTTCATACGAATTAAGATGTGGTTTCAGACCTGCCGGTTTTACAAGCCGGCGGAAAAATAGGCAATTTGACGGCGCCTTGGGTTTGTTGGCTATTTTTGCCGCACAAATTCGACCAGGCATGTACAAATTCTTGCTGCTCTGTGGCTTTTGGGCAGGCTGCTGTCAACTCCTCCCTGCGCAAAACCCCGACACCCTGGCTTTTCCGGCTGCTTGGGTGGGCGATTGGCATGGCACGCTCGACATTTTCAACGCCAAGGGTAAAGTTCAGTCGGTACCGATGTGGGTGGAGATCCACAAAATCGACACTTCCGCCAACGGGCGCTACACGTTTGGTCTGGTGTATGGGTCAAAAGAGCAGGATTGGCGGCCGTACGAGTTGGTGCCCGTCAAACCCGAAGCGGGGCTCTGGCAAGTAGATGAAAAGAACAGTATCGTGATGGAGAGCTATCTGCGCGGGCCAAAATTGCTGTGCTGGTTTACGGTCGGGGGGAATCGAATCCTTTGCACCTATGAAAAACGCGGCGCCGAACTGCTTTTTGAAGTGTACTCGGGCGCCGAAACACCGGCCAGTACCACGGGCAATACCAAGCAGGGCGAGGAAGACATTCCGGAAGTAAAAACCTATCCGTTCAGCGTCTTTCAACGGGCGGTGCTCACCCTGGATCATTAACAGTCAATTGGTATGGATTCACTGACGCAAATCGTTCTTGGCGCTGCTTGTGGCGAAGCCGTGGCGGGTCGCAAATTGGGCAACCGCGCCCTGCTCTGGGGAGCCGTAGGAGGCACTATCCCCGATCTCGATGTCATGGCCGAGTTTTTTACCAACCGGATGAACGCCATGGCGTTTCACCGGGGTTTCATGCACTCTTTTCTTTTTGCAGCCCTGGCACCCTGGTTACTGGCCTTGCTGGCCCGGTGGTTTTATGGCCAGGGCGTGTATCAATTGCGCGGATACAAGGCCATAGCCATGCTGATCTGGTTGATTTTCTTTCTGGGTGCCGCCGCAGGGATCAACGCCATTCCAATCATTCTGAACGGCCAGTTGAGTTGGTATATGTTCTTACCTACCCTGCTGCTGGGCGCCTGGTTTACCTGGAAATTGTGGAACGACTACTGGAAACGCGATTTTGCATCGGTACAAGCACCTTACGGTACCTGGGTATCCCTGTTTTTTTGGAGTATTTTTACACACCCAATCCTCGACTGTTTTACCAATTGGGGGACGCAGGTCTGGCAGCCATTTGCCGATACACGGATACAGTGGACCACCGTGTCGGTCGTCGATCCGGTGTACACGGTACCATTCGGGCTCCTGCTTATCGCTGCGGCGCGTTTCGACCGCAGCGCCCGCCTCCGTATACTGCTCACCTGGGTGGGCATACTGTGGGGTTGCGGCTACCTGGGTTATACGTACTGGCACAAGCAACGGGCCAATGCGCTACTGGAGTCCGCCCTTCAGGCCAGAAACATCGCCTACCAGCGCTATATGACCGGCCCGACCATCCTGAACAATATCGTCTGGTATGGGGTGGCAGAAAGCGATACAGCTTATTATTTCAGCCAAATGGGATTTAACGATTGCCGGCCGGGTTTTGACAAATTTTCGGTGTTGCCCAAAAATCACCAGCTGCTCGATGGCATCCCGGCCGACGACCCCACCCAAAAATTCATCCGGTGGTTTACCAATGGGTATTACGATGTGTTGCCCTATCACGGCGACACAATTCAGGTCAACGATCTGCGGTTCGGCCTGGCCGGCGATACCCTGCAGAACAGGAATTACATTTTCCCTTTTCTCCTGTATAAGAACAAGCAAAACCGCTGGGAACTCTACCAGCACAACCGCTCGCCGCAGAATCCGGCGGCATTCAAAAAACTATTCGGCGAGCTTTGGCAACGGATCAAAGGACAACCCTGCAGCACGGAAACCCGATAAACTGCGGATTACATCAAACACCGCCACCGGCAACTGAAATAACATGAAGCAACGAGCGATAACGGCATTCTTTTTTGCAGCGGCTATGCTGGCGGGCATTTATGGCGGCAAATCCGCTTTTTTCCTCCTGTTCGGGGTAATAACGGCCGGTTGTCTGTGGGAACTGGCCGGCTTGCTGTTTGCCGCACCGGAGGTACACCTGAAAACACGAAAATGGATCGCTGCTGCAACCGGTGTGGTCGCGTACGGATGGATCGGATGGACCTTATTGTTTTACCCGGATACCCCGGTTCTGTCGGGAGGGCTGCCGCCTTCACAGGTTTTGAAGGCAATAGGGTTGATGACGGTAGCCCTCGGGCTACTGGCAGGTCTGTTGTTTTGCCTGGAATTGCTGTTGGCCGCCATGAGGCCGTTCTCCCAAATCGGCCATTATCTGGTGGGTGTTTTTTACGTCGTACTGCCATTAGCGCTCCTGATATCCATGAGTTGCATCGGCAATACCTACCACCCCAACCGGGTTTTTGGGCTGCTTTGGCTTGTTTGGACCAACGATACCCTGGCGTATCTGGTTGGGTCGCGCTGGGGTAAAACCAAACTGTTCGAACGCATTTCGCCAAAAAAAACCTGGGAAGGCACCTTGGGCGGGATAGTCGGCACTATTCTCATGGCGTGGGGAACAGGGCAATTGTTGCCCGATTTTCAACCCACCCAATGGCTGGCCCTGGGAGCCGTGGTGAGTATTTTCGGGACGATTGGCGATCTGGTGGAAAGTATGCTAAAACGCAGTGTTGGGGTGAAAGATTCGGGCCGTCTTTTCCCAGGTCATGGCGGTTTTCTCGACCGGTTCGACGCCTTTTTATTTATGCTTCCTTTTGCCTGGCTGGCTGTAGTGCTAGCCGGCGGTTAGCATGATCAACGGCGCAGTTTTCTCCGCCACTCCACATAGCCCATAATGGCAAGCGCCAGAAATACGGCGTATTGCACGCCGGTAAAAACAAAACCTTTTATAAAATAGAGCGGGATGGACGCGATATTGGTCATGATCCACCACAGCCAGTTTTCCAGTTTTTTGCGGGTCATCAGCAGCATACCCGTATAAGCCGTAGCCGAGGCAAAGGCATCTGCCGCCGGGACGGTGCTATCGGTCCAATGGGATAACACCTCGTACAGGACCACCCAACACAGGCCGAAAAAAGCCAGGCTGTTGATCCACTCGCGCCGGGTGGATCGGGTGATATGCAAAATTGTCTGCCCCTCCTGTTTTCGCGCCCACATGGCCCATCCAACCAAACTCATGACCGTATAATAAAAATTGACCCCGGCTTCGGCATAAAGCCCGGCCACGTAACTGAGGTAGATGTAGATGGTGGTGTTAATCAGCCCGGTCGGGTACACCCAGATGTGTTCCTTTCGGGAAAAGATCACACTGGCGATACCGAAGAAGACCGCGACATATTCGAGGGCAGTGGTGGCCCAGAGCCCTTCCAGCAGCCGCTGCCAGATTTCAGATAAGGTCATAACAGATCGTTAACCGGTTGTGCAGGCATGTTTGGGGTCCGCAAAGAAATTCCAAAAATGCGTGATCAACCTGGCAAAAATAGCAAAGCCTTCCGCTGCACAACAGCAACGGAAGGCTCCGGTAATACACGATGAAAATCTTATTGCGGAATGGTACCTCCACAGCTCGAATTCCAGGTGAAAACCTGGTCGAACTGCTTGGACCCACTCTTACCGCCTTCAACGCGGACCATCTCGTCTTTATCCAGTACGGTTACCGATTCCTGGATTGTATCAAGCTGGCTCTTCGTATTTTCCGGCTGATTTTTATTCGTGGATTCGTCGGTCTTTTTTGAAAAAAATGGAAACATAGGCCTTGGCTCAACCTTTTGTGTACCCCAAAGGTAGGGGGTTTTTCCGAATCGTCAAGGATGCGGTCGGTTTTTTGTAGGTTAGGCGTCAAAATAAAGGTAATCGGTCGGTTGGGACGCAATTTTGTGCAGCCGGCCTTTTCCCGCTCCGGTGGCGCACTTGGCCGCATTCAGCAAACCTTTTTCCGTGTTGAGCAGGTTTTTTTTCTGCAACAATACATTTTCATCTTAATTTCAGCCAATCAATAAGTTATGAAAACGATTCTCTTACATATGCTGTTCGTGCCGGCCTGGATTTTGACCGGGATAGCCGGTTTAAATTCTGACGCAGGACATACGGTTCAGGGCCAACCTGAAAATAAAGTCTACCGTGGATACGACGGCCTCCTTCAATTCAAATCGAATGCGCCGCTGGAAGTGATCGAAGCGAAAAGCGATAAACTCCGCGGCGTGGTCGACCCCGGTACCCAATCCTTCGCCTGGTCGGTGGATATCATTTCTTTCCAGGGCTTCAACAGTCCCTTGCAGCGGGAGCATTTCAACGAAAATTACCTGGAAAGCAGTCGCTACCCGAAAGCGACCTTTACCGGGAAGATCATTGAAAAGATCGATTTCGACAAGGATGGCGTATTTTCCGTTCGGGCCAAAGGCAAACTCCTGATTCACGGGGTGGAACAAGAACGGATCATAAAAGGAAAAATCGAAATCCGGGGTCGTAAATTGCGGATTCAAGCCAGTTTCATCGTTCCCCTGACGGACCACGACATTACCATACCAAAAATTGTACACCAAAAAATAGCGGAAGAAATCGCGGTGACCGTCGATGCGCTGTTGGTCGCAGCCAATTAGAACAGGCTTGGAGCCCAGTGATGAAAATCCATACATGTTCCTGGTCCCGGCCAGTTCTTCCAAAAATTTAGTCAAATTACAACAGACTTGAACACGCGTATTATATCCTTGCTTTTGCTCCTGTTCCAACCCTTGTGGCTGGCGGCGCAAACGCCAATTTTCCGTATCAAAACGATCAAGGAAATCGGATCGGCACAGATGAGCACCATCTTTCAGGATAGCCGCGGTTGGCTGTGGTTTGGCGGCGACGGCGGGTTGTTTCGGTTTGACGGCCAGACCTTCCAATCGGTATCGCTGCCCGATTCGTTGCCCCGCGACCCGGTGACAGCCCTGTTCGAAGCAGATAACCGGCTGTGGGTAGGTTTTCGGAGCGGGGCAGTCGGTTTTATGCCGGCCAATGCCGTTTTTCTGACCCTTGCTTCGCGCGAAAACTCCGGCAATCAACAGCAGCCGGCCCCGCTCCAGCGTTGGGCCCCCGCTGAAGGCACGCCTCAACATCCGATCGTAGGATTTTGCCGCGATTCCAGCGGCGCATTGTGGATTGCGACTTATGGCGAAGGCCTGTACTGCTGGTCTAACAACCGGTTATATCAATTCGACACCGATGACGGGCTCGCGGGCTCTGATATTTACAGTATTGTCTGCGATGGCCTTGGCCGGGTTTGGGCGGCTACCGACGCGGGTATCAGCATCTGCTCGATGCCGGGGCCGGGGCAAAAACAGGTACAAAACCTGGTCACGGCTGACGGCCTGCCCGATGAAATCGTGTCGGCCCTCCTCGCCGATCAAAACGGCGACATCTGGATCGGCACCTATGACCAGGGGGTATGCCGGTACCGTATACGGAAAGGGACGTTCGAGTATCCGGTGAACAACTGGCCTTACGGGCCGGTATCCTCTATGGCCGCCTTTGGCAGCCGGGAGCTTTGGGTCGGCACGGGACAAAATGGATTGATTCGACTTGAAATGAGCGATCGCGCGGGCGTCCCGGCTGCAGTTTCCCCCTTGCCGGACAGCCATCCACTGCGGCGCCAAAAGATACAAGCGCTGTTTAAGGACCGGGAAGGGTTGCTCTGGGCTCTCGAACACAAAGGCGCTATCTACTCCGCAAATGTCCGGATCGGAATGCTCACGACGCCATTCCGGGAAATACAGGCTGTGTGCGTAGACCGGAAGGGCCGGCTCTGGGCAGGAACATCCGATGGCCTGTACCGCAAAACCGGGGAGGTGTTCCAACAAGTATTACCCGGCCGGCAAAACATCCTTTCCCTGTGGGTGGCGCCAACGGGCGATCTGTGGGTGGGTACCTTTGGAAACGGGGTGTTCATTCTGGGGCCGGACGGGCAGGTGAAAAGACAATTGACCGAACAACAGGGCCTTACCAACGGCAGTGTGTTGTCGATCAACGGAAATGCCGATCAGGTTTGGCTGGCGACGCTTGGAGGGGTGACTAAAATGAACCTCCGGGATATGCAAGCCAAAACCTTCCGAAGCGAGCTCGGAGCCGGATATGTATATAAAGTATTGGTTGACAGCAAGAACCGTGTTTGGTTCGGGACCGACGGCGAAGGGTTGATCCTCCTGGAAAATGGCGCCTTCCGGCGATTTAATCAGGCCGCGGGGCAATCCCTCAAAACCATTTATTCGATTGCCGAAGACCTGGAGGGCCGGATCTGGTTCAGCACGGAAGACAAGGGATTGTTCCGGTTCGACGGGCAATCTTTTCAACAATACACCACGCAGAACCATTTGCACAGCATGTCGATCACCGGGTTGGCCGTCGATGGCAACGGATACCTGGTCATTGCCTATGAAGACGGCGTGGATATGCTGACGCCTGCAACCGGTCATGTCACGTTTTTCGACGCCTCCAGCGGTGCGCCTACTGCCGAAACCAATTTCAACGCCATAAGCAAGGACGCGAATGGCAACTTGTGGCTGGGCGCTCACCAAGGGATTTTACGGCTGGCAGCCTTCGACGAATCCTTTATGTACGACCCCGAGCCCAATATTACCGCTATTTCCATTTTTTTGCAACCGGTTGATTTTCTGGCAAATAATGTTTTTGTGCATGATCAAAATTACTTTTTGTTCAATTTCACCGGGCTTTGGTACACCAACCCCGATCTGGTGCGCTACCGGTACCGGGTAGACGGGTCGGACCACGACTGGATTGTCTCCAAGGAACACTTTGCTTCTTATCCCAACCTGCCGCCCGGGCATTACACCTTCCGCTTGCAAGCCAGCGAGCACGGCGAATTCGACGGCACTCCCGAAGTCCGGTATTCCTTCACGATCCTGACACCGTTCTGGCGGCAATGGTGGTTTCTGACCCTGTGCGTGTTGGCCGTCGGGGCAATCCTTTACCTGTTTATTCATGCCCGTGAAGCGCGCTTTCACCGGGAAGCCGCCTTGCGCCGGGAGTCGGTGGAATCACAATTTGCCGCCCTGAAAAGCCAGATCAACCCGCATTTTTTGTTCAATAGTTTTAATACGCTGATCACCATCATCGAGGAAAGCCCTGCAATTGCCGTGGAGTATGTGGAGCACCTGTCCGATTTTTACCGAAGCATCATGGTGTACCGCGAAAAAGACCTCATCACGCTCAGCGAGGAGATGGAGATCGTTCGAAATTTCGATTTTCTCCTGCAAAAACGATATGAAGACAGCTTCCACCTGCACGGTCATATCAACGGCCAAACGGGGCAAATCATGCCGCTGGTGCTGCAAATGCTGGTCGAAAACGCCGTAAAACACAACATTATCTCCCGGGCCAAGCCGCTTACCGTCGATATTTTCGTGGAGTCTGGCGGTTATATCGTCGTGCGCAACAACAAACAACTCAAACTCAAGCCCGAGCCAAGCACCCATTTTGGCCTCCAAAGCCTGGTCAACCGCTATGCCATGCTGGGTGCCCGTCCGGTGGTCATTGAAGAATCCGAACAATATTTCACGGTAAAAGTGCCTATTCTGTGAACGGCCATTCAACCTTTCAACATCCTGAACATGAACGTATTAATTATTGAAGACGAAAACGCAGCCGCCCGGCGGCTGGAAAAGCTCCTGAAAGAAGTGGCACCGGATATTTCCATCATTCAACACCTCGACAGTGTGGAGAGCTCTGTCCTGTGGTTGGAGCAAAACCCGGCGCCGGATCTTATTTTTCTGGATATTCACCTGGCCGACGGTTCCAGTTTCGACATATTCGAACACGTCAAGATCACGTGCCCGATCATTTTCATCACGGCATACGACGAGTATGCGTTGCAGGCCTTTAAAGTAAATGCCGTCGACTACCTGCTGAAGCCCATAAAAAGCAGTGAATTGAGCACGGCCCTTGAAAAATACCGCCGCGTATTCCAGCCCTCCCAGCAGCCCGACTACGCGGCGCTGCTCCAATCGCTCAAACGCGGCGAGGAACCGGCCTACCTGCAGCGTATGCTCATCCGTTTCGGCCACAGCCTCAAACTGGTTGATGTATCGGATGCCGCCTATTTTTACACCAAAGACAAGATCACTTTCCTGATTACCCGGTCCGGCGGGAAACGCTACCCCGTGGACTATCCATTGGACAAGTTGGAAACCATGCTCGACAAAAAAGTCTTTTTCCGGATCAACCGCCAGTTTATCGTGAATGTTGCGGCTATCCGTGAAATGCATCCCTATTCCAAAAGCCGGGTAAAAGTAGACCTGGACCCCAGCACCGACCTGGAGACCATCGTCAGTACCGAACGCTCGGCGGAATTCAAAAAATGGCTGGTTGGCGAAAACGCCTGAGCCAAACCGGTGGCGGCCACTTTTTTCCGGCCAAACAATTAGCGGACACGCCTGTTTCAATACCTTTGTAGCAGCAGGGTACACCTTTCCGTTTGCGCCACAAGGCCAAGCGCGCAGGATGCCGGGTTTTTTACGCGGCAGGACCAAAACCGTCGCTATCCTGCTTTTCGAATTGAAGCAACATGGCGATTTATTCCATCCGCGACCTGGAGAAACTCACAGGTATAAAAGCGCATACTATCCGGATATGGGAGCAGCGGTATCATCTTGTTTCGCCAGCGCGGACCGAAACCAATATCCGGTATTATACCGATGAAAACCTGCGCCATTTATTCAATGTAGCGCTGCTCAACCGTTATGGCTATAAAATCAGCAAGCTAGCCAAAATGCTGCCCGAGGAAATCGCCGCCCGGGTAGCTGAAATCGCCGAAAACAACAGCAGCCCCAACGCCCAGGTCGACGCCCTCACCCTGTCGATGATCGATTTGGACGAATCGGCTTTCGACCGTGTTTTTTCAGCCTATTCGTGGGAGCACGGCTTCGAGCGCACTATGCTGGAGTTGGTGTACCCGTTTCTGGACAAACTGAATGTCCTTTGGCTGACCCACAGCGTCAGCCCGGCGCATGAGAATTTTATCACCAACCTGATCCGGCGCAAACTCATGTGCGCCATCGACAAAGAACCGGTAGACCTGCAGCGCAACAGTTCGAAATTCCTGCTGTACCTGCCCGAAGGGGAAAGCCAGGAACTGACCCTGCTTTTTTTGCACTACCTGCTCCGCAGCCGGCACCAAAAAGTAGTGTATCTCGGTCTGGGGACTTCCCTGAACGACCTGCGCGACGCCTGCCAACCCTTCCAACCCGACTATGTGTTCACCATTTTGCAGGAGCCGCCCGCGCGCCAGTCCATTCAATCGTACGTCGAACACGCGGCGCAAGCGATTACCAGCGGCCAACTGTTGCTGACGGGCGCTCAATTGTTTGTGCATCCGGTCAAATTGCCGGTCAACGCCCGCCGCCTCGACGGGCTTTCCGACACCCTTCGCTTTCTGAACGAGATAAAAAAAGAGGAATAATGCGTTGGGGGCAAGCCGATCTACTTGGCCAGCCATTCGGTCATGGCCACCTCATCGGTATCCTTTTCTTTAATGCGGTTCATCCACCGCTGGGCAAAGACGCGCTTGTCCTCCCGGAGGGCAATCATAGCGCAAAGCGAAAACAAGGCGTCTTCCAAATCGCGGGGTACCTGCACCTCGGTGATGTCCTTATAGGTTTTAAAGGGCAGGTTCAACTCCGTTTTTTGGCCCTTTAAAAACCGGAACCCCATATTGACCCGGATAGAATCCTCCCGATAGGCTTTGAATTGCCCATATACAACCAGGTCAGCCTTGCATGTTTTCCCCTGTTGTTCCGCGATTTGGGCAAAAGAAGCCACATCCTCGCCCTTCCTGCTGCGGTCGTTCAGTTTTACCTCTACCGGAATACCGGCTTTGCCCGTCAGGGTTTTGATTTCATTTTGGATACGCAACTCCGGCCGCGCCTTGCTGTCGCCGCCCAGGTCGTCAAACGGTAAAACCAGGATGTGGAGGGCAGAAGACTGGTCGAAGTCCGGGCAATCATTGCCCGCACCCAGGATGCGCAAAAGTGCGAAACTCACCACGAGCAGCACACCAACGCCAACGATACCGTATTTCCAGCGCGTCGTTGCATCCATCGGCAGTTTGGGGGTACGACCGGCCTCCAGGTCGTCCAGAACGCCTACGATAATATCGGCTACCCGGTTGTATTGCAGTTGGGTGTCGCTAAGCGAAAGGATGCCTTTGCGTTCCTTGAGTCGCACCGCGTTGTAATTGGCTTCGACCACCCGCAGTGCGCGCAGGCTGCCTTTGAAACGGGTTTCGGTTTCCAGTAGTGCAATAAGTCCTTCGAGTGCCTGGCCGATTTCGCCCTGGCTGAGGCGGTCGCGAACGGTTTGAATGTCCATGCGGATTCAGGTTAGGCAACAAAAATACGATTTCATCGCCGGCTTGTCTACTCCATTTGTGCCAAACAACGTACAAGGCTCTCCCGCCAATGCGGAATTTCCAGCCCGAATGCCGTTTTGATCCTGGTTTTGTTCAGTACGCTGAAGGGCGGGCGGGCGGCGGGCAGGGGAAAATCTTTCGTTTCGATGGGGTTGACCCGGCAGGGCAGCCCGCGCAATTCCATGATAGCCAGGGCAAAATCGTACCAACTGGTCACGCCTTCGTTTGAGTAATGCCAGATACCGGCCAGGGATTCGCGGGCCACGGTCTTTTCTTCCACCAACCGGATGATGTTCAAAACGGCCGCTGCCAGGTCGGGCGCGTAGGTGGGGGTGCCCACCTGGTCGTACACCACATTCAGTTCGGGCCGTTCGGCGCCCAGACGCAGCATCGTACGCACGAAATTGTGGCTGTGGTGCGCGTAAAGCCAGGACGTGCGGATAACCATGCCCAGCGGATTGGCGCGCAGAACGGCGCGGTCGCCGGCCAGTTTGGTGCGGGCGTACACACTTTTAGGGCTCACAGGGTCATCCTCCCGGAAGGGGGTGTTTTGCCGGTTGTGGTACACATAGTCGGTCGAAAAATGAATGATCGGAGCGCCCACCCGGGCGCAGGCTTCGGCGAGCAGCTGCGCGCCGCGCACATTGACCCGCCGCGCCAAGGCCGGTTCGGTTTCGGCCTTGTCGACCGCAGCATAGGCAGCGCAATTGATGCACCAGTGCACCTGGTTGGTTTGGAAAAACGCCGCTACGGCCCGTGGGGCGGTAATATCCAGTTCGGGCAAGTCGTAATAGTGAAATTGCCAGCCGGGGTATTGGCCGGCCAAGGCCTGAAAACAGCGCCCCAATTGGCCGCGGGCGCCGGTGATAAGGATGGACGGATTCGTCATATTCGATTGAAGAAAAGCATAGGATGAAAACAGATCGCAATTGCGCGGATCGCATTGCCGGTTTAATCCCGTTTTAGCAAAATGAGCAACGCCAGGCCGTAAATTGCAGACAGGGAATGGGCCGTGGGCAGGGCATTCCAAGTTTTGGACTGCCACATCAGGAACCATTCGCCGCCCACGACCAAAAACACCCCGAACCAAAGCGACAGGGCGATCAAAGCGCCATAGATAGCGGGTCGCTTGGCGGTTTCGTACCAGTTGTCGGGCGCGAAACGGTTGATCCACATACGCCAGGCGCCAAGCGCGCACAACCACCCGCTGAGGGTTTCGGCTGCCAGGATGACCCAGTACATCGGGTGTAAAAAAACCGGATTGGTAACGCTGCGCCAGGCTTTCTGGTCCGAAAACGTGTCTTCCATGCCCGCTACCTGGCGGAGAAATTCAAAATTAACCCAGTAGTCGGTGATGTTGGTTGCTGCAATGAGCAACAGATGCGCCGACAACAATACGGTGAGCGTAAATTGGACAAGACGGATTGCGGACATACCGGGCGGTTTAAGAGAACATGTTTGCAATTCCATCGCCGGGCTCCAAACATGTTCCGGAGCGTAAAAGTACTACTTTTCGAATAGCGGCTGGTGTTGGGCAGTGTGCCGGCAACGGCTTCAAAATTAAATTTTGCGCTGTACATCATCGTTCGAGACCGGTACTATAGCCAATGTAAACCGACTGATCCAAACGGGCCGTTTCAGAATAAAAGCCAAAACACATAGCACAATTTCCATCATTATTTGGCCCGCAGGTGGCTGCGCAAAAAGTTTGCGCCTTAATTTGAGTTATGTGACAAATGTCACCAGATACGGTCCCCTCAAAAAATAATTTTGCGAAGGATAAATGACTGAACCGTAGACTACCGGCGCACAGGTATTGTGTTGGGATTGTAACTTTGGACAAAAAAAATGCAGACGAGATTTACGAAACCCGAATTAACGCGCACCCTTCATCGCTATTTTCCAGACCTGGAGGAGGAGTTAGTGGAAGAAATGGCCGGTATAGGCGAAATCATCGAATTGCGGGAAGGGAATCCCGTCATGCAACCCGGCCAGCCGTTTCACTACATGATTTTTGTGCTGGAAGGCAATGTCAAGATTTTTCGGGAAGATACCAATGGCGGCGAGTTTTACCTCTATTCCCTCGTTTCCGGCAAAGCCTGCGCATTGTCGCTTTCCTGCTCCAACCGCATGGACGCCAGTGCGGTCAAAGGCATCACGGTGGAAGACGGCATCGCCCTGCTGATTCCGGTGGCGCACATGGAGCGCTGGCTGTCGCGCTATAAATCGTGGGGGCGCTATGTGGTCAACACGCTGCACGACCGCATAGAAGACATCCTGCTCACTTTCGATCAGGTCGCTTTTCGCCACCTCGACGAACGCCTGGAGTTTTACCTCGAACGGATGCAGGAAAATCTCGGCACCTCCAACCTGTACCTCAGCCATCAGCAAATAGCCACCGATCTGAATACCTCGCGCGAAGTGATTTCGCGCCTGTTGAAAAAACTCGAACAGCGCGGGCTGATCATCACGCACCGCAATTCGATCGAAATCCTCAAATCAATGTCATTACTGGTTCAGAAATGAAGTACGGATTTATTATTGATAATCGAAAATGTATTGGCTGCCACGCCTGCACCACGGCCTGCAAGAGTGAACATGAAGTCCCCGTCGGGGTATTCCGCACCTGGGTAAAACAAGTGGAGAAAGGCGTTTTCCCCAACACCCGCCGGCTGTTTTCCGTTCTTCGCTGCAACCACTGCACCAATGCTCCCTGCGTGGAGATTTGCCCTGTAGAAGCGTTATACACCCGTCCCGACGGCATCGTCGATTTCAACAAAGACCGCTGTATCGGTTGCAAATCCTGCATGCAGGCCTGCCCCTACGATGCGCTGTATATCGACCCCGATACCCACACCGCGGCCAAATGCAACTATTGTGCGCACCGTGTGGATGTCGGGCTGGAACCCGCCTGTGTGGTGGTGTGCCCCGAGCACGCCATTATCTCCGGCGATATGGACGACCCCGCTTCCGAGATCAGCCAGCAACTTTCCCGCAACCAGACCATCGTGCGCAAACCGGAAAAAGCCACCGTGCCCAACTTGTTTTACATCGACGGCGACGAATTTTCCCTCACGCCCACGGCTGCGGAACAACCCGACGGCAACCTCTGGAGCGCCCAAACGCAGGGCGTGGGGCATTATGCCCGTTACACCGAGCGCATGGCCTGGCAAGGCGAAGACCTGGTCCGGGAATTGCTGGAAAAGAGCGCAGTTACAACCGAAAATTCGGTTAATGGGACCTTCATCCCGCCCAAAAGCATCGAAGTGCTCACCGGAAAAAGCGCACAGCGGGTGTACAATGCCCCCAACAAAGGCATCTTATGGGGTTGGGAAGTACCGGCCTACGTCACGACGAAAGCTATCGCTGCCGGGGCCTACCTGGTAGCGGTGGTGCTCATGTATTTCTGGCGCGATTTCTCGTGGCTGTCCCAACCCTTCTTGTCGGGCCTGGCTGCGAGCCTCGTGTTCCTGATCCTGACGACTGCCTTGCTGGTCAAAGATCTGGACCAGCCCAAGCGCTTCATTTATGTGCTGCTGCGCCCGCAATGGAAATCGTGGCTGGTGCGCGGCGGGTATGCCCTCACGCTGTTTGGCGGCGTAGTAACCCTGCAACTGGCGGCTACCTTACTCGGCTTCCGTACCCTGGCTTATTGGCTGACGCTTCCGGGTGTGCTGCTGGCCATCCTGGTAGCCGTGTATACGGCGTTTCTGTTCGCCCAGGCGCGCGGGCGCGATTTCTGGCAGAGCCCCTTGCTGCCGCTGCACATGGTTGTACACAGCCTGATGGCCGGCAGTGCGTTTTTCCTGTTGCTCCCGGTCTTAGGTTTGCTCCACGATTGGCATTACCCCATGTTGCTGCTGGCTGCCGGCATTGTACTCAACCTGGTGGTCGTGCTCGCCGAACTGACCATTACCCACCCGACTTCCGACGCCAAAGCCACCGTGGCCATGATCACCAAGGGCGCCTACAGCGACCGGTTTTGGTGGGCTATCGGGGTGGGCAACCTGGTGCCGCTGTTGTGCCTGCAAGCCGTAGGCGATCTGACGCCTGCCGTGGCTATTGCCGGCTTGCTGACGCTGTTCGGTATTTATGAAATGGAAAAAATATGGGTGGAAGCACCCCAACGGATACCCCTGAGTTAAGGGGAGCCATTGTATTAGTTTACTTTTTGACGTTCGCACAATGCCCTCATTTATAGAAAAACTCGCCGAATCGATTGGATTGATCCCCGATCTGCACCAACCCGGACCGGAAGACCCGCTCCAGCGCCTGCAACCGGGAAGCCAACTGACGTATTACCCCCCGCCCGAACGCTGGAACGACTGGACCGAATACGAGGCCAAATCGTGGCCGCGCCGCGAAAAGAAAACCTACGACATTGTGCCGACGACCTGCTTCAATTGCGAATCGGCCTGCGGCTTGCTGGCCTATGTGGATAAGGCCAACGGGAAGGTGCGCAAATTCGAAGGCAATCCCTACCACCCCGGCTCCCGCGGCCGCAACTGCGCCAAAGGCCCCGCCACCATCAACCAGATAACCGACCCCGACCGCATCCTATACCCCCTCAAACGCGAAGGCAAGCGCGGCGACGGCCAATGGAAACGCGTCAGTTGGGATGAAGTGCTCGACGATATCGCCGGGCGCATCCGCAAAGCATTTTTAGAAGAACGCCACAACGAAGTGGTCTACCACGTCGGCCGGCCCGGCCACGAAGGCTATATCGAGCGCGTACTCCAGTCGTGGGGTATCGACGGCCACAACTCCCACACCAATATTTGTTCCGCCGGCGCCCGTTTTGGTTACGCCATCTGGCACGGCCACGACCGGCCGTCACCCGATCACACCAATGCCCGGGTCATCCTGCTTATCTCGGCGCACCTCGAGTCGGGGCACTACTTCAACCCCCATGCCCAACGCATCATCGAGGCCAAAATGAAAGGCGCGCGCCTCATTGTAATGGATCCGCGCCTGTCGAACACGGCCAGCCTTGCCGATCACTGGATGCCGACCTATCCCGGTACCGAAGCCGCCGTGCTGCTGGCCATGGCCAAGATCATCCTCGACGAGGGTTTGTACGACCGCGATTACCTCGAAAACTGGGTCAACTGGCAGCAATGGCTCGAGGCCGAAGCACCCGGCGCCTCGCCCGTTTTCGAACAGTTTATCGAAAAAATGAAGGCCGCTTATGCCGATTACACCCCCGAATTTGCCGAAAGAGAAAGCGGCGTCCAAGCGGCGGTCATCCGGGAGGTAGCCATCGAGATCGGCAAAGCCGGATCGCGTTTCGCGTCGCACAACTGGCGCTCCGCCGGCTCGGGCAACCTCGGCGGCTGGGCGGTGGCGCGATGCCTGCATTTTCTCAACGTGCTGACCGGCTCGGTGGGCACCGAAGGCGGCACGAGCCCGAATGACTGGAATAAATTCAAACCCAAATTCTTCGATCAGCCACCGGCCCAGAAATTCTGGAATGAGCTGCATTTCCCAAAAGAGTACCCGCTGGCGTTTTTCGAGATGTCGTTCCTGCTGCCGCATTTCCTGAAAGACAAGCGCGGCCGGCTCGACACGTATTTCACCCGCGTGTTCAACCCTGTGTGGACCTACCCCGACGGTTTTATGTGGATGGAGGCGCTGTCGGACGAAGAAGCGGTAGGTTGCCATATCGCGTTGACGCCGACCTGGAACGAGACCGCGTATTTCGCCGATTACGTGTTGCCCATGGGCCACGCTTCCGAGCGGCACGACCTGAACAGTTATGAAACCCATTCCGGCACCTGGATCGCGTTCCGGCAACCCGTCCTGCGCGAAGTGGCGCGCCGGCAGGGCCGCGACGTGCAGTTCACCTACGAGGTCAACCCCGGCGAGGTGTGGGAAGAAGATGAGTTTTGGATACAACTCTCGTGGCGGATCGACCCGGATGGCTCCCTGGGGATCAAAAAACATTTCGAGTCGCCCTACCGGCCCGGCGAATGCGTCACGGTGGATGAATACTACCAATACATCTTTGAGCATACCAAAGGCTTGCCCGAAACTGCAGCGCAGGAAGGGCTTTCCCCGCTGGAATACATGCGCAAATACGGCGCTTTCGTGGTTGAAAAATCGGCCTATAAAAAGAACGAGCAAGCGCTGACCGAACCCGAACTGGCCGGCGCCAATACAGACCCTAAAACCGGGCTGATCACCAAAAACGGCAAAACCATTGGCGTTGAGGTAAAAGGAAAAGCCTGCGTGGGCTTTCCCACGCCTTCCCGGAAGCAAGAGTTTTTCAGCCAAACCATGATCGACTGGAAATGGCCCGAATACACCATTCCGACCTATTTGAAAAGCCATATCCACGCCGACGAGATCGATTATGCCAAGGGCGAGTTCCCGTTGTTGCCTACCTTCCGGTTGCCGGTACTGATCCACTCGCGATCGGGCAATGCCAAATGGCTCTATGAGATTGCCAACCGGAATCCGATCTGGATGCATCCGTCGGACGCCGCGCGACTCGAATTGAAAACCGGCTCGCTCGTACGGGTGTACACCGAGATCGGGTATTTTGTCGACAAAGTGTGGGTGACCGAAGGGATGAAACCCGGCGTCCTGGCCTGTTCGCATCACCTGGGTCGCTGGCGTCGCCCGCAGGACGCGCCCGGCAACCGCTGGGCAACGGCGACCGTCAATATTGAGAACGACGGCCAGGGCGGCTGGAAAATGAAAACCCTGAAGGGCATTGCGCCGTTCAAAAGTACGGATAAGGACAGCGCGCGTATTTACTGGACCGACGGCGGCGTACACCAGAACATCACATTCCCGGTTCACCCCGACCCGATTTCGGGGATGCACTGCTGGCACCAGAAGGTTCGCCTGGAAAAGGCTCGCCGGGAAGACGATTATGGAGACGTTTTTGTAGATACCAACAAGAGTATGGACGTGTATCGAAAATGGCTCGACATGACCCGGCCGGCCCCGGGTCCCAACAACCTGCGCCGGCCGCTCTGGATGAAGCGCGCCTTGCGGCCCGTGGATGAGGCGTTTTATTTTTAATGGTAAAATCCAACAGGTATGAACCTGGGGAGTTATTTGAAATCGCAGTTACACCACGTTGTCGAGGAGGTGAAAAGCACGCTCCCCGACGACATCAGTTTTGATTTTCGACAGCACGTACTGCCGCTGTTTTTTCCGTTCCTCGCGTGGAAAGACGAACTGAAGAACCGGGCAACGCTGCAGGCCGATTTTATGGCGGGCATTATCGGGGCTATCATCGTTTTGCCGCAGGGCATAGCGTTTGCCATGATCGCCGGTTTGCCCCCCCAGTACGGGCTGTACACGGCGATGGTGTCGCCGATAATTGCGGGTCTGTTCAGTTCAACCCGCCATTCGGTTTCGGGTCCTGCCGCGCCGATTTCACTGGTCGTCTTTGCCACTGTCAGCAAGGTGGCGCTTCCGGGTTCGGCCGATTACATCGACAAAGTGCTGATGCTGACCTTTATGGTGGGCGCCATTCAACTGGCGCTGGGCCTGGGGCGCATGGGGCGGTACGTGAGTTTTGTGTCGCACACCGTTATCGTCGGCTTTGTGTCGGGCGCAGCGGTGTTGCTGATCACCAATCAAATGAAATCCGTCCTGGGTATTGACATCCCCTCGCGGGCGGCGTTTTTGGAGACCTGGGGCCAGATCCTGAGGCACCTGTACAAGGTCAACTGGGCAGTTTTGATGGTAGCGGTGTATACGGTATCGCTCGCATTGTTGTTCCGAAGGTATGCGCCTAAACTTCCCCACCTCTTAATGGGGCTGGCGGGTGGTACCCTGCTGGCCTGGATTCTGGGCGGGCCGGCGGCCGGTATTCCGCTTATTGCCGAAGTGCACCGCCACTTGCCGACGCCTTCCCTGCCGGGGTTTTCGGCGGGCAATTTTCACAGCTTGCTGAGCGGCGCCTTCGCCGTGGCGTTGTTCGGGTTGATCCAAACCCTGGCGGTAGGGCGCGCCATTGCCGTGCAGTCGGGCCAGCAGCTCGACGGCAACCAGGAGTTTATCGGGCAAGGGCTCTCCAACCTGGTCGGCAGTTTCTTTTCCTGTTACGCCAGCGCCGGGTCAATCACCCGTTCCGGTCTGAATTACCAGTCTGGCGCCCGAACCCCGATGGCCGGCATTTTTTCGGCCCTGTTGCTGGTGATCATTGTGCTTTTGTTCGCGCCGTTTACGAAGTACCTGCCGGTACCGGCCATGAGCGGGCTCATCCTGCTGATCGGTTGGGGGTTGATCGATTTTAAGCACATCCGCGACATACGAAAGACCAGCAGGCAGGAGAACTTTATATTAGGCGTCACCTTTTTTGCCACCCTGTTTGCGGAGCTGGAGTTTGCCGTGTATATCGGCATTTTGCTGTCGCTCTACTTTTTCCTGCGCAAAACCTCGTCGCCCAACATTGCCGTGATGGCGCCCGATGAGCACCACCATTTTGTCAATATCATCCGGAAAAAAGTATCGCAGTGTCCCCAACTGAAAATCATCCGCATCGACGGGCACTTGTACTTTGGGGCCATCGACCACGTGGCCGCCATTGTGCGGGAAATGCGGAAAGGTCCGGAAAAATACGTGTTGGTGTTGGCCAACGGCGTGAATTATGTAGACCTCGACGGCGCCGAATGGCTGGCCCGCGAAGCGGCTTACTGGCGAAAAAAAGGCGGCGGCATGTATATTGTCCGGCTGAAACTGATCGCCCAGGACATCATGGAAAGCGGCGGTTATATGGAGGCGATCGGCCGCGAGTATTTCTTTACGTCCAAAACCGATGCACTGGCGGCTATTTACCAAAAACTGGACCGCGAGATCTGCCGCAACTGTCCCTACCGGATATTCCTCGAATGTCAGAACGACCCGGAATTGCCGGCGGTCAGCCGGACGGCAAAGCACGGAAACACTACCGTGGCCTAATAGACTTGTTGCGACGGCGCCTTTGGCACGAATAATTCAGCCGGTTAACCCCGACGAGCGCAAGCCCGCATCCGGCGCAAAGCCCGAACTTGCCCTTGTAGTTCTTTTGGCTTTCTCTTTCATTTTCAATAGATTATTTTTAGAACAGGTATAAATATCGAACTGGTGACAAAAGTCACCTTTGTTCTACCCAATTAAGTAATAAATTGGCACCCGTTATTTTTATCCAGCAAAGGCGCGAGTCCATTTTATTCACAGCATAACCACTCTTGATGGCAGCATTTACCGTTACAAAAACCCTCGACTGCTCCGGGCTGCTTTGCCCGATGCCTGTAGTTAAAACAAAAAAAGCCATTCAAACCATGGAGATCGGTGAGGTCCTGGAGATGATTGCAACCGACCCCGGCGCCATGCCCGATATGGAAGCGTGGGCTAAACAAACCCGGCACGAATTGCTCGAATCGCGCGACGAAGGCAAATCATTCCGCTTTTTCATCAAAAAAACGCACTAAGCCATGGCAAGCGACCCTTCATCCGACAGGCCCCGGCGCCTCGCCCTCATTTCGAGTAAAGGCTCCCTCGACTGGGCATATCCGCCCTTTATCCTGGCCTCCGCTGCCGCTTCTATGGACTGGGAGGTGGCAATATTTTTCACGTTTTACGGGTTGCCGTTGTTGAAAAAGGAAATACACGCCAAAGTATCGCCGCTCGGCAACCCGGCCATGCCAATGAAGATGCCTTTTGGCTCCGAAGGATTCCAAAACATCAACTGGCCCATGCCCAATATCCTCATGGCCAATATCCCCGGCTTTGAGACGGCCGCCACCGGCCTCATGAAAAAAATGTTCAAAAACAAAGGCGTCGCCACGGTCGAAGAACTGCGGGATGCCTGTGTCGACATGGATGTTCGCCTGATCGGTTGCCAAATGACCATGGATGTTTTCGGCTTTACCAAGGAAGACTTCATCGATGCCGCTGAAATCGGCGGCGCGGCCACTTTTCTCGCCTATGCCGCCGATGCCGATGTAAGCCTCTTTATCTGAAAATTGAACATTCGATTCATTGACGCCGGGCGCGTGCCCGCTTTACGGTCGCAGACCATTTACCATGCCCTGGCATACGCCAGACCAGCGTCTGCACCCGATACGATAGTATTGTCGACACCCGCAGAACCCTACGTCTGCACCGGATACCACCGGTCGCCGGCCGAAGAAATTGATCTGAGTTACTGTGCGGCAGCCGGCTTACCTGTCATTCGACGGGAGACGGGTGGCGGAACGGTTTATATCGACGACCAGCAGTTGTTTGTGCAGTGGATTTTCGACCCTGCGCGGCTGCCCCGCAAGGTGGAATCCCGGTTCCGCTTGTTTTGTCAGCCCCTGATTGAAACCTACCAGTTCTTTGGCATCAATGCTGTTTTCTTTCCGCCCAACGATGTGCATGTGCGGAACCGCAAGATCGTCGGCACGGGCGCCGGCGCCATCGGGAATGCGGAAGTCGTGACCGGCAACTTCCTGTTCGACTTCGACCCCGAGCGCATGGCGGCCCTGTTACGCCTTCCCTCGGAGCGGTTTCGCCAATTGACGCGCGAAGGGATGGAAAAATACATGAGTTCGTTCCGGCAAGCGCTGAAAAGCCCGCCCGAACCGGAAACCGTCAAAAACGTGTACCGGGAAAAATGCGCGGCCGTTTTGAATGCCGTGCTCGAACCGGGGGCGTTCACGACCGCCGAACTCGAACGCATGGAGCAACTCGACGCTCAATTCGCTTCGGAAGCCTGGCTGGCCGAAGCGCCGGCGGGGAATGGTCCGCTCCGGCGGGTCAAAATACACGCCAATGTCTGGGTGACAACTGTTGCCATCCCAATTGCTGGCGGCGCCGAAATCGAGATCGTGCTTCGAACCAAAGGTAATCGCATCGATGCCATTGCCATTTCGGGCGAAACCGGCCTGCTGCCCAGCCACCGGGTCGGCAGTCTCGAAAAGGCGTTGCTGTTTGTAGCCCTCGAAGCCGATCCGCTCCGCGAAACCCTGGAAGCCTGGTTTGAACTCCACCAAGTGCGTACCACGCGTCTGACCACCGATCAATGGGTAGACGCGCTTTTAAAATGCAAGGTGTGAACCGTACGATTTACAAGGCATCGGAGATGGCGCAGGTGTACCAGGAAAATCCCGGGGTATGGCTGCTGCTGGAAGTGCTGGAACGCAACCCCAATAACGGCCGCGCCGAAAAACTATGCCTGCTGAAAGCGGCAGCACAAAAAGAAGCGCTTTACGACTTTCTGCTGGAGCAGGAAGACTGGAATTGGCACAAAGAGTACGTGTTTGTGTACTCCGACCCCGATAAACAATGCGAAATCGTGTAAAAATTAAATTTGATAGAATACATGGAAGACCACGAAGGCAAAAAAATACTGGTGATCCAGACCCATGGGGTGGAAACACCCACCCGCACCTATTCTCCGCTGTTCTATGCCGTGGCCGCCGCCGCAATGGAGATGGACGTGATGGTTTGGTTTACCATGAACGGCACCAACCAACTCAAAAAAGGCGCCGCCGAACAGGTGCAACTCGACCCTACCAGCGATGTCACGCTCAAAACCATGCTCCAAATGGCAATGGACAATGACGTCAAACTCCGGGTGTGCCAGCAGAGCCTCACGCTCTGGAACATGACCCCGGCCGACCTTATCGACGGCGTATCCATCCTCGGCGCCACCAGCATCATCGACCTGGCCCTGGAGGCCGATCATGTCATGTATTTCTGATTCAAAACCAACCTAGACATATGGCACACGAAAAAATAAACGGCTGCGTCATCGTCAAAGACCTTTATTATTCCGTCAATGACCATACCTGGATCCGGCCCAACGACGACGGGACGGTGACCGTGGGCATGACCGATATCGCCCAAACCCTGGCCGGGCCCATCCTGCACGCCAAAGCCAAAAACGTGGGGGCGGTGCGCGAAAAAGGCAAACCCATTGCCACGGTGGAAAGCGGCAAGTGGGTGGGACCCATCAAGTCGCCTGTATCGGGGGAGATCGTGGAAGTCAATGAAAAAGTGGCCACCGACGCGCAGCTGCTCAACCGCAGCCCTTACCGCGACGGTTGGGTGCTGAAAATGAAACCCAGCAACCTCGACGCCGACCTGCAGGAAATGGTCACAGGCGATGCCGCAGTGGAAGCGTACCGGGCCAAAATCGCTGCCGACAACCTCAAGGCTTGCTCCCATATCGAAGGTTCCGACGAATACGATTAACCCCCGGCCATTCCCCGGAACCTGTTTGCATTTTACCATCTTAAACTCCCGCAACTGTGGCGCTCGATCTATCCATCAACAAATACGCAGACGTATCCGACGAGGAGAAGGAACGGCTGTTTGACGCCGTAAAAGCCGACATGCGGTACGACCATGCGCTCTACGGCTGCTATGAATGCGGCATCTGCGTGGCGGCCTGCCCCTCGGCGCGGTTCTACGACTTCAGCCCCCGCGTGATTGCCCAAGCCGCCGCCCGCGAAGACGCCGACCTCATGTACACGCTGATGAACGACAGCATCTGGGATTGCTCGCAGTGTTTTTCCTGCGACCGCTGCCCGCGGCAAAATTCGCCGGGGATGCTGATCACTATCATGCGGGAAGTGGCCGTGAACAACGGCCTGCAAACCGCCCGCAAAGCGCTGGAAGGCTATGGCCGGATCATCTATAAAATCATGTCCACGGGCACACAAGTGTCGCCCGACATGCTCCAGCCCAATGCCTTCCCCGATTGGGGCGGACACGTACACGAAATCTCCGAGAACCTCGATGTGTGGCGCCGCGCTCTGCCCCCCGAAACCCTGCACACCACCGAAACCGGTTGGGCGGTAGACGACAAAACCATCATTGAACTCTACCTCATCTGGCACATGACGGGTGTGATGAACATGATCGAGGAGGTGGACAGCGGCCTGCACATGATCCTGGTGGACGTGATGGAAGAGAAACTGGAAGAAGCCGGGTATGATGTGTCTTTTTAAATGTAAAAGGCAGCAGGCTTAAAGGATGGAAAGCAATGCTACAAACAGAACGCCCCAAGGAGGCGATTTTTAATCCGCTAATTTATTCCTATCCAAAACTCATATCATATTAAAAATCTGATTTTCAACAAGATAACCCCTTCTGCCTTTAAAATTTATCATTTTAAATCAATAGTCCGGCACATTTTGCTGTTGGCAAGGACGCCGACAGCGGCATTTCGTTGAAAATCAAGCCGCAACGCCGTTGATGGCGCCCTCGCCAACAACATGCACCAGGCTTCACTTTCAACGGTTTGCAAGAACCTGCCGGACTACTGTTAAATTTTACATTAAGAATGATCCACCTGCCTATCCTCAACGCAAAAGAACGCGAGTTCAACCTGCCGGCCGAGCCGCCGACGGAGGACTACCACGAAGCCCTGGAAGAACTCGAACGCGAGGGCGAGATCATTATCCAGCGGGTGCCCGAACCCTATATCGAGGTAAAGACCAAGTACGGGCGCATCAAAAAGATCCCGGTGGAAAAGACCTGGCACCACAAGAGCTGCGGACAGTGCGGGCATATCCCAGGCTATTCGACCTCCATCTTCTGGCTCAACCGCCAGTTGGGGCTCGATTATCTGGACCCCAAAGATCAAACTTCCTGCACCGCCTGGAACTACTACGCCTCCGCCACCTCCAACCCGGCGGCCCAGGCCGCGGTGGCGATCCGCAATTTTGCTGCCGCCCATGAAACGGGTTATTTCCCGATCATCCACTGCGGCACCAGCTTCGGACACTACAAAGAGGTGCGGCAGTCGCTGATCCAATACCCCGACTTGCGCAAACAAGTGCGCGAGATCATGGCCAAACTTGGCAAAAAACTGGTCATCCCCGAGGAAATCGTGCACTACAGCGAATGGGTGTACGCCATGCGCGACCGAATTGCCGCGCGCCAGGTGATCGACATGAGCAACATCACCGCCACCGTACACCCGGCTTGCCATTACCACAAACTCATCGAGGAAGACGCCATCTACACCCCCGAAATCTACGGCGCGCAGCGCACCGCGGTGATTACCGGCGTGCTGAAAGAACTCGGCATCAACGTGGCCGATTACTCCACCTGGTTCGATTGCTGCGGTTTCGGCTTCCGGCACATCCTCGTATCGCGCGATTTCTCCCGCTCCTTTGCCGTACAGCGCAAAATCGAGGTGATGATGGAAGAAGCGCACCCCGATATCACCGTCACCCACGATACCGGCTGCGTAACCACGCTCGACCAGAGCCAGTTTGCCGGCAAAGCACACGATAAAAAAGTGGGGCTGCCCGTCATGGCCGACTCGCAGGTGGCGGCCCTGGCCATGGGCGCCCACCCGTATAAGGTGCTCCAATTACACTGGCACAATACCGACAACAAAGGTTTTCTGGAAAAGATCGGCTTCGACCCCGATGAAAAATGGCGCGAATTCGAAGATGCCGTCGCCAAACTCAAGGACGGCTCGAAGCAATTCCTGACCTGGGAGGACACGGATTAAGGGCCAGGGCGCTGACTTCACATAACTGTTTGCAAATCAACCGTTCAACACACCATATTCATTTGAAATGTCAAACAATAAGATACTTGTTATAGGCGGCGGCCCTGGCGGCCTGGTTGTGGCACGCGGCATTGCCGATCTGGGCTATCAGGCTATTTTGGTGGAAAAAAGAGACCGGCTGGGCGGCACCCCGGATGAAGCGCAATACGCGGCCCTCACGCCCGACCTGCGCGACGCCGACGAAGCCATCGGCGAAATGATCGAGCCGGTACAGAACAATCCCAACGTCGAGATCATGCTCAACACCCTTGTTACCGGCGCCGAAGGCAGTGCCGGCGATTTCCGGGTAAAGGCGCTGCAGCTGGGCAAGCCGGTCGAGATCAACGCCGGCGCCGTGGTGGTGTGCACCGGGTTTCAGCACTTCGACCCGGGCCGCGAAACCCAGAAATACGGCTACTACGAGCACGACGACGTGATCACCCTCGTCGATTGTGAGAAGCTGCTCAAAGCCCACAACTTCGTGCGCCCTTCCAACGGCGAAAAGCCCAAGCGCGTCTGTTTCATTCAATGCGTCGGCTCGCGCGACCGCCAGATCGGCAACGAATATTGCTCCAAAGTGTGTTGCGGTATCGCCTCCAAAGAGGCCATCGAGATCCGCCAGCAGGTGCCCGATTGCAAGGTGTATATCTTCTACATCGACATGCGCATGTACGGCTACTGGGAAAACGAAATTTACTGGCCCGCCCAGGAACAATACAAAGTCAATTACATCAAGGGCATCGCGACGGAGATTCTGAAAAAGGGCGACAAACTCCTCGTCAAAGGCGAAGACACCACCCTGCGCCGCCCTATGGAAGTGGAAATGGACATGGTCATCCTCTCCGTGGGCATGGAACCGAGCAGCGGCACGCACGACATGGCCAAGTTCTTCGGCCTGAAGCAAAACAAATACGGCTTTATTGAAACCGTCGGCGGCCCGCTGGATACGGTGACGACCCATGTGCCGGGCATATTTGCCGTGGGCGCCTGCACCGGCCCGGCCGACCTGGAAGATACCGTTTCGTCGGCCGGCGCGGCGGTCATGAAATCCATCGCGTTTTTGCGGAAAAGATCGCCGACAGCCGTAGCCCTGTAAACCTGCATCATTGAACGAATTAATACCGCAACCATGAGTCAAATTGTCGACACGGAGAGCGCCAAGGAATTCCTGAAGGAAGTGTCGGCGAATGTTTCACCCGACGAACTGAAGGCTATTTCGGAGAGCCTGGAGTTGAAAAGCCAGTTTTTTCAACACCGGCTGCGCACCGGAGCGGTGGAAAAACTGACGGCCCCCGATATCCGCCAGTTGCTGCGCGCCGTGTTTGCCACCCGGCGAAAAGCCGCGCAGATCATGGAACAATTCCCGGCCGAAAGCCTCCGAACGTGGATGGCCGATCTGCTGCACAGCGACCAGGCACTGCCAACGCGTTTCCAGCAGTTTTTCGACCGGCTCGAAGGGCTGGAAGCGCCCTACCGCTTCGACCTGGCCGGCGAACTGCTGCACTACGCCTTCCCCGACCGCTACTGGCTGTGGGCGCGTTGGATGTGGGACCCCAAGGCCAACACCGGCGCCTTGCCGCTGGTCACCACGGAGGACTTCGACCTCCGCGCGCTGAGTTACGGCGAGATGTACGTCAATGTGGGAAAAGCCGTGGCCTTCGTGCACGAGGTGGGCGACGCCGCGGGGTTCCAGCGCATCGACCGGACGCTGTTTGGCACCAATGTGTTTCTGTGTTCGGTGTACGCCGTGTATTCGTATACCGTGCTGCGGATGCGGATGACCCAGGAGTTCAACAAAGTAGTGCCCGGCTTGCCCGAACTTACCCGCCGCTTGCTCGGCGTTTACCGGATGGAAGAATTGACTTAAAATTGAAACAAGCAAACCTTTACGCATGCCCGTAGATAAGAGTCAAATCATTGAAAAAGAATCCGTTGTAGTTGACGGCATCGAATTGACCGCCGACTGGAACCGTATGTTCATGACCCGGGTGGTGTCGGCATACGAAGACGACCTGATGGAGCGGACCACCTCTGTCGCCGGCGCCGAATCGCTGGGTTGGTGCTATCAGTGCGGGCAATGCGTCCCCGTGTGCCCGGTGGATACGGTGGGCGGCAGTTACGGCCCGCTCCGGATTTTCCGCAAGGTGCAACAAGGCATCGAATTGCTCGACGACCCCGACCTGTGGAAATGCACTACCTGCGCCAACTGCCTGCGCGTGTGCCCCAAGACGGTGAACATGATCGATATCATGCCCGCCCTCCGTGAAGAAGCCGTGCTCGACGGCAAAGTGCCCGACGAACTGCAGGACGCTTTTACCAACACCTTCGAGTATGGCAACCCGCTGGGCGAATCGCAACGCAAACGGGCCGATTGGACCAAGGACAGCGGGGAAAACATCCCTGTTCTGGCTGAGATCAAACGCCCGGTCGATTTGCTCTGGTTCGTCGGGAGCTATCCGTCGTACCACGCCCGCGGCAAAGATGCGAGCCGGGCGCTCGCCAAGGTGCTCAACCTGCTGGGCGCCGATTTCGGCATCCTGGGCACTGAAGAAAAAGACGACTGCGACTCCTTCCGGCTGGCCGGCGAAAAAGGTTTGTTCGAGGAATTTGCCGAATACAACATCAAAACCTTCCGCAAATACCAGTTCAACCGGATTCTCCTTACCGACCCCCACGCCCTTAATGCGTTCCGGAAGGAATATCCCAAGTACGGCGGAAATTTTGAGATCGTGCACTATACGACCTACCTGGCGCCGCTGTTGGAAAAACTGTCGTTCAGCAAAAAACTGAACTACAAAGTCACCTTCCACGACCCCTGCTACCTTGGCCGGCACAACGGCGAATTTGAAGCGCCGCGGCAGTGTCTGACGGCTATTCCAGGCGTGGAACTGATCGAAATGGGCCGTTGCAGGCAAAACAGCTTTTGTTGCGGCGGCGGCGGCGGCGGCATGTGGCTCGACGGATTCATGGCCGACCACGTCAACGAACGCCTGTCGGAAAACCGCGTGCGCGAAGCCGTCGAAACCGGCGCCGACGTACTGGCGGTATGTTGCCCGTACGAAGTATCGCGCTTTGAAGATGCCGTCAAATCCACCGGCAACGAAGGGAAACTCATCGTGCGGGACATCGTGGAACTGATTGCCGCAGCACTATAGAATAGAACATGTTTGGCTTTTCATGCTGAGGTGAAAATGAAAAATTTAATTTCAGGCAAGGCAAATTTTGCAGGCGTATGCGGGCAATCCGCCGAAAAATTTAACGCAGTATGAAATTAAATTTTCTATTTGCAGCCCAGCGATGAAATTCCAAACATGTTCTTAACCCGGCCTTGTAATTCAATATTTAAACCATGGAAATCACGGATATCCGCACCGACCTGCGCTACGACCCGAAAGAACTGTACTGGATCGATGTGCAGGGCAAAATCGCCCGCATCGGCATGTCACCCCTGGTGCAGGAAAGCACGGGGTCGTTTGTCGCCGTGCAATTCGCAGAGGCCGGCAAAACGCTCGTGCCGGGCGCGAGTTTTGGCAGCACAGAAGCCGAAAAACACGTCGGCCAGCTCAAATCGCCCCTGTCGGGCGTCCTGCTGCGCTGCAATCCGCAAGTTCGGGAGAACCCCCGCCTGATCAACACCGATCCGTACGGGGCAGGCTGGCTGGCGGAAATCGAATTGACGAATACCGGCGCCGAGCTGCCTCTGCTCATCCAGGGAGAGGCCGCCGTACGCGCTTTTTTTGAATCGGAGATCAAAAAATATCAGGACAAAGGCTGGCTTGCCGAATCGTGAGCGCCAGCATGCCGGATGTCCAGCAAAACCTATTTTCAGATCAAATCACAGCCGAACAGCATGTTCCCAAATAGCGAAACTCGCCCGGATATGACCAACAGCAGCGGCGCCGCCGTAGCGGAACGAGCTGCCGTCCGGTCGGAAGCCTTTGCCGTACGCCAGGCTCATTTTCCCGATGAGATCAACTTTTATGCGCCGGGGCTCAAGCGGTACAGCATCCCGGGGTTCGAACAGCAAAACCCCGGGGCCTTTCTCCCGATCAGCATCACCGGGGCCGGCTGCGCGCTCGACTGCGACCATTGCAACAAAAAGATCCTCGAACCGATGATCCCCCTCGATGCCGCCGAAGGCCTGTTTGGCATGTGCCAAAAAATGGCGGCCGGCGGCACTGAATCGGTGCTCATCAGCGGCGGCTCCACCCGCACAGGAGAAGTGCCGTTTCTGAAACATATCGACGATATCCGGCGCATCAAGTCCGAATTAGGACTCCGGGTCATCATGCACACCGGGTTGGTCACCGACGAAAAACAAGCCGCCGCCCTTCGCTCGGCCGGCGTCGACGGGGTAGCCATCGACATCATCGGAGCCAATGAGACGATCCGCGACGTGTACCATATGAACGCGACCGTCGACGATTACGATCGCTCCCTGGCGCTCCTGTCCGGTTACGGCCTGAGCCTGCGCCCGCACATCATCCTGGGTTTGCACTACGGCCGTTTTCTGGGGGAATACCAGGCGCTCGAAATGATCGCCCGGTACCCCGTGCACGCGTTGGTGGTCGTTATCCTCACCCCGCTGCACGACACGAAAATGTTTGGCGTCACGCCGCCCGACCCCGCCGAGGTGGATCGGTTTTTCCATATTGCCCGCCTCACCCTGCCCGACACCTACATCATGCTTGGCTGCGCCCGGCCAATGGGCGATTATAAAAAGGTAGTGGACCGGATGGCCGTGGAGGCTGGGCTGAACGGCATCGCTTATCCGGCGGAAGGCGTGGTTGAACACGCGGCCGGGCTTGGCCTCAAACCTTTATTTTTTGAAAATTCCTGCTCTTGCGGGTGCTGATCGTCTATGAAAACCTGGCGCTACATCGAAGAAGACGGCGTCGGTGCCGGCCCGGGTCTGGCTACCGACGAATACCTGATGCAGGCCTGTGCCGAAAAAGGACAGCCGGTATTGCGTCTCTACACCTACCGGAGCCATTGCGCCCTCGTGGGTCGTTTTCAAAATATCCGCGCCGAACTCGACCTGGAAGCCTGCCAGCGCGAAGGCCTCGAATACAGCCGGCGCCTGACGGGCGGCGGCGCCATTCTCATGGGCGAAAACCAACTGGGTATTTGCGTGGCCCTGCCCGATGCCCTGGAGGCAGTGAACACACGGGAATTGTACCGGCTGCTGTCGACGCCCATTCTGCTGGCCCTGAAAAAACTCGGCATCGAGGCCGGTTTTCAGGGGAAAAACGACCTGGAAGCCGGCGGCCGCAAGATCGCCGGGCTTGGCATTCATGTCAACCCGGAGGGCGTTGCGCAATTTCACGCCAGCCTGTTGGTGGGTCTGGATATTCCGCTCATGCTCCGGGTGTTGCAAATCCCCCTGCAAAAGTTCGGCGACAAAGCCAACATAGCCCGGGTGGAGCAGCGCATCGCCACCGTCTCCGGATTGCTCGGGCGCCGCGTTCCAACCGATGACGTGCGGCAATTGATCAAAGCCAGTTTTGCCGAGACCCTCGGCTTGCAATGGCAGCCCCAGGCACTGGAACAGGCCGAACAACGGGCTATCGGCCAACTGGCTGCTGAAAAATACTGCTCCGACGATTGGATCTTTCAACATGCCCCCCAACCCGACATGACCGGCATGGGGCTAAAAAAGACTGCCGCCGGCTTGTTGCGCGCTTATGTTGCCCTCAAAGGCGAAACCATCAAAAGCGTGCTCATCACCGGCGATTTTATGGGGATGGAAACGCTGTTCCAGCAGGTTGAATCCCGGCTCAAATGGAATCCCATTGACCAGCAACAAATCCGGCAAGTCATTCGCAACGCGTTTGCCCAATCTCCAATAAGTGAACCGGGCATCGACCCCGAAGCTGTTTTCGAGGCTATCTGGCGAGCCGTTCTCGGCGCCATGAAAGAAGCGCAATACACTTACCGGGGCTCGTGTTATTACCCCGATGCCAAGTCTGCAAGAACAACCTAAAATGTTATAAACCAGTCTATTGAATTTGAATACTAAATTTTAACACACCATGCCAAGCACCCTAACGCCACCCGTTTTCGACCTTCCGGTCATCCAACCGGCTGCTGAAGCGGCGCAGCAGATCAGTCCGGACTTTGTGCGCCTGAGTGCCGCCAGCGCCATGGCGTTGCGCCTGCAATCGGGGCGCTTTGCCCGGGATTTCGACTTCGGCGGCATCAACCTGTTGCTGAACTACGACAACGGCTGCCTGTCCGATTGTGCGTACTGTGGCCTTGCGCGGACGCGGCCCGGCGACTACGAAGACAAATCGTTTATCCGGGTGGACTGGCCCTTGTTCGATACCGACACGGTGGTGGATCGCATGGCCCGCTATGCCGGCAAACTCACCCGGTTGTGCATCTCCATGGTCACGCACGGCAGCGCTTACCAGGATACGGTGGAGATTACCCGGCGCATTGCAGCCCGGGTCAAAACACCGCTTTCGATCCTGGTGGCCCCTCCGACGCTGAATCGCGAACGGCTCCAGGTTTTCAAAGATCTGGGGGTCGACATGATCGGGGTGGGTCTCGATGCCGTTACGGAGCAGGTCTTTTTCGATCGCCGCACCAATGTGCCCAACGGCGGCTTGAAGTGGGAAAATTATTGGGACGTCATTAATCATTCACGCGACATTTTTGGCCCCTGGAAGGTAAACATCCACTGTGTGGTGGGCTTGGGTGAAACCGACCGCGACCTGGTGGATATGTTTTACCACCTGAAGGAGCGGCAGATACTGGCCTATCTGTTCTGCTTCAATCCGGAGCCCGACAGCCGGATGGCGGACCATCCGAAATCGCCGATCCACCGCTGGCGGCGCATCCAGTTGATCAAGTATTTGATTGAAACAGAAGACCTTCCAGCCGGCGCCCTGCATTTTGATGCTGACGGCAGCCTTGCAGGCCTTGGCGTAGCAGCACAGCGCCTCGACGCGCTGCTGCGCAGCCCGGAAGGCGGCATACCGTTCATGACCGACGGTTGTCCGGGCGAGAACGGCGAACCCGGTTGCACCCGGCCGTACGGGAGTTACCGGCCAGCAGAGGAATACCGCGATTTTCCCTTCCTGCCCGAAACAGACGACATGGCGGCGATCCGCCGCGAACTCAACCTGGAGCAGATCTTATTTTCCTGATTACACACTAAATCAACCAGCATGAATATCATAGTACCAATCAAACAAGTGCCCGACCTGGTGGAAGAACTCGAAATCGCCGCTTCCGGCAAGGAGCTCAACCGGGAGTGGCTCAAGTTCAAAATCAACGAATTCGACGATCACGCCCTGGAAGAAGCGCTTTGCCTGAAAGAAATACAGGGCGGCACCGTGACCGTAATCGCCCTCGACGGTGAAGACATCGACAAAATACTCTTTGCCGCCGCCGCCAAGGAGGCCGATACCCTGATCAAAGTGACCGGCGTGGGCGACAGCCCGTCGAGCCACGAAGCCGCCAAGGCCCTGGCCGGCGTCATCGGCGGCAGGCCGTACGACCTGATCCTGACCGGCGTGCAGGCTGCCGACGACCGCGACGGTCAACTCGGCGTTTTGCTGGCGCACTACCTGGGCATTCCGCATGTGAGTGTAGTGACGGAGGTCAGCGTTTCCGGCGGCACCGCCACCGTGCACAAAGAGTTCGGCGGCGGTATCACGGCTGAGTACGACGTCAGCCTGCCCGCCGTACTCGGCATCCAGGCCGCCCGGCAAACCCCGCGCTACGTACCCGTAGCCCGTGTGCGCCAGGCCATGCGTTCGGCTACAATCGAAGAGGTGAACGGCAGCGCCGGTGGAGTGACCGCGGGCAGCAGCATCAGCCGCATGTTCAAACCGGAAAGCGGGGGCGGCGCCCAGATGCTCGAGGGCGCTCCGGCCGATGTGGCGGCCAAAATTGTCGGCATCATTCGCGAAAAAGGTATCAAAATTTAATTCAAACACCTGTTAACCATGGCTAATAACATCATCGTCATAGCGGAACATTTTAAAGATTACCTCGAAGACATCACCTTCGAAATGCTCGGCAAGGGCAAAGAACTGGCGGCGGCCACCGGCGGTCAACTGATCGCCGTGCTGCTCGGCAACGGCGTTAAAGCGCTGGCCGGTCAACTCGGCGCTGCCGGCAAAGTAGTGTATTGCGACCACGCCCAATTCGCCGAATTCAACCCCGAAGCCTACGGCAAGGCCCTGGCTGCCATCGTGCCCGGCCTGGCGCCCGGCATCGTGCTGGTGGCCAACACCTCCACCGGCATGGACCTGGCCGCCGGTCTCTCGGTCGACCTCAGCCTGCCGCTTGTAGCGTACGCCAACGGCATTACCTCAGGCAGCGCCACCAGCCAGTTGTACGGCGGCAAAGTGAATGTGGAAAGCAGCCTGGCCGCCGGCCCGGTCATCATTTCGATCTTGCCCGGCTCCTTCCCGGCCGATGCCGGCAAAGCGGCCGGCGCGCCGGCGGTAGAAGAGGTGGCAGCGCCTGACCTGAGCGGGTTGAAAGTGCGGTTTAAAAAGTTGATGGAGCCGGAAAGCGGCGACGTAGACATCACCCAGCAAGACGTATTGGTGAGCGTGGGCCGCGGCATCCAAAGCGAAGAGAACCTGGCCCTGGTACAGACGCTGGCCGACAAACTCGGCGGCGCCTTGTCGGCTTCCCGCCCGATTGTCGACAACAAATGGCTGCCGAAAACCCGGCAGGTGGGTAAATCCGGCCTCAAAGTAAAGCCCAAGGTCTACCTCGCCGTAGGCATCAGCGGTGCGCCGGAGCACTGGGAGGGCATGAAAGACGCCGAGTGCATCATCGCCATCAACGTCGATCCCAAGGCGCCGATCTTCGGCTTCGCCCACTACGGTACCACCGCCGACCTGTTTGACGTGGTGCCCGAGATTACCAAAGCCATCTAACCGTAAAGCGCAACAGCCATGTTCGAAACGAGAGAGATCTTCCGCAATTTCCCCACCTGGATGGAGGTGGTTTTTTACCTCGTCGCCTTTGCCTCTATCGGCGTTTTCTTCTATGGTTTCTGGCGGCGCTACCAAAAATACCGCCGGGGCAGGGCCGCCGAGCGGTTTTACGACCTTGGCGGACGGTTTTTCAAGGCGCTCGGCATCATGGCTAAAAATGCCACCGTCTTCAAGCGCGACGCGTATGCCGGCGCCGCGCACTGGCTTATTTTTTGGGGTTTTGTCGTGTTGTTCCTCGGCACCTGCCTGGTGGCGCTCGACCATGATTTTCTGGAAGCCGTATTCCGGTTTCGCCTGCTGAAAGGCGCCTTTTATCGGTGGTTTTCCGCCATTCTCGACGTGGCCGGCGTGTTGTTTATCGCCGGGTTGCTGATGATGATATTCCGGCGGGGCGCCCTGAGACCCGCCCAATTGGATTACGCCCGCGTGGACCGGGCCGCTGCTACCTACAACCGGAAAGGATACGCCCTCGACGACAAGATCTTCCTGTGGCTGCTGCTGCTGGTGGCGGTGAGCGGTTTTTTTATTGAAGGCGCCCGCATTGCCGTAGACCGCCAGGCTGCAGACCTGTCGTTTGAACGGTGGTCGCCCGTGGGCTGGGGCATTGCCGGCCTGTTCGACACATTGGGGCTCACCCGCAACGGCAACCAGACCCACCTGTTTCTCTGGTGGTCGCACGGCATCATGGTGATGTTTTTTGTGGCGTATGTGCCGTTTTCCAAGGCCATGCACATGCTGGTGGATTATGCCAACCTGATGTTTAAAGACGATATGGCCGCCCGCCGGCTGCCCAGGGTCACCGAGGAGCAGATGAAAGCGGGCATGGGTTACCGCAAGATCGAGGACTTCACCTGGAAAGAGCTGCTCGATTTCGACGCCTGTACCAAATGCGGTCGCTGCCATGTGGCCTGCCCCGCACGCGCCTCGGGGGCGCCCTTGTCGCCGCGCGACCTGATCCTGGACATGCGTTCGTACGCCGACTCCACCATCGGCGTGCGCGAGTGGTTCACCCAGGAACTGAGCGGCGGGCCGAAAAGCAACGGGAAGGAAGTTCTGGTAGCCGGCGACGTGATCCGGGCCGAGACGCTCTGGTCCTGTACGACCTGCATGGCCTGTGTGGAGGCCTGCCCGGTAGGGATCGAACATCTGACCAGCATCGTGCAAATGCGCCGCGCGTTGGTGGACAAAGGCAAAATGGAAGACAGTCTGCAGGATGTGCTGGCCAACATCGGCGACTACGGCAATTCGTTCGGACAGCCCGAACGCAACCGCGCCAAATGGACGCAGGGGCTCGATTTCCCGGTAAAAGACGCGCGCAAGGAAGCGGTCGAATACCTCTGGTTCGTGGGCGATTTCGCTTCTTACGACGCCCGCATGCAGGAAATGACCCGCACCGTGGCGCGTATTTTTCAATCGATCGGCCTCGATTTCGGGCTGTTGTACGAAGGTGAAAAAAACGCCGGCAACGACGTGCGCCGCATTGGCGAAGAGGGCTTGTTTGAAATGCTGGTGGAAGACAACCTCGCCGTTTTGTCGAAAGCCAAATTCAACCAGATCGTCACCACCGACCCGCACTCTTTCAATACCCTCAAAAACGAATACCCGGAGTTTGGCGGCGCCTACCAGGTGTATCATTACACGGGGTTGTTGTGCAAACTGCTGGACGAAGGCAAACTCAAGTTTTCCAGGAAACTCACGCAGTACAAAGTGACCTATCACGACCCCTGTTACCTCGGCCGGTACAATGGCGAAACCGAGGCGCCGCGCAAACTCCTGCGCGCACTCGGCGTGGAATTTCATGAAATGCGGCGCTGCGGCGCCAATTCGTTCTGCTGCGGCGCCGGCGGCGGCCGCATCTGGATGGACGACTCCAAGCTGGAAAAGCGCCCCAGCGAGCAACGCATCGAGGAAGCGCTGGAAATCGACGGCGTGAACCTGTTTGTCGTGGCGTGTCCGAAAGATTACGCCATGTATTCCGACGCCGTGAAAACGTCGGGTAATGAAGATAAAATTGCCGTGAAAGATATTATCGAACTGATCCGGGAGGCGCTGTGAGGTTTTGAATGGATAGCGATGAAAATCTGGGTATTATGGCGAGTCTGAGCACATATCTGAAAGACCCGGTCCTGCAGCAGATGTGGACCGGCATCCGGCGCGCGGGTCCGCTCCGGTCCATCTCGGTGGACCTGACGCATGTATGCAATTTGCGCTGCACCGGATGCTATTATTTCGAGGAGGGCATGGACGCGTATAAATCGCCGGAAGACGAGTCAGCGTTCGACGCCTTTCTCGAACGCGAGGCCGCTCGCGGCACCAATTTCATCACTATCGTCGGCGGCGAACCCAGCCTGGTGATTTCACGGATCAAGAAAATTTACGACCGATTCGGCACGAGCGTGGCCACCAACGGCATCCGAAAAATACCGTTCGAAGGCCTGGAAAACCTGCCGATCGGCATTTCCGTATGGGGCGATCACGATACCGACCGGGCTTTGCGCGGCGGCGGCAGGTTAGATATTTTCAAAAAAGCCCTGCACAACTACCGCGACGACCCGCGGGCGTTTTGGTACTACACCGTGGCGCCGGGCTATGCCCAGGAGGTGGAGGGCGTGGTGGAACAATGCCTGGGAAACGGCAACTACGTCCTGTTCAATTACTATTCCGATCTCGCTCAGCGTGGCGGCGCCTTCGATTACCGCAACGGTTTTGGCGCCGTGCGGGAGGCCATCGACCGCATGATCGAGCGCTACCCCGGGCGTATTCTGATGACGCCGTACCTCAACGAGGTGGTTTCCACGGGCCTGTTGATCGACGAGCATTGGGGTTACGAGGTGTGTACCAACCTTTCCACCGATTTTGCACCCAACCTTGAGCGCCTGCAGAGCGGACAGCCCTACAACCCGCATTTCCGGGCCTATAACGCCGATTTTGTGCATACCCGCCGTTGCTGCACCGGCGTTCACCGCGATTGCGCTTCGTGCTTCGACACCTGGGAGCACTTTTCCTGGATCATGATCAATCTGCGCAAACACCTGGCCACGCCAGAGGCCTTCAGCAACTGGTTGACCACCACCTACCTGTTCTATGTGATCAACCGGATCGTCGATTTTCAGGCGGGCATTAGCCTGTTACAGCAGGTTAACCAAGGTATAGTGGCCTGAAAACAGCTCGCATACTGCTTTTTCCGGTACATAATTTGCACAATACCAGGGCATCAATACCTTTGTCTAACCGAAGTGCTCCAAAACCCGATCGAATGCCCACCGAAAAGACATCAACATCCGGCGGCGCAACCGGCGCAGATCAGCTCCCGGTTGTCATTTACCAGAACATTGCCCGGCAAATTCAGGAGGGCAGCTGTGTGCTGTTCCTGGGGTCTGCCGCTATGGCCGCCAAACAACCCGACGGCTCGTACCGGCCGCTCACCGAACTCTGTGCCAACCACCTGGCCAAAGGTCTCGACCTCAGCCGCGAAGAAGCGGATTCCCTGGCACAGGTGACCAGTACGCTCCGGATGCGCAACCTGTTGAGCGACACGATGATCATCGCTGCCGTGCAGGATTTTTATAAACAGGCCGAGCGCGATGCGGTGTTGCACCCGATGCTGGAACAACTGGCTGACCTGCCGTTCCGGATCATCATCAATACTTCGCCCGATGACTTTTTTGCGCGCTATTACGCACAGGCCGTCCGCGATTTTAATTTCGATTATTACAATTTCCGCAAGCCCACGCCCGACCCGCTGTATGCGTTCGGCGACGACGCGCCGCCCCTGGTCTACAACCTGTTCGGGTTCTACAAAAAACCGGAATCGCTGGTGCTCACCTATGGCGACCAACTGGGGTATGTCAACAAAATCACCGGCGCCCAGCACGAACGCTTGCCCGACAGCCTGCTCGCAGCGTTCAATGTGCCCCGGTTTTACCTCTTCATGGGTTTTGATTTTGAAGACTGGAGCCTGCGCATTCTGTTCGATTCCCTGTTTCGCAACGCGCGCAACAACATACAACCCTTCGCCTATCCGCTCAAAGGCGAACCGGATACCGGCCCGCAGGCCAGGGTGTTTTATCAGGGCGAATTCCGGATGGAATTCCCGAAAATTGACATGGAGGCCTTTATCGCCAACCTGCTGGTGCATTACCAGAACCTCGACGGACAGGCCTCCAGCGACACCGACAGTCCGCAGGCCGAAATCCTGATCCTCCACAACGAGGCCAAGGATGATGACGGCTGCAAAGCCCTTCTGAGCCATCTGCGCCCTTTGAAAGTACATGCCGTCACCCTGGCCGATGCGCTCGGGGAAGGCGATATGCAGGGCTGGATCCGGCAAAAACTCGATCAATGCCAGGTCGTGCTTCCCTTGATTTCGGCCGATTTTTTTGACGACAGCAATCCGGCATTGCCGCTGCTCGACGAGATCGTACGGCGCAACAATCCGCGGGCTCATTTTCTGGTGATGCCCATACTCCTCAAACCCGTCAGCATCGAGGGGACGGCCCTAGGCGCCCTCAAAACCACCCGGCCGCTCAACCGCCAGGCCGTTTATGGCGAAGGGCAGGAGGATAAACACCTGGCCGACATCGCCGAAACGCTTAAAAAATATATCGACACCCTCGCATGACACCAGCCGCCGCCAACATGCCGCGTCGTTATCCGGGGTTGAAGCCCTTCGAACGCAGCCAAAGCGCCGTTTTTTACGGCCGCGGAGAGGACGTGCAGCGCTTCAACAACCTGGCGGTACGGGAACGGCTGGTGGTGTTGTTTGCCAAATCGGGCATTGGGAAAACCTCGTTGCTGCAGGCCGGCGCGGCGCCCGAACTGGAACGGCAGGGGTTTATACCGATTTTCCTCCGCACCGATAATTCCAGTATTTCCCTGGTAGACGGTATAGGTGAAGCCCTTGATAAACATCCCAACATAGGCGGCCGAAACGCGACCGACGATCAACAGGGCGACCGGGTGACGCTGTGGGAGCGCATGAAACGGCTGCAATTCGACCTCGATGGGTTGCCGGCGACGCCTATGCTGATCTTCGACCAGTTTGAAGAAGTGTTTACGCTTGGCCATAGCGATACCAGCCGGCGGCGTTTCCTGGGCGAGCTGGCCGACCTGGCCAACGAGTCGATGCCCGAAGCCATCCGCGCCAGCCTGATGGCGCGCCTCGAGCACAACGACCCAACGCTGGACCCCAAAATCATGCAATGGTGGGAGAAGCAGCCCGATTTGCGCATTGTCATTTCGATCCGTTCGGATTTTCTGCACCTGATGGACGAGATCAGCCCGCTCATTCCCAACATCTTACGCAACCGCTACCAACTGCAGCCCCTCAACCGGCGGCAAGCCCAGGCAGCCATCGAAGAACCCGCACGCTCCGCCGGCGTATACGCCAGCCCGAAATTTGCGTACGGCAGCGACGCCCTGAAGGAAATTATCGACTTCCTCGCCGGCCAGCAAGCCAGTACCGACGATGACGGCGACGCTGTGCTGACGCTGCGCAGGCAGGATGAGATCGAGTCGTTCAACCTGCAGATCCTTTGCCAGTACGTCGAAGAAAAAATCATCGAGGAGCACCACCCGGAAGGTTATGAGGTGACGCCGCCGTTTTATGGCGGTCAGGAAGGATTGGAACATGAGATCCGGAATTTTTACCGCAAGCAATTGCAAAGCCTGCCCGATGTGTACATGCGGCGAACCGGCCTGGCGGTGGAAGACCGGGCCGCTTTCATCCATACGGCCCAATGCCTGATCGAAGAAAGCCTTGTGACGCCCATCGGACGGCGCTGCAGCATGGTCGACGATTTTTTGACCTCGACCTGGCATGTGGACCATGGTTTTTTGGATACCCTGGTGGATACCCGGTTGCTGCGCAAAGAACTCCGGCTCGACGATTATTACTACGAGATCAGCCACGATACGCTGCTTCCGGCTATTATTGAATCGCGCGATGAGCGCCGGCAACAGGAAAAAGCCGACCAGGAAAAAGCCGATTTACAGGCCCGGTTGGCAGAGGAGGCGCGCCAGCGCGAGGCCATCGAAGCCGAATTGCAATCGCTGCGCGAGCGGCGCAAACTGGCGCGACGGGTAGCCCTGTTCTCCCTCACCACGGTCTTGTTGATGCTGATCTTTGGCATCTGGTTTTCGTACAATTGGGTAAAATCGGTGCAAAAGGAGTTGGAAATTGCCGAATTTATCGTGAGCGGCGAGGCGTTTCATGCGGGCGTGGAAGCGTATGAAAATCTGGCCGACAAGCCGCTTAAATACTCCGTCCTGTGGCATACCACCGGCAAAGACGTGAACCGGGAGTTGGAAAAAGTGCGCCAGATGCACGCTATTTATGATACCATCGTGACCGCCAATATGATAAAAGGCGATTCGCTTTTCTTCCGCGACCGGCTTTCCGAAGCGCTGACCGACTACCGGGAAGCATACGATTCGATGCACCAATACGTACACCTGAACGATTATCTCCGGGTGAACCGCCGCGATACCGTTTGGCGCATCCAGAAAGCCAATATCCGCCTGCGTTACGATGACCTGTATCAACGCCAGAAATTCACGTTGAATGCCATTATCGCCCAATTCAAGGTGCGACAACGCGCTGCCGAAGAATTCGCCGAAGCCGGCGTATGGGGGCAGGCACTGCGTATTTTCCGCGAAATGGAAGCCTTGTTGCCGACCTATCCAGATGATTTGCTCCAATTGAAAACCGATCTGCACCTCAACGAAGATCCGCGCGCTTACGTCGATCATGAAATCCATCGTTGCCAGGCTGCGTTGCACCGCGAATGACCGATTAACCCGGCGAAAAAAACGCAAATCATTTTTCGTTCTGGTTAATTCGCCCGCTAACCTGCTATCTTTGCGGCGCTTTTCCACATTCAAATATCCACAATGATCAAAATTCTCGCCAACGACGGCATACACCCCGACGGCAAACTGCTACTTGAAGAAGCCAATTACCAGGTTATTGAAGATAAAGTGCCCCAGGACGAATTACTGCACCGGATCGGAGAGTACGACGTACTCATCGTGCGAAGTGCAACCAAAGTAACGCAAGCGGTCATCGACGCAGGCAAACACCTCAAAATCATTGCCCGCGGTGGCGTAGGGCTCGACAACATCGACGTCGAATACGCCCAAAGTAAAGGTATCGAAGTATTCAACACCCCAAATGCTTCCTCCCGCGCAGTAGCGGAACTTACCCTGGGGCATTTGTTCAGCCTGGCGCGCATGCTGCAGCGCAGCAACCGCGAACTGGCGGGGGGCGGCGATTTCAAAAAACTGAAAAAGGCCTATGAAACCGGCTTTCAGATGCGCGGCAAAACCATGGGGATTATCGGCTTCGGCCGCATCGGCCAGGAAGTTGCCAAAATTGCGCTCGGCATCGGCATGAATGTGCGCACCCACGACCCCTACGTCCAGGAGGCCGAAGTGGGAATTCAACTGTACAATTACGAAGATCTGAAATTAAATGTGCGCATCCGGACTGAACCGTTCGAACGGGTGATCCAGGAGTCGGATTTCATCACACTGCACCTGCCCGGCGGTGGCAAACCCATTATCACAGCCGCTGAACTGGAGAAAATGAAAGACGGTGTAATCCTGCTCAATACCGCCCGCGGCGGCGTGATCGACGAAGAAGCGTTGCTGGCAGCCCTCGAAAGCGGCAAGGTCGGCGGCGCCGGGCTCGATGTTTTTGAAAACGAACCGACACCGCGCGAAGCGCTCATCAAGCATCCGAAGGTATCGTGTTCGCCGCATATCGGCGCCAGTACCATGGAGGCACAATCCTATATCGGCATGGAACTGGCCGATAAAATTATCGCGTATTTCGGCGATGATAAGTGAGCCCTGCGCGGCGGTAAGCAGCCATCGACGGACGCTTACCGCCGCGCCCTTTTCCGGCCATGGCTGTAGAGGCACCGGCAAATTTTGAAGTATTCCTACACCTGCTCGACCGATCATGGACATCACCAGGCTTCATACCTCCAAAGGTCACCGCTCCGCTTTGTACACCCTGGCGCCCGGTCCGACCGCCCGGCAGGTCTACTCGGCCGGCGGCGACGGTTGGATCGTAAAATGGGACCTCGACGCGCCCGACGACGGCGAAGTGATCGCCACCGCAGAGACACAGGTATTTTCACTCTATGCTTTCCCGGGTGGAAAACGCCTTGTGGCCGGGAATATGAACGGCGGCGTACACTGGATCGATCTCGAGCAACCCGAACAAACCCGCAACGTACTACAGCACCAGAAGGGTGTGTTCGATATCCAGGTTTGCGGGCAATGGCTTTATACTGCCGGAGGTGAAGGGACGCTGACACGCTGGGACCCGGAGAGCATGCGGGCCACCGAGAGCTACCGCCTGTCGAATGAAGCTTTGCGTTGCATTGCCCTATCGCCCCTGCGCCGCGAAATGGCGATCGGGAGCAGCAACGGCGCCATATACCTGCTCGATTCGGAAACGCTTGCCTTGAAAAATACCCTGCCTGCCGCGCATGCGCTGTCGGTATTTTCCCTGGCCTATTCGCCCGACCAACGCCTGTTGTTCAGCGGCGGACGCGATGCCATGCTCCGGGTTTGGGATCTGGAGCACGACCTGAGCCTGGTTTCGGAACAAGCCGCGCATTGGTATACGATCAATCACATTGTCTTTTCTCCCGACCAGCGCTGGATGGCTACGGCCAGCCGGGACAAGACCATCCGGATTTGGGATGCCCGTAGCGTTAAGCCGCTCCTTACCCTGGATACGATCCGCTTTGGCGGGCACCTCAACTCGGTGAACCGCTTGCTCTGGATCGACGACTGCCTGGTGTCGGCCAGCGACGACCGGACCATGATCATCTGGAAGGTGGAATAATTCAGGCGATTTTTTCTTCCAGCACGTCCCGTTTCCAGTACCGCCGCCATAGTGATTTCACGACCACCAAGCCGGCGATCGGAATGGCCGCAATGGGCATTGCTTGCGGGATTACGGCCCAGAAGAGCAATGTCAGGGCCGCCAGGATGCCTACCCCCATAAAATAGTTTTCGATCCATTCCGTGCGGGTGCGGCGCCAGAAATACAGCAGGTGCGTGGGCAGCGCCCACAGAATATTCCAATTGTTTTTCGTGGCGCTGTGATCGGTGGCGACCCACAACAGGAACATCAGCAAGCCGGCCAGGCCTAGGACGAGCCAGAAAAGAGTGTCGAAAATATGTTCGGTGCGCGGATTCGCCATACTCAGCAGGCCGAGTAAAGCGACGAGGCAGGTCACCCACAGCGGGTGACCGAAGAAATCGGGTTGGTAAGCCGGCCCGGGCGGCAAGGGCTGACTGGGGATCGAACGCTCCGATTGCACGAGCCGGGTGGAATCGTCGATCCGGGCGCTGGCAAAAAGATCGTGCACAAAATCGGGCAGAAACATGTGGTTCTCCGCTGTGGCCACATGATCGGCGGGCATGCCCAGTACGAGGTCTATACCGAATTGCGTCCAGGGTTTTTCCTTCAGGTAGAGGTGGAGTAGCTGGCGCATGGTAATGCCCGGGGTCAGGCGGCTGGAATCGAAGGTTATCTGGTAAAAAAACGCTTCTTTCACAATATCGCGAATCCGGGTGGCGCAGTTGTCATAGAAAAAATCGTACTTGTAGTACCGGTTGGCTTCCTGCGCGTTCTCCTGTAACAAATCGAAAAGCCGTTGGCGCTGTTCCGCATCAAGTTGAAGCCATTGTTCCCGCATGGGGCGGTGGTCGTACAGGTTGCCGTATTCGAATGAACGGTAGGATTCGATATCGAGGAAATACAGCAAGCGGCCGCGGCAGAATTTGAGGATAAAATTGGGTTGGTCGAAATCGAACGTACCGTAGTTGTAACAGCGGTCGATGCGTTGGATGGGGTCGTACACGCGCAGGGCGCTGTGGCCGAAGGTGCTGTACAACATTTCGCCCGGAGCCACGGTGATCAGGCTGAAACGGGCGCTGTCGGAAAGTGTGAGGCTGGATTGCGCGCCGAGGCTGGAGACGCAGCAAAGCAGGGCAAACAATAGGGTACGGACCATAGTTGCAGGTTTACAATGCGGTCGCGGCAAGGCGGATAACGGACAGTCTGGATCAGATTTTGACACAGGATCATCTGCCTGGTGAAAATTAGATCCTATCCATAACCACCTGTTGGCAGCCACATCGGGTGCGAAGATAGCCGTTCGCCGATTACTGCACCCGCAGCACCTGGCCGATTTTAATATTATCGTCCGTCATATTGTTCAGTTGTTTGATGCGGGCGATCGTGACATTGTATTTTTTTGAAATATTGTACAGCGTATCGCCTTTTACCACCGTATGATACGGGCCGTTGAGCGGCGCTGTGGAGGGGGTCGGAGTTGACGGGATGGGATTATATACCGGCGATGGAGCAGATGTGCCAGGCGACGACGGCACCGGATCGGGCGGATATGGCACCCCGGTAGTAGCGGGTTTACCCGGCATGGTGGTGCCGGTAGAGGCCGACGGGCCGGGTTGTGTGGTTTTCACCGAATCGCGCGACATCTCAAACAGTACATTGTCATCCGGAGTCATGCTTCCGGGGGTCGCGGCCACCGGGTTGGCAGGGGTTGGGTCGGCCAAATCCTCTTCCGTACTGCGCAGGCGGATATTTTCGCCGGATGCGCGTTTTCCGCGCAGGCGGACCTTTTCGTTGGCATAGGGTTCCTGGCCGGCGGCCAGCCCATTGCGCTTGCGCAGTTCGTCCAGTTTGATCCCGTAGAGTTGGGAAATATCGAGCATGGTTTGTTTGTCGCGCACGAAATGGTGGGTCGCCTGGCCGTGCCAGCTTTCGCGTTTCTTTTGAATAAAAACGCGGGTTCCCGTCGGGATGGTTTCGCCCGGAGCATATGCTCGATCGTTGTAATCAGCCACTTTTTCGGGGCTGATAGCGTAGATCCGGGCAATGTCAGCGATGGTTTCACCCGAGCGGCTGTTCACTACTTTCACATCGTTGACGCGGCCGATCCGGCTTTGCGGCGGTTCGGTGGCGGGGATGATACCGCCCGGCTTGACAGCAGTGGCGCCCGGCTGATCGAACTCATAGAGCCGGAGCCGTTCGATCAGGTCGATGAGTTGGTCGGCGTAAGAATTTGAGGTGGCGTAACCCGCCGATTGCAGGCCGCGGGCCCAGTTTTTATAATCGCGTTTGTCGAGGTTGAACAAGAATCCATAGCGGTTGCTTTTCCGGGGGTCGCGCAGGAATTCGCTGTGATCGAAAAAGCTCTCGTCGGGGTTGTTGTATTTGCGGAAGCACGACTCGATAAGGGTACCGTCGGGGTCGCGGTCGTCGTCTTTTTTCTGGTAGGTTTTACCCGACCAATTGTTGCCGCATTTGATCCCGAAGTGATTGTTGGCCGTAGTAGCCAGTTCGCTTTGCCCGGCGGCGCTTTCCACCAGGCCTTGGGCCAGGGTGATGGAAGCCGGAATACCGGTGCGTTGCATTTCACCGATGGCGGCATCTTTGTACCGTTCCACATAGTCAGTTTGGGCGTTTCCGGTGCCGCCGCCGGTCGTAGCGTTGGTGGCCTTGGGCGTCAGCACCGAAGGCGTCTGACCGGATTTGGCTGAGCGGGACGAAAAACAAGCCGCCAACAGGAGGGAGGGCAGCAGAAAAAGCAACAGGTGTTTCATAATCTGGCAGGTTCGAATTAAATGCAGGAATCGGCTGTAAAGATGCATGAATTGCTGTAATGCAATCATTTTACGCGCAAGGATTGGCCGATTTTCACCACGTTGTCTTTCAAATGGTTGATTTGCCGGAGCCGCGCGGTGCTGATACCGTACCGTCGCGCAATGCTGTATAACGTATCACCCCTGTTCACAGTATGGTAAATTTCGGTTTTGCCGGTTTCCATATTCAGGATCACAGTAGGCACGGGATCGGGCTGGAGGAGATCCGGATCGAATGTGGTATCGGCCACGGGTTCCAGGGAATCGTAGCCCGATACCGGTACTGGCATGAGCAGTTTTTCTTCGGGCAGCATCTCAATGACAAAACCCGGATTGTTTGTCGAATCACCATCCGAAAGGGTATCCGACGCCGCTTCCAGAAGCAGGGCATCCAGGCCGCCGCGTACCGGCACTTGTTCGCCCGGCGCGCGCTGCCCTTTGAGGCGCACCAGGGCGCCGTCTTCCGGTTCAAGGCCCGCGCGCAGGCCATTGCGCCGCAGCAGGTTTTCCAGGCGAATGCCGTACAATTGCGCGATGTCGAACATCCGCTGATCCGTATCCACCCGGTGAAAAACAGCCGGCCCCTGCCAGCTGTCGTGTTTGGTTTGGAGGTATACCCAGGTGCCGATGCTCAGCGGGGCGTCGGGCTCGAAATTGCCATCGTTGTATTCCAGCAGTTTTTCAACGGGCAAATTATACAGCTCCGCCATTTCGCGCACGGTTTCGCCGTCGCGCGCCTGAACCATTTTCACGTCGTTCACCTGGGCGAGGCGCTTGAGGGCCACCCGGCCGTTGTAAGCCAGGGCATCGTATTCGTCGAGGTGGTAGCGCTCGATAAAGAAGATCAGTTTTTCGGCATAATAGTCGACCGAAGAGTACCCGGCGTCCTGGAGGCCCTGCGCCCATTTTTTGTAATCGCGCGGGTCCAGTTCAAACAAAAATCCGTAGCGGTGCTTTTTTTCGGGGTTGCGGATGAACGCGCTGTGGTCGGCAAAACATTCGGCCACGTTGTCGTATTTCCGGAAGCAGGAGTTGATTCGCTCGCCTTTTTTATTGCGTTCGTCATCGTTCTTATGGTAGGTTTTGCCGCGCCAGGCCTTTCCGCATTTGATCCCGAAATGGTTGTTGGCATTCATAGCCAGTTCGCTGGTGCCAGCCCGGCTTTCAAGGATGCCCTGGGCCAGTTTTATACTGGCCGGGACGCCGCTGCGCTCCATTTCATCCATGGCGATATCCTTGTATTTTCGGATGTACGCGTTCCAAATGGAATCGAGTTCGGCTGCGGAAGTTTGCGCGAGCATGCCTGCCGGCAGCAACAGCCAAAACAAATGGGGTAATGCCTTCTTCATAGTGTGTTTGTTTATAAATCGGTGATTAGAATACTAGCAATAGTCCGGTATATTTTGCTGTTGGCGAGGACGTCAACAGCGGCATTCCGTTGAAAATCAAGCCTTAACGCCGTTGTTGGCGTCCTCGCCAACAACATGCACCAGGCTTCATGTACCAGGCTATATTTTCAATGGTTTACAAAAACCTACCAAACTACTGTATTAAGACAGTTGCATTCAAAGATTCAGCCAGTACACGGCCTTGAGGACGATCGCGCGGTTTTTCGGCGTCAAAAATTGTGCCCGCGTATTGGGTATCGCCTGCGCAAACGAATTGTCGGTATACACTAAAAACAGGTCGGACACCGGTGCAAAACGCCATTGCAGGCGGGCATTGATATTAAAATTATTGGTCTGCGTATTCCATTGGAAAAAGGCGCTGGCAAAAAAGCGCCGCGAAAACGACAACTCGGCGCGCGGCCCCAACAACCAGAAGTCGGCCGACGGGTGGGGCGCCGCCAGCCGGATATGGTTGTAACTGTACCCAAGCGTAAACGTACCGACAGGCTGCCAGCGGTAAGCCAGTTCGCCTTCGATCCGCGCGAAATGCCCGCTAAAGTACTGGCCGCCCTGCACGTCGGCGCTGGCCTGAAAATTGTAACTGGTACTGCTGGTAAAACGCGCACGCACGCCTGAATAGGTGTAACCCCGCATACCGGACAGCGGAATGGTGCCGGGCTTGGCCAAATTGGTCGGGTCAAAATCCTCGAACAAATACGTGTAGGAATTCCACACGACGAAATTGATCCAGGTTTGATCTTTCAGGTTTACCGAACAAAAAACCGACGCGTCGCGGTCCGTTTCCTTAAAATCGAGGGCATACGTCAGCGAGCCGTCGACACCGATGTTCCAGTTGTTGATGTGCTTGTTTTTCGGATAAAAAGTAAAACTCAGCGCCGGGAAGAAACTCTGAAAGCCGGTCCGCGGCACAAAACCCGCCTCGGCCGTGTAATTGGAATCGATCAGCATGTAGCCCAGGTGTGTGTTGAAGTTGCGCTCGACATAACTCAGGAAATGGGCCAGGGTTTGGCCGCGTTGCGCGGGGTCGGGCGAAAAGGAGCGGTGGTAATACCATTCGCCTTCCCAGCGGTTGTCGGGGCTGTACAGATTAAACTCCAGACCGGCCATCCGGTTCCAGGGTTGATACTGCCGTTTTTGCTGGTCGGTGAGTTTGCCGGTAAAGTTTTCCTTGTTCACCACGATGGCGCTCAGCGCGCTGCGCTGAAACACTTTGCGCTGCACGGTAGCCACGGTAAAATTGGCCGCAGGTACCACGTTGAGGCTGTCCCAATCGACGCGATCGGTTTGCATATTGAGCAGGCCGACCCGCCAGTTGTCGGTGAGTTTGCCGCTCAGGCGGGCGCCGGCGAGGATCGGTACGGTTTCATTGAACCGGGTAATGGGGTTGTAAGCCAGTCCGATGCGCCGCGAAAAAAATGGCCGGCTGTTCGGGAAGCCGAACATGGCGAACAAGTCGCGGTTTTCGAGAAAAAACTGGCGCCGCTCTGGGAAGAACAACTCAAACCGGCTCAGGTTAGCCACCTGGCGGTCCACTTCCACCTGCGAAAAGTCGGGGTTAAACGTCAGGTCCAGGTTGAGCGATGGCGTGATGCCGATCTTGGCGTCGCCGCCGAGGTTAAATTTCGATTTGCCGTTTTTTTCCAGCAATTCCTTGCTGTTGTAATCGCGCACATAATCGAGGCCATAACGGGCCGTGGTATAGGGAATGAGGGAAACGCTGGCGCCAGGTTTGGGTGGCCGTTCATCCCACACCAGCTCGTTGCAAAAAGCCAGGTTGTTGGCCGCATACTGGCGCGGCACGGGCCGCCAGGTGCTCACCTCCCAGTTCCGGAGGCGCACGCGGACAAAATTGACGTGCCAGGTATTGTCGCTCTCGGCTACATTGTAGCGCAGGGTTTTGAAGGGGATGGCCATCTCGGCTACCCAGTGGTCGTCGTAGTTCTGAACGGCCGATATCCAGCGATTATCCCATTCGAAGGAAAGGGTCGCACCGTTGTCGACCAGCGCCTCCCGCTGTACGTTGATGGGACTGAGGCTGAACATAAAACCGTTCAGGCCGTCCTTGGTGGGGTCGATCAGGATGTTCACCGCGTCGCTGGTGCCGTTGGCGAAGTCGCGTTTCAGGCTTTGAACGGTATAGCCGGCCCGGTCTTGCCAACATACGACGCCGACGTACAGGTTGTGTTCATCGAAGGTCATGCTGACTTCGGTGCGGGTTTCGGCCAGACCCGTATCAATCGGGAATTGTTTGGAAAAATCCACGGCGGCCGGGGCATTCAGCCAGGCCGCTTCGTCGAGCAGGCCGTCGACGCGAATAGCGCCGGTTGTTTTCCGGATGTGCAAGCCCTCGCCAGCGGCGCCCGGTACCAGACGCCGGTCATCCACCCCGGTGGAAGGGGGCACGGGCATTTGTTGAGCGGCCACGCTAAGCGCGAGAAAAAAACAGGCGGACAGCAAAGCGGTTTTCATAACCCGAAGGTAGGGTTTTACCGCGCAGATCAGGTAGTGCGGCGCCAATAATTGCGACTGTCCGGACACCGCCGGATACGGTCCTCAACCCTGCTGTTTGCGCACCATGGTAAGGATGGTGGCGATGGCTACCGTTTCGCCGGTTTCATCGTACACATCCACCAGCCATTTTACAATGCCTTTGGGCACATCGTCTTCCGAGCGTTTTTCCTGGTCGATCTTCTCCTTCACAGTAAGTTTCACGCCGATGGTCATGCCCGGGTAAACGGGCTTGGTGAACCTGCACTCGTCGATCCCGTAATTGAGCAGCACGGGGCCTTTTTTCGCATCCACGAATAACCCGGCCGCTTTCGAGAGCACGAAGTAGCCGTGGGCTACCCGGCCGGTAAACGGCGTGCCTTCGAGCGCGGTGGCGTCCATGTGCGCGTAAAAATTGTCGCCGCTGACGTTGGCGAAATTGTGAATATCCGTCTCGCTTACGGTGTGTTTGGCGGTAATCAGGGTTTCGCCGACAAACAACTCTTCGAAGTATTTTTTGAAGGGATGAACCGGTGTTTCGGTTTGCCGGGCGCCCACCTGAAACTGGTTGGTCACCGCCGTGATGTCGGTCGGGTGGCCCTGCAGGGCCGTGCGTTGGAGGTAGTGCAACACGCCGCGCATGCCCCCCATTTCTTCGCCGCCGCCGGCGTGCCCCGGGCCGCCGTGCACCAGCAGGGGCATCGGCGAGCCGTGCCCGGTGCTTTCGCGGGCTGAATCGCGGTTGAGCATCAGGATGCGGCCGTGCCAGGCGGCTGCGTTCAGCACATAGTCGCGCAGGATGCCTTGGTCGTAACTGCAAATGGTGCTCACCAGCGAGCCCTTGCCCATCCGGGCGATCTCAATGGCTTCTTCCAGGGTTTTGTACGGCATAAGGGTGCTCACCGGGCCAAAACACTCGGTTTCATGGCTGATCGTTTGTTGCAAGGGTCTGTCATTGAGCAGGAGTACCGGCGGCAAAAAGGCGCCCTTCTCCCGGCTGGCGCCGATCACCTCGAACGCGTCGGGATCGCCGAATACCACGGGGGTTTGTTCTGTCAGGACGGCCAGCTTTTGGCGCACGCGCTCGAGTTGCGTCCGGTTGATGAGGGCGCCCATTCGCACACCCTCCACGGCGGGGTCGCCGATGGCCGTTTGCCCCAGGGCTTTGGCAAGGGCTTGCCGGACGGCGTCGAGCAGGTTCTCGGGCACCACGATGCGGCGCACAGCGGTGCATTTTTGTCCGGCCTTGGTCACCATTTCGCGGCGGACCTCTTTTATAAACAAATCGAATTCGGGTGTGCCGGGCGCGGCGTCTTCGCCCAAAATTGCGGCGTTGAGCGAATCGGCTTCCATGGTAAACGGCACCGAGTGTTGCAGCAGCGCCGGGTGGGCGCGCAGTTTTTTGCCCGTTTCGGCGCTCCCGGTAAAGGTGACCACATCCTGGCTCATCACGGAGTCGAGGATGCCGCGCCCCAGGCCTACGACCAATTGCAGGGCGCCGGGCGGCAAAATGCCCGATTCGATGACGTCGCGCACCAGGGCTTCGGTGAGGAACGAGGTCTGTTCGCTGGGTTTGACCACCGCCGGAACACCCGCCAGGAGGTTGACGGAAATTTTTTCGAGCATGCCCCAGATGGGGAAATTAAAGGCGTTGATGTGTACGGCCACACCGTGTTTTGGCACCAGGATATGGTGGCCGATAAACGTATTTTCCTTCGACAAACGCACCGGTTCGCCTTCCACATAGTAGGGTTCGTTGGGGAAGCGGCGGCGCAAGCTGCTGTAGGCGAATAAATTGCCGATGCCCCCCTCGATGTCCACCCAGGAGTCCTGCCGGGTAGCGCCGGTCCAATGGCTGACGGTGTAGTATTTTTCCTTGCGTTCCAGCAAATACAGGGCGAGGGCCTTGAGCATGCGTCCGCGCTCGTGAAAAGTCATTTTGCGCAAGGCCGGCCCTCCGGTGCGCCGGCCGTAGTCGAGCACCGCGGAAAAATCCAGTCCGGCGTCGGATGCGGTGGAAATAATTTCGCCGGTATAGGCATTATACTGCGGTACGCCGTCGCCGTCGCCGGGTGTCCAGGAGCCCAGCACGTAGTTGAGCAGTTTTTGCATGATCGTGTGCAGGTTTAGCAGGTTGTGCAGGGGGGTGTAACTTCGGGCAAATGTATAGATTTCGGCTTGAACGGCCGGTTACAGCCTGCAAGAGAAAAAAAGTACCGGCCGTGCAGCAAAAGTGATCCACACGGCACCATATCAAAAAAGTAACGCCTGATGCTCGATACAACCTTAAAGTACTTACTGGCGGGCTGCCGGCGGGGTGACGCCGCAGCCCAGCGCCAGTTGTTCGAATCCCACAAGAATCCATTGTTCGCCATTTGCCTGCGGTATGCCCGCGACCGTCCGGAAGCGCAGGATATGCTGCAGGAAGCCTTTCTGGTTATTTACCGCGACCTCGGCCAGTACAATGGAAGCGGCGCCTTTGAAGCCTGGCTGCACCGTGTGACCGTACGCGCCGCCCTGCAACACCTGCGCCGCCGAAACGTGCTGCGCTTTGCAGAAGACTACGACGGACTACCGCCCGACACCCGGAACGTCGTCCCCGATACTGAGCTCACCCGCGAAGCCATTTTACAACTCGTGCAACAACTGCCCGACGGTTATCGCACCATATTTAACCTGCATTGCATGGAACATTTTTCCTACCCCGAAATCGCCGCCGAACTGGGCATCGCCGAAAGCAGCGTCCGTTCGCAATACGCCCGGGCCTGCAAACACCTGCGTGTGCGCATCGATAAATTACTCACCTGCACCCCTTAACCTTCTTTAAACGCCAATCGTCATGGAACAAAATTTACCATCCGAAAATAGTGATTTCGAAAAACTCCTGCGCCAGCAACTGCAACAAATAAACACAGCGCCGGACGACGACACCTGGTCGCAGATCGCCGGACGCCAGGCGGCACAAAACCGCCGGTTGCGCTTCCGGTATTATGCGCGCTACGGCCTGATTGCCGGAACCATTCTGGTTGTGGCCATTTGTGGCTGGTGGTATTACCGGCCGGCCGGCACCCCGACACCTGCGGGCTACGAACGCAACGCACCCGCAACCCCATCCAACTCCGCACGCCCGGCCGCACCTGTGGCGGGCGCCGAACCCAAGGCCTGGCCCGGCCCGGCTGCCAACCCGGCAGCCGGCCAGGCAGCGCCATCTGCTTTCAGCACGATCAACGCGGGCGGCGGGCGGATCAATTCTGTACCGATGACCACTGCGCGCTTTCGTGCGGAAACCGGTGTGGATTATCAAAGCCCCCTGTCTGGCACGACCGTACATATCCCGGGTGGGGCGTTGATCCATCCGGATGGGCGGCCGGTTCGTGGCGAGGTGGAATTGGATTTTCGGGAATATCGCGATATCGCCGACTTTCTGGCGTCCGGCATACCGATGCACTACGGCGATGAGCGAGGCGCATTCTCGTTCAACTCCGCCGGCATGTTCGAGGTGCGCGTCCGCCAAAACGGCGAATCCCTGCAAATGGCAGACGGCCAAAACTACGAGGTGCATTTTGCGCCGACCGATAAACTGACTGCTACCAACCTGTACTATTTCAACGAAGCTGCTGGCGCCTGGCAGTTCGAGCCCAATGCGGCTTTCGGACAAGGTGACAGCCGGAATCCCGGCCGTAACCTGCCGGTACCGGTCTCGGCCCTCGAAGCGATCAATAACAATACAAATGGCGCCGGCCCCGAGTGCCTGCCGGAATTCGTTGAAGTGGGATGGACGGATCACGCCAGCGTCATGAAACAAGCCGTACAACTCGGCTACGACCTGGCCACCGAAAAGGTTCGTATGCCCGTTTGGTTTCGAAAAAACCCCAACTTCACCAATGACCAGTTGCTCAACGGTCTGGAACGCGGCCTGATCCGGCTTGTCCACGACCGGGACCAGGTGGAACTCATGTTTCCGGAAGACCTCGACACGGTGTTTACCGAATTGAAGGCTTTTAAAAATTGCTACTTCAAACGCGTGGTCGACTCCTCAGCCGATGTCAGCCTGATGCGAAAACTCGCCGCCGAAAATTACTGGAACCGCTTCGCCGTTTTCCAGGAGAACGGCAACTTGTGCCATATCACGTTGTTCGGCGATCAAGGAAGCGTAAACTTTTTTGCATACCTCAACCCTAGCCCGGGCAACCATGATTTCAACATCGATAAGGTGATGGCCAACTATATCCATCTCCGCAACGAACGGCTGCGCAATTTTGAGAAACTGGTGGCCAACCTGCGCCAATTCGCCATCCTTGCACCCGCCTTTCAACCGGAGGACGAGTGGTGTAAAACCAAGGCCGATTGGCTGGCTTATTTTGAAGACCACCACCCGATGATGCGCAAACGCTACGCGGCGTTGATCAAGTCGGGCCTGACCACCAACGACTCCCTGGCGCTGGTTACGTACGACGACTGGTTCAGGCGCGTACGCGACCTGAACATGGCGAGTCTTGACAAGCGAGCGGCCGCCAACTCGGGAGTACGGGCCCTGCAATACGTACTGATCATCTATAGATTCGGATTGTACAATTGCGACCAGATTTTCCGCCTCGGCGACGATTATATCCTGGCGGGTTATCAGACTGCCGACGGGCAGCGCATCATCCCGGCTACAGTGAGTATTCTCGAACGGAAGAACCGGTTGTTCGTCACACTGCCCAATCCCGCAAAAATGCTCCGGCTGCCCGGGCGTCGTCTCGATATTTTGGTCACGGATCGCGACGGGCGCTGCTACCACCTGCCCGCCAGCACGTACGCCAGCCTGAACCTGGACAAGCTACTATCGAATACATTCCAGGTGGCGGAGGTGACCGACAAGACCAAATCCCGGCGCGAGTGGGCCGCCCTGCTCGATCTGTAGGGGTGCGCGACACTCAATGCGGCGCCAAAAAAAGCGGGCCCGGATCGCGCTTGTTTGCGATCCGGGCCCGCTTTTCATGCACAGCCAATGCGCCGTCGCTTAATTCGCGTTCGACTTCTTCAGGTAGTTTTCCAGCGCCACAGCGATCGACGGGGCTTCCGGCGTGCCGGCCTGGATATTGACGGTCATGCCGCTATCGGTTACTGCCTTGTGGGCAGCGGTTCCAAAAACGCAGATCCGGCGGTCTTCCTGTTTGAAATCGGGGAATTGCTCGAACATGGACTTGATTTCGAGCGCCGAGAAGAACGCGATGATGTCGTATTTGATGGCCTTCAGGTCGCTCAAGTCCGTATTCACGGTACGGTACATGACCGCTTCCTGGATGGGGACCTTGAGCTCGGTAAAGAACCGCATCACTTCAGGGTTGCCCACGTCGCTGCAGGGGAAAAAGAATTTTTCGTCTTTATTGCGCAGGATGTAGGCTTTAAGGTCGAGCACGGATTTGTTGCCGTTGAACACCTTGCGCTTGCGGAACATGATGAATTTTTGCAGGTAGTTGGCAATAGTTTCCGTGGCGCAGAAGTATTTGGTGTCGTCAGACATTTTGATCCGCAATTCGCCGCACAGCCGGAAAAAGTGGTCGACCGCCGTTTTACTGGTAAAAACGATAGCCGTGTAATCGTTCGGATATACGCGGTTTTTCCGGTACTCCCGTTCGGTCAGGCCCTCTACGGAGACGAATGGAACGAAGTCGATCCGGACATTGAATCGTTTTTCCAATTCGTCGTATGCAGAACGTTGTGCGGGTGTAGGTTGCGAAATGAGGATGTTCTGAACCCTTTTGAAGGTTTCTTCCTGAACAGGTGCAGCTGTCGCAGACATTCGGGAGTTGTGTTTATTTGAAATTTGTTCGGTGATCGGATGTTGAACCATGCCTGATGGGCAAGCGATGTTTGTCAAAAATTGTGATCAAGCACTCCGGGGGAAAACACTATTCCGTAATGGTATTATTACTTCGATGCCAACATCGCCAGTTTAACTAAAATGACAACCGGAGCGATTTCGACGGTGCAAAGGTACAACAAAAAGTGAAATACATGGCCGCTCAAAAATTTCTGCCCAATGGTAGCCGCCCGAACGTACCGGTAGGCATAAAAAACTGCAGCCAGGCCGAGCGTCCAGAAAACCATAAATCCGCCGTAATCCCGGACAAATGCCACGAGGAAATTAAACGGCAGCAGAAACAGCCCCAGCACACAGTTGAAAATAGTGATCAGAAAATTGTAGCGGCGCACCTCCGTCGCCACCGGGTATATCCAGCCGACAAACCGCAGCAGCGCATGTTTGGACAAGAGCAATACCCCCGGCCCGGCCAGGCATATGGCCAGGAATCCCAGGTTGTTGAAAGCCTTTTGGTTAAAGAACCGGGCGATCAGAAAGATAAAAACACCCGCATTGAGCAGAAAACTCACATAAAGCAGGAGATATGGGGTGTTGCCCGTAAATCCCGAGGCCTCCCGCTGCGCCAGGTTAAGCGCATTGTCGTTGAGAAATCCGCGCCAGGCCTTAATGACCACGCCCCGTTTGGTGGCAACGGAAAACGACAGAAACGCTACGAGCGCCACCAAAAACCAGAAGATAAAGGTATTGGATAAGGCGTCGCCCGTCGGCAATACTTCCAAGGGCCGGAAGGTTCGTTCGATGCTTTCGCTGATACCCCGGGCCACGCCTGGCGTTCGGTGCAATACGATATTGAACGGGTTGCGGGCCGAATCCGGCAAAACCTCCGCTACCCCATTGTCAGGGCTCAGGAGGGCAGGGTTGCCGGCAACTATGCTCTTCGACAAGCGGCCGGTGATATCGAACGGGTTGAGCGGCCGCTGTTGGGCGGACAGCCCTGCTGCCACCAGAAAAAAGAACAGGAGCTGGAGTAGCCGCTTTTTCTGCATGGGGCAAAGGTAAAGAATTGATTGGCATCGCCCCATGCCCGATTTCTTTTCCTACCTTTGCCGGGCTTACCCAATACCTGGCGCAGGCGAATGGCAGGGCAATTCCTTTTTCGGGCCATTGCCGCTCTGAAGCCAGGCGTTCATTCACCAACCGACAAACAACCCGGATACGGACGACGGACACCGGTTACCAAGAAAATTATGCAAATTGACGTCATTCTCGGCCTGCAGTGGGGCGACGAAGGCAAGGGGAAAATTGTGGATTTCCTGGCAACACAATACGATATCGTGGCCCGCTTTCAAGGCGGCCCCAACGCTGGCCACACCCTCAAATTTGATGGCAAAAAGTATGTCTTGCACACCGTACCATCGGGTATTTTCCGGCCCGGGCTTATCAACCTGATCGGGAACGGCGTGGTGCTCGACCCTGTTGTTTTCGAACGCGAATTGCAAGCCCTCAGCGAAAGCGGCGTGGATTTCACCCAGCGCCTTCTGGTGTCGCGAAAAGCGCACCTGATCCTCCCCACCCACCGCTGGCTCGATGCGGCCAGCGAAGCCAACAAAGGCGTCTCGAAAATCGGCTCCACCCTCAAAGGCATCGGCCCCACCTATATGGACAAAACCGGCCGGAACGGCCTGCGGGTAGGCGATGTGGAACAACCGGGCTTCCGCGAACACTATGAAGCCCTGAAGCACAAACACCTCGATCTCCTGAAAATCTACCCGCCGGTGCCCTTTGACCTGGAAGCGATGGAACAAGCCTGGTTTGCCAGCCTCGACACGCTGAAGCGACTTCCGTTTGTCGACAGCGAATATTACCTCCAGGATGCGCTGGCCGCCGGCAAACGCGTGTTGGCAGAAGGCGCACAAGGCGCCATGCTCGATATCGATTTCGGCACCTACCCCTATGTCACGTCCTCCAATACCATCACAGCGGGCGTCTGTACGGGGCTCGGCGTGGCGCCGCAGCGCATCGGCCGCGTTATCGGGATTACCAAAGCCTATTGTACCCGTGTCGGCGGAGGCCCATTCCCCAGCGAACTGGACAATGAAACGGGTGAAAAACTGCGACAGGAAGGGCAGGAATTCGGCTCCACTACCGGTCGGCCGCGTCGCTGCGGTTGGATCGATTTACCGCAACTGCGGTATACCATCCAACTGACCGGCACGACCGAACTGTGTATGACCAAGATCGATGTGCTGAATGTTTTTGCGACAATCGGGGCGGCCACACACTACCGCTACGGCGGGCAAGAGCGTACTACCCTGCCCTACGACCTTTGCCAGATCGCTGTAGAGCCCGTCATCCGGGAATTTACCGGCTGGCAACGGTCGCTTGATACGGCCCGCAGCTTCGACGAACTCCCGTGGGAGGCAAAAACGTTTTTGCGCGCCCTGGAGGAATACCTGGGCGTGCCGTTCCGGATGATCTCCACCGGCCCGGAACGGGAAAAACTGATCCATATCCAGTAATCTGGCGGTGTCAGGCCAACAGCCTGCGGAGGTAATTCACCTGACCGAGGTGGTAATTCAGGTGCGCCAGCAAGGTGAGCATCACAAAAGCAATGCTTCGGCCCTCGCCAAAATAATCGGCCGGATAAACAGCAGAAAGTTGGTTGGAAGGCATCTGCCCCAATACCTGTTCCACTACAGCCCGCGCCTCGTGCAATTGCCGGAGCAATTCCGATTTCGGGACATTTTTTTCAGAAAACTCGCGGTTGCGGTCGCGCACGTAACCCGTGGCGCCCAAAGTAGCGCCAATAAAATGTTGCAGGTTGCCGGCAATATGCAGGCTCAGGTTGCCGGCACAATTGGTCACTTCTCCTTCCACGCGCCACAACTTGGCCTCCGGATGGAATGCCTCGATCTCGGAGATGAATTTATCGAGGTCCCGCAAAAGAAAATACAGCAGTTCAGCAATCGTGATCATCGAATGGAGGCTTGGATGAATTAATTGGCCAGGAGAAGGTCGTGTTTGTTATGTTCCTCCAGCCACTGCAGGTAGTGTGAGCCGGGCAGGAAGGAGATCGTCTGGCCAAATCGACCCGGCGCTTTCAGATGCAGCAAAACGAGCTTCCGGCCGGCCGTTTTGGTTTCCTGCATCTGCTCGACATCCAACCAAGGATAGCGCACGGTGGTCCAGTAATTGGTAACAAAGATGTAGGCGTCGTCGGCGTCTACCCGCTTGAGTGGCCACAACATCCGGCGCACAAACAACAGCCAACCCACCAGGACCAGAACAATCGCCACTCGCAGCCAAAGCAGCGGAAAGGGCAGGTAGAAATCGTCTTCGGGCGTCAGCCACACGGCGAGTGCCAGGCCGGTAAAAAATACCGTGCCGAAAACCGGCAGAAAGACCCGCCAGAACAACGTGGCATTGGACGACAGGTTGGTTGGCCGGGAATGGCCGTTGGATGGTATGCGGGCGGTATCGTGTTCGACGGGAGCTTGATTTGCCATCGGTGCGTAGGTTGCTAAAAAAATTGCCGCGCAGCATACGGTAATTGATGCTGCGCGGCAAAGGTAGCGTTCTGCCGGTAAGTGGCACAAACATCAGTTTGCTTCAACTTTTATGCTGCCCTTATTGGCTGATTTTGCGTCTTTTTTATTCGGATCGGAGACCACGATCCGGCTCCCGGCTTTCAGCTTGCGCGAAATGGCGGAATAGGGACCTGTCACCACCGTTTCACCTTCCTTCAGGCCTGAAGTCACTTCGATATAGTCGTTGTCCTGAACGCCGGTTTTGACTTCCCGAACTCCTACGGTATCACCACTGACCACAAAGACGATCTCCTTGATCAGGTCGTCTTTTTTGCTGACCTCTTTGGCTGCGGGCGCCTGCTCATCGGGTTTCTTGGCCTTTTCCGCCTTGGCTTCGTCCTCGTCTTCGCGGGCGGTAACGGCGATTAAGGGCACGGAAATGGCATTTTCCGAGGTGTTGGTGTAAATATCCACCGATGCAGACATGCCGGGCCGGAACGGATACCGGTTGCCTTTTTGCAGCAGATCGGCATAGGAGGCCGGGTCGATGCGGATTTTAACGACGAAATTGGTCACCTGATCCGTATTCAGCGATCCGCCGCCGATCGCCGAGCTCACATTACTGGCGCTGTTGGCGATTTCCGTCACCTTGCCCTTGAATTTGCGCCCCAGGTAAGCATCCACCTCGATATCGGCTTCGTCGCTCGTCACCACTTTCAGAATGTCGTTTTCGCTGACGTCCACCTGCACTTCCATGGAATGCAGGTTGGCGATGCGCATCATTTCGGTACCGGCCATCTGCAAGGTCCCGACCACGCGCTCGCCTTGTTCGATGTTCAGTTTGCTCACGATGCCGCTCACGGGCGCGGTTATGACCGTTTTTTGCAGGCTGGTGCGCAGTTCCTTCAGCGTCGCGCGGGCACTGGTGATGCCAAATTCGGCCACCCGCACATTTTCCTTTGCGCCCGACAGGTTGGTCTGTGAAGCCTGCAAACTGGCTTCTGCCGCGGCATAACTGCTTTCCAGCGCCCGGAGATTACTCAGGGAATTGTCGAACTCCAGTTCGGAAATGACGCCTTCTTTGAACAGTTGGTCATTGCGCTTATGCGCACTCCGCGCCGCGTCCAGTTGGGCTGCCACGCGGTTTTTGTCGGCTTTGAGTTGCTCGATCTGGGCGTTGGAGCCCTGCACATTGGCCGAGGATATTTCCCGCTGGGCTTGGGCGCTGCTGACGGCTGCCTGGCCGCGTTCGACCGCGCTCTGGTACTCGTCGGGTTTTATTTTGGCTAAAATCTGGCCTATCGTCACTGAATCGCCTTCTTTCACATACAGTTCGACGACCTCGCCGGAAACGTCGGAGCTGATCTTGACTTCCGTTTCCGGGAAAATTTTGCCGCTGGCGCCGACGGTTTCCTTAATGGTGCGCCGTTGCACCTTTTCCACCGTTACTTCCTCTCCTTTGGGCCGCTGGCGGGCTTTAACGATGGCGAGGATGACCAGCACGGCCAGGGCGCCCGAAATGACGTACAACAGGGTTCTCTTTCGTTTGGGCTGCGTGGTTGACATATGCGTTTGGATAATAGATGAATGAGATGGGTATTGACAGTCGGATTCGGGGCGGGGCAAGTTTACCAGGTACGATTGCGCCGTAAAAAACTGTTGGATCAATGGCTGCTTTCGCCGGATTAACCCGCAGATCGGCACGCTATGCGCCACGGCTGGTTATTTCAGTCGGAGGGCCTTGCCCTGGTAAAAATCGAGGATCTTGAGTTTGAACAAATAATCGTACCGGGCCACGATCACGTCGTTTTCCGAATTATCGAGGTTGGTTTTGGCGGTGGTGAGTTCAAGCGTGTTGACGGCGCCCAGACTGTGGCGTTTTTCAGTATTGCCGAATGCCGCCTGCATGGAATCAAAGGTTTTCTGCGCGGCGTCCAGTTGCTGGCGTGCCGACCGGGCATTGGCAATGGCCGTCTGGATATCGTTTTTGAGTTGCTGGTGGGTCTGGTTCTGCTGCAACTGGGCATTGAGCAAGCCCAGTCGGGCGCGTTCCACATTGAGCCGAACCCGCCCGTTTTGGTAGATCGGAATATGGATCTGCACGCCAACGCCCCGGCCAAAGTTTTGGTCCACTTGTTTGAAATAGGGTGTTTTCGGGTAATCGTAAATATTAATGTACTGCTGCACGGGCACGTCCGTGTCGTTGATACGGATATACACGGGGTCCGATAACTTCGATTCTTTTAGTACGCCCTTTCTGAAATCCAGCGATTGGGACGAGTAATTGCTGCTAAGGCTTCCGAACAGTGTCAGTGTAGGGTAATACGCCGATTTGGCGAGCGGAATGCCCTCTTCGGCGCTTTTAATCCGAAATTCGGCCGCTTTTACATTCGGCTGGGTTTCCAGGGCCGACGTATACACGGGTTGCAGCGAATAGTTTTCGGGATTCACATCTGCCGGAATTTCGAAAACGGGGTGATCGATACGCAGGTCATAATCCGGTTCGAGTTGCATCAGTTGTTTGAGACCCAGGTATGCCAGGTCGACGCTGTTCCGGGCAGCCACGGCCGCTTGTTCCTCCCGTGCAATTTGTGCGAGCACGTTAAACTTGTCGGCAGCCGGTACTGTGCCGGCATCGATCAGTTTTAGCGTGACTTCCAGCTGGCGCTGGCTTTGTGCAACCCGACGGCCGGCACTCTCCGCCTGTTCTTCAGCCAGCAGGATGTTGAGATATGCTTGGGCCACTTGGAGGGCCAGCGTATTGGTCGTTTGTTCGGCATCGGCAACGGCTGCCTGGGCTTCCCAGTTGGCCTGCTTTATGCTGTGGTTGATCTGGCCGCCGCTGAACAGCGGCACGCTGGCGCTCAGGCTCATGCTGTTGTACCCAATGCCGGTGGTGTTAAACTGGTTGGTCGTAGGGTCGATGGTGCGGCCGAATTGCTCGCCGATATTTGTGCTGGCGCTGACGTTCGGCAGTCGGGAGGCTTTGGCCTGCCGTTCGGCCAGGGCTGCAACTTTGACGTTGGCGCGCGCCTGCTGGGCAGTAAAATTGGCATCTTGCGCGTAAATGATACAGCGTTCGAGGGTCCAAATGTCTTGGGCATAGGCTCCCGAAGCAGCGATCAGAAAGGCAGCAAAAACGGTGAGAAAAGTCTGTTTCATGTTCTTGATGTAATTGTTTTTAATTTTCAAAGCAAACGCGCTGTCGTTGTCTGAAACGGCTGCAACATTACGGCCATGTGTCGGAGCCGCTCCATAATTTTATATAAAACAAAAAAAACACCGGATGAAAGGTGGGGGTTTAAGGGTTTCATGTGGTTTCAGAGGGGTTTCAAGGTTTCAGGGTTTCAAGAGGTTTCAGGGTTTCAAGAGGTTTCAAGGTTTCAAGAGGTTTCAAGGTTTCAAGAGGCTTCAAGGTTTCAGGTGGTTTCACAGTTTCAGGGTTTCAGGTGGTTTCAGGTGGTTTCAGGAAAATGGCAACTAAGTCATTGAATTATGAAACCCTAACCACATGAAACCTTGAAACCTCTTGAAACCTCTTGAAACCCTGAAACCTTGAAACCACCTGAACCTTGAAACCTCTTGAAACCCTGAAACCTCACTCCAAAGGCAGCTTCCGCAAATGCAGCTGGCGGGCAACCGGAAACACCCGGTGCGTAGGTTCGTACCAGGGCGAGTGGCGGTACACCCAGTCGAGCTGGGAGGAGGCGCTGGCGGCAAAATCCGGATCGTTTTTCTTTTTCTCGTCCAGTTCGGTACGAACGGCAGGGTTTTGGTTCAGAAATTCGGCCGCCAGGTCTTCGAACACATAGGCCGAGAAATACTCTTTCTGCATCAGGATGGGATCGAAGAAGTTCCAGGCGAACCACGAATCGGGCGCCTGGGGTTCCAGTGTTTCGATGATATAGCGGTTGGCATCCTGGTCGGTTACAACCACATAATCGCCCTTGTGAAAGGTTTGCTTTTGCATCTTCTTATCCACCTGCACAGCCGAGTGAAAATAGTGGCCTTCCCAGGCGTCGCGGTTTTTAAAGGAGCCGATGGTGTATAATTCCACTTCCAGTGTCACATCCTGCGTCAATTGCCGCATCTGAACGCCGTTGAGCCGAAGCCGCTCGAGCACGGTTTCCCAGGCCTGCGGAATGAGGTAAGCTGCCGGTTTGGAAATGGTGAGGGCGGGCACGAAGGTGTTGTAATAGGGGATGGTTTTGGCGTACGGTTCCGATCGGTCGTACCACAGCCGCGGCAGGCCGGATACTTCCGACGGTTTGTATTTGGCGGCATAGCCTTTAAACAGCAGGGAATCGCGCTGGCTCTGGTCCATTTTCCAGTCCAGGGCAAAGGCTGTTTTGCTCCGCGTTTGATCGAAGGCCGCTGCGCGGGCCTCCTGCAACGCTTTGGAATGGTCGTGTACAAATTGAAGAACCACCTCCATAAAGGCCAGCGTGCTGTTGACCCGGTCGGCAAAGGGCTTGAGCATATGCGTTTCAGGCATAAAACCGATCGTGTTCCAGAGGGCTGCATAGCCGGTGGAATACCGGCCGTAATCGCAAAATCCCATGATGCCGGCATCCGGGGTTTCGCCCGGGCTGTCGACATAGGGGATCATGTCCCAGCCGCGTTTTTCCATGTTGGCGTACAACTCAGGCAACATGGTCTGTTGCAAAAAATCGCCCAGCGGCGCCTCCAGTTTGTTGTGCTGGGTAGCGATGAGGGTCATGGTGTATTGGTAGTCGGCGCCGTTGCTGGTGTGGTTGTCCACGAAAACATCGGGCATCCAGCGGCGGAAAATTGCGTTGAACGCGCGGGCGTTGCGCGAGTCGCATTTGACGAAGTCGCGGTTGAGGTCGTAGTTGCGGGCATTGCCGCGGAAACCGTACGACGCGGGGCCGTTTTGGTTGGCGCGGGTGGAGCTATTGCGGTTGAGGCAACCGTCTACATTGTACACCGGAATAACCACCAGCACCAGTTGCTCCAGGAGCGCCTGCCGTTCGGGGTGTTGCAGCAGATCGCGCAGGAGCATGACGGTGGCGTCGATGCCTTCCGGCTCGCCCGGATGGATGCCGTTGTTGATCAGCACGATCCGCCGGCCCGAGCGGCGGATCTGTTCCGGATCGAAGACCCCGTCTTTCGACAGCACAGCCACATGCAGCGGATAACCGCTGTCCGTGCTTCCTGTGGTGTTGAGTTTGAAAATTCCCGGGTAAGCCGCCGCCATTTTTTCATAACAGGCAATGGCTTCGGCATAGGTGAGCGTTTGGTCGGGGTGGGTGTCGAAGGGGATAACAAGGTCGGTCATAGCGATGCGGCGCGTACAATGGGTCAGGGAAAGGAGCAAAAGCAGCGGAAACAACTTGTTGCGCATGAGTGGGTAGTTCAACTGAAGGGCTAAGGTAAAAAGAGTCTCCCACCCATTTGCGCTGCGCCGCATGACTATTGATTGAGGCACTTTGTTTTAGACCGTTTGAGCAGGCCCTTTGGGGCTGAGACAAGGTGCGACGAGGGCGTGTAGCCAGGGCAAACGCATCAAAAATTACCGCCAAATCAGAGCGGATTTAAAATTTAAGATTACATGATTTCAGATTTTAGAAGTTATCCGACGTGACATCGGATTTCGGTCATCCTCCAAGTCAATCAATAATCTTAAATCATGTAATCTTAAACCTTAAATCTATAGAATTCGACAAGTCTTTCAATTGAATTCAAAATTTTGATGTGTTTGCCCTGGGCGTGTAGCGGGCTCTCTATGACCGGGGAGCAACGAAGTATCCGTCAAAAAGGGGCGTTCAAACGGTCTAAAACTTAGTGCCTCAATCATTAGCGGTCAAAAGTCCAAACATCAACACGCCGCAATCCATATGACCATTCGGTTTCCACTTCGCGCCGGATGCCGGCAGAAAAAAACTGGCGGCGGAAGGCTATAATGCCCGCCGCCGCCTGAAATATCCGCTTTAGTTCACATTGATGCTATACGTAACATCCTGGGAAAAGATCGTAAAGAAATCCGGAGAGCGCAATTGCGCCGCAAAATGAAGCGTATGCTGCCCTTTGGGTAGTGATTTGAGCATCACCCAGTAGCCGTCGCTCACACCGGGTTGCGAAGCGCCGGTGATGCAAGCGTCGAGGCAGGCGGCCAGGTCGGGATGCGCCGTGAAATAAAACAGGTTGGTACCCACCCGGTAATCAATCGGCCGGGTCAAATTCACGCCATCCAGGGTGACTGCCAAATTACCCACCCGGTCGACCAATTGGGTAGCCCCTGTTTTCAGGAAATGCTCCATGGTTTCGCCGGCGGCCGGGTGAAAAACCGTATCCGGGCAGGGAAAGTCGTTGATAAAATTGAAGATGGGGAAGAAAATTTCGGTGCCGGAAGGGATCGTCACATGGCGGGCAGCTGTGGTATTGGATGTTCCTGCGAGGAAAAACACCGGTCCGCTTTGGTTTTGAGCGGTAAAAGTGCCGTCGGGATCGTAACTCGGGTTGCTGGCGCAAGGCGTACTCATGATCCAGTTCCACCAGCGCATGCTCCACTCGGCATACGAGACGCCTTGCGGACTGGCGGTGACGGGATACGCGAGGGCATTGATATCACCCGTGTCCATTTTTTCTTTTTTACAGGCGGATAAACCCATCGATACAAGGCCGGGGGCAATAAGGAGCAGGCAATAAAAGACGTGCTTTTTCATTTTGTTGGTATATGATTAACGTGAGCATTTCGACACCGGTTTTTCAAAGGAATACGTACGCAGATAAATCCCAATCCGAGCGGTTCATTATCAGTTGTGAACAGATAATTCACCATGGCCTCGCCTGTTCATGGTGCAAGTCCGTCAACAGGGTTCGCAGGGTAACCCCGGAGCATTTTTTTTGGCTAAAAACGACATGAAGCCCCACGCCGGGCCCAGCACGATTGCCGGTTTGCGGCTCCGCGACAGCAGCACCCGGTCGAGGGAAAAACCGGACTCCTTTCACGCGCGTATCTGGGCCACGATACACATTTACCCAGACGGAAACAGAGTATCCTGCCGGGCCCCAACAAAGTGTAGATGTGCTGTTAAAAAGCAGGAACTATCGAAGCGCCCACCTTGTATGCCCTGAAAGCGTAAATTTAAGACTTAAAAAGTCACGCTGATTATCAGGCGTTTATTTCCGTAATTTATTTGTTACGCATATTTCGCAGACCTTGGTTTGGCTGCCTCAGCGAACGCCCGCCCCAGGTCGGCGACCGGTTTCTGCTGCGCCATCATGCCGAAACGGTGACGGCCATCGTGCGGGAAATTGAATACCGGATCGATGTGCACCGCTTTTCCCGCGAAGCGACCGAAACGCTGCGGCTGAACGATATCACTCTCGTGCGCATCCGCACGGCGCGGCCGCTTGTGTGCGACGCCTACAACCACAACCGCAAAACCGGCAGGTTTATCCTCGTGCAGGAGAATGCCTTCGATACCGTGGCCGCGGGTATGCTGCACGCCCTGCCTGCCGAACAAGCCCTTACATCCGATGTCCGCTTTGTTTCATCCGAAACAACCCCGCCTTACCCTGGTCAGCGCCGCTGGCGGCTCGCCTGGCGGGCAAGTTGCCTACCCGCCAAATGACCATCGGCGTGGGCATCATGGTCATCCTCTGGAGTGTGCAAATTTTCGTAAAAACGTTTTTCTAACCCTATGCCGGGGCGGCTTTTTTGCTCAGCTGCTCCAAGTAGCCGTCTTTCTGGATTTCATAGAACGACCGCTCCATGACGCGTCCGGCGCCGAGGTTGGCCACCATCCCGGCCAGCAAAAAGTAGAAAATAGCCGAGTGCCGGTCGGTCATTTCCAGCACCAGGATCGCAGCCGTAAAGGGTGTACGGGTCACGCCGGTAAGAAAGCCGATCATACTGACCAGGATCAGCAAATTATGGTGTTCGGGCGGAAGTCCGCCCCAGTGGACCAGTACTGCGCCCAGCGACGCACCCGACGAGAGTGATGTGGCGAAAATGCCGCCGGCAGAACCCACACTAAAGGACAACACAGCGCCCAGAAACCGCGCCGGGAAAGCATACCAGGGCGCCGATGCAGCGCCGTTGAATAGGATCTGGTTGATCAGGGGCTTGCCCGTACCCATGGCCGTCTCGCCGGTAAAGAACAGGATTCCGGCAAATAACAGGCCGAGCACCCCTACGAACGCCAATTGCTGGCGCCGGCGCGGAAACCGGTTTCGCAATTTTGCGAACCACAGCAGTATATGGGTAAACCACGCGCCCAGGTAACCGGATAAAAAGGCCAGCACAACAACGGCCCAGATCAGCGAGAGCGGGAATACCGTCAGCTTGGGGTAGCCCAGGTACAGGTAAGAGCCCAGAAATACCTGGGCCGTCATACCGGCAATGATCACCGCGCTGAACACCGCCGTGCGGAAGCGCGCGATATGGCTCTTCGTGAGTTCTTCCAGCGCATACACGATACCGCCCAACGGGGTGTTGAACGCCGCAGCCAGACCCGATGCGCCGCCGGTGATCAGCATGATCCGGTGCGACACCCGCGCCCAGCCCTCCGGAATGGTCCGGTACACGATTTCAAAAATAGAACCCGCCACCTGGAGCGTCGGCCCTTCCCGCCCGATCGCTCCGCCTCCCAGGAGTAACACCAGGCTGCTGGCGATCTTGACCAGCCCGATCCTGAAGTTGAGGAGTTTGCGGATCCAGGCCTGTCGCGCCGTGCCGGCCAGATCGACGGCCGCCAGCAACTGCGGAATGCCGCTACCCCGTGCATTCGGCGCCAACTGCTCGGTCATGAGCCAGGCGGCCGCAAAAAAGAAGGGTGTGGTGGCAAATACCACCCAGGGCGCCGGCGCGACCAAGGTCTTCCCCGCTTGTTCAAACAGGATAAACAGATCTTCGTAAGCGACCGCCACCAGGCCGGTCAAAATAGACGCCACCCACAAGGGTATGGCCTGGAACGGGATTTTCAGGTTTGAATTATCAAGGATCTTTTGCTGGATAAATTGGCCTAAAACGGTATTGCGAAGGGCGCGTAGTTTTCTGTACACCCACAATTCCCAGGGATATAAATGATACCTTTTTTTCATCATGCTTGGAAACAACCTTTCGGCTCAGCTGCGATGGCGTAGGGTGCAAAGGTACACCCCCCCTACCCACTCGGCTCCTTTTAAGCGATTTACCCTTGTTTTTTTACCACTTGCCGACATTCAAGCGGGCCGGCGCGTGTTCCTTTGGCGTCGAATGCCTGCACAGGCGGGCGCCTGCTCGCCCGGCAGTGCAAACCAGTTGCCGCCTACTATGTTCGGCTCCGGCCCCGGTCTTCCACACCGGCGATTATTGCTTCACCAGGATACCGGAATACAGGCCAGCGCCCCCGGAGAGGGTGATGACGTACAGACCGGGGGGCAAGCCCGAAAGATCGATCCACGGGCTGACGCCGGTCATCTCCTGACGCCGGATCAACCGCCCTCGGGCATCTGCCATGGTGAGCAACCATTTGCCCTGCAACGGCGCAGGCGCTATCAGCCGGCACACGTTTGTTGCCGGATTGGGATAAAACTTCAACGCCGCTACGGCGGCGGGTTCGGTCAAACCCGAAAGTGGCTGGTTAGTGGCGCCAGGCGTCGCCAACACAGGTTGAAAAGGCCCGGTGCCGTCGGGCAGGCGCCCCAGGGCCACATCCGCTTGCTGGGGGCCGAACGCATAACCGTCGACGCGCAACAGGTTGCTGCCCGTGTTTTCAAAAATACCGATAAACTCGCCGCCGGCGTCGAGTTTGAAACTGGCGTGCTCCGGCCCCTGGCCGGTATCGCCGTCGGCCCAGAACACGAGGTGTTGCTGCGGCTGAATCCAAACCGGCGGCAGTTGCCATTTCCCCGGGGAGTTTTCATTATCCGACAAATAAAAATTGTCCAGGTACAAAGGCGCATCGCCGGTATTGACCAATTCGACCCAATCGTCGTATTCTCCCGCCGCATCGGCGTACGTGCTGGTGTTGCTGGCCATAAACTCGTTGATTACCAGGGAGGTGGATACTTTTCCGACCGGCAATTCCGCCATGCCGCAGCGGGGCTCCCGGCTTTGCTGCCCGATCGCATCGCTGGCCCGCACAAAATATTCCACTATGGTGGCCTGGCCGGTTGCGGGCAGGATCGCTCCATAGCGCCCATCCCCGGACAGGCCGTCGAGGTGGGCGCCGTCGTCGAACATATCCTGACAGACCAGGCCCTGACCGCTCCACCGGTAACAGACCTGTACAGCGATGGGCGGCGGGCCGTCGTCGGCCACCGTAGCGGCCACCCAGATTGCCTGCTCGGCATTCGGCGCATTATGCTCCAGAGCAGTAATGACCGGGAAAATATTGCCGGCTTGCAGTTGCTGCAGGGCCGATTGCCGGCGGACGACTATGTACGGTTTCAAGCCGATGGGGGTATGGAAATGCGGCAAGGCCTGGGTATAGGCCTTATTGAAATCGTCGAACGTAAACCCGTAATCCAGCGGCCGGTAGGGGTCGATGGCAGCCGCGCCGGCGATGCGACTCTTCAGGCTGTCGATATACGGAAAGGCAACCGCGTCGCTGAACAAGGCGCCTGCAAATGATTTTACGTAATAGGAAAACCGGTTTTTGTATTCCGGCACTTGCAGGATCCGCGTGTACAGAGGCCGCAATTCGCTACCGCCCGGCGCCCAGGCGTAGATGTTGCGCATCGACCAGTCCATACCCAGCCAATCGATGCCCAGGGTGTTGTCGAGGTCGTACGGGATGACCTCAAAACGGCCGTTCGCCGTGTTGTGGTAGAGATAAAAATTGTTTTTGTTGAATACCGGACCATCCCAGTTGCCGGCCAGGACGTCGAACGCCATCACCCGGAGCCAGGTATCCACATCTAGTACCGCCTCCAGGGCGCAAGGCAGATCGGGCAATGGCGTATTGTTGAGCACGTCGATGAAATGGGCCAGGTCGGAGTAGTCGTTCGCCGGCAGGTTGGTCACGAGTTCATACGCCTGCCGCCCGGAATAAGCCGCTTTGTACAAATCAGGGTCAGCGCCTTTATAGACCAGGTCGGCGGGCCAGAGGCATTTGTAGAGGTTGCCGTCGTTGTTGCCAAAACGCAGTTGTACAAACTGTTCGTCGATATGTTCCACATTAACGTACAGGCCGAAATAGGCGCCGTTGATGTACAGGCGCACGTGATTGGCGCGCGGCGCCGGCACTCCCATCCGGCGCAACAGGTCCCACGAAATCTTGGAACGGGCCACGGTGGGGTCGTTGTGTTCGCCGTTGAGGTTGAGTTTTTCAAGGTGTTCCCACTTGCGCCCCGGAACATACGAGTTGAACGATACTTTGAACGACTTTTTCCGGGCATACAACGAGGTATTGCCGCGGAGACGAAAACCGATTTCGGTCACCGTATCGGCTTGTGTTCCATTGTTGAACACAAACGTTGCGTGCCAGGGGTAGTCAAGGTCCTCGTTGCCGGGCGCCAGCAGCTGCGCCAGCGAATCGGGTGGCAGCCATATGTCGATCCGGGGAAGCAGGTCGTCCTGAAATACCGGCGTCAGTTCCGGGAAGGGGGTTTGGGCGCCAAGGGTTGACCAGCATGCCAATACACCCCAGAGCAGAAAGATGCGGCGGAATTTCATGTTCGATTTGTTTGTATCGGGGCTTTTATTTCAATATCACATCCCCGTGGCCCCGAAACACACAAGTAGCATTGCGGCGTTGAAGTTGGTAATATATCCGGACGGTATCGCGTAGCGGGATGCTATCCAGGTTCAGAATCACTGCGTTATAACCCAGTCCGAACTGGATGGCGTCCTGCCGGTACAGGGTGCTGAAATTCCGGTCCACTATGCAAAGGCTCAACTCCATACTATCCGGCAAGCGGTAGCCGAAATAAAGTCTGCTCCCAGGATTCGGCATGCAGGGGTAGGCTTCGATCGAGGAGCTTGCCGGACAGTTTTTCAGCCCGGCAGAGGCCGGGAACAAGGCTTTTTCTTTGGGGAACCATACATCGTCGATACGCCAGTCAGTTGGGTCGCCCGAAGCCAAAGGGCTACCGTTTTCATCCATCAGAGATACGCCGGTGAAGGGGATTTCCGGGTCGGAAATTACGGGGTCAGGGGTACAGGACAGGAGCAGGAGCAGCACCCACATGTACGGTGTCGCTGATTTTAGCATGGCGGAACAATCGTTTAGGAGGTTATAAAACAGGTAATGTGACCAAACTCTTATGTCACGATCAGGCTTTTTCCCGTCATTTCCGCCGGTTTTTCCAGCCCCATGAGTTCGATCAACGTGGGCGCCACATCGCTCAACCGGCCTTGCCGGAGTTGGACGGAGTCTTTCAGGTATTTGCTCACCAGAATGCACGGCACGGGGTTTTTTGTATGCGCGGTATTGGGCGTCCCGTCGTCGTTGATCATAAAATCGGAATTGCCGTGATCGGCGATGAGCAGGCAGGCGTAGCCGTTTTCTTCGGCCAGCGGAATGATCTGGCTCAGGCAATGATCGACGGTTTCGGCGGCTTTCATGGCCGCGGCGAACACACCGGTATGCCCGACCATATCGGTGTTGGCAAAATTGAGGCAGATAAAATCGGGCTTATTATCGCGGATATCCTGGATGATGGCCGCGCACAGTTCCGGCGCGCTCATTTCGGGCTGCAGGTCGTAGGTAGCCACTTTGGGTGAAGGGATCAGGATGCGGCGTTCGCCCTCGAAGGGATCTTCCCGGCCGCCGGAAAAGAAGAAAGTGACGTGCGGGTATTTTTCCGTTTCGGCGATGCGCAGCTGGTGGAGGCCCGCGTCGGCAACCACTTCGCCGAGCGTCATGTCGATATCGTCTTTGTCGAAAAGCACAAAAATATCGCGGAAGGTCTCGTCGTACCGGGTCATGGTCACGTAGTGCAGGTAAAGGGAGTGCATGTCGATAGCGGGCATGTTCTCCTGGGTCAGCACGGTCGTGAGTTCGCGGAGGCGGTCGGTGCGGAAGTTGAAGCAGATCACCACATCGCCGTTTTTGAGGGTGGCCAGCGGCTGGCCGTCGTCGCGCAGGCGGAGCATGGGTTTGAGAAACTCGTCGGTTACGCCGGCTTCGTATGATCGGCGGATAGCTCCCGGGAAGTCGGTCACCGCTTCGCCCTGGCCGTTCACCAGCAGGTCGTAAGCCAGTTTGATGCGTTCCCAGCGTTTGTCGCGGTCCATGGCATAATAGCGCCCGATGACCGAGGCGAGTTTGATGGGTTTGCCCTGAATGTGCGCTTCGAGGTCTTCGATAAATCCGGCGCCGCTTTTGGGGTCGCAGTCGCGGCCGTCGGTAAACGCGTGGATGTACACTTCCCGGCAGCGGTGTTGCGCGGCGATATCGCAGAGCGCCTTCAGGTGGTTGATATGGGAGTGCACGCCGCCGTCGGACACCAGGCCCACGAAATGCACGGGTTTGCGGGTGGCTTTGGCATAATCGAGCGCCGCGATCAGGGTTTCCAGTTTTTGGAGTTCGCCATCCCGGATCGCTTTGTTGATCCGCGCCAGTTCCTGCCACACAATGCGGCCGGCGCCGATGTTGAGGTGGCCGACTTCGGAGTTGCCCATCTGGCCTTCGGGCAGGCCTACATCTTCGCCGTAGGTAATAAGGGTGTTCCAGGGGTATTTTTGCATCAGGCCGTCCATAAACGGCGTGTTGGCTTGTTTGATTGCATCCACTTCGGGTTTGGGGCCAAGGCCCCAGCCGTCGAGGATCAGGAGGAACGCGCGCGAGTGTGCCAGTTTCATCGGCTTATTTTTAGGCAAAAGTAAAAAACCCGTCCGGCATTGCGCCGGACGGGTTTCGAATTACTGCTCTGTGTTATGCTCAAACTACTATGCTGTCGGTTTATTTGCGGCCAGTCTTGGGTTTGGTCGTTTTGGCGGCGGGTTTTTCAGCCGTTTTCGGTTCGGCTGTTTTGGTAGCCGGCTTTTTGTCGGCTTTCGGTTCGGCCGCTTGGGTTGCTTTGCCGGCTTTGGCAGCAGCAGGCTTCACTTCCTCAACGACTTCTTTCTTGGATGGCTTCTTAGCCGCAGTTTTGGTCGGGACCTCGAGCGTTTGTCCCAGCAGGTACTGTTCTTCCACCACTTTACCGTCGGCCCAGGTCCGGCGGATCACTTCGCGATACACCAGCGGTTGCCCCTGGCGGTTTACGAAGTCAAACACGAACTGCGACTCCGTCACCGTATCGCCGACCCGGAGGGCCTGGCGTTCGATGCGGTTGACCGTTGCAATATTTTGAAAGAACCAATTGAGGATTTCCAGTTTTTGGGCTTTGGACCGCGTGACATCCTGCGCGTTGCTCAGCGTGATGCAGGCATCGGCGGCAAATTGATCGAATGCGCCGACGATATCGCCGCGCAGAATCTGGGCGTCCATCGCCTCTACAAGTTGTGCTAATTTCATGATCGTTAAAAAGCGGGTTTGGTTAACGATTTTCGTGCTGCAAAGGTAAACGAAAAAAGTCAAACCAAATTATAATTTGCCATTACGTTTTTTGAAAACTTTATTTAAAATTAAAATTGGGATAAATTCTGACATTTCAATGACGATGGCAGAAATGGTTTCGGCGCTGTTCAATTGCAACGACTTGCAAAATCATCTCCTGTGAATCCTTTTTGTTTCTTACTCATATTTGTTTTTGCGTCAAAAGAATAGTGTTTCGAGCAGTACCGTTATGGGTATGACCCAAGACCCGAAACTAACAAGAGCCGCCCCGAAACCCGGGACGGCCCTTGTACTGGACTGTTTTCTTAAAATGGCTTTGTATTACTTGACGTCTTCCGATTTTTTGCCGGCGGCTTTGATCAGGAAGAACAGCACAGTGCCGATGATCACAAAATTCACGACCGCGTTGAGGAAATTCCCGACTCTTATGCTGCCCAGCACCACACTGGAAAAGTCGGGATTGCCCGTAATCATGCCGAGGATCGGTGAGATGATGTCGTTCACGAGGGAGTCGATGATCTTCCCAAACGCGCCGGCGATAATGACGGCAACTGCAAGAGCAAGCACGTCGCCGCGCAGAAGAAACGCTTTCAGTTCTTGAATCATGTGTTTTCGCTTTTTTGATGAATTAGAAACAGAATAGTGTGATTAGATCATTGGGAAAGAAGGCATTAGCCGCGGTAAATATAACAAATGCGTATTAATCCAACCAAAACAGTTCCGCTGCGATCCGGTCGGCCAAAATTTTCCCCGATCGGCTGAGCCGGTAACCGTGCTCCAGGCGTTCCACCGTTCCATTTTCGATAAAGCGCTCCACAGAAGCCGCAAAATAATCGGCATACGGCGCGCCGAACGCCGCCAGTTTCGCCTGTTCGCAACCCCAACTGGTGCGCAAGCCGGTCATCACGTATTCGTTGTAGCGCTGGGCCGGCGTAAGTTGTTCCCGCTCGAAGGGGAGTTCGCCGGCGGCCAACGCCCGCATATACCGGGCGTTGTTGGCTACATTCCACTGCCGGCTCCCGCCGTCGAACGAATGCGCCGAAGGTCCCACCCCCAGATACGACTCGCCCTTCCAGTAGCTGCTGTTGTGCCGGGCATAGCGCCCCGGCCGGGCAAAATTGGAGATTTCGTAGTGCTCATACCCATTAGCCGCCGCCGCATCCTGCAGGTATTCAAATTGCCGGGCCGCTTTCTCCTCGTCGACCGGCGCAGCCGTGCCCTTGCGCACAAAATGCGCCAACGCTGTACCTTCTTCTACGGTAAGGCAGTAGCACGACAAGTGCGGAATTCCCGCGTTCAGGGCAATGCGCAGGTTCTCCGCCCAGTGTTCGTCGGTGGTCACCGGGGCGCCGTAGATCAGGTCGACCGTCAGATCGTCAAAACCGGCCGCTGCGGCATCTGCCAGGCACTGCCGGGACTGCGCTGCGTTATGCGCGCGGTTCATCCATTGCAAATCGGCTTCAAAAAACGACTGGATACCGATACTCAGGCGGTTGATGGGTGTGTAGGCGCGCCAATCGGCCAGTTTTTCCGCTGAAAGGTCGTCGGGGTTGGCTTCCAGGGTGATCTCGGCATCACCGGCCACCGAGTGCAAGGCATATATTTTTTCAAACAGCAGGGCCAGTTCGCGCTGGTCGAGCAGCGAGGGCGTGCCGCCGCCCAGGTAGATGGATTGCAGGGTGGCCCCGCCGAGGTAATGGCGCTGCAAGTCCAGTTCGTGCAGCAGGGCCTGCACCAGGGCGGGTTTGTTGCGCAAATTGGTGGAAAAATGAAAATTGCAGTAATGGCAGGCTTGCTTGCAAAACGGAATATGAAGGTACAGGCCGGCCATTCAGGCGATCGATTTCAGGAGTGATCGGAATGCCGGTTCCAGGCGGGCAAAAGCCGCGGCGTCGAGGGCTGTATTGCCGTACCAAACTTGCTCATATGTGCCGGTAATTTGCTGAAACGGCTCGTGCAGGCGGTGTGCCCGCATTTCACGCAGGTAGTCGCGGTTGGTTTTTTCTTTGGACCAGTTGATAGCGCCCGTTTGTGACAAGGCCTTGATGATTTGCAGGAAATACAGCCGGATCGCCAGGGTAAAGTGCTGCCCGGCAAGGGCCTCGCTCAGGAACCGGTCGAGGTCGGTTTCATGCAGGTACGTTTCCAGGTTATCGACCGTTATTTCCGCGCCGTCGCGGGCAATGAGCCGATTGCGCGGCTCCTGCAACATGCGGTAGATGCCATATCCAACAAGGGCTACGGCGATCGCTATGGCGAGGATTTGGCCAAAGGTCGCCCAAAATGCGCTGTTCCACTGCGGCTGCGGCACATCGGTGTTCGCCTGCGGCTCGAAGGGGCGCTGCGGTTTTTTCTTTTCCGCTTCCGGCAGATCGCGGCTGTAGTCGAGCCCACCCACGGCCTTTTGCCATTGCCGCTCCGGCACCGCCCGGTGTTCAACCGTGTGCCCTTGCCCCCGCAAGCCCATCGGCGCCAGCAACAGCACCCAGCAAATCAGGATATTTTTCATACGTATGCTATGCCATTTTTACTCCCGCGCAAGTCCGCGTATTTGCCGGGCGGCGCCCACCTGGTCGATTCCTTCGCGCAATTGCGCAGCATCGGTGATTTCCCGGAACGTGAAATAGTGCAGCGCCCCGCCAAGCAACAACACCATCCATACGACATGGGCGATAAAACTCACGGCAAAAGCGGTCATATATGTTTCGAAAGCACGCATGGCCTGTTCTTCGGGCGGCACCAGCCAGCTAAAAAATCGCAGGAATATTTCCCAGACACCCGACCCTAAAAACAGAAACAACAGAAAACCGAAATTGATGACCAGAAAACCGAACACGATGCCCTGTGTCCAGCGCATCATCGTCCACGCGCGCGGCAAAGCCCGCCAACTGGAATCTTCAAAATACGCAACGGCGATCCACAAGCCAAGAAGGGGAAAAACCGGCATACTCACCAGCCAGAGGAAGGCGCCCGACTCCAGGCCTTCCAAAAACCACACCAGCAGGAAGGGTACCAATGCCGTGATCAGCAAATGCAGACCCCAGAACCGGGTGGTCCACTGTTGGCGCATATCGGCCGGCATTTCCTGCCGTACAGCGCGCAAGGCAACCCAAATGAGCCCCCACAACAAGGCAACCTGCCCCCAGAACAACACCGGAAAACGCTTGCGACCCAGCGCGTCCCACCAGCCTTCAAACGGACCGGTCGGGTAGTTTGGAAAAACAAAAACCTCGGTGCCCGACCGGCCGGCCGAGATGAAAGCCAGCACGGTAAACAACAGGGAGGCCGCCAGCAAACCAAACCAGATCAACCGGGGCCGCCGTTTCAATATGGAAAACACGTCGGAAAAAACTTCGCCGGCGTTTTTGATGGCCGAAAACTGGATCACCTCGGTTCGCGTAGGCGGGAGCTCCTTTTCCGGGATCGAATATTGGGCGCCCGAACGAAACTTATGCCAGGGCAACCAGACAAAATACCACAACACAAACGTCAGGGAACACACGATAAACAGCAACCGCACCATCGGCGGCGTATCGGTAAACCGCGTCAGAAACCCTTCAAAAAACGCCGCCAGGATAAACATCGGGATCAGCCCGATAAAAATCTTCAGCCCCCGGCGCATCGACAACTGGAATGCCTGCCCCCGGGTGTACGTTCCCGGAAACAACAACCCCGACCCGGCCACCAGCCCGGCCGCGCCGGCAATTATGATCGCGCTGATCTCGAGGGTGCCGTGTATCCAAATGGTCAGAAACGACTCCCAAAACAGGCCCTTTTCGACAAAAAAGTATTGGAACGCGCCGACCATTACCCCGTTGTATAGCAGCATGAAAACCGTACCGATCGAGGCGAGCACGCCGAAGATGGCCGTCCGAAGCGCCACAAACAAGTTGTTCGCCGCTATACCGACCGACATACCGAAGGGTTGGCTTTCCTTGTACACGGCCATCGGGTCGCCGTGCTCGATGTTGCGAAGCGTCATTTCCACATAACTGTCGCCCAGGATGATCCGGGCAAAGTCCGGATTGATCCGGCTCGACACCACGCCGATCAGAAACGCGATAGCGAAAATGGAAAAAGCCAAAAACAAGGCTTGCCGCGACTCCCACATCAGCAGGGGCAATTCGTCGGTCCAAAACCGGCGGAACCGCGCGGCCGGAAAACGCTTTCCGCGGTACACATTGTGAAACACGCGTTGAGCCAGGCTGTTGAGAAACATGCGAACCGAACGGTTGGGGTAAAAGGTGCGGGCATACGACAGGTCGTCGGTGATCTGGATAAACAGATCGTTCAACTTCTCCGGATCGCGGTGATTCTGCCGGAGCATCTCCTCAAAATCCGCCCACTTTTCCCGGTTTTGTTCGATGAACTTGGTTTCGCGCATGACGTTCGGGTAAGCATTTCGTAAGCTGGCCTGGCCGGTAATTCGAGCCGATGGGCCGGATCCGGAAACGAACTTCCGGGCCGCTACATTTTCACCATTGTGCGGGCAATATTACCCTCTTTTGTCCAAATACGAAGCAAATAAATCCCGGCCGGGCAATCACGCAGATCGATCCGGGGGTCTGCGCCTTCCAGCCGGGCGTTTTTGAACAACCGGCCGGTCAAATCGTAAACTCCGGCCAGGCCTTCCCCCGGGTATTCCGGAAAATGCAGGTAGAGCGCATCCCATACCGGGTTTGGCGCGAGCTGCATGCCGGCCAACGAAGCCGGAGCCCGCACCCCGCTGCTAAAGGGATAATCGCAGGCTTCGGCAGACAATTGAATAAAGGCGGTACTGTCGGCATAACACCGGAAAAAGCCGTCTATTTCGGGTATGATTAGGGTCGGGAAAGGGGTTTGAAACATCTTTCCACCGATCTTTTCGGCATACCAGCCAGCGTAAAAGCCCCAGGAATCCGTGCCGTCGAGCGCCGATACATAGAAAAAACGCAGGCTGTCCTGGCCGGCGGCGCGGCGCACGATGGAGTCGACCAGCACCTGAAAAGTCGTATCCTCCGGCGCCCAGGCGGGCGCTTCGGGGGAGGGGAAAGCGAGCGTATCGCCTACTGCGGCGGAGAAATCGTAAGTGAGCAGGAAACGGTTGGCGCCCGCTGCATAGTAATACACCGAATCATGCTGCGCATAGGTAAAGGCAGGTTCCAGGGGAATAACCGCGCCGGTCCAAACCTTTTTGATCCGTTCAATCTTGCGGCACGGCTGGCCGTTCAGCACGGTATCGCCGGCAACGGTCGAGTAGTAATAACCCAGGCCGATCGGTTCGCCGATCCCGGCACCCTGGCGGTGATACCATTCGCCGCCGACTGGCGCCCAGGCAGCGGTTTGGGCATGGAGCATGAAAGCGCCACCGCTGTACAGGAGAGCAAATAAAACAGGTTTCATAGTTGGTACGGTTATAAAATTATCAGGTTGCGTTCCGGGCCGCTGCCGGGCTCCCGCGTAGCCGTACGACAAAATAATGTCTTCTGAATAGTTGAAAGAAACCGGAGCGACAAACTGCCGCATCCTGGCAAAAACTTCACCCGCCCCGTGTCAAAATATTGCCCGAACCTGCGCCCGGCCCACGTGGATCACCCGGTTTTCCCCCGTTTTGCGCCCCTCGTAGTTCAGGCTCAACTGCACCGAGCGCGACAATTGCCGGTCCAGGTTCAGGCTCCACAAAAAGTTGCGGCCATCCTGTAAGCCGTCGAGCATGGCGTAGGCTACGGCCGTGTTGGGCTGCCCCGAATACTGCACGCTGGCAAACGTCGCTTTGGCCCGCAAGGTGGTAACCGCCCGAAATCCGCTGCCGTTGACCGGCCCCGAGGGGTTCCAGGTGAGTTCGCTGCTCCAGTTGTTGAGCCGCGCCGTTTCGGCCGAAGGCAATTCGTTGCGGCCGTCCTGCCAACTGAACGCGCCCACAGCCCGGAACGTGCGGTTCAGCAACCAGGTAACTTTCGGGCCGGCCTTCCACGACCGCACCCGATAGTCGCGGCTGTCGAACACCTGGCTGTCATTCTCTTTCAGCCCCCGGCTCAGATCCATTTCGAGGGTCCATTGCCGGCCGAGGTTGGCGTGGCCGTGGAGCGTCCATTCGGCCAGGTGGCGGCTCTCGAAACCAGTGGTCAGGGCTGTGCGGCTGCGGTTGTCGGCCTGTGCCAGGGAAGCGTCCCAGGCAGGATCGGCCCGGTTGACAAACAAAACATTGCGTACCACCGAGCTCACCCCCACCAAAGCCGTATCCGACACCGCCAGGTCGAACGGATTCCAGGCCGGCTCGTCCCGCGCAGCAGCCAGGATACGCCGGCTGATCTGCAGATTGCTTTGGGTGGAAAAAACGCACAATGCGCGCTGCCAGCGCCGTTTCGATTGTGCCCAGACCAGCCGGGGGTCGAGCCGCAGGCTCTGGTTCAGGGTGGCGTTGTTCGTGCGGACGTAATCGGGCGTTGTGACGGCTATCCGGACATAATCCGCCTGGTCCTGGAAAACGGCGAGTTCCATTTCATCCACCTGCAAAATGCTGTCGCGGTTGCGGTCCACCCAGGTATATTGGCCCTCGCCGGGGTTGACCCGTATGTAACTGAACTCGATGCGGGGGCTCTGTCCCGAGCCCAGTTCATATCCGGTTGTGAGGGCCAGGGCGCCTTTCCAGGCGGTGAGCGAATAGTCGAGTCGGCCGAGATAGGTCTTTTGTGGCTCGAGTGGCGTCAATTCGGTTTCGCGTACCTGGAGTTGCCGCCAGGAGAAGTTCCAGGTCAGTGTTTGGGCCGTTATTTTGGGGGTAGAAAGGGGCGTCCAACGGCCGTTCCAGTTGGCTTCGTCTACGGCCGTATTTTGCCGGAACCCCCGGCCAAAGGGTGCGTAATCATTGCGGTGCATCCAACTGAGCCCCCACTGCCAGGGGCTCCGCTCGTCGGGCGTTTGGGCATACACCCGGCCCAGATCGTACCAGAAACTGGCCGCACTGAGCGTATCTGCGCCGGCGGCATAGCGTTCGTTCCGCTCCCGCTCGCCATGCGCCCCGATCTTGAGCAAGGCTTTTTTGTCGGGTCCAAAAAATGTTTTGGCCAGGTCAAATTTGGGCCGTGAAAACCGGCTATTACCGGCCCGGCCGCTGGTTTCCAGCAAATTGACATCAGCCGAAGCCTCATAGCCAAGGCGCTGAAAATGCAATTGTGCGGCATGCCGGGTGCCCTCGTACAGGCTTTTGCGTTGAAATGCGCCAAATTCATACCGCGCGCTGCCCCAGGTCTTCTTTTCTACCGAAATCCCGCCGCGCGCCCATTGTTCGGTGGCGGCGGCATCGGTGGCCGCAATATTCCAGTCGCGGGCAAATTCGGCCGGCCGGTACGGGTTGAGCGGCACAAATTGCCGCCCGGCAAACTCATAGGCGCCGCTTGCCTGAATATTCCAGCCTTTGGCCTGCCCGGCCGGAAACAAATCCTGTCGAAGGTTCAGCATCCCGCCGAGCCCGAGGTTGTCGTTGTCGCCCAAAGGCGAAAAGCGGTTCAGGTCGCGGTTGCTCAGCGCCACTTCGGCTTGCAAGGCGCCGTGTCGGGCGATGGGCATTTCGGCGCCGGCCGCAAACAGCTGCCGGGACTCCGGGGCGACCAGGCGCACCACAGGCTCGAAATTACCCGCAGGCTGGCAAGTGGCCGGATCGGGCGCCACCCAGCGATATACCCGTCCGTTGGCAGCCGTCTGCACCTGCACATAGTTGCCCTGGCCCATCGGTACTTCGGTAAACCGCGCGGCATATCGCGCGCTGTCGGCATTGGCCGAATACACCAGCACGGGGATGAGAATGCCACAGGCGAGCGTATCCACCGATTTGTACAACACCCGGCTGGGGTCAAAACCGGCGTCTGCGGCGAGCGTATCGATCCCCGACGCATACGCATTTTGAAGGGTGTCGCCTACCAAGGCAAGACGGCGGCGCTGGGCGGGCGAAAGTTCCTGTGCGCCGCCGGCATTTTTACCGTCCTGCTCGGCGTACGCATTTAGGTAAAACCGGCTCCGGGGTCCCTGCCAAACGGCATTGGCGGCCATTGTGGCGCGCAGGTAGGTCTGCACCGCGTATTCGAATTCGACAATGATCCGACTGTCCTTGGAGATCAAGCGCCGTGGCGTGAACGTGATCTCGCCGAGGTTGTAATCGATCACGTAATCATCTTCCAGGCCACGGCGCATCTGCTGGCCGTCGACGTAAACCCGCTCGGTGCCGGCCAGCACGATGATGAACCGCTCCCCTTCCCCACCCTGCAGGCGGTACGGCCCCTGGTTGCCTTCCTGGCCGGCGATGGATTGCCGGTTAAATTTCCCGCGCGAAACGGCCGCAGCGGCGCGAACATCCATCGTCGGCCGCGCCTGCCCGGTGTCAATTCCCGGGCTCCGGACTCCCGGCTTCCTGCTCCCCACTTCAAACTTCGAACGTACCATACCCCCTTGGAGGCGTTTGAAATAATTGGAAAAATAGCCCTGTGGGCGGGTCAGGTCGTAGTCGCCCGCCGTGATTGCCGTGTTTTTGCGGCTGAGTTGCACAAAAATGCGGTCGAATTCCTGCAACTGCCGGGTAGTGCCGTCGGGTTGGAGCGGGATGGAGTTGTCGGAAAGCGCTGCCTGTAGCTCCAGGTCGTTGCCCAGCCGGCCGTTGATCTGGAGGTTGAGGTTGGAGTTAAAGCTCAGGTTTTGGCTGTTGCCGAAGGAAAGTCCCCGGGTGTATGTACCGTTGGATACGAGCCCCGACGTTTCCCAGGGCTTTGTGGGCGGTTCATAAGGGGTATAGTCGAATTCAATAGCATCGTTGCCGAGCGACTGCCGGATGGCTGTGGCGTCGAGCCGGCGTACCGGAGCAGCGAGGTCGGCCGGCAATACGCGGTACGTGACCCATAAGCGACTGAGGGCAGGATGCAGCCGGCGCAACGCGGCCGTATCAACGCGCAGGGTGGTATTGTCGACGGAGAACCATTGCAAATCGAGGGTGGCGCCCGTTGCGGAATCCACCACCGAAAGCAGCGGGGGCAGGATGGTGAGGGTATCCAGTTGCTGGAGCGGTTGGTCGGCGACCAGCACGCGGGTCCGGAGGTTGGTCCAAGGGTTTTGCGCAGCCAGGGGAATTACTGCCAGTAACGCGCCGCAAACGAATACGCCGCGAAACAACCGGCCCGCGAAGCCATCGAAGGCGCGCATTTTCGCGGGTATTTTATTCCAGTACGACGATCGCAACATGCCTCGAAACGGACGCCCGGCACGCTTCCGGCGTTGCCTCGACCGTCAAAAATACAGCGAAAAACACGGATCAGTGGTCAAAGATCGGCTTCACGGCCGACGTATCGATGGGCGGGATATTAACCGGTTTTACCGGCCGGAACGGACGCAGGCGCGCAAGGGAGTCGTTCACCTCATCCAATGCCTCGTACAACAATAAAGAATCCACGGCCTTGCCCGCTTCCACCAGCAGGGTCTGCCGGCATTTTTCGCGCTCTTTTTTCCGAAATTCCGCAACGCGCTCGGCCACCGTATCGCGGATGATCCGTTCCTTGCTCCGCCCGCAGGACCACCCCAGGGGCAGGCAAAGCAGGGAGACAAATAATATCGGAAAGGCATTCGAAATACGCATCGGAGGATCGGGTGGCGCGGTGATTTGGGCAAAATTAAAAAGCAAAGCCAAATGGCGCGATGAAAACTGGAATTTCCCGGTACAACACGGGCTGGCAGGGAGCAGAATGCCGGGCGCGGCACCGGTGCGGGAGAATACCATGACTCGTAGTATAAATTTGTTGTGCCAGCCTGATTTTACATGCAAAACATTTACGTGCACCAAACATTATTTTCACCAGCTTTCAATCACAAAACGCTCGTTATTATTAATTTAAGATAAAAAAAATGTATTATTCCGGGGTAAAATTTGCCTGTATCGACAGTATCTTTGTTTTGGTTTCGGATTAACACGATTCCTTATGTTTCGCAAATTCTCGCTTTTTATAGCGTTAGTTTAAGACTGTTTTCATTTGGTTTTTTGGGGTTATACAGGGTGCTGCCGACAAGGTTAGTGCCCTGTTTTTTTTTATGATTGTTTCCGGCGCCGGGCAAGAGATCAGTTCGCCTCAAAATCCGCGCCTTTCAGCCGCGCCCGGGGTTTTCTGACCGTTTCTTACCTTTGTGCCCTGCTCACCTTTTCGTCATTAACGTCGCTCTGATTTCATGTTTGCACGCCCACGCCGCAACCGCCAATCCGCCGCCATCCGGGGTCTGGCCACCGAAACGCACCTCAACGTCCAACACCTGGTTTTTCCACTTTTCGTCCTGGACGGCACCAATATCCGCAGCGAGATCCACTCGCTGCCGGGCGTTTTCCGGTTCTCGCCCGATACTCTGCTGACGGAAATCGAGTCGTGCATGCGCCTGGGTTTGACCAATTTCGTGTTGTTTCCGGCAGTTGCCGAGGCCCTGAAAGATCAAACGGCTACCTACAGCTATGCCGCGGAGAATTTCTACCTCCAAACTGCCCGCGCGATCAAAAAGCGCTTCCCGGAATGTTGTCTGATCAGCGACGTGGCAATGGACCCCTACAGCAGCGATGGGCACGACGGGTTCGTGCGCAACGGCGAGATCGTGAACGATGAGACCTTGCCGATCCTCGCCCGCATGTCGGTGGCGCAGGCCGAAGCCGGGTTCGACCTGCTTGGCCCGTCCGATATGATGGACGGCCGTGTGGGTTACATGCGGCAAGCCCTCGATGAGCAGGGCTTTACCAAGACCGGCATCCTGGCGTATACGGCCAAATATGCGAGCGCCTTTTACGGTCCGTTCCGCGATGCACTGGACTCCGCTCCGAAAAGCGGCGACAAAAAGACCTACCAAATGAACCCGGCCAATCAACGCGAAGCGCTCATCGAGGCCGACCTCGATGTGGCCGAAGGCGCCGACATGCTCATGGTCAAGCCTGCGCTCCATTACCTGGATGTCATTCACCTGCTCAAGGAAAACTACCAGTTACCGATAGCCGCCTACCACGTAAGCGGCGAATGCGCCATGCTGCGCGCCGCCTGCAACAACGGCTGGCTGGATTTTGAGCGCGCCCTGCCCGAAACACTGCTGAGCATCCGGCGTGCCGGGGCAGACGTCATCCTGACCTATTTTGCCAAGGAATTCGCCCAGCGCTTTCCCAACGGCATTTGACGGGATGCACCCACCGGTTAAAAATATGTTTGGATTTTCGTTGCCGGGCTCCAATCAGGTTCTACAGCAGGCTGCGGGTTGACTCAGAACAGAAACCCGAAGAATTTTTTCTTCTTTTTTGCGCTTTTTTTGGTCTTTTTCACCACCACCGGATCGCTCGAATAGCTTTCCACATTGAGGCGGTTATAGGCAATGATCACATAGGTGTAATACTCGCCTACTGCGGCGGTGGGGTCTTCAAAGATCCATTTGTCGGTGTAGAACGGGGTGAAGGCGAGCAAGTTGCGCGGGTTTTGAAAATCGCCGACGCTCTGCCCGTCGAAGCGGTAAATGGCAAAATAGAACGGCATTTCATCCCGTATACCGATATCGCAGGCATGCCAGGCGAGTTTCACCGAGCTTACCGAGCCGCCGACGCGGCAAATTTGCGGCGTAGCCGGCGGTGCTTTGGACAACCAGGGCATTCCCGGCACGCGGGCCTGGTTGGAAAAAACGACGCCGGTCAGCGAATCCTGCACACCCAGCGGGTTGCGCAGCAGCGGTTTAGCCGAAAAAAAGATGCTGCCCTGGGCTTCGCCCGACGAACGGTTCAGTTGGATCTGGCGATTGATTTCATCGGGTTTGCTCCAATTGGGGTCCACCGCATTGTTGTTGATCTTGTAGGCGGCGTGGCCTGCGTACAGGTGTTTGCCAAACGTATGTTTACTCCACCAGTCGAGCAGAATTTCATAATCCGCCGGCGGGAAACCGATACTCCAATACAGTTGCGGCGCCACATAGTCGATCCATCCGTTTTGCAGCCATTTGACCACATCGGCATAGAGGTCGTCGTAGCAAGTGATCCCGGCACGGGTTTGGGAGCCGTTGCCGGGGTCCTGGTCGGCATTGCGCCATACGCCGAACGGGCTCACGCCAAAGCGGACGTAGGGTTTGATGCTTTTGATCATTTTGGAGACGCTTTCGACGAGGCGGTTGACGTTGTCGCGGCGCCAGTCTTCAATTTTGACAAACCCGCGCGGATCGCCGGCAAAGTCATTATAATCATCCAGCACCTGGTTAGCTTCTTTGTAGGGGTAAAAATAGTCGTCGAAGTGGATCCCGTCCACATCGTACCGGACGACGATTTCCTTCACCACATTGAGCAGGTGCTGGCGTACCAGGGCGCTCGCCGGGTTGAAATAGTAGCGCGTGCCGTAGCGAAAAAACCACTCTCTTTTACGGTCGTTGGGCAGTGAGCGCAGCGGATGGGTAGGCGCCAGGCTGGCCGTATCGAGGTCGAACGTGGCGCGATAGGGATTAAGCCAGGCGTGAAATTCCATGCGTCGGCTGTGCGCCGCTTTGATCATGTATTCCAGAGGGTCGTAGAAGGGTTCGGGGGGCAAGCCTTGTTGACCGGTCAGGTATTTGCTCCAGGGAACTACCGCCGAGGGGTAAAACGCATCGCCGGTCGGCCGCACCTGTACAAAAACGGCGTTCATGCCCATGGCTTTAAGCACATCGAGCAGGCTATCGAACTCCATCCGCTGACGATCCGGCGAAAGGCCGGGCGCCGAAGGCCAGTCGATATTGACTACTGTGGCGATCCAGGCGCCGCGGAGTTCGGCAATGGGGAGCGGTTGTTGTTGAGCGGAAACGACGGTGGCGAACAGGAGCGCACAGGGCAACGCCCAAAAACGGCGGGAACGGAATAGTCGGAACATCTTCGGTTGTTTGGCGGTAAAAATAGATAAGTTTTGAAAATGGCCCCCTTTTCCGCGGGCGATTCCGCGAACGCGCGCCGGATACGTAGATTTGCGCCGCCATTCTTTAATTTTCTGTCCACCATGAAATTTCCACAACCCATTCCCGTGCGGGAAATTGCCCGCCGGTTCAACGCCCAAATCATTGGAGATGAAAGCCTCCTGGCTACCGGGATCAACGAGATCCATAAAGTGGAACCCGGCGATATCGCATTTTCCGATGCGCCGAAATACTTTCAAAAAACGCTCGACAGCCCCGCTACAGTAGTGCTGCTGAACGCCACCGCCGAGTGCCCGCCGGGCAAAGCCGTTCTGGTGTTGGAAAACCCCTTCGAAGCGTACGACACCCTCATCCGCGATTACCGCCCTTTTGAGCCGCTCAACGCCCCGGTCAGCCACCGCGCGCAGATCCACCCGACGGCCATTCTTGAACCCGGCGTAGTGGTTTCGGCGAATGTGGTGATCGGCGCGCACAGCTATATTCAGGCCAATACATACCTCGGTGAATACACCCATATCGGCGAGCACGTGCGTATCGGCCCCAATACCACTATTGGCAGCGACGCGTTTTACTATAAAAAACAACCCGACGGGTCGTACCAAAAATGGCGCTCCGGCGGGCGCGTCATCATCGAAGACCGCGCCGATATCGGCGCCGGTTGTACGATCAACAAAGGCGTGAGCGGCGACACGGTTATCGGCGCGGGCAGCAAACTCGACTGTCAGATCCATATCGGCCACGGGGCCGTGATCGGGAAAAACTGCCTTTTTGCGGCGCAGGTTGGCATTGGGGGCAAAACCGTCATTGAAGACAACGTGGTGCTGTACGGCCAGGTCGGCGTGATCCAGGCCGTGCGCATCGGGCAGGGCGCCATCGTGCTGGCCGGCGCAGGAGTGTCCAAATCGCTGGAGGGCGGCAAAACCTATTTTGGTTCGCCGGCCGAAGAGGTGCGGGAAAAATACAAGGAGCTGGCGGCCCTGCGCATGCTGCCGGATTTGATCAAAAAATGGCCAAAATAAAGGCTGTTGCACACTAAACAGGCATGCAAACCCAACGTCATTCCGAACGCGTCCGTGCGGAAGCCCACCGGCTGGGCTTCGATTTCGTTGGGTTTGCCCGGGCCGAGCGGCTCGACGACGAAGCCCGCCGCCTGGAGGCCTGGCTGACACAAGGCGCCCATGGCAAAATGGCCTATCTCGAAAACTATTTTGACCTGCGCATCGACCCCACCCAACTCGTGCCCGGCGCCAAAAGCGTGATCTGCCTGGCATTCAACTATCACAATCCGGACAAACAAAGCGACCCAACCGCTCCGAAGATCAGTCAGTATGCATACGGGGAGGATTACCACGCGGTAGTCAGGGAAAAACTGAAAGCCCTGCTGGCGTTTATGCAGGCTGAGATCGGGGCCGTGCAGGGCCGCTGTTTTGTCGACAGCGCGCCCGTACTCGAACGCGAATGGGCCCGGCGGGCCGGGCTGGGTTGGAACGGCCGCCACACGCTTACCATACACCCGCAGCGCGGGTCCTATTTTTTTCTCGCCGAAATCATTTGCGATCTGCCCCTGGTATACGATGACCCCATCCGCGATCACTGCGGCACCTGCCGGCGCTGCATCGAGGCCTGCCCGACGGAAGCCATCAGCCCCGAAGGTTATTTTCTGGATGCCGCCAAATGCATTTCCTACCTCACCATCGAACTGCGCGACGCCATCCCCGACGGGTTCAGGGAACAAATGGACAACTGGATGTTCGGCTGCGACGTCTGCCAGGACGTGTGCCCCTGGAACCGCTTTGCCCGTCGGCACGAGGAACCGGCCTTCGAACCTGTGCCGGAACTACTGGATATGACCAGGCGCGACTGGCAGGAGTTGACGGAGGAGGTTTTTGGCCGGGTTTTCAAAAAATCGGCCGTAAAACGCGCCAAGTTTGCGGGTTTGCAACGCAACATCCGGTTTATCTGCCCGGAAGACGCCGCCTGAAGGCTAATATCGTCGTTTCCGGTGTCGAAGATTTGCCAAAACCTGTTTTCAGCCCATTGCAGCGGATTAGGCGGTTATCTTTGTCGGGTAACCAACCTTAATTCGCTATGCGTAAAATGTACCTCCTTTTTGCCCTGCCGGTCCTACTCGCCCTTTTGCCCGGTTTTTGCCCCGCTCAATCTGCTCTCCAACCCAGTTTCTACAACCACGTGATTAACGTGACATCCGGTCCGGACAGCGCGGCGCACCTGCTGATTTTTGGCGGAAACGACGTGGAGGGCAGTCCGCAAGTCTATGCCCAACGCATCCTGCCAGACGGCTCCACCCAAACGGCGCTATTGCTAAACGAAGGCGTCCCGCTTAACTTCGACGTGCTTCCGGTGTCCGACGGATACCTGGTAGTTGCTGCACTCTTCCAGTGCGACATTATTCTGCCCTGGCAGCTGTCCAAACTAGACTGGGACGGAAATGTGCAATGGAAACAAGACCTGGATTTCTTTTTCGGTCCTTTCGACACCGTTAAATTGTTACCCGGCCCCGGCGCCATGTTCTGGCTGATCCACCCCTACAGCCTACCGAAGCTGTACACGGCCGACGGCGTCTTATCCGAAACCGGCCCTTTCAGCCTGTCGGCTTTTGACGGGCTCCGGATTACGCCTGCCAATCGCCAACTGGTATATGGCGCAAATGGTCTGGCACTCTACAATTCCACCCTGCTGAGTTATCAATTTGCGCTGAAGGATCAACATCTGCTGGGCGCCGAAGCCTTGCCCGATGGCCATTTCATAGCACTTTCGTCCGATACCTTGTACCGGCTCGACGGCGATTTTGCCATCCAACTGACCGCCCCCCTCCATCTTGGCGTCAGCCCAAACCTGAAAATGACCCTCGCTGGGGGCCAGATCCGGATCCTGTCGCTGTCCAGTCCGCACCGCTTGTTGCGTTTTGATACCGCTACGCTCACTTTGCTGGAAACCATCAACATCCCGGATGATGCACCCTTTCAACCGCAGGCCTTGCTGGGCATCGACGATCGACTGCTCCTGGCCGGCAATGAGCACTATTTAGCCGGTTCATCCACCCAGGTGGTCGTTGCGCGCACCTTTCCGGCCGCCGACATACCTGATTTTTCCGCCACAGCTGATGCGGCGCTGGAAGAACTGGTGTTGCCGGTATCGCCGGTAGGTATGCAATTGCCGCCAGCCCCCTTGGTTCCCGCATATTCCATTCGATTGGACAGCGCTTATGTAATTGTCAAAAATAAGGGCGCGACGGTCCTGAATACTATCACCGTCAACAGTGTTTTCGGCTCAATAAACTGGTTGTGCGGCACAGAAGAGGCACAGTATCGACAAACGTTCTCCAACCTCAACCTGGCCCCAGGCGATACGCTTCACCTCGACCTCGGCGCCATCCAACGGAATGTGCCGGGCATTTTGCCGCCATCCATTTCCATCTGCTTCTGGACTACCCTGCCCAACGACAGCCTGGATGCCGACCGATCCAACAACATAACCTGCCGGACGGCTTCTGTGACCATCAGTACCCATGAACCCAGGCCGGCCGTGCGCGATTTGGCCATTCAACCGAACCCGGTGGTGGGCACCGCCGTGTTCCATTGGGAAAACGATCCGTTTGCCGACGCAGAGGTTCAGGTGTACGACTTAGCCGGGCGACTGGAGCGGAGTGTACATACCACGGGTTTCAGTTGGACGTTTGACCGGCAGCAAACGCCGTCGGGGATATATACGGTGCTGGTCCGGAATGCGGCCGGTCAGTTATTTGCCGGTCAGTTGGTGCTTCGTTGAAGCAGCTCCCAGCGATAGAAAGCCGGATGCAACCACCCACAACAAGCCCAGTAGCATCATTACCGCTGCCGCAAGCAAGGCGCCTGCCGGCGCTTGCGGCAGCGCCAGTATCAGCTCGGTACCCAGAAATCCGCCAATCAGCAGCCACCAGCGTATGCCATTGCGGGAACGCGGCAGCCAGGTTTGTTCCATAAAAATGGCAGCGAGTAACAACGAGATCACGCCAATAAATACCAGGTGGAAATAAGCGATCAGCCAATTCCGGTTGAGAAACACCATAGCCCCCAGACCGGGAAGCGACGCCAACACCTGAAGGATCAGTTTAAGACAAAAAGCGCACAACGCCAGCCCGGCCAGCCGGAAAGCCCACCGGTTGTGCCAAAAAGAAGACCAGGCCAGGCGCCGGCCGGCAAAGAGCAACCCGATACTGCCCCAAACCTGCAAACCGGCCCCTAGCGCGGCGACCGCATAAACGATCGGCGGCGGTTGCGTCCACAATGTGCTGATGGCAAAACCGGCCAAGCAACCAGCTGCGAGCAAGCGAACGGACCCGCGCACCGGCGGGTCTTCCAGCCCGGTTTTGCGCAGCAAAATGGCGAGCAACGCGAAAACCATCCATCCGTTGTATTGAAAATGCAGGTAAAAGTACACGGCCAAATTGTACCAAATCGTGGCTTGCAAACCCTTTGCCATGACAAAACCCAGTGCAAAAGGACCCACACTCGATAAAAACAGAAAAAACACCGCCCATCGCAACGCAATATGGGCATTGCCGCCACCTCCAGCGTCGAGGAGAATGCGCACTACCAGCCAGGCCGCCAGTGCCATATGTACCGTGGAAAATGCGATCGATACCGGCCCATAGCCCTGAACGGGAAAGGAAAGCGCCATACCGGCCAGGCAAACCTGCAGGCCCCACCAGAACCGGCCGTACATGCGGCGAACGGATTCCGGCAAGAAACTGCCGGTCAGCCCGGCAACCAAGGCATTGAACACCCAGCCGAGAAACATCAGGTGGGAATGGGCATGGGTCAGAAACCGGAAGGAAAACTGAACAGGCGGCTGCCCCCACTGTTGCCAGCGCAACCAAACCCCCATCAGGGCCGCCAGCAACAGCCAGGCCAATGCGCTGCGGGCATACAAGCGCGCCACCAAATCACGGGAGGCCGTTTGCATGAAGGGCCGTTATTTGGGCAGGCGGATGGTATAGGTTTTACCGGCCTTGTTGGTCAGTTTGCTGTCCACCAGCCAGGGGTTGTACAGTTTGAGCATGCGGTAAGACGTGTTGTGTTCCACCGCAAAATCGCCCCAACTGGGCACCGCGCCATTTACTTCCACGGTTTTGTAATTATTGATCGGGTCGTAAAGGTGATCCTTGTTGATCACGTATTCGTACGTATCGGGATGTTCCATCACTTCCTTCACCGCAACAATCCGGAAGGGATACCGCATCGTCTCGTCGGATGCCAGGTTGAGGTCGTAAAATGATTTAGCGCGTTGTTTGGCCATTTCGGTGGCGATGCGGTCGGGCCCGCCGTTGTAGGCGGCGGCGGCGAGGGTCCAACTGCCGAGGCGTTCTTTTTGTCTGCGCAAAAACTTGCAGGCGGCGTGCGTGGCCTTTTCGAGGTGGTAGCGTTCGTCCACCTCATCGTTCACTTCCATGCCAAACTCGCCGGCGGCGCCTTTCATAAACTGCCAAACGCCGCGCGCGCCGGCTGATGAAATGGCGTTGGACAAGGTGCTTTCCGCTACGGCGAGGTACTTCAGATCGTTAGGCACGCCCTCTTCCTTGAGGATCGGCTCGATCACCGGGAATATGGCGTGGGCGCGTTTGATCGACAAGATCGTCTGCGAGTGGAAGTAGACATTCCGGAGGAGTTCGGCGTCGAGGCGTTGCTTGACGTCAAAGTTGCTCATGGGCAACTTTTCACCGCAGAAATCGAAGTCTTTATCCAGGTCGATCGAGCGGATGATTTGATCGGGTGAGGCGAACCCGGAGTCCTTGCCGTCTCCTTTAAACGAGAGGAAGAAAACGCCGGCCAATGCGAATACCAGGAGCAGGTTAAGCGCCAGCAAGGTTCGGTTTGTTTTTGTCAGATCCATAGTAGGTGAGGCGGTTGTGATGCACAAAATTAAAAAAAGCGCCCGGTTGCAGGCGCTTTTATAACGGTTTGCCGGCGGTCTTATTCGGCGGCTTTCTCTTTTTTATACACCGGCACGGTTGAACACGGCTCTCCGAACATGATGCTCCGGGCCACGGGTTGCAGGCGCCGGGTGATCTCCAGGTAAGCCGACGCCGGCACCGGTTTGTCGCTGCAGCCCTTGATGATCAAGCGTTTACCGGCGAACTCGTCCAGGTCGAGGGCCGCCAGTTTTTTTAGAAAAGCCAGCTCGGCAAACTGTTCGGGTTTGCCCAAAAAAACATCCGAAGCATACGGGGCGGCATAAGACGCCACCAGCATGTACGCCCACATGGGGATAATGGCGTCCTCGGAACAAAAAACAGCCAGGTTTTTGCCGGCATACTGCGCCCAATCGTGCGCTTTCAAAGCCTCCCGGAACTCTTTTTCCTTCAGGATCAACCCCATGAACAGGTGATCTTTCAAATCAAAGGCCAGCACTTCGCCCGCCGGGTAAAATGCCTCCAGGTTGATTGTCACCAATCCACTGTTGGCAACGCGGTTAACGAGTACTTCTTCCATAACTTGATGTTTTTGGTTGTCAAGGTTTCAGAGTGTTTCAGGGTTTCAGAGGGTTTCAGGAGGTTTCAGGGTTTCAGAGGGTTTCAAGGTTTCAGGTGGTTTCAAGAGGTCGTAGGGATGCAGGCATCTTTGTTTTGAGTTCAACTAATTCTCCTCTTTTGAAACCTTGAAACCTCCTGCAACCCTGCAACCCCCTGAAACCTTGAAACCTCCTGCAACCCATTGAAACTTTGAAACCCTCTGAAACCCTGCAACCTTTTGAAACCTTGAAACCCTGCAACCTTATTGATATTTCGCATAAATGGAATCGATGGTTTCGGCGAGCCGGTGGTCGCGGGGAGTGACCATGTTACCGGCGTCGTGGGTAGTGAGTTGAATTTCCACGGTATTCCATACGTTGCTCCAGGAGGGGTGGTGGTTTTGTTTTTCGGCGTGGAGGGCCACTTCGGTCATGAAGGCGAAGGCTTCGGCGAAGTCTTTAAAGGTAAAGGTTGCCTGCAGGCGATTTTTTTCTTCGTGCCACATAGACGATCGGGTGAATCGGTTGAGCAAATTGGAAAACAGCCATGTGCGTCAGGCGGCTGTTTCGGCCTGGAGTTTGGCGGCATTGTCGGCGATCGTGAGGGCTTCGATGATGCCGTCCAGATCGCCTTCGATGACGCGGTCGAGGTTGAAGTTCTTGACGTCGCCTTCGAGGCGGTGGTCGGTCACGCGGTTTTGCGGCCAGTTGTAGGTCCGGATCTTTTCGGAGCGATCGCCCGAGCCCACCAGGCTGCGGCGCTGCGAGGCAAGCGCCGATTGCTGCTGGCTTTGCTGTTTTTCGCGAATCTCCTGGATCAGGCGGCCCATGGCGATCTCGCGGTTTTTGTGCTGGGAGCGGCTCTCGGTGCTCTCGGCCACCACACCGGTGGGCAGGTGGGTGAAGCGCACGCCCGACTCGGTCCGGTTGACGTGTTGCCCGCCGGCCCCGCTGGCCCGGAACACATCGGTGCGGATATCCTCTTTCCGGATATCCATTTCTTCCGGCTCCATGATGGGCAATACGGCTACAGTGGCTGCGGAGGTGTGCACGCGGCCTTTGGCTTCGGTCTCGGGGATACGTTGCACGCGGTGCGCGCCCGATTCAAATTTGAGTTTGCTGTACACATTGTCGCCGCTGACTTCGAGCACGATTTTGGCAAATCCGCCCACGGTGCCGGGGCTTTCGTCGAGCACCTCCACGTCCCAGCCGTGGTCCTGGAAATAGCGCATGTACATCCGGTACAGGTCGCCGGCAAAGAGCGCAGCTTCGTCGCCGCCGGTGCCCGAGCGGATCTCGAAGATCACATCCTTTTCGTCTTCGGGGTCTTTGGGGGTGAGCAGCGTTTTCAATTCCGCTTCGAGCGCGTCTACCTGCGGTTCGAGACTGGCGATCTCTTCCCGCGCCATATCGCGCATTTCGGGGTCTTTTTCGTCGGCCAGCACGGCGCGGGCGCTGTTCAGGTTGGCCAGCAGTTTTTCGTATTTCCCGAAGGTGTCGATGATGGGCTGGAGTTTTTTGTACTCCTTATTTACCTTTTTCGATTTTTCGGTATCGGCGGCTATGCCCGGGTCGGAGAGTTGTTCCTCCAGGTACAGGTATTTCTCGCGGATGGCTTTGAGTTTGTCGCGCATATGGGCAAAATTGTCTGGATGGGGAAGCGGCGAACGGGGGGACAAAGGTAGCAGAAATCGCACAGTTGCTCACCATCCCTTCACCTGGTGCGGGTACCGGACGACGTACGATTCCTTGATCAGGCGGGTCATGCGTTCGCGCAGGGTTTCGATGCCCTCTTTGGTGCGCGCCGATACGAAGACGTTTTCGCCGTAGTGGTGCAACAGCTGCTGGCGGAGTTCGGTTTCCAGGTCGTGACGGGTCTTGGCGTCGAGCAGGTCGTCGAAAATCCGCTCGCGGTACAGGTCAACTTTATTGAACACCATGAGGGTGGGTTTGTCGGCTGCGCCGATGTCGAGCAGGGTCTGCTGCACGGTTTTGATGTGGTCTTCAAACTGGGGGTGCGCCACATCCACCACGTGGAGCAGGATGTCGCTTTCGCGCACTTCATCGAGGGTGCTTTTGAAACTTTCGACGAGGTGGTGGGGAAGTTTGCGGATAAAACCGACGGTGTCGGACAACAGGAACGGCATTTGGCCGAACACGACTTTCCGCACCGTGGTGTCGAGCGTGGCGAACAGTTTGTTTTCCGCCAGCACTTCCGACTTGGCCAGCAGGTTCAGCAAGGTGCTTTTGCCCACGTTGGTGTATCCCACCAGGGCCACCCGGATGAGTTCGCCGCGCGTTTTGCGCTGGGTCTGGGATTGGCGGTCGATGTCGCGCAGTTTTTCTTCCAGGCTTTTGATCCGGTATTGCACGAGCCGGCGGTCGGTTTCGATCTGGGTTTCCCCCGGGCCCCGCATCCCGATGCCCCCCCGCTGCCGTTCAAGGTGCGTCCACAGGCCGCGGAGCCGGGGCAGGAGGTATTTCATCTGGGCCAGTTCCACCTGGGTTTTGGCCTGAGCGGTTTGTGCGCGGTGCGCAAAGATGTCGAGGATAAGGGTGGAGCGGTCCACGATCTTCACCTTCAGGGCTTCTTCGAGGTTGTTGGTTTGCTTGCCGCTGAGGTCGTCGTCGAAGATGACCATGTTGACTTCTTCGTGGCGTTCCAGGTACAGGCGGATCTCTTCCATCTTCCCTTTGCCGATAAACGTGCGGTGGTCCGGGTGTTGGGCGCGTTGGGTGAACCGCCGGATGGATGTTGCGCCGGCAGTGGTGGCGAGAAACTCCAGTTCGTCCATAAATTCCTGGGCCTGCGTTTCGGTGACCTCCGGTGTGATGAGGCTGACCAAAACGGCGTATTCGGTTTCTTTTTTGAGGGCGGCGGCTTTCTCGCCGAGAGTCCAGTCTTTGGCCATGCGTGGCGCGGCGTTCGTGAGGGAGGGTGGAGAAATGTTGCAAAAGTACCGCGTTTGCCGGTAACCTTTTTCGCGACAGGGTGGAAGTAGCGGGCATAACCGCCGGAATGGCCGGAAAGTTCAGCCCAGCCGCTGTTACTGGCGAAAAAATATACGATTACCGCGCTGATCCGATCGTATGGAGTGAACGGGCCCATGCGGCAATCAAATATTTTTTTCCATAATCCGGCAGTTTTTTTCGCCTCACCCGAAGATTTGTTAATCGCTGTGGAAAAAAAATAAATACTTGTAAAACAACAACTTAATCACAAAAAACGCTGTTTGCAATTTTTGGCAGAACACAACAACCGGATTTTCCGGTAAATTTGGCCTCCTATTTGATAGGGCCGTTTGAACCGAAACCGATTTAGCGCCTGTCCGACACTTCACAACTCCGTTGACCGGCCTACCCTAACCCTTAATTTTTTAATCATTTATCCCAATTGTCTATGGCGTTGATTGGTACTAAGCAGTCCTTAAGCCAAAAGCTGCAACAGAAACTTTCTCCCCAGCAGATTCAACTGATGAAGCTGTTGCAGATTCCCACAGCTACCCTGGAACAACGCATCCAGGAAGAATTGGAGGTCAACCCGGCCCTGGAAGAAGGCGACGAAACGGCCGATCTGCTCGAAGGGATGACCAGCATGGACATGGAGGACAACGACATCGACTATTTCACCCGGGAAGAAAAAAACGGCGCCGACGACAATAATGAAACGAGCGAAACGGCCGTCAATGAAATTGACCACGACACCGCCGACGAATATGCCGACGAAGAAGAATCGGTCAGCCTGCGGGAAGACGATGTGGAACTGGACGACTACCTGATCGATTTCATCGAAGACGACCCCGGCACCTACAAAACCCGCGGCGACGACCACAGCGCCGGCGAAGAAGAGAAAACCATCCCGCTGGCCTTTGAAAACACCTTCCACGAATACCTCGAACAACAACTCGGCCTGATCCGCCTCAAAGACGAACGCGAACAGGATATCGCCCTGCAGATCATCGGCTCGATCGACGACGACGGGTACCTGCGCCGCGAATTGGGAGCAATGGTCGACGATCTGGTGTTCAGCCAGAACATCATCACTACCGAGGAAGAGATCGAACAGATCATGCGGAAAATCCAGCAGTTCGACCCCCCCGGTATCGGCGCCCGCGACCTTCGGGAGTGCCTTCTCCTGCAACTTCGCCACAAACTCCGCCAAACCGACGACGTGGTGTCGTACGAGGAAAAACTCGCTATTCAGGTGGCCATCCGCATCATCGACCAGTACTTCGATGAATTTACCAAAAAACACTACCCCAAACTGGCCCGCCAACTCGGCCTCGACGACGAAGACCTCAAAGCCGCCGTCGACGAAATCCTGAAACTCAACCCCAAGCCCGCCAGCGGCTTTGCCACGCGCGGCGACCGCTCGGTCAATTACGTACTGCCCGATTTTCTGGTGGCCAACCGCGACGGCGAACTCGAACTGACGCTCAACGCCCGCAACGCCCCCGACCTGCGCATCAACGACCAGTACCGCGATATGCTCCGGGCCTTCCATGCCGGCCGCAACGGCCGCCGCCCCTCCCGAAAAGAAAAAGAAGCGATCCTGTTTATCAAACAAAAGATCGACAGCGCCAAGTGGTTTATCGACGCCATCAAACAACGGCAGCAAACCATGATGCTCACCATGGGGGCCATCCTCGATCACCAGCACGACTACTTCCTGAGCGGCGACCAGAAGAAAATCCGCCCGATGATCCTCAAGGATATTGCCGACGCCACCGGACTCGACATCTCCACCGTGTCGCGGGTGGCCAATTCCAAATACGTGCAAACGGAGTTTGGCACCAAACGCCTCAAAGAGTTCTTCTCCGAAAGCCTGCAAAACCAGGACGGCGAAGAAGTATCAACGTTGGAGGTCAAAAAAATTCTGACCGACCTGATCAAGGAGGAGAACAAACGCCGCCCCTTGTCGGATGAAAAACTCAAATCGATGCTGCTCAAAAAGGGCTACAACATCGCGCGGCGGACGGTGGCGAAATACCGCGAGCAACTCAATATCCCGGTCGCGCGTTTGCGCAAGGAACTGTAGAACATATTTGGATGTTTATGGCTGGACTGCAAATCCACCATGCTTTCCAGACTGGCACTCTCCCGACTAAAATCATTTGTCACTATCATGTCTACTATGAAAAACACCCTTTTATTGCTTGCCCTTTTTTGCCTTACCGCACCCATACAAGCCCAAACCAATGAAAAATACGTGCAGGCCATGGAAAAAGCCCTGGCTGGTCTCGATACCCTGCGCACGGCCGATCAATGGCTGGCCCGGTCCAATACCTTCGAACGCATCGCGCAAAAAGAGGCCGGCGAATGGCTGCCTGCCTACTATGTGGCGCTTTGCCAGGCCATGATTTTCAACCTCGAACAAGACATCGCTAAACAGGAACCCCTGTGCGATAAAATAGACCGGTACCTGACGATTGCCGATTCGCTCCATCCCGGAAGTTCCGAAATCTATGTGCTGGAAAGCATGGCCGCCGGTATGCGCATCCGTATCAACCCCATGGTCAACGGACAGAAATACGGCCCGCTTTCGGCCATGCTGATCGAAAAAGCCCTGGCCGTCGATCCGGAAAACCCCCGCGCCTACATGCAAAAAGGCATCACCGTGTTTTTCACGCCGCCACAATGGGGCGGCGACCCGGAGAAAGGCAAGGAACTCATGGAAACGGCCGAACAGAAGTTTGAAACCTTCAAGCCGGCATCGTCCATCGATCCCAACTGGGGCCGGGAAATCAATCAGCGTATCCTGGAAATGGCCCGGAAAGGGTAGAAACCTGCCGGATGCTTCGTCGCCGGAAGGGGACAGTCATTTTATTTTTTTATTACGTGTACGAGCATTTGCCCCGTTCTTGTATGTTTGTGAACAGACAAGAACGGGGCGATTATTTTTCAGCTGCATGGCGACACCCCCTTTCTTTAGGCGCAAACACTATCCTCATGGGCATTTTCTGCTCGATTCGCCCCGCCTGTTTCCCCAAGCGCAACCCTGGAGAAATTTGCTGCCCACGATCCCAACCGATTATTGCCACCTTTCGAATCGCCTGTTCCAGTCCATGAAAGGCCCATAGTATAACCGATCATCATTGCCAATGAAAAACGAAACTATTGAGGCACAGGAACCGGCTCTGGCCGCGCTATACCAAACTTGCCAGGAGCAAACGAAGGTCAACCATGCCGTGCAACGCAAGGCATGGCAACCGCGCTTGCTAAGCATCAACCACCTCGAACTGCATCACTCGCGTATTTATGGCGGTGTTTTAGCCCGGATCGGCCTGTTCTTACTCAAAATTTACCAGTGGCTCCAAGGCAAAATCACCGCTGTGGGCAAGTGGCTCTTCCCACAGCGCAAGCGCATCTACGGCGTCCCTTCCCCCTACCATACCATCACCGGGTGGCTGACCTTCGGACAAAAAGAAGCCGACCAGAGCGTACCCATCTACCACATGCACCTGGAATGCTGGGGCCGCACCATCTGGGGCGGCTTCCGCAAGTTAAGCGAAACCAATACCGACGAAACAGGACATTTCGTGTTGCCGTATGACCTTAATTATGCCCGGCGCTGGTGGATGTGGAGCGTTTGGGTGGGTATATACCAAACCGGCCACCAGCACTTCGTGGAGGAAAAACGCGAACCCGATTTTACGCTGTTCCAACGCATTAAGGTCAAAAAAGGCGACCTGGTGGGCACTGAAATGTGCCTCGACACCATCCAGGTGTTTTACTGGGAATACCGGCGCGATACGCCTATGCCGCGCGTAGTCATCCGAGACCCCGATAAAAACGCCCCCGAACAGTATTCACGCGGACGAATGGACGCGATCGAACGGCAGTTCATCCCCATCGAAATCATAAAATCCGAACACCTGGAAATGATCCGCATGGACCCCAATTTGTTGACCTATGCCAAAATCCAGAGCGATTACCCCGAAAACCTGACCGTGTGTATGGAGAAAAAGCAGCCGGGCATTACCCGCGGCGACGATTGGTTCGGCGAGCGCATGCTCAACGGCATGTACGCTTCCGATTTCGACCGCGATCCCAAAAACCCCGAACTCTACTGGGTGCATTACCATTGGAATTCGTACGAAAAAAACCTGCATTACTACGCCATGCCGGATGTCGACATCTGGTTCAAACTCAAATCCAACGGCCTGCCCGCGCCGGTAAAGATCACCCTGACCGGGCCGCTTCGCGCCGGCGACACCGACCCCCGCGCCAAACAAACCCTGACTCCCGAAGACGGCCCCAAATGGGCGGCTGCCAAACGCGTGGCCCGCGTGAGCGGCGCCCTGTATACCGAACTGGCCCACCATTTTGCCGGCACGCACGTCAACGTGGAACAATACGCCATCGCCGCCAACCGCAACCTCCGCTTCAGCCCTATCGCCGGCCTCCTGAAACCATACCTCAAAGGCGTGGTGCTCGTCAACCACACCGCCGACCGCATTCTCGTGGGCAACGGCTACATTACCTCTGCCTGCGCCCTCACCCCCAACGGCATCAACCAGGTGGTGGAAAAGGTACTTGGCACGCTCGACTGGAAGAACTTCCGCCCCCTGCAACCCATCAGCCCGGCGCACCAATATGCCCGCGTCGCCAATTTGTATTGGGAAGTGCTGTCGCGCTACGTATCCAACTACATCGACTACCCGCCGTACCGGGCCGGCATTCTCGAACACTGGCACGAAATCTACCGGTTCTCGGAAGATGCCGTGCGGCACAGCGTACCCGCTTTCCTGTGCAGCTACCTCGGCAATGCCATGCTCGATAAAACCGGCAAACCCAAAGGCGGCGCCTTGCCCGACTGGTACGGGAGCACCCACCGGATGGACCTCTCCGAAGAACGACCTGTGATCGATGGGGTGCCGAAAGCCGTTTCGCGGATCACCGGCCACAAAAGCAGCGACAACGTTCCGGACGGTGATATCGACAACCTGAAACAGGCCTGCGCCTACATCATGTTTCAGGCCACATTCGGCCATACCTGGGCCAACTCGAAACAATACGACGACATCGGCGAGGTGCTCTACAATTGTCTCGGATTGCGCTTTGGCGACGGCCCCGACGGCGTGCTGGGCCCGGAATCGGATACCAGCATTGCCCCCGATTTGACGCGGGCCACCCAGATGATGTGGTGGAGCAATATGCTGTCGCGCACCGGCTACGGGTATATTATTGCCAATGAAGACCACGACGTAAGCCCTCATTTTATAAAAGCCCTGGAAAAACGCCGGGCCGATTTTGCCGCGCTCGACTTCGATATTGATATCATTCAATCCCAAACCAATATTTGAAAACCCGTTTCCTGTTATGGCCAGTTCCGGATATCCGTTTTTTAAATCGATAGGAATATTCATCAGCCGAACCATCAGCCGTTTCGTGCTGTGGTTGTATTCCGGCGTGTTCACCCTGATGCTGACGATTGTCGGCAGCCTGATGTACCGCGAACGCATGTCGCACAACAACGGGGTAGGCGCGTCGGGCTCCCTGCGCATTGTGCCCGACCCGCGGTTCCCACCGCACCCGTTTTTCGAGCCCGGGAAAACGTATCCCTGCCGGATCCGGCACGCTGCCGCTTCGTTTCTCGACGACGCGATGCGGGTTGTGCGGAGCATGTCGATCAAATTTGCCGATACCCGGTTTGCCAGTCCGCTCGACCTGGAGCTCAATACCGGCGAAGTGGCGCTCTTTTGGTCGGCAGCCAGTTTCTTGCGGTTTGCCAAGTACAAAAAGACCGCGTACGGTATCCAGTATCACCAGTATTACCGCAATTACCCGGCCGGCGTGCGCGGCGCGCACGCCGGGATGCGCCGCAACCCCACCTCGTTCAGCAACCTGCGGTTCTACGGCCAGACGCCCTTTTTGTACGTAGGCACCGACCAGGTGAAACGCTATGCGAAATACCGCGCTGTTCCGGCCGAAGACGTGCCGGAAACGGGCATTCTCGACGCTTACGACCGCAGCATTCCAACCGAAAACCAACGCATCCTGCCCGGCGAAACGCTGAGCCGGAATTACCTGAAGGAAGAATATAAACACCGCCTCAGTCAGGGCCCCGTGCGGTACAAATTGCAGATCCAACTCCACACCGCTTCCGACGACGACACCGCCGAGATCTTCAACTGTTGCCGCGAATGGGACGAGGCCTCGCATCCCTGGATGGACCTGGCCGATATTCAGATCGACCGGGCGCTCGACTGGCGCGAGAGCTGCCTCATGGCCTTTTCCGTGGGCAATATGCCAAAAGGACTCGGCGTCATTCCGGCCAAATCCATTTTCGATTATAATTCGCTGAACTATATGCGCCTGCACTCCGAAATGGCCCGGCGGGCGCGTACATTTATGATCCGAACGTTCGGCATACCGCCAGAAATACCCAGCGATGATAACCGGAACGTTTGAATAGCATGAATCGGGACCAAGCCAAACTTTATCCAATCCGTTTTTATGGCAGAAGAGCTGATTTACGAGAGTAAAAATTCGAAAGTATATCGGAGCAACGAAAATGAATGGGGACTGCCGGTAGTGACCAAAATGCTCAACCAGGAGTTTCCCTCTCCGCAAAGCATCCGGCACTTTTACAACGAATATGAAATCACGAAGGACCTCGATATTCCCGGTGTGCGCAAGGTGCTCCGGATGGGCAAAATACAAAACCGTCATGCCCTGGTATTGCAATATGTGGAGGGCGAAATGGCCAAAAAACTGGTGCGCGAGCGGCCCTTGCCCATTGCAGATTTCCTGCACATCGCCATCGAAGTGGCCCGTATTCTGGGCGATATCCACCGGCTCAACATTATACACAAGGACGTCAACAGCCAGAACATCGTTGTCGACCCCGCTACCTTTGCGGTCACGCTGATCGATTTCGGGATTTCGACCCAACTCGACCTCAAGGAACAACACCTGGGCAACCCCGAGAAACTCGAAGGCAGCCTCAATTATATTTCACCCGAACAAACCGGCCGCATGAACCGGGTGGTCGATTACCGCACCGACCTGTATTCCCTGGGTGTTACCTGCTACGAACTGCTCACCGGTCAATTGCCCTTCCAGCGCAACGACGCCATGGAACTGGTGCACGCCCACCTGGCGCAAAAACCCAAACCGGTGTATTCCCTCCGCCCGGAGGTGCCGCGGGTGCTGTCGGATATCATCGACCGGCTGCTGGCCAAAAATGCCGAAGACCGCTACCAGTCGGCCTACGGCCTCATGCACGACCTGAAGCGCTGCCTGGCCAGCTGGGAGCGGGAGCATGCCATCCAGCCGTTCCGCCTGGGCGAAAAGGATTACTCGGGCAAGTTTCGCATCCCGCAGCGGCTTTATGGCCGCGATACCGAGCAGGTGCTGTTGCTCGACGCGTTTGACCGGGTGGCGCAAGGCGCACTCGAGATCGTGCTGGTGGGGGGCTATTCCGGCACCGGCAAATCGGCGTTGGTGCACGAAATCCACCGCCCCATCACCGCCCGGCGCGGCTATTTTATTGAAGGCAAATTCGATCAGTTTCAGCGTTCGGTGCCTTATTTCGCGCTCATCGAAGCCTTCCGGGGTTTCGTGGCGTTGCTGCTCACCGAAAAAGAAGAAAAACTGCGACCCCTGTGCGCCGCCATTCAAAAAGCCGTAGGCGCGGAGGGCCGGGTGCTGACCGACGTCATGCCCAGCCTCGAACACCTCATCGGCCCGCAACCCGAGGTGCCGGAAGTGGGCGGCGCCGAAGCGCAGAACCGCTTCAATTATATCTTCCGCAAATTTGTCAAGGCTATCTCGGGGCCCGAGCATCCGATCGTGCTGTTTATCGACGACCTGCAATGGGCCGATTCGGCGTCGCTGTCCTTGCTGAAGGCTCTCCTGACCGATTCCGATACCCGCAGTCTGTTGTGCGTATGTGCCTACCGCGACAATGAAGTGAGCACCGCGCATCCGTTTGTCACCACGGTGGCTGAAATGGAAGCCAAGGGCGCCCCCATCAGCCGCATCGAGATCGGTAACCTCAACCTCGCCGATGTGCATGCGCTGCTGTCGGAAGCAACGGCCCTTCCCGCTGCCGCTACCGAGCCGTTGGCGCGCCTGGTGTTCGAAAAAACGCAGGGCAACGCATTTTTTGTCACCCAGTTCCTCAAATCGCTTGCCCGCGAACAACTGCTGGCTTTCAACTTCGACCGCCTGCATTGGGAATGGGATGTGGAACGCATTCGCGCCCGCAATATCACCGACAACGTGGTGGAACTGCTGGCCGGCAAGATCCGCGAACTGCCCGCCGGCACCCAGCAAGTGTTGAAACTCGCCGCCTGCATCGGCAGCCATTTCGACAGCGATACGCTGGCGGTGATCTACGAACAACCCGTCGACACCGTAGAACGCGAATTGCACGAAGCGCTCGCCGAAGGGCTCATCACGCCTATGGAGGAGCGGTACCGTTTTGTGCACGACCGCATACAGCAAGCCGTTTATTCCCTGATCCCCGAAGCGGACCGCGGCCTTGTGCACCTGCGCATCGGCGAACTATTGCTGGAAAAAATACCCGAAGAGCAGCAGGACCATTTTCTGTTCGACATCGTCAACCAGTACAATCAGGGGCTTCAGCTGCTCGACACCCCTGAAAAACGCGATGTGCTCGCCGAACTCAACCTGCGCGCCGGCCGCAAAGCCAAACTTTCCTCCGCCTTCAAACCGGCCAACGAATACATCGAAACGGGCATCGGCCTGTTGCGCCCTGATCACTGGCAAAGTCAGTACCCGCTCAGTTTGCAGCTGTACACCGAAGGCGCCGAAACAGCCTACAATATCGGCGCTTTCGAACCCATGTCGACCCGCATCGACGCAGTGCTCCAAAACGGCCGGGAATTGCTCGACAAGATCACGCCGTATGCCATCCGGATCAATGCCTTTAAAGCCAAGAACCAGTTGCAGGAAGCCATCGACACCGGCCTGGAAGTGTTGGCCCAGCTGGGCGAAAAATTCCCCAAAAAAGGACCGCTCCCCCTGGTAATGGCCGACTTGCTCAAAACAAAGTGGATGCTGCGCGGCAAAGATGTGGACACCCTGACCAACCTGCCTACCATGCGCAATCCCTACAAGGAAGCCGCCATGCGCATGCTCAACGACATCGCTTCGCCGGCCTATTGGGCCCGGCCGGCCATTCTGCCGTTCCTGATCTTCCGCATGGTCCAACTCTCGTTGCGTTATGGCAACACGGCTATTTCGGCCTTCGGCTATGCCACATACGGCCTCCTGATGTGCGGCGTGGTGGGCGATATGAAAGAGGGCTACCGCTTCGGCCAGATCGGCCTGGCGCTGCTCGACCGGTTCAAGGCCAAAGAATGGCTGTCGCAGATTTACACGCCGATCTATGCGCTCATCAACCACTGGAGCGAACACGTACACAAGTCGCTGGAGCCCTTCCTGTATTCATACCGGGTGGGTTTTGAAACCGGCGCCATCGAGTACGCCTGCATCAACGTCAACATCTATTGCAACCACCTGTACCTGGGGGGCAAACCGCTGGTCAAAACGGAGGAAGAAATGCGGGCCTTCAGCCAGCGCATGGCCGAATACAAGCAGGAAACCAATCTTAACTACAACGAAGCCTACCGGCAGGCCGTGCTCAACCTGCTGGGTCGCTCGCCCGACCCCCAACGCCTCATAGGCGAGGCCTACGACGAGGAGAAAATGGCTGTGCAAAACCTCGAACGCAAAGACCGGGCCGGCACCTTTCTAATCCATTTTCACCGCATGATCCTGAGTTATCTGTTTCAGGATTATGAAACGGCGCGTTTTCACGCCGACCAAACCCGGCCCCTGCTCGATGCCGTGCTGGCCAAATACGACGTGCCGGTGTTCTGGTTCTATGAGGCGTTGGTGTACCTGGCTCAGGCCCGGGAGGCGCCCGCGGCCGAACGGCGCCGGTTGCTCCGCCGCGCAGGCAAAAACATCGCGCAGATGCGCAAATGGGCGCGTTTTTCACCTGAAAACCACCAGCATAAACTCTATTTGCTCGAAGCCGAACGCCATTGGGTGCGGGGCAAAACCGAGGATGCCCGCCAGGCTTACGACCTCGCCGTTGCGGGCGCCGCACAGCACGAATTTCTGAACGAGGAGGCGCTTGCCCACGAACGGGCCAGTATGTTTTACACCGCCACCGGCGTGGAGTCGCTGGCCGAACATTATTTAAAAAAAGCCTACCAAACCTACCGCGAGTGGGGCGCCCTGGCCAAACTCAACGACATGCGCCAGCGGCACCCGCAGCTGATGGCCATCGGACGCGGGGAGAAGGGCGCCGTTTCGGCAAATACCACCATTATCGAAACCACCACGATCGGGGGCGAATCGACGCTTGACCTGGATACGGTCATGAAAGCCGCCCAGGCCATTTCCGGCGAGATCGTATTCCGCCGGCTGCTGCACACCCTCATGCGCATTGTGATCGAAAACGCCGGCGCGCAAAAAGGCTACCTGATCATGTTGCGCGACGGCGCCTTACAGATCGAAGCGGAGGGTGCCTTCGACCAGGAGCACGACGCCGTGGGCCTGGCCGTGCCGCTGACCGGAAGCGGCCGGGTACCCGAATCGGTGATCCAATATACCGTACGCACGCAGGAAAGCCTGGTGCTCGACGATGTTCTGACCGACGATCGTTTTGCCGCCGATCCACTCGTGCAACAGCAACACCTCCACTCGGTATTGTGCCTGCCTATCCTGAACAAAGGCGAACTGCTCGGTGTCCTGTACCTGGAAAACAACCTGCAGGGCGGTGTTTTCACCCAAAGCCGGGTGCAATTTCTGCGCTTGCTGTCGGGGCAAATCGCCATTTCGCTCGAAAATGCCCTGCTCTATGAAAACCTGGAGCAAAAGGTGGCCGAACGCACCGAACAAATCGCGCGGCAGAAGGACCAAATCGAACAGGAAAAACACAAATCCGACCAGTTGTTGCTCAATATCCTGCCGGCCGAAACGGCGGAAGAACTCAAGCGCGTCGGCACCGCCCAGCCCCGGCTGTATCCGAGCGTGAGTGTACTGTTCACCGACTTTGTCAATTTCTCAAAAGCCTGCGAACACCTCGGCGCGGACGAGCTGGTGGAAGAGATCCACTATTATTACAGCGCTTTCGACGATATTCTCACGCAGTACAACCTGGAAAAGATCAAAACCATCGGCGACAGCTACATGTGCGCAGGCGGGTTGCCGGTGGAAAACGCTACTCATGCCCTCGATACCGTGCGGGCTGCTCTGGCCATGCAGGCGTTCATGGTGCGGGAGGCCGCCGAACGGCAACGCCGCGGACTGCCGTACTTCGATTGCCGCTTTGGCGTGCATACGGGGCCCGTGGTGGCCGGCATTGTCGGCACTAAGAAATTTGCCTACGATATCTGGGGCGATACGGTCAACATCGCCTCGCGCATGGAGGCCGGCAGCGAACCGGGGCGGGTCAACATTTCGGGCGCCACCTATGAATTGGTAAAAGACAACGTGCGCTGCACGCACCGTGGCAAGATTGAAGCCAAAAACAAGGGCTTCATCGATATGTATTTTGCCGATGCGGTTGTTTCATAAGCCCCGCCCGGGGCGGCAGCTATGAAACAACCGCAGGCTGCGCCGCCGGCGCCCGCTCAAAGGGTGCCCCGGCGGCGCTGTTCGGCTTCGATGCTTTCAAACAAAGCCTGAAAATTGCCCTTGCCAAACGATTTGGCGCCGCAGCGCTGGATGATCTCGAAAAACATGGTCGGCCGGTCTTCCACCGGTTTGGTAAAGATCTGGAGCAGGTAGCCCTCTTCGTCGCGATCCACCAGGATACCCAGCTGCTTCAGGATGGACAGGTCTTCGCGAATACTGCCTACGCGATCAGTGACCGTATCATAGTAATCGCCCGGCACATAGAGAAATTCCACCCCGCGTTTGCGCAGCTCGCTGACCGTGAAAACGATATCATCGGTCGCTACAGCGATATGCTGGCAGCCTGCGCCTTCGTAGAACTCGTAAAATTCTTCCACCTGCGATTTTTTCTTGCCCTTGGCCGGCTCGTTGATCGGGAATTTGATGCGCATGTTGCCGTTGCTCATCACTTTCGACATCAGAGCCGTGAATTCGGTGGAAATGTCTTTGTCGTCGAAGGTGATCAGGTTTTTAAAACCCAGGACCTCTTCGTAGAATTTCGCCCAGGTGTTCATTTCGCCCCAACCGACGCTGCCCACGCAGTGGTCGACGTATTCGAGACCGATCGGGCTGGGGTTGTATTCGGATTCCCACTTCTCAAACCCGGGCAGGAATATGCCTTTATAATTGCGCCGTTCCACAAAAATATGCACCACATCGCCGTAGGCATGGATGCCCGAGCGCACCACTTCGCCGGATGGGTCGCGCTCCACGGTGGGTTCGAGGAAGGCGCGGGCGCCGCGCCGGGTGGTTTCGCGGAAGGCGAACTCGGCGTCGTCCACCCAAAAAGCAATGGTCTTCACCCCGTCGCCGTGCAGCCGGTGGTGGTCGGCAATGTCGGAATTGGAGTGATACGGAGAGGTGAGCACCAGCCGGATCTTTCCTTGCTGGAGCACATACGAAACCTTGTGTTTCATGCCCGTTTCAAGGCCGGCATAGGCCAGCGACTGAAAACCGAAAGCCGTTTTGTAAAAATGCGCGGCCTGTTTGGCGTTGCCGACATACAGTTCGATGTAATCGGTGCCGTGCAGCGGCAAGAAATCGTCGGTTTGACTTTGCGCAACTGCGGGTTGTATGAGTGTTGCCATGGTTGCAGGAAATATTGATTCGTTGACAATTCACCCGGAGACGGGTGGTGAAAGCGGTATATCGGGCCCGGTTTTACGGGTCAAACCACTCCGTTTTCATACCAAACACGGTAGTAGTCTTCCACTTCCAGTTGGAGCGCGTCTTCGGTGATCATGAGCGGGTTGAAGGGGTCGATCATGACCGCCAGTTCCTGGGTTTCTTTTTGCCCGATACTGCGTTCGATGGCGCCCGGGTGCGGCCCGTGGGGGATGCCGGCGGGGTGGAGGGTCAACTGGCCGGGGCGTACATTATTCCGGCTCATAAAATTGCCGTCCACGTAGTACAGGATTTCGTCGGAGTCCACATTGCTGTGGTGGTAGGGCGCCGGGATAGCCTCCGGATGGTAGTCGTACAGGCGTGGCACGAAGGAACAGATCACGAAATTGCGGCCTTCAAAAGTTTGGTGGATGGGCGGAGGCATATGTATCCGGCCGGTGAGGGGCTCGAAATCGTGAATATTGAACGCGTAGGGGTAATGGTAGCCGTCCCAGCCCACGACGTCGAAGGGGTGGTTGGGGTAGAGAAACGGAAAGATGGTATTGCGTTTTTTGATGCGCACTTCGAAATCGCCGCGCTCGTCGAACGTCTCCAGCGTTTCGGGCCGTTTGATATCGCGCTCACAGAAGGGCGCGTGTTCGAGCATTTGACCGAATTCGTTGCGGTAGCGCCGCGGGGTGAGCACCGGCCCATGCGATTCGACAACGAGGAGCCGGTTTTCGCGGGTTTCCCATTCGAGTTTGTAGATCGTGCCGCGCGGGATCACGAGGTAGTCGCCCGGTTCGAAGGGTACGGCCCCGAACATAGTTTGCAGTTCCCCGCGGCCATGGTGCACGAAGAGGATCTCGTCGGCATCGGCGTTTTTGAAAAAATAATCGGGCGTCGTAATAGGGGCGGCCAGGCCAACCGACATATCGCCGTTGAGAAACAGCACCCGGCGGCTGTCGATGTAATCGTCGACGGGCGGCACGTCGAAGCCTTCAAATTTGAGCGGATTGATGTTGTTCTCGATCGCGATCTTCGGCTGCACCGGGTAGGGCGATTCGATCGCGCGGATCTGGGTAGGGGCGTGCAGGTGATAGACCAGCGTCGACATGCCGCTAAAGCCTTGGGTGCCGACCAATTCTTCCTGGTACAGGCCGCCGTCGGGCTTGCGGTACACGATATGCCGCTTGCGCGGAATTTTTCCCAAACGATGATAAAAAGGCATTTTTCGTTCTTACTTTAGTTCAAAAATTGAGCGTATGACTACCGCGACCAAAATCGCCTTGTTCAACAGCCTGTTTCTGGTTGCCCTGGTTGCCGGCGCTCTTGCCGGTTGGGTGCGCATTCCACTTTGGTTTAGCTACCAGGGGTACAAGATTATCCACCTGAGCGGCCTGGTGTTGTTTTTTGGCAACATGATCGCCGGACCGGTGTGGTTGCTGGTAGCCTGGTATTCGGCCGACATGCCCCTCATCCGGTATGCTTTTCGCCTCCTGCGGCTGACCGACCTTTGGCTAACCCTGCCGGGCATCGACCTCATGGTGCTGAGTGGCCTGGGCCTGGCGGGCGTTTTCGGCGGCGTTACCGGGCAACCCTGGCTGTACCGCTCCATGCTGGCCATGCTGGTGCTGTGGGCGCTGGCGATACCGGTTTTATACTACCAGGAAAAAATTTACCGCCTGCTCGACAACCCTGCCACCCAGGCAACCGATCTGGAAAAGAACGTCAACCGCTGGGGCATCTGGGGTACGGTGGTGATGCTCCCGGCAGCCCTGGTTTTTTATTATATGGTGTTCAAGCCGGTATGAGGCCATGGCCTACCAGGCCGCCGCGGGATAGGCCCGAACGAGGTACTGGATTTCGGAAAGCATATGCCCCAGGTATTCGGAGTGGATGCCGTTGCGGCTGCCGGTGTGCATATAGCCGTCGGCGGGCTGCCGGAGCCCGGCGCGCGCGATCTGTTGCGGCACTTCGGCTTGCCAGCGGTTCCGCACAGTGTGCAGGTCGGCCGCCACACCGGCTTCCAGCAACTGGAGATCGACATCGTCCATTTCAAATAATTCGCCCGTATAGGCCCAGAGGTCATCGAGGGCCTTTTGGACGCGGCTGCGGCTCTCGTCGGTGCCCAGCCCCAGCCGATGCAACCAGTCGTTCGAATGGGCAAGGTGGTACCGCGTTTCTTTCAGGGCTTTGGCGGCAATTTCCGCCAGGCGGGTATCCTTGCTGACAGCCAGTTCTTCGAGAAGCAGCTGATCGAAAGCGGAGAACAAATACTGCCGCACGATGACATAGCCGAAGTCGGTGTTGGGCTGTTCGCACAACAGGTGGCTGTAAAACCGGCGCTCGGGGCGGCGGTACACCAGGTCGTCGGCGCTGTGGCCCTTGCCTTCGAGTTCGGCGGCGTATTGGTAAAACAACTGCGCGCGGCCGGTGAAGTCGAGCGCAATATTGGTGAGGGCGAGGTCTTCTTCCAGAAAGGGGCCGCGGCTGCACAATTCGGCCAGCCGGTGGCCGAGAATCAGCGCATCATCGGCCAGGCGCAGGCAATAGAGAAACAAGGCGTCTGTTTTGGTCATGGCTCAGATGTTTTGTGCGCCTTCCGGGATGTCGTAAAACGTCGGGTGCCGGTATATTTTATCGTTCGACGGCTCAAAGAACATTTCCCGGTCGTCCAGGTTGGAGGCGACGATATCCACGGCGCGCACTACCCACAATCCGGAAGTTTCGCCCCGGCGGGTATACACGTCGCGGGCGTTTTGAAGCGCCATCAGTTTGTCCGAAGCATGTACCGAGCCGGCGTGTTTATACGGCTGGCCGGGTTTGCTCTGGACGAATACTTCCCATAAATCGAGTTGGGTATCCATGTTTTAATTCGTTTAAAGTTTGGAGTTTGAAGTTCGTAGCGGGTAGCCCTCCATTCAAAATCTACCCTTGTGCAACTTCAAATTTCTTCGAATAAGCGGCCGCGGCTTCGCGCACCCAGCGGCCCTCTTCGTGGATGCGGCGGTGGTGTTCGAGGCGTTGGCGGTTGCAGGGGCCGTCGCCGTTGATGACGCGGTGGAATTCGTCCCAGTTCAGCGGCCCGGTTTCATAATGGCCCGTTTCGGCGTTGAACCGCAAATCGGGGTCGGGTATGGTGAGGCCGATCACCCCGGCCTGCTGTACGGTTTTGTCGATAAATTTTTGCCGCAGGGTGTCGTTGCTTTCCCGCTTGATCTTCCACTGAAATGCTTTCTGGCTGTGGAGCGATTCGGTGTCGGGTGGGCCAAACATCATCAGCGCGGGCGCCCACCAGCGGTTCATGGCGTCCTGGGCCATTTCGTGTTGTTCGGGGGTGCCGGCGGCCATTTTGGCCATGATCTCGTACCCCTGGCGCTGGTGAAAACTTTCTTCCTTGCAGATGCGCACCATGGCCCTGGCGTATGGGCCGTAGGAGGTACGCTGGAGCATGACCTGGTTGACGATGGCCGCGCCGTCGACCAGCCAGCCGATAGCGCCGATATCGGCCCAGGTGAGAGCCGGGTAGTTGAAAATATTGGAATAGCGGGCTTTGCCGGTTTGCAACTGCCCGATCATCTCCTCGCGGCTGATGCCGAGCGTTTCGGCCGCCGAGTAGAGGTACAGGCCGTGACCGCCCTCGTCTTGTATTTTGGCGAGCAGGATCATTTTGGCGCGCAGGGAGGGCGCGCGGGTGATCCAGTTGCCCTCCGGCTGCATGCCGATCACTTCGGAGTGGGCGTGCTGGCTGATTTGGCGGATCAGGTGGCGCCGGTAATCGTCCGGCATCGGGTCGCGGGGCTCAATCGCGTCGCCGCGGTCTATTTTTTCGGCAAACAGATCGACGGGTGTGGTGGTAGCGGTGGGCATAGGGCAATGCAAGATTTGACCGGCAAAACTAGGCTGCCTGCCCGGTTTGACTGTTGACGCCGGTCAAAGGCGATGATGACTTCAATCAGTCTGCCCGAACCCCCGCTATGCCGAACTTTGCGGGCTGAACCAGTTTTTGAATCGCACATGACACCCGTTGTTGAAAAGGCCCCGCTCGAGGTGCTCGAAACCGATATGCCACTCCCCGCGACTTGCCAGGTGACCGTATTGCTGGATGGCGAGGAATTCTATTTTGATCTTGCACCCGACGGCAAAGCCATCGTGGATGCCGCCAACGACGCCGGCGCCGATGCGCCGTGGTCGTGCCATGCCGGCGTGTGCGCCACCTGCCGGGCCAAAGTGCTGGAAGGGAAAGTGCGCATGGACAACCACCACGCACTCTCCGCCGAGGAAATAGAGGAAGGTTTTATCCTCTCGTGCCAAAGCCACCCGGTCAGCGCGCGCGTGGTGATCGATTATGATGTGTAATAACCCCGTTTATAAGGGCTGGAAATGCGCGGTGAAATGCCGTAAAAACGGCGGCTCGTAGGTGATGCGAAACCCGCGGGTCTGTTCGCGGCGGCGCAAAATTTCTTCGAATACTTCGATCACGTAGTCCAGGTGACTTTGGGTGTACACTCGCCGGGGCAACGCCAGTCGCACCAGTTCCTGCTGCGCGGGCACGAAGCCGCCCTTGCTGTCGTATTTCCCAAACATGACCGATCCGACTTCCACCGAACGGATACCGCCTACTTCGTACAATTCGCAGACGAGCGCCTGCCCCGGGAATGCCTGCGGCGGGATGTGCGGGTACAGGCGTTTGGCGTCTACATACACGGCATGGCCGCCGATGGGATAAATGACCGGTATGCCGTTATTGCGGATGTGATCGCCCAGGTAAGCCGTACTCCGGATGCGGTAGTGGAGGTAATCGGCTTCGAACACCTCTTCCATCCCTACGGCAATGGCTTCCATATCGCGGCCCGAAAGGCCGCCGTAGGTAGCAAAACCCTCGGTTATGATCAGGAGGTTGGTGCAGGCCTCCGACAAGGCGTGGTCGCGCAGGGCCAGAAACCCACCCATATTGACCAGGGCGTCTTTCTTCGCGCTCATCACTGCGGCATCGGCCAGGGCAAACATTTCCTGCGCGATCTCCCGGTACGACAGGTGTTCATAGGCCGGTTCCCGGTGCCGGATGAAATAGGCATTTTCGGCTATCCGGCAGCAGTCGAGCACGAACGGGATATGGTATTGTTTGCAAATGCGGGACACTTCGCGGGTGTTGGCCATGCTCACCGGCTGGCCGCCGCCGCTGTTATTCGTCACCGTGAGGATCACGGCCGCCACCTGGGCGGCGCCCACTTTCCGGATATGGTGTTCCAGCGCTACGGTATCCATATTGCCTTTGAACGGCTCGTCGGAGTCGTAGTCTTTTCCTTCGGCGCAGGGCAGGTCGATGGCAGTCGCTTTGCTGAACTCGATGTTGGCGCGGGTGGTATCGAAGTGGGTGTTGCTGAAAAAATATTTCCCTTTCCCGCCGAGGTATCCGTACAGGATGCGCTCTGCCGCGCGGCCCTGGTGCGTGGGCAGTATGTGCGGCATGCCGGTCAGGTCGTTGATCTCTTCGTAAAAACGCTCCCAGCTTTTGGCGCCGGCGTACGATTCGTCGCCCAGCATCATCGCTGCCCATTGGCGGTTGCTCATGGCGGAGGTGCCGGAGTCGGTGAGCAGATCGATGAGCACTTTGTCGGACGGTAGCAGGAAAGGGTTGTAGTGCGCATCGCGCAAATAACGCACCCGCTCCTCGGGCGTCGTCATCCGGATCGGTTCCACCGACTTGATGCGGAACGGTTCAATTATCGTTTGAAAGGACATGCCGCAAAATTCCGGCGGCATTTTGGTCCGCTTAACCGGATATTTCAACGAAATTAATGACAATTATCATTGCATATATGCCACTAAAGTCAACAACTTTATAGCCCCCGCTATTGGGGCAGGATTTCAAAAACCGATTATCGATGAATACCTTCCGCACCGACATCAATGCCTGGCTGCGGACGCAGGCGCACGTAATCAGTGGACGACCGTTTCCCTACGGCGATTTCTCCTGCGTCCCCTTAGCCTCCGACGAACCCGAAGCCGCCGAATCCCCGATCGGTTTTTTGTTGAGTAAAGGCACCGAAATTACCATTATTACACCCAGGGAGGACGGCGAAGACACGGGGTTGTGGGATCATTTAATCGAAGAGATGGCGCACTGGCATGCCTTCCCCACCGATTACAAGGTGCTCCCGCCGGAATGCTGGTATGGGTGAGGAGGGGGGCAAGGTTTCAGGGTTTCAAAGGGTTTCAGGGTTTCAGGGTTTCAAGGTTTCAGGGTTTCAAGGGGTTTCAGGAGGTTTCAGGGTTTCAGGTTTCAAGGTTTCAAGAGGTTCGTTCCTGGAGGACTTGAGTTCAGGAGGTTCGTTCCTGGACACTTACCATAGCGTTTAACCTTGCACACATTGCACCCTTGAAACTTATTGCAACCCTGAAACCTCTTGAAACCTGAAACCTCCTGAAACCCTGAAACCTCTTGAAACCTTGAAACCTCCTGAAACCTTGAAACCTCCTGAAACCTCTTGAAACCCTGCAACCCCCTGAAACCTTTTCCCTTGCTCTGGTTATTTTCAACTAAATTTGCGCCGCTTTTGGCACCGCTGGGGTGCCGTCTTACGTTTCTACCGGCATGGCGCGAATACCTACCACTTTTTTATTGCTGCTTGCATCCGCCTGGCTTTGGCAATGCGGCGTGTCCGACAAGCCGCCTAAGGAGGGCGACCGGCTGCTGGCAAAAGTGTACAACAAGACCTTGTATCTGTCTGAGTTGGACGGCATTGTGCCTGAAGGCACCGTACCGAACGACAGCGTGCTCATGGTCACGGCTTATGTACAGCGCTGGGTGCGCGATCAGTTGCTCATGTATGAAGCGGAGCGCAATATTCCCAAAGACCTGAATATCGACAAACTCGTACGCGACTACCGCGCCAGCCTCGTGCGTTTCAATTTTGAACAGCAGATCATCGCCGAACAACTCGACAGCATCGTTTCAGAAGCCGAATTGAAAGCATTTTATGAAAACAACAAGGACCAGTTTCAGCTGGAAAACACCATTTTGAAGTGCCAGTTGCTCAAATTACCGCCTAACGCCCCGCAAAACGAAATCAACAAACTTTGGTACAGCCGCAATGCCTCCGACGAAGCCAAACTCCGCAGCTACGCCAAGCAGTGGGCGGCCCTGGCCCTGCTCGACCGGGAAAAATGGTATAAATTGGATGAGGTGGCCGCGCTTTTGCCCAAAGGAACGTTAACCTCCGACAATGTGGGCTCGCGGCGTGAAGGCACGCTCAGTGACGGCGACTTCCGGTATTTTTACCGCGTTCTGGAAACGGTGAAGGGCAAAGAAACCGCCCCCTTCGATTATGTAAAAGAGCAAGCGTCGAAAGTGATCCTGCACAAACGCAAGCAGGAATTACTCGAAAAATGGAAAGAAGACCTCTACCAAAAAGAATTGCGGCGGGAGAATATTCAAATCATACAATGAAAACCGGTCACCCCCGGACAACCGGCGACCAACCAATTAACGACTATACTATCCGAACATGACTATACGGTCTCTGAGTATTCTGTTTTTGCTGCTCCCGGCATGCCTCGTTGCCCAGGAAGAAAAAGCAGTGATCGACAAAGTGGTAGCCACCGTCGGTGGCGAAATTATTTTGCTGAGCGAAGTGCAGGAGCAAATGTCGTATGCCCGCCAGCAACAAAAAGATTTGCCCGAAGAATATGCCTGCGTAGTCATGCAAAACCTGCTGGTGCAAAAACTCCTGGTCAATCAGGCCAAACTCGACTCGGTGACCGTCAAAGACGAGGAAGTCGAAAACCAACTGGACGCCCGGATCGAACGCTTGCGCACCTATTTCAACCAGGACGACAAAGCCATCGAAGACTATTACGGCCAGAACGTCAACGACATCAAAGAGCAAATGCGCGCCGATATGCACAATCAGCTGCTGGCCGAGCGCATGCAAAGCAAGATCACCGAAAAGGCGACTATTACGCCCTCCGAAGTACAAACGTTTTTCAGCAACATCCCGAAGGACTCGCTGCCATTCTTCAACTCCGAAGTAGAAATACGCGAACTCGTGTACAAGCCCCCGGTCAATGCCGAAGAAAAAGTCAAGGCCCGGGAACGCATCGACGATTTGCGCAAACGCATCACCGAAGGCGGCGAGAGTTTTGCCGAACTGGCCAAGAAATACAGCGAAGACACCGGCAGCGGCTCCAACGGCGGCGACCTCGGCTGGCAAAAACGCGGCACCTTCGTATCCGAGTTTGAAGCCATGGTGTACAAACTGGAACCCGACCAGATCAGCCCGGTCGTCGAAACTGAATTCGGTTTCCACATCATCCAGTTGCTCGAACGCCGCGGCAACCTGGTGCATGCCCGCCATATCCTGATCAAACCGGAAGTCACCGACGAAGACCTGAAAAAAGCCGAAGCCAAGCTCGACTCGATCCGCCAGATGATCGTCGACAATAAGATCAACTTCAGCGCAGCCGTCAAAATATTCGGCGACAAAAACACCCCCAGTTACAACAACGACGGCCGCGTGGCCAACCCCCGCTCGGGCAATACCTACTTCGAAGTGGCCGACCTCGATACCAATATCTTCTTTGCCATAGACGGGCTCAACGCTGGCGATATCTCCGAACCGGTGCCGTTCCGCAGCCCCGACGGCACCAAGTACTACCGCCTGGTACAACTTCAAAGCCGTTCCAAACCGCACAAGGCCGATCTCAAGCAAGACTACAACAAGATACAGGCGGCAGCGCTCGAACAAAAGAAGGCCGAATACACCGAAAAATGGGTGCTCGAAAAACTCCGCAACACCTACCTGTCGGTCGGCCCGTTGTACCACGACTGCCCGAACCTGCAGGTCTTTTTCACCCAAAGTCAACCCGTACGCCCGTAAAACCAGGGCCGAACCGGCCTGAGGCAGCAGGCAACGCGCTCAGCTGCCCCCCGCCGGCCGCCTATCTTTCGCCCATTTTAGCATTCGTTAATAGATGACCATGAAATTGCCCATCCTCGGCCTTTTGCTGCTCACCCTCGGCGCCACCGCCCTGCACGCGCAAACTCCTGCCGATACCCTGTTGCCCATTCTGCCATACGACCAACCCAAAGAATACGAAATTGGCGGGGTGCGCGTCACAGGCACCCAATATGCCGACCCGCAGGCCCTGATCTCTATCGCGGGCTTCCGGGTGGGCGACAAGATCCGCGTACCGGGCGCTGTCGTCACCAAAGCCGTGCAGGCGCTGTGGAACCTGCGCTTGTTCACCGACGTGCAAATCCTGAAAGAACGCACCCAGGGCAATACGATCTTTCTGGAAATCGCCGTGCAGGAATTGCCGCGCTACACCCGGCACTCGTACACCGGCGTGAAGAAAAACAAACACGAAGACCTGAACGGCGTAGTCAATAAGTTTGTCCAGAAAGGCGCCATCCTGACCGACAATATCAAGGCTTCGCTGCAATATGGCCTGGAAAAATACTACATCGATAAAGGATACCTGAACGCCCATGTGGCGATCAAGGTAACACCCGACGAACGGTCGGTGAATGCCGTGAAACTCGAGTTCGTGGTCAATCCGGGTAAACGGGTCAAAATCCGCGACATCCGCTTCGTGGGCAATGAAAACGTGAAGTCGAGGGTCCTGCGGAAAAAAATGAAAAACACTTCGCGCAAGCGGCGGATTTTCAAAAAATCCAAACTCGTGCACACCGAATACGAGGAAGACAAGCACGCGATCGAAGAATACTACAACACCGTCGGATTCCGCGACGCCCGCGTCCTGAGCGACAGCGTTTGGCGCACGCCCAAAGGCGATGTCATGGTACAGCTGAACATCGAGGAAGGGCATCGGTATTATTTCCGGCACGTCATCTGGAAAGGCAATACCATTTACGAAACCAAATTTCTCGACCAGGTGCTGGGGATCAACAAAGGGGATGTGTACAACCAGGAATTGCTCAATACCCGGCTGCAATTCAGCCAGGACGGCCGCGACATCTCCTCGCTGTACCTCGACAACGGCTACCTCTTTTTCCGCGTCGACCCCGTGGAAACCGCTATCGACAACGACTCCATCGACCTCGAGCTCCGCATCTATGAAGGCCCGCAGGCGACCATCGACCGCGTAGTGATCAAAGGCAACGACCGCACCCACGAACACGTCATCCGCCGCGAGCTCTACACCCGCCCGGGCGACAAATTCAGCCGGTCCGATATCATCCGCTCACAGCGTGAAATCGTCAACCTCGGCTATTTCAACCCCGAATCGCTCGGCATCAACACCCCCGTAAACCCCGACCGCGGTACCGTCGACATCGAATACACCGTGGAAGAAAAGCCCTCCGATCAGCTGGAACTGTCGGCCGGCTACCAACCCAGCACAGCGTATACCCGCGGCGGGGTGATCGGCACCCTGGGGGTCACGTTCAACAACTTTTCGATCCGGAACATCAAAAACAAAGCCGCCTGGAATCCCCTGCCACAAGGCGACGGCCAGCGTTTCAGCGTGCGCGGCCAAACCTCGGGTCAAAACTTCCAGTCGTACAACGCCTCCTTCACCGAACCCTGGCTGGGTGGCAAAAAACCCAACTCGCTCACCGTCGCCGGCTTCTACAACCGCTACGCTTACGGCTTTGAAGGGGCGTCTACTTACCAGCGCCTCGACATCATTCAGGGCACGGTTGGTTTCGGCACCCGCCTGAAATGGCCCGACGATAACTTTATTTTCCGCGCCGACCTCGACATCCAGACCCTCAAACTGAACAACTGGTCGGGCTTCCGCGACGACCTGGGCCGGGTAGTCACGCAAGGCACCTTCCACAATTACAACGTAGGCCTCACCCTGGCCCGCAACAGCGTCAACGACCCGATTTTCCCTAAAACCGGTTCGCTGATCTCCGTCAAAGTGCAAGCCACCCCGCCGTATTCGTGGTTTCATGACAAGTCGTTCTACCAAAGCGAAAACGTGCAGGATATTTACCGCTATGTGGAGTACGTGAAATGGCGCATCGACGCCGAATGGTACACCACCCTGGTCGGCAAACTCGTGTTGAAAACCCAGGCCAAAATCGGTATTCTCGATCAATGGTCGTCCAAAACGGGGCTCAGCCCTTTCGAGCGCTTCGAACTCGGCGGCGACGGCCTCAACAACCAGACCTTCGGCCTCAACGGCCGCGACATTATCAGCCTGCGCGGGTATGAAGTGAGCGATATCATGACGCCGTTCCCCGGCGGAGCGGGCGTGTTCAACAAATACACCGTCGAGCTCCGCTACCCGATCTCGCTCAACCCGCAAAGCACGATCTTCGTAACGGCCTTCGCCCAGGGCGGCAATGCCTGGCAGCAAGCCCGCGATTTCAACCCCTTCGACCTGCGCCGCTCGGCCGGTATCGGCCTCCGCGTCTTCCTGCCCATGTTCGGCACGCTGGGCTTCGACTACGGCATCGGCTTTGACAAACCGGCATTGATCGGCCGCAGTAAAAAGTGGTCAGACTATGCCAAGTTCAACATCGTGCTGGGCTTCGAACCCGATTGATCAGTTGAGAACAGCCGTATGACCCGAACCTTATCCACGGCCGCACATCCTGTTGGAACGTTTCGACGAGCGTGTGGTGTTCTGCGTAATGCTGACGGCCTGCCTGTTGCCGCTTTGGACCAGCGCCTATTTTCTGACCGGCGACGGCCCCTGCCACCTGCACAACGCCCGGGTACTGCTCGACTGGATACGCGATCAGCACCAGCCGTTCTACGACGGTTTTACTGGTTGAACCGGAATTTTGACCCCAACTGGCTCAGCCACCTCGCGCTGGCCGGCTTGTTGCGCTTTTTTGAACCGCTGGTGGCGGAAAAACTGTTTTTAAGCGCCTATGTGCTCTGCTTCGGCCTGGGGAGGCCCTCTACGGCCGAAAGCCAAGGCGGTAGTTTACCGGCCCAAATGGATCAGCAACACGCTCACATCGGCCGGGCTCACCCCGGAGATGCGGCTGGCCTGCCCGATGGTGCGCGGTTTGTGCCGGGCGAGTTTGTCGCGCGCCTCGATGCTGAGGGCCGTGATGGCGCGGTAGTCGAAGTTTTCGTGCAGGCGCACGTCTTCGAGGCGGTTCATTTTCTGCACCATTTCTTCCTCTTTGCGGATGTAGCCCTCGTATTTGATGTTGATCTCGGCCAGTTCCACAAATTCGGTTTCATAAGGCGCCAGGAAGCGTTGCAGCTCGGGCAACGCCTGCGCGAGGGTGGCGATATTCACCTGCGGGCGCAGGAGAATGTTGTACAGTTTGACCTTTTGAGCCACAGGCGCCGAATCGACGGAAGCGAGATAGCCGTTGATCTCTTCGGGGCCAATGGACGCACTGCGGAAGAAGGTATCGATTTCGGCGGCAGCCTGTTGCTTGGTCTCCACCCGGCGCATCCGTTCGGCCGCACCCAACAGGCCCAGCCGTTGGGCGATGGGGGTGAGGCGCAGGTCGGCGTTGTCTTGCCGCAGTAAAATGCGGTATTCGGCCCTACTGGTAAACATGCGGTAGGGCTCCTGGGTACCTTTGTTCACGAGGTCGTCGATCAGGACGCCGATGTAAGCCTCGGAGCGTTTGAGCACCAGCGGCTCGGCTTCGCGTACCGCCAAAGCGGCATTGAGGCCGGCCATGAGGCCCTGGCAGGCGGCTTCTTCGTAGCCCGTGGTGCCATTGATCTGGCCGGCGAAAAAGAGGTTTTTCACCAGGTTGGTTTCCAGAGTCAGTTGCAGTTGGGTGGGCGGGAAATAATCGTATTCAATGGCATAGCCGGGGCGGAACATCTTGGCGTTTTCCAGACCCGGGATTTCCCGCAGGGCCTTGTACTGCACATCTTCGGGCAGCGAGGAGGAGAAGCCGTTGATGTAAATTTCACAGGTATCGCGGCCCTCCGGCTCGATGAATAGCTGGTGAGCGGTTTTTTCGCTGAAGCGGTCGATCTTGTCTTCGATGCTGGGGCAGTACCGCGGCCCTACGCCCTGGATGCGCCCGGCAAACATAGGCGATTGCGCAAACCCCGTGCGCAGGATGTCGTGCACCTTTTGGTTGGTATAGGTGATATGGCAGGGCAACTGATCGGTCAGCGCGGGGGTGTCGGTGTACGAAAATTTGCCGGCCGGCGAATCGCCCGGTTGCAATTCCATTTTGGAATAATCGAGCGTGCGGCCGTCGACCCGGGGCGGCGTGCCGGTTTTCATACGGCCGGCTTCGAAACCGAGCGCCACGAGTTGTTCGGTGATGCCGCGGGCGGCACTTTCCCCCGCGCGGCCGCCGCCGAATTGTTTTTCGCCGATGTGGATGATCCCGTTCAAAAACGTGCCGTTGGTAAGCACCACAGCCCGGCCCGCGATCTCCAGGCCCATACCCGTGCGCACGCCCTGCACGCGACCATCTTTGACCAACAGGCCGCTGACCATCTCTTGCCAAAAGTCGATGTTCGGGTGCGCTTCGAGCATTTGCCGCCATTTGCGGGCAAACTGCATCCGGTCGCTTTGCGCGCGCGGGCTCCACATGGCCGGTCCTTTGGAGCGGTTGAGCATGCGGAATTGCACCATTGTATGGTCCGTAACGATGCCCGAGTAGCCGCACAGGGCGTCAATTTCGCGCACGATCTGCCCTTTGGCCACACCGCCCATCGCGGGGTTGCAGCTCATCTGCGCGATCGTTTGCATATTCATGGTGGCCAGCAATACCTTGCAGCCGAGGTTGGCCGCCGCCGCCGCCGCCTCGCATCCGGCGTGGCCGGCGCCTACCACTATGACATCGTATGTTGGGAACATCGGATTCGTACGAAATTTGGCGTTTGCCCTAAGGCTTCGGGGAAAGTTCGGAATTAACCGTTTTTTGCTAAAAAGGTTGCAAAGATAGGTTTTTTCGCGGGTTGGCGGGTGGATGCCCGATTGCAACCGGTACGCTGGCAGATTCAGCCGAAGGATTTGTTAAACAACAACTTGGCAGGTTTTATCATGAAAGGATCATCCGAGCTGTTGCCTCGCCAACAGCAAACCGTACCGGGCTATTGTTCTAAAACCGCTGTGCAACGGGAAAGTGCGATCCGGCTTATTCGTTTTGACAGGTCTGGATGTGCAACATGCGCGTATCCAGGCAAAACGCGAGGAGCCGCCCCAGGGCATTGCCGCTTCGACCCAGACGGGCGTACACGCAGCCGTTGTCCAGATTCAAATATTGTTGTTCGGCCAGGCAGTCGTACTGTGCCCGGATCGTTTCCAGGCTTTCGGGGGTATGGCCGTGCAGAACAATGCGCGTGCCCAGCCATCCGTAGTCGATCTGGTCGTACCAGCGGCGCATCCACAGCAGTGTTTCCGGTTCGTTCAGCGGGTCGGCGCAGGTGAAATCGAGTCCGCCGTGCACGCACAGGTACCCCATAGTTTCAAACCAGAATGGCATGGATTGGAAAAAGCGGAGGTATTTGACCGGGATGTCTTCCGGTTTTTGCACGCCGAAACTTTCCAGGGTTTGCCGGCCGCCGTTGAACAGCCAGGTTTCGAGGTCGCGGCTGCCATGCAGCGTCTCCAGCAACAATTGCTCGTGGTTGCCGCGGATGCAAACCACCTCGTGGCCTGCTTTGCGGAGGGAAAAAACCGTATCGACCACCTGTTTGGAAGCGGGTCCGCGGTCGATCAGGTCGCCCAGCAAAATCAGCCGGTCGCCCGGGTGCAGGGGCAGCGCTTTGAGCAGTGCCCGGAAGGTGCGGTTGCACCCGTGGATATCGCCGATGGCAAAGGTTGACATGTCTTGAAGGCGCGGGTGATAGTGTTTCTCAAACAGCCGCTCTACCGCTTTACGCCTTTTTCCAGGCGTTCCAGGGCTTCCCTGGGCTCGGGATAGTTTGGCGACATTTTGCTGGCCTGTGTATAATCGGCTTTGGCGGCAGCCAAATTGCCCTGCAGCTCGGCGGTATGCCCCCGGTAATAATAGGCCATGATAAAGAGCGGATCGGTTTTGATCGCAATATCAAAATGGTCGTACGCTTTTTGCAACGAATCCAGTTCGAGGTAGATCATGCCCATATCGAAATAGGCGTTGGAGTAGTCTGGGTTGCGCAGGATGATATCGCGGTAAACGGCGAAGGCCTTGTCGAACTCGCCCCGCGTTTTGTAGAAAGCGGCTTTATACTCGCGCGTTTCCAGGTCGGTAGAGTCGATGCGCAGGGCGTTGTCGAAGTATTGCACGGCGACGGGGTTGTTGCGCCGCGCAAAAATACGCCCGAGAAACCGCCACGCATCGGCGTTGTCGGCATCGAGCTGAACCGATTTTTGCAGCGCGGCGATGGCGCGCGTGGTATCGCTCATATCGAGCGCAATACGGCCGGTCATGAAATAGCCTTCGGCATTTTGCGGGTCGCGTTGCAGCACCTTATCCACGGTTGCCAGCGCATCGCTGTGCTGCTGTACGATGAGTTGGAATTCGCTCAGTTTGAGCAGCGTAGGGATGCGGTCGGGAAACAGCCGGGCGGCGGTTTTCAGCACATCGATGGCGCGCCGCGAATCGTTGGGCCGGGCATAGTCGAGCAATACGTCGGCCATTAAATGGTAATACTGCGGCCGCATCGAATCCAGCTGGATCGCGTGGGCCAGGTCCTTGAGCGCTTCATCGTACCCTTCGAGGTTGTAATACACCGCGGCGCGGCGAAAGAGCAGCGAGTCGTTGTCGGGGTTTTGGGCCAGCAATTGATTCAGTTGATTGAGTTCCGGATTGGCCTGAGCGGCCGGGTTGGCAGCAGGCCTATTCTTGGGGTCGTTTTTACAGGCAAAGAGCGCCAAGAGGCAAGCGGTCGTCAACACAAAAGCAATGGAACGTATCATATTTGTTTGGTGGGTGGCTTCGGTACAAAAAGGAGCAGCCGCGAAATTACGGCGCTTTCGGGTGCCCGGCAGGGGCAAATTTCGCCAATGACCGGGCTCGGCCCGTATTTTTGTTGAACAAACCAACCGCCCCGTCGTTTTGAGGGGACACGTCCTGCCATGCAATTGTATTCCCGCGAATTTGGCCAGGGGCCCCCGGTGGTGATCCTGCACGGGTTGTTCGGTTTTTCCGACAACTGGCAGACGGTCGCCAAAGCCCTGTCCGACACCCACCTGGTCATCACCCCCGACCTGCGCAACCACGGCCGCTCGCCCCAGGTGCCTACGCATACGTACCCGGAAATGGCGGCCGATCTCAAGGTCTTCCTCGAGGAACACTGGGTTTTCTCCACGGCGCTCATCGGGCATTCCATGGGCGGCAAGGTGGCCATGCAATTCGCCCTCGAACACCCCGATATGGTGGAAAAACTCGTCGTGGTCGATATCGCACCGGGCCGGGCCGACGACAACCACCACGCGATTTTCCAGGCGTTGCTCGACCTCGATCCGGGCCGCATCACCAGCCGGCAGGAAGCCGATGCTTTTTTGGCCGCGCGTATACCCGACCCCGGCGTCCGCCAGTTTCTTCTGAAAAATATTACCCGGCATGCCGACGGCACCTACGTCTGGAAAATGAACCTCCCGGTGCTCTGGCAGGCCTATCCCGAGATCCTGGCCGGCGTGAGCGGTGGCGAACCGTTCGACAAGCCCACGCTTTTTGTGCGCGGCAGCCGGTCGGATTATATCAAAGACGCCGATTTTGCGTTAATCAAAACGCTGTTCCCGCAGGCCGGGATCGTCACGGTGGAAGGTGCCGGCCATTGGGTGCACGCCGACCAGCCCGAGGCGCTGCTGGGTATCCTGCGGCAATTCCTGGGATGAAGTGGGGCAGGGTTTCAGGAGGTTTCAGGGTTTCAGGAGGTTTCAAGGTTTCAAGGGGTTTCAGGAGGTTTCAAGGGGTTTCAGGAGGTTTCAAGGTTTCAAGGGGTTTCAGGAGGTTTCAGGGTTTCAGGAGGTTTCAGGGTTTCAGGAGGTTTCAAGGGGGTTTCAAGGGGTTTCAGGAGGTTTCAGGGTTTCAGGAGGTTTCAGGGTTTTGGCGGGTTTCAACCGGGAAAGACGGTAAAATGGACCCTTCTGATGCGCGTTGCCGTTTGCTGCCGTTCCTCGCAAGGTGTTTAGTCGGAAAATTCGCATTTGCATCTAAACCCGCACTATTTTGCGCCCCGGCATTGAAAATTACTATCATAAACGCAAATCACCCCACCCCAGCAACCCCTTGAAACCCCCTGAAACCCTGAAACCTCCTGAAACCCTGAAACCTCCTGAAACCTTGAAACCCCCTGAAACCTTGAAACCTCCTGAAACCTTGAAACCCTGAAACCACTTGAAACCTCTTGCCACCCTGAAACCCTCAAACAAATAACAATTATGCACAAAAAAATTCTGCTGCTGATCTGCCTGGCTGCATCCGGGCTGTTTGCCTTCAAAGGTTTTGATGACAACAAGTATTTCGAGATCATCAAGAACCTGGAGATCTTCACCAATGCCTACAAGGAGATCAACCATTCCTACGTCGACGAACTGGACCCGGGCAAGTTGATGCGCTCGGGCATGGACGCGATGCTTGAAGGGCTCGACCCGTTCACCAATTATATCTCGGAAACGGATATCGAAGGCTACCGCTACCTCACCGAAGGCAGATTCAACGGCGTAGGCGCCGAAGCCCGTAAAATGGGCGACTGGGTGGTGGTCACCGAAGTATTTGAAGACAGCCCTGCGCATAAATCGGGCCTGAAAGTGGGCGACGCCATTCTCAGCGTCGACGGCCAAAGCGCCAAGGGCCGCACCGAACAGGAGGTCATGGCATTTTTGCGCGGCGTACCCGGCACCAAGATCGATCTGCAGGTGCGCCGCCCGGGCGAGAGCAAAGAACTGCACGTTACGCTGGAACGCGCCGAAATCGAGTCGCAAAATGTGCCCCATTCGGGCATCGTCGCCGATGGCATCGGGTACATCAACCTCAGCATCTTCACCCAGAACGCGGGCGAAAATGTAGCCAACGCGTTGCAGGAACTCAAACGCAAACACCCCGACCTCAAAGGCGTGATCCTCGACCTGCGCAACAACGGCGGGGGCCTGCTCAACGAAGCCGTAAACGTGGCCAACGTGTTTTTGCCGAAAAACGAATTCATCGTCAGCACCAAAGGCAAGGTGCCCGAGTGGGACCGCAGTTTCAAAACCCTGCACAACCCCATCGACGATGATATTCCCGTGGCCGTACTCATCAATAAAATGAGCGCTTCGGCCAGCGAAATCGTGTGCGGATCGCTGCAAGACCTCGACCGCGCCGTGCTCCTCGGCCAGCGCAGCTACGGCAAAGGGCTTGTGCAAAACACCAAAGACGTGGGCTATAACGCCAAGATCAAACTTACCACGGCCAAATACTACATCCCCTCGGGGCGTTGCATTCAGGCGGTGCGCTACAAAAACGGCGAACCCGTGGATATCCCCGACGCCGAACGGGCGCCGTTCAAAACACACAACGGCCGGCAGGTACTCGACGGCGGCGGCGTCAAGCCCGATGTCCTGCTCCCCACCGATACCGCCTCCGGACTCGTGAAAGCCCTGCTCGAAAAGAACCTGATTTTCGACTATGTCACACAATGGAGCCTGAAACACCCGGTCATCGACTCGATCGAAGTGTTCTCGTTTGCCGACTGGGACGACTTTTCACGCTACATGCAAAGCCAAAACTTCGAGTACGAAAGCGTCTCCGAGCAAAAACTAAAAGAACTCCGCACCATCGCCGCCAGCGAAGACTATGCCCTGGGCGCGGATATTCAGGCCATGGAGAACAAAATCAAGGCGGAGAAAAAAGGCGAGCTCGCCAAAAGCAAAGCCCGCATCATCCACGAGATCGAGCAGGAAATCGTGGGCCGGTACTACTTCCAGCGCGGAAAAGTGCGCAAAAGCCTGAAAAACGACCCCGAAGTGGAGGAAGCCGTGAAACTGCTCAACGACCCGAAGCGGTATCAGGCCATCCTTGCAGGATGAATGTCCAATATCCAACAAGGAATTTCCAATGTCCAGGTGTTTCGATCGCACGGAATGGGAAATTCGATTCAGTTATGCAGACCTACCCTTTGGCGTACTTGGACATTGGAAATTCCTTGTTGGATATTGGACATTCTTTTAAAAATGGACCAGCCGCTCAATTCTGATTATCGAGAATTTCCTGCCGCCGGTCGGTGCCCCAACTGACAAACGCGCCCACGAAAATAAAGCGTTTGGCCGCCGGTTTGATGGCATCGCGCATCGCGCCGTCGGGTGAGTACCGGTAGCCGAAGATCTGCTCCTGTCCCAACACATTTTGCACCCCGAGCACAAACACCGCGAACGCGCGGCGGATCATGGTCAGGTAACTGGCGTTGACGCTCAGGTTGTGGTAGTCGGGCGTGCGGTCGCTGAGAAAAGCGGCCTCCGGTTGGTTGGGATTGAAATAAGGCCGGCCGGTGGCATAGTTGTAGGTCATGCCCAGGCTGACGCGCCAGTCGGGGAAAAACTTTTTGGCCACCAGTGTGGCCACGTGGCTGGCGGCATAGGCAGGCTGGGCTTCCAGTGGAAACCACTGAAATTTTCGCTTGGTATCGAGCCAGGAATACGACACCCAGAAGTCTACATTTTTCAGGCTTTTTTTGTCGCGGTAAAACAGTTCGAGGCCCTGGGCGTAGCCGAAGCCGTCGTTGCGCAGGGCAGTTACCGTGGTGACCAGCGCATCGTATTTTTTGTAATACCCTTCCACCCGGAACGTGCGATCGTTCTGAATATACTGGTAGTTGAGAATGTAGTGCTCCGCGCGCTGAAAGCCGGGCGTGCGGTCGTACTCGCCGCGCCAGCGCAGCAGGCTGTCGCCTTTTTGGTAAAAATGCCCCCAGGCAAACGAAACCTGGTCGCCGTCGCCGAGTTTGTAGGCCAGCGACACCCGCGGCGACACGCGGGCCTGGTCGAGCAAACTGGAGTTTTCGAGCCGGATGCCCAACCGCGCCACCAGTTTGGTGGTGACATAGAGGTCGGTTTCGGCAAAAGCCGCGGTGTAGTGGTCGTGCAGGGCGGCATTTCCAAAGGTTTGGTTTTCAAAATCATCGGTCGAATATTGGTACTCCCCGCCAAACCGCAGGGAAGTCAGCCGCCCGAAAAACCGCGTGGCCACGGCCCGCACCTGTCCCAGCGAATTGCGCAGGTGAAAAGTGTCGGGCGACAAGGCCCCGGTGTTGTACGAAGTGCCGATGTTGTTCCAGTCGCGCGAGTAGGACGTGCCGAGGTTGATCTTCCAATGTTCGCCCAGCAATTCCGACCACGACAGGTTGGTGTACACGTTGTTGTTTTTGACCGAAAACCCGAATTTGCTCCCATCGGGCGCGTCGGTGCGGAACCCGACGTTGCCGTGGTTGTAATACCCGTAAAACTTCAGCATGCCGGTTTTTCCGGTTTTTTTGCGCAAGAAACCCTCCGTGCCCACAAATTCGGGTTTGTGGGTAAAATCGGGCGTCTGTTTGACCAGCCAGAAGTACGGCGCCAGGTTGTTGTAATTGACATTGCCGCCGATGGCAAGGCCCTTTTTGGGATACAATTTGATCTGTCCGAATCCCAGCCCCACACTCGACAAGGCCAGCGTGCCCGCCGAGCGGTCGGGCAGGTCCTGCGAGTCGAGGATCAGGGCCGACGACATGCCCTGCCCGTACTGTGCCGAATAGCCGCCGGTGCTGAACACCGTGCCTTTGAACAGAAAGGGGTTGAACCGCCCCCGCGCCGCATAGTCGGGCGTGCTGGCGTAAAAGGGGTTGCGCACCAGCATGCCGTCGATAAACGTCTGCGCTTCACTGCCCGAGCCCCCGCGCACGAAGAGCCCCTCCTGGTCGCCCGTCGACACCTGCGCCCCTGGCAGGGTCTTGAGCGCACCGTACGTATCGCCGCCGGCCGAGGCCGTGGTGACGATATCGAGCGGCTTGAGCACGGTCACTTTTTTCTCGTCGCTGGCCTCGAATGCGCCGGCGGAGATGACCACGACCTTGAGTTCGTTGAACGATTCCTTCAGTACCGGGTTGAAGGCAAGCGTGCCGCCCTGCAGGGTGACGTTTTGCACGACAGAGTCGTAGCCCAGGTAGGTCACCTGCAGGGTTTGAGCGCCCCTCTCTTCGGTTTCGAACTGAAAGTTGCCTTCCGTGTCGGAGGTGGCGCCGTCGTAGGTGTCGCGGAGTAAAATATTCGCGCCGGCGAGCGGGTTTTTCGAAGCGTCGGTCACCCGGCCTTTGATCAGGGTGGTTTGGGCGGCTGCCGGACAGGCGAGCAGAAGAAAAATGAACAGGTGTAGCGTTGTTTTCATGCAAGACAGGTGGTGTTTATAATCCGGCGAACTAACGCCGTTTCAGCGGGCATAGTTCCGGAAAATCCCCATTTACGAGCCAAAAATATCTTCAAAATGGGCGCGCAAAACGACAGCGCCTGCGTGTCGCGGACTTGCCGCGCAGAATTGATTTAACAGACAGGGTGCTGGAAACAGTAGCTCGATGGGTTTTTATCAAAAATTGAAAATGACGCCAACAACGGCGATGGACATTCCGTACAGTTCTGGCACGGACGCTAACAGCAAACGGTGCCGAACTATTGATAAAGAGACTATCCATCCAATAAATCCCGGTCACCCTGACCAAGGGCAAGGTTCAAAGGTAGCTATGCGGCAGGGCGTTTGACCTGCCGGGCGATCCAGTTGGGCACCACCACTGCCCCCAGCAGCAGGTAGCCGTAATACGCCATGCCACGCCACAGCAGGGCTACGATCAGGCCGATACCGGTGGGTACAAAATCGGAAATGAAGCCCGCCAGCGCTACTTCGGCCAGTCCGGCGCCGCCGGGTGTGGGGCTGAACGTCATGATGGTGAACATGGCCACCAGGCGCGCGTAAATAAAAATTTGGGTGCTGCCATCCAGCGGTGTGGTGGGTACGATGGCAATGATGAGCAGATTGATCAGGATAAACTTGCTCGTCCAGGCAGCTAAGGTGCTGCCAACTATGCTGAGGTGGTAACGCCAGTCCTGTTGCCGGATTTCCGTCGCTGCCAGGGCAAACTCGTCGCCCAACCGGTGCAGGCCTGCCGACCAGCGGCGCAGCAACCGGCGGTTGGCCAGCCAGTACAACGCGCTTTGGGCCACTTGCGGGCGCAGCAGGAGCAGAAAGACCAACGCCGACCAGTACACGGCCATCATGGCGTAGGTCACGAAAAATGCGCCGCTCGCCAACCCCACGTCGTGATACGATTGCATACCCGGAAACAACATCGGCGGGCCGTAGATCAGCAGCCAGACCGGCATGGTCAACACGAAAAAACCTGCATCGCACACCATGGTGTAGAATACCGCGGCGGCCGTGCGGCCCGCCGGCAATTTCTCGCGGGTGAGCACGAACAACATCACGAACGGCCCGCCCTTGCTTGTGGGGGTAAGGGCGCCGCTAAACTCCCACAACACGATCAGTTCGAGGCATTTGAGGTAAGAAAATTTGCCGCGCGTAATCGTGTACAGCCGGAAGGAAATGATAAAATGCCGCAGTACCAGCAGCAGAAACGCCATGCCGATCCAAAAGAACGCCATGCCGGTCCACCGGATCGTGCGGAATTGCTCCAGGTCGAATTGGCGGTAAAACAAATACGCTACTGCCGCCACGCCCAATACGACGGGGACTATGATGCGCGACAGGCGCATGGAGCGCACAAAGCGCTGGCTTTCGGCATCTAAAACCTGGGGAACAGAGGGTTCGGTCACAATATGGATAGCGCTGGTTGGTCGGGCCGGGAAATTTTGGCGGCCAAAGATAACAATGCTCCGGCGCGTTGCTCCATTTTGTGGGCAAACAAAAAAATTGGACCCGGCATGCGCGATCAACGGAGGGGTTCTGCCGGGTCCTGTCTGACCTGCCCAGCTATTGACTTGTCGCGGTAGAGGGCTTTTTACCGCTAAAACCCTCCACCGCAACAAGCCGGTTATACTGATTCATGAAAAAGACAAAGGAACCGGAGCGCAATATTCGTATCCTGTCCACTCCGGCTGGCAACGCGGGGTTGCCGTGTTTGTTCATAAGGCATCCATTGCGGCGGCTATTTCGGGTATGATCTCTTCCCGGCGCAGCATGTACATTTTGGGTTCGCGTTCGGGTACCTGGAGCCGCGGGCTCACTTCGAAATCGGTTTCGTCGTATTGATACATCGTCCACTTGCCGGCCACACATTCCAGCGCGGTGAGGTGTTCCACCCAGTCGCCGCTGTTCAGGTAGGTCACTTTGTGCCCGTTGAGGGCGGTCACTTCGCGCATCTGGGGGCGGTGGATATGGCCGCAAATGACATAATTGTAGCCTTTTTCGGCGGCGAGTTGGATGGCGGTATCTTCGAAGTCGCTGATGTATTTCACCGCGCCTTTCACCGATTTTTTCACCCGGGCGGCAAACGAAACGGGGGCAAACCCCAAGAGCCGCCGGGCGCCGTTGACCAACCGGTTGATCCGGATCAGGAGGTCGTAGCCTTCGCCGCCGAGCCGGGCCAACCAGCGGGCGCGCTGGATGCTGGCGTCGAACACGTCGCCGTGAAACACCCAGTGCGTTTTGCCGTCGATCTGGAACACCAGCTTGTTGCGCAGGTGGACCAGTCCCAGCGACAGTTCGCCGAACTTGCGCAGCAGGTCGTCGTGGTTGCCGGTCAGGTAATACACGCGGGTGCCGTTGACGGCCATTTTCATGATCCGGCGCACCACTTCAAGATGATCTTTCGGGAAATAACTTTTCTTAAAACACCAGATGTCAAAAATATCGCCGTTCAATACCAGCGTGCGCGGTTCTATACTTTTCAGGTAATTGTTCAGCTCGTGGGCGTGGCATCCGTAGGTGCCGAGGTGGATATCCGAAAGTACCACGATATCGATTTCGCGTTTCATAGATTATCGGGTCGTATAGTGCGGTGGTAAGCGATCCAAAATCCCGCGCCGGGGAAGCGTCCCAACCAATAAAAGACCTGAAGCAGTAGAAGCCGGCGGGCGCCGGAGCGTCCAGATAGAGCGACCGAAAAGGGATTGGGTAGAAATAATATGGCGCGGGTGCAAATACATAAAACCTTTGTAACAGGTGACGTTGCAAAGGTAAATCCGCCTGCCGGGCGGGGTGTTAAGCCAACATAAAGTTAGTATTACATTTTATGCAATTCGCGCAGCGCAAGGCACCCGCCAAGCCTTCCTACGTCTTCTGGTGCCTTTTCCGCGCGGCCGGAAACAGGATATTGTTCAGAATCAACCGGTAACCCGGCGAATTGGGGTGCAGCGCCAGGTCGGTGGGCGGGTCGCCCACATAGTGCCGGTAATCCTCCGGGTCGTGGCCGCCGTAAAACGTCCAAAAACCCTGGCCATAGGTGCCGTGAATATAACGGGCTTCATTGGCGGGTTTGTTCTCGCCCATAATGAGCACCGTGGGTTTTATATATTGCTTGAGGAACGCCGTGCTCTGGCCCATGAACCCTTTTACCGTGCGGGTTTGGCATTGGGTGAGCATGGTGGGCACGGGGTCCCATTTGGCCGAGAAATCGAACAGGGTGAAATAATCCTGCTCCGGGTTGACGTTGCGGCCGAGGTTGTGGTCGATGGTGGAATGTTCGTAGATGAGCGGGTCGCGGATCAATTGGTAATTCTGAAACGCGAAGGTTTTGGAGAAATCGAGTTTGCTCTGGGCGTTCGGGTCGGCGGGGTCGCCGTCGTACATCTCGGCGCAGATGTCTACGCCTTCGGCCGACAGGGCGATGTCGTACGTATCGGTAGCCGAGCACATGGCGAACATAAAACCGCCGCCGGCTACATATTCGGAGATACGTTTGGCCACGGCGAGTTTGAGCTGGCTGACTTTGGTGAAGCCATTTTGGGCGGCCAGGCTTTCCATCATGCGCACGTGCTCGCGGTACCAGGGTTGGTTGCCGTTGCTGGCGTAAAACTTCCCGTACATGCCGGTGAAGTCTTCGTGGTGCAGGTGCAGCCAGTCGTATTCGGCGAGTTTCCCCTGCAACACTTCGGTATCGTAAATGACATCGTACGGGATTTCGGCGTAAGTGAGCACCAGCGTTACGGCGTCGTCCCAGGGTTGGATCATTTCCCCTTTTTCGTCCTTTTCGGGCGAGTACACGGCGATTTTGGGCGCTTTTTCCAGTTTGATCACGTCCATATTCACTTCCGGATTGAGGATCTCGTTCTGGATAGCGGCGAATTGGGCGTCGGCGATCACCTCGAAACTTACGTCGCGGGTCTTGCACTCCCGGTCGAACGCGGCGGTATACGGGAAGGCGAAACTGCCGCCGCGGTAGTTGAGCAGCCAATAGGCTTCCACGCCCTGCGAAATGACCCAGTAGGTGATCCCATAGGCTTTCAGGTGATTGCGCTGGCTGCTTTCATCCATCGGGATGAGCATGTACGTGGCGCGGAGTTGGGAGACGGCGCAGGCCAGCAAGGCCAGGGCAAGGACGAAACGACGCATCATGAGTCAACAGGTTAAATGAAACGGCCGCCAACGCGGCGAACAGCGGATTAACAACGCCCGCCGGGGTAAAAAGATTTTCCGGGCCGGGATTTCTCGGTGCAAAAGTACGGCGAAATGACGGGAGAAAAGGGGGAAGTAATCCCCGGCGGCGTCCAGGAATCGAAAAAGTGTTTCCTGCACCCGGATACCCGCCCAAACACCGTATTTTCACCTTCGAAAATGAACCATCGGCCGCACCCAACCCATAAGCACGCTTTCGTTTCACTCTTGCTGGGGTGTTTGTTGCTCGTGTGGCGCCCGGCGCCCGCCCAACCGGTGGCCGATTCCCTCGCCCGGCTCCTGGCCATCGCCCCCTCCGATACCCACCGCGTGACCCTGCTGAGCGACTACGCGTGGGAAATCAACGAAACCAACACCGACGAAGCCGAAGCCCGCCTGCACGAGGCCGTCGCCCTGGCCCAGCAACTCGGCTACCTCCGCGGCGAAGCCGCCGCCTGGAACGGTCTTGGCGTGGTGGAAGAGATCCGCGGCAACTACGACGGCGCCCGCGTGCACTACCAACGAGCCCTCGCCCTGCGCCGGCAACTCGGCGACAAACAGGAGATCGGCGCCTCGCTCAACAACCTGGGCGTGCTGGCCGAAATGACCGGCCACTTCGACTCGGCCATCGTGTACCACCGCGAAAACCTCGCCATCCAGCAGGAACTGGCCGATACCGTGCGCATCGCCAGAGCTCAGTTCAACCTCGCCGGCGCCTACCAGGAATCGGGTCTCTACAACGAAGCGCAGGGTTACCTGCTCGACGCCCGGAAAATCCTCGAGGCGCGCCAGGACCTCGACGGTACCGCCAAGATATACGCGCAACTGGGCCATATCCGCTTCGAGCTCGACCGCTACGGCGAAGCCCGTGACTGGTACGCCCGCGAACTGGCCATCCGGGAAAAACTGGACGACCCCGCCCGCCTCGCCGAGGCCCTCACCGACTACGCCAACGCCCTCGACGAACTCGACTCCGCCCAAACGGCGGTGCGCTATTATATGCGCGCCGTCGACTTGTGGAAAAAACTCGACGATGCGCCCGGCCAGGCCAATGTATTTACCAACCTGGCCGACGCGCACAAACACCTCGGCAACTACCAATTGGCGCTTCAGTACCTCCGCCAGGCGGAAACGATCTATCGCTCGCTCGACGACAAACTCGGCCTCATGGAAGTGTACAACACCATGGGCGATACCTACTCGCGCGCCGGGCAGCAGGAGAAATCGCTCGAACTGGTGCGCCGCTATGATAAAATCGCCAAGGAGGTTGGCGACGCGAAATACATCCAGGGGGCCCTCAAGGACTATGCGGAGGTGTACGCCAAAATGGGCGAGTATGAAAAAGCCTACGGTTACCGGGTGCAGTACGACGAATACCGTTACAAACGCCTGAATGAAAAGATCAGCGGCGAGTTTGCCAAAAAGGAAGCCCTGTTCGAAGACGACAAGCGCAAGCAGCAGATCAAAGACCAGCAAACGGCCCTGCAGCTCCAGGAGGCGCAAATCGCCAAATCGCGCATCCGGCAGTATGCGCTTTTCGGCGGCGCGTTTGCCCTGCTGATCCTCGTGGCGCTGTTGCTCAACCGCAACCGCCTGCGCGCCCGCGCCAACCGCGAACTGGCCGCCAAAAACGACGCCATCGAACAGGAACGACGCCGCGCCGACGAACTCCTGACCAATATCCTGCCCGCCGCCACGGCCGCCGAGCTGAAGGCCAACGCTTCGGTACAACCCGTACAGTACGCCTCGGTCACCGTGATGTTCACCGATTTCAAGCGCTTCACGCAAATCGCCGAACAGGTACCCCCCGATGACCTGATCGCCGAACTGGACGAGTGTTTTCGCCTGTTCGACGCTATCGTTAAACAGTTTAACCTCGAAAAAATAAAAACCATCGGCGACTCCTACATGTGCGCGGGCGGCCTCCCGGAAACGAACGACACCCACCCGGTAGACGTAGTGCGCGCCGCCATCGACATGCAGGTCCGGCTCAAGGCGCTGATGGAAGAAAAACAGGCCGAGGGCAAACCCGTGTTCGAAATGCGGATCGGCATCCACACCGGGCCTGTCATCGCCGGCGTGGTGGGCAGCCACAAATTTGCCTACGATATCTGGGGCGATACCGTCAACACGGCAGCCCGCCTGGAGCAGGGCAGCGAACCCCACAAGATCAATATTTCGGAAACCACCTACCAGCGGGTGAAAGACCTGTTTCCCTGCACCTACCGCGGCCGCCTGGCCGCCAAGCACAAGGGCGAGATCGCCATGTATTTTGTGGAATACGAGCGCGGAGAAACCGCTTGATCCTAGTGGGCCGTCCAGTCCGCTTTGCTGGGTTAGCCTGGTACTTTTCTGCCCCAACGTCGTTATTCGTCGGTTAAAATATCCCGTATTTCGCCCTCCTCCTGCCTAGTTGGAACAGAAAAGCCCCTACGCTAACCCAGCAAAGCGGACTGGACGGCCCACTAGAAACCGTCTGAAAACCCCTGGCGAGGTGGAAAGGCATAGATTTTGGCGTTAGGCAAGGCTTATTTTTGAGGGAATAGCCATGCCCTATTGCCGAAAAAATAGCCGATGCAAAACGCCAAAAGATATGTCTTGCCACCCGGCAGGGGTTTTCAGACGGTTTCTTATCCTTTTTTCCGGTGGTAATAAGCCTTGGCTTTCATCTGGCTGCCGCAGGTTTGCATGTTGCACCAGCGGCGGGCGCCGTTCTTGCTGGTGTCGAGAAACAGCCAGCCGCAACTGTCGCAGGCCTTTACACGCGATAGCCGGTCGCTGAGCAGGAGCGTTTCGGCCGAAAGCGCCAGCAACCACAGCGGTTTCTCCGGATGCGGGGCGTCCTCCACCCCGCGCCGCAGCCCCTCCGCCGTAGGGCATAGCCGGGTGTGCGGATAAACCTCGTGCAAAAAACTGTTGAAGGTGTCCAGGTGTTCGGGCAGCAGTTCGCCGAATTCGATATAATGCACGAACAGCGCATGCAACGCCTCGCGCAGCGCGCGAACCTCTTCGATGTTGCCCGCCGGCAGCCGTTCCCATACCGCCAATTCCGTTTCGGTAAACAGGGCGAGCCGGTTGACCCAGGCCTTAAAATCGTCCCAGGTATTCAAATATTCCGTCCCCGGAGCCGGCTTGCGGGTGGAAACGGTGTTGATAAAATCCAGGCAAAGCCAGCCGCCGTCCAGAGAAATGGTATCGAGCGGATTTTCCATCATTTTTTTACTACTAAAACTTGCTTTGTTGGTAAAAATGTATGTATTTTTACCGTCTAAATTAATTTTACCGGTAAAGATACGATTATTAACAATAAAGCTATGAAAACAAATCTCACCGCTTACATCCGCCAACTCCGCAACAATTACAACGGCAGCCCCTGGTATGGCGACGCGCTGTTGCAAAAACTGGAAACCGTCGACGAGCAGGAGGCCTTCGAGGCGCCGGCGCCCGGGCTGCACTCGGTCGCTCAGCAAGTGGCGCATGTACTGGCCTGGCGGCGTTTGCTGCTCGAGCGCCTCAAAGGCAACAACAATTTTCAGATCCAGGTCAATTCAGCCAAAGACTGGTCGCCTACCGAACTCCTGGAGACCAAAGGCTGGCAAGCCCTGCTCGCCGAACTAGAGGCCAATCAAACGGAACTGATCGAACGCCTGGAGGCCGAAACCGATGCGCTCCTGGCCCGACCGCTGCCCGACGGCAAGCATGCTTTCGAATTGCTGCTGGAAGGTATTGTCGCACACGATGTGTACCATACCGGTCAGATCGGGCAAACGCTGGCCTTACTCCGCAACACCGTCGCTCCTTAAACGTCCCGCTTTCACCCTTTTATCCTTTTTGTCTGTCATGTCTACCCATCCTGCCCCCGGCCGCGGGCTCATTTTAGCGGCCTTTGCTGCTATTTACCTCGTTTGGGGCTCTACATACCTGGCCATACTGGTCGGGCTAAAAACCATTCCGCCGTTTTTACTTTCCGGTATCCGGTTCTCAACGGCCGGCGCCATTTTGTTGGGCTGGCAAATGGCGAAAGGGGAGCGTCCTCCGGTTCGGCCCGGACTTCAACACGCCTTTGCCGGTATCCTGATGCTGTTTGGGGGTACCGGCACGGTGGTGTGGGTCGAACAATACATCTCTTCCGGCATGGCCGCCATCATCGTCGCGAGTATGCCATTCTGGTTTGTGCTGTTGGACTACAAACAATGGTCGTTCAATTTCTCGAACGGCCTCATCCTCAGCGGCATTTTGGTCGGCTTTGCCGGAATCGTGTATTTATTTGGCGTCGACAGCGCCGGCGCGCAGGGGTTGAATGCCCAGGTATTTGCCATGCTGATGCTGTTGGCGGGTTGTATTTTCTGGGCTACCGGCTCGTTGTACCTCAAATACCGGCCGGCATCGGTGTCGACCACCATGGGCGCCGGCATTCAAATGCTGGCTGCCGGGCTGTTCAGCCTGTTGGTAGGCTGGCAACAGGGCGAGCTCCGGGCCTTTTCATTCGCCCGGGTGAGCGCCGAATCGTGGGCCGGACTGATTTATTTGATCGGTTTCGGCTCTCTGGTGGCTTATTCGGCCTACGTGTGGCTGTTGCGGATTCGGCCGGCGGTGCAGGTTGGCACCTACGCCTACGTCAATCCGGTGGTGGCGGTGTTGTTGGGCTGGCTGCTGGTCAACGAGCCTTTTGCCTGGCGGCAAATGGCGGCCTTGGGCATTATTTTAGGGGGCGTGTTGCTGATCAATTTGCCCAAATACCGGGGGTTCCTGGCCCTGCCCCGCTGGAGCAAACAAAAAACCGCCGGCGCGGAATAACCCGGCCGGCGGCTTTCGAACGCTTTTGCAGCGCCTTATTTCCACCAGTGGTGGTGAATTTTGATGCTTTTGACGGTGCCGTCGTTCAGCGTCAGGGTAGCGTCGCGGTCGCAGGTGCCGTCGCCGAAGTCGAGCGTACGGGTGTTGCCGTTGCGGGTGAATTCGATCGTGCCTTGTACGACCCAGGGGCACAGGATGCGTTTGATCAGCGGTGAAGTGATCGTTCCGGAGTAGGTATTGCCTTTGCGGTCGACGCCGGAATAGTTACCCGTGATGCTCCACACATTGTCGAGGTGCGTCGGCGTGAGTGCGCCTTCGATCAGCGTGCGCGAATGCGTGGCGTTGAAGGTAGCTTGGGTGCCGTCGGGGAAGGTAAAGGTTTCGGCGGCGGTTTTCGACCAAACCGGTTGACCGGCCGCGTTGGGACCTTCATTGGTGAACACGCGGGAACCTTCAATTTGTACGCCGTCGACGGAGAAGTTGTTGAACGTCACGGTGCGCACGGCGCCGACGGTAGTCATTTTATTCGTTTGCTGGATCACCACCTGGCCTTTGAAGGTGTGGCCGTCTTTGGTGCAGCCGTCGGGCGAATAGTCGAGCGTGATGGTATTGGGCCAGTTGCCGATCGGCTGTGCGTAGGTAACGGTGGGGCAGCTGCCGCGGTCGCTGACCGACATGTCGATGAGGTTTTCCTGGACCTGGCCGTCGACTTCAAAATCGGTGAATTCGGCGAGGTCGTTGTAGGATACGAGGTCTTCGGCAATGGTTTGATCGGCTACGGATACGGAGGATTCACTGTCTTTTTTGCAGGATTGGATCAGCAAACCGGCGAGCAAGAAAGCGGAGAGGGCAAAGAGCGCCTTTTTCATAGTGTATAATGCGTTTTAAAATGAATGGATGGGATAAGAACGTTGGCCAACGCCGATCTCCTTCCGGAAATCGCCTGCTTGGATGGCGGAAGGGCTCCTGGGTTTAACCGGAAATTTTTTTTCGAAAAATTTAACAGTTTGCGGCGGTATTGGCTCACACCAGCCCTTCGCGCACGAGGTCGTGCAGGTGTACGATCCCGAGGTATTGGTCGTTGTCGACCACCAGCAGTTGCGTGATCGAATACTGTCGCATGAGCGCCAGGGCGCTGACGGCCAGCGCGTCGGGGCCGATCGTTTTGGGGTTGGGCGTCATGATGTGCCGGGCGGTGATGTCGCTGAAACCGGCGCTGCGCTGCAGCATCCGGCGCAGGTCGCCGTCGGTAACTACGCCGAGCAGGGCGCCCCCGGCGTCGAGCACGGCGGTCGCGCCGAGGCGTTTGGACGAAATTTCGAGGATGACTTCCTGCAGGGTGGCTTCGGGCGCCACCACGGGCCGCTCGTGCAGGGCGCAGAGTTCGCCGACGCGCAGGTAGAGTTGTTTGCCCAGGGCGCCGCCGGGGTGGAATTTGGCAAAATCCTCCGGCGTGAAGCCGCGCAGGGCGAGCAGGGCCACGGCCAGGGCGTCGCCCAAGGCCATTTGGGCGGTGGTGCTCACCGTGGGCGCCAGGTTGTTGGGGTCGGCCTCGTGGTCGACGGGCGTCCAGAGCACATAGTCGGCCTGGCGGGCCAGGGTGCTGGCGCGGTTGGCCGTCATGGCGATGAGGCAATTGCCGAAATTTTTGACCAGCGGAACCAGCACTTTGATCTCGGCCGACTCGCCGCTTTTCGACAGGCATAACACGACATCTCCGGGTTGGATCATGCCCAGGTCGCCGTGAATAGCATCGGCGGCGTGGAGGAACAGCGCCGGTTGGCCCGTAGAGTTGAGCGTGGCCACGATCTTCTGGGCCACGATGGCGCTTTTGCCGATGCCGGTGAGCACCAGTCGCCCGGGGCTGCGGTGGATGGTCTCGACGCAGGCCCGGAAGTCGGTGGTATCGTCGAGGCTGTCGGCCAGGGCGTTCAGGGCATCGGCTTCGATGCGGATGGTGCGCTGGGCGGCGGCGAGGATATCGGGTTGGTTTTCTTTCACTGGAAAAGGAAAATGCGGGGCAAAAGTACGCAGCCGGTTGCCGGCCTATGCCGTTTGGGCGGGAAAAAGTCATTTCACGTTGCCGGTATCTCCGTTTTAGGTTTTGCCGAAATTTAAGACGGTCATTTATCGCTTTCGACTACCTTTGGTGGCGCTTCAGTTGAATCTCACCCTTATTACACGACTATAAGTTTGGCTGTGTTTCGGCAGCCCGCCCGGGCTGTTGGCGGTACTCTCTTTGCATAAATTCAAAATTCTGATGAAACACCTTGTCGTTTTCTATGTGCTTTTCTGTTTTTCGCGCCCTGCTTTTTGCCAGCAGCACGACTCCCTCGCCATCGCCCGGCAAGTAGACAGCTTGTTGCTGAAAATGAAAGACTTCAAGACCGAGCATAAATATGATTCGGTAGCGATGGTGGTTGTGAAGGCCAGCGCGCTGCTGCACAGCGCGCCGCAACTGGATACGATCCGGATATCCAGCCTGATCCTTTCCAATATCCTGTTTTTTCAGTGGGAGAATATGCCCGATGCGGGCGACAGTCTCTTGCGCGATGCAGTGGCGTTGAACCTGGGGAAATACGGACCGGATTCCATCCAATACGCCAGAGCGCTTTCCAGCCGGGCCAATTTCCTGCGGATATTTCAGCGCTATGACACGGCCGAGGCGCTCTTCCGGCAGGCCCAGCTCATTTGCAAAAACGGCCCGCCTAAATATCAATTACTATATTCGAACAACCTCATTTCAATGGGGCATATGTACAAGGAATGGGGCAAGTACGAAGCAGGGGAAAGCGCTCTGTTGGAAAACCTGGAGTTGGTAAAAAAATTGAATTCGCCGGAGTCGGAACAATACCACAGTGCAATCAACTCGCTGGCCCTTTTTTACCTGAATGTCGGGAGGTACGTGGAAGCGGCGGCATTTTACGAGGAATCGCTGGCCCTGTGTCAAAAACTGCGGGGGGCAGATAACCCTGAAACCGTCGGCATCCGGCATAACCTCGCCCAGGCGCTGTATATGCTAGGTCGGACGGAAGAAGTGTTAGCGGTGCAGGGAAGGGCGGTGAATACGGCACGTGATAACCCAAAAGTGTCGCGCTTTTCATATGCTCAGGAACTGGGCGAGTCCGCCAAGTATTTGCTCGACCTGGGCCGATTGGAGGAGGCGGAAAAAAACCTCCGGCAGTCGATTCAGATCTTTGAACAGGAGCCGTTTGGAACTGAGTCCGAGATTTACGGCGTCTCTTTGTCCAATTTGGGCGCCTTCTACCAGGATATCGGACGGAGCCACGAATCGATCGACTTCCACAAGCGCGCCAGGCTTAATTATATGGATATACAGGCTCCGGAGTTCCTCACCTACCTGAAATCATATTATCTGATGAACAACAGCATGGCCCTGAGTGAAAACTACGACGATCTGGGCCTGCAGGATTCGGCATTATGGTACCTCAACGACGCCGTAAAATTTGGTGCGGGTCAGTTGGGGCAACATGCCGATTATTTTACAGAGGGCTTGCTGCACATCGGTGAAATGTACTTATCCTTAGGGCATTTCGACGAGGCAAAAGAACAATTCGTCGCCGTGAAAAACGCCCTGGAAAACGCGCATTTGCGGTCCAGCCCCTACTATGGGCATGCCCTCCGCGACCTGGCGTCTATTTGCGTGCGCGAGGGGAAATTAGCCGAAGCGCGCGCGTTGCTCGCCCTCGGAAAAAACGTCACCGGAGCGAGCCTCGGGACCGGCAGCAAGGTGTATGCCTATACCCTGATCGAGCAGGGCAACTTGTTGTGGTGGAGGCTGCATGAAGCGCCGGAAGCCGTGGCCGCTTACGATTCGGCTATGGCGATCTACCGCTCTGCTATCCTCGACGGTATCCGTTTCCTGCCGGAAAGCGAGTTGAACAGTTTTGTGCGCATTCACTTGTCGTTGAGCCAAACCATCTATTCCTGCGCGGCCGCAAGCGGCGGGAAGGTGCCGGCCCTGGCCGCCCTGGCCGCCGACAACACCCTGTTTTTAAAAGGTTTTATCCTGGAAACGCGGCTGGCCTTGAACAAAAAACTGGCGGAGGCTCCCGATAGCATCCGGCTGGCGTACAGCCATTGGAAAGACCTGCACAATTTGCTGGCCGCCGAGTACAGCAAGCCGCTCGACGAGCGCAAAAATGTGGACCTGTTTGAACGCCAGGCCAACGACCTGGAAAAAGCGTTGACGCGCCAGGCGGCAGTCCTTTCCAGTCCGCCCGATTTTGCCCATTGGAAGCAGGTTCAGCAGCGGCTGCAGCCCGGCGAAGCAGCCGTCGAGTTTATTCGGTTCAGAGTCCGAAATCCCGAGCCGGCCGACAGCACCCTGTACGCGGCCCTGGTCCTCCGGCTGGACTGGCCCGCGCCGGAATTTGTCGCGTTGTTTGAAGAGAGGCAGATCGATTCCATCCTGCGGGTTTCGGGTGAGCGAAAGGCCGATTACGTCAATCAGCTCTACACCCTGGCCGATCGCGGCGCCAGCCCGGTAAACAAACCCCGCAAATCGCTGTACGAACTCCTCTGGCAACCCCTGGAAAACGCCTTGACCGGCGTAAGAACGATCTATTACGCGCCCGCCGGCCTGCTCTATCGCCTCAACCTGGCTGCTATCCCGGTCAGCGTGGATTCGGTGCTGGGCGACCGCTACCAACTCGTGGAATTGGGCAGCACGCGTCAACTCGCGGCGGCTGCCGGGGCCAGACCTGCCGGCAATGACGCGCTGCTCTATGGCGGCATCACCTACGAGGCCGACAGCACGGCGTTAGCCCAGGCCAACGCTGTGCCCGATTCGGTATCCATTGCCAGCCGGGGGGAATTGAGCTTTGCCAATACCGACTCCACCCTGCGCCAGGGCAGCTGGGCGCCCTTGCCCTTTACCGACCGCGAGGTGGGCAGCGTGGAGAAGACGCTCCGTGCCGCGGGTTTTCAAGCGGAAACCCGCCGGGGCTACGCGGCCACGGAGGAAGCCTTCAAGCGCATCGGCGCGGGCGGCAAGCCCTCCCCGCGGGTGTTGCATATCGCCACCCACGGATTTTTCTTCCCCGACCCGGGTGGTGGAATGCGGAATACGGAATACGGAATGCGGAATGGCGAAGAGCTGGTATTTAAGATATCCGACCACCCCATGATCCGCTCGGGCCTCATCCTCGCGGGCGCCAACCACGCCTGGGCCAGCGGAAAACCCATAAAAGAAGGCATGGAAGACGGCATCCTCACCGCCTACGAGATCAGCCAGATGAACCTCTCCAACACCGAACTGGTGGTGCTCTCGGCCTGCGAGACCGGCCTGGGCGACATCCAGGGCAACGAGGGCGTGTACGGCCTGCAGCGGGCCTTCAAGATCGCCGGGGCGAAGTACCTGATCATGAGCCTCTGGCAGGTGCCCGACAAGCAGACCTCGCAGCTGATGACCACGTTTTACAAAAAATGGCTGGAAGAGAAGATGGCGATCCCGGAAGCGTTCCGGGCGGCGCAGAAGGCGTTGCGGGACGCGGGGCTGGACCCGTATCAGTGGGCGGGGTTCGTGCTGGTGGAGTAGGAACATGACTCCCTATTTTGAATACATTGAAAACATAACCATTCCTGTCATGAAAAAGCTTCTACTTCCGCTCCTCTTCTGTGCTCCCTTTTGGGTTGTATCGCAAACCGTGGATTCTACCGCCATCCGGCAGGTGGACAGTCTCATTCAGTTGGCTCGAGATTTAACTGGTAAAAACAACCTGGGCAAAGCCCTTGAAACGATTGCCGTCGCCGAAAAAATAGCCTTGGAGAAGCTGGGGTGGGAGTCGGCGGCCTATGGCAGTTGTTGTTACATCCATGGACGAATGCTTGATTCCAAGCGGAATTATCCGGAAGCTGAAAAATGGTACCTCGAATCCAAAGCGATCCGGGAAAAAGCCGTGGGCAAGGAACATCCCGATTATCTCGCCAGCTTGAACAACCTGGCGGGTATGTACTCCAACACGGGCCAATACGAAAAAGCCGAAGCCCTCTACATCGAATCCATGACCATCCGTGGAAAAATGGTGGGCAAGGAAAATTCCGAATATGCCGGCAGCCTGATCGACCTGGCGAATACGTACGAAAGGATGGGTCAATTCGACAAAGCCGAGCCCCTTTTCCTCGAAGCCAAGGCGATATTTGAAGTGCACTTAAACAACCGAAATCATCTGTTTTACCTATACTGCCTTAATGGGCTTGGAATTCTTTACAGTGAAAAAGGCCAGTATAAAAAAGCCGAACCCCTCTACCTCGAAGCCAAAGCCATCCGGGAAAATATGCTCGGGAAAGAGCATCCCGATTATGCCGGAAGTCTGATCAACCTAGGGAGTCTGTACAGGAAAATGGGCCTATATGAAAAAGCCGAACCCCTCTACCTCGAAGCCAAGGAGATATTCGAAGTACGCATGAATAATCCCTATCACCCCTTTTACATGAATTGTCTGAACGGCCTGGCGCTTTTGTACACCGACCTGGGCCGGTACGAAAAGGCCGAACCCCTCTACCTCAAATGTATACCCATCCTTGAAAAAGTCCTGGGCCAGAAACATCCTAATTATGCCGGAACCCTGATCAACCTCGGGGGACTGTACAGAATCATGGGCCAGTACGAGAAAGCCGAATCGTATTTTCTACAGGCCAAAGATGTTTTTGAAAACCGGTTAAATAATCGGACCCATATCTTTTACAAGAATTGCCTGACCAACCTGGCGAATCTGTATTATGACATGGGTCAATATGAAAAAGCCGAATTGATGTACAAAGAAGACAGAGCCATTTCGGAAAAAACACTGGGTAAGGAGCATCCTGACTATGCCTTAAGTCTGAGCAACCTGGCGCAACTATACCAGATGATAGGCCAATACGACAAAGCGGAGCCCCTCTTCCTCGAAGCCAAGGTCATCTATGAAAAAGTGCTGGGAAAGGAAAATCCCGAATATGCCGGATCCTTGTTGAACCTGGCGCAACTATGCGTTAATATTGGCCAATACGAAAAAGCCGAGTCCCTCTTCCTCGAAGCCAAAGCTATTCGGGAAAAAATGCAGGGAGAGGAACATCCCAGGTATGCGGAGAATCTGACCAACCTGGCACTTCTATACATGACGATTGGCCGACATGAGCAAGCGGAACCGCTCCTCCTCAAAGCCAAAGCCATCTGTGAAAAAGTGCTGGGGAAGGAAAATCTTGATTATACTGCAAGCCTGATCAACCTGGCGAATTTATACTTTGCCATAGGCCGATTCGACAAAGCGGAGCCCCTTTTCCTGGAATTATCCACAGTCAACAGGAGCCTGATGGAAAAAGCCTTGCGCCACCTTTCGGAACGGGAATTGAGCAATTACCTGAACAAGTTTGTGCAAAGTCAAAACCAAACCCTTTCGTTCACCCAAGTATCCGGCAGTAAAAAAGTAACCCCGGTTTGTTACGACAACAGCCTTTTTTACAAAGGCATTATGCTCAATGCCGCCAACCAGATCAAACGATTGGCGCTTGCTGATTCCAGCGCTACCAAAAAATACGAGACCCTGAAGTCCTTCGAGCGCCGGCTGGCCAACGAGTACAGCAAGCCGACCGCCGAAAGGGACAGTGCAAAAGTTGCCGAACTGGAAGAAAATGCCAACGATCTTGAAAAAGACCTCGCCCGCACTGTCGCGGGTTTTGGTGATGCCTTACGGCAGGTCAATTGGCAGGACGTGCAGCAAAAGCTAAAAGCAGACGAGGCGGCGATAGAATTCGTGCATTACCATTATTCTGACAAAAAAGAGACAGACAGCACGATGTACGCCGCGCTGCTGCTACGCCCGGGCTTCGACCAGCCGAAGTTTATCCCGCTCTTTGAGGAAAAACAACTCGACAGCCTCCTCAAGACGTCCGGCGAGCGCAGGGCCGATTATGTGAGCACCCTGTACACTATTGCCGAACGGGGCGCTAAGCCGCTCGGCAAACCCGAAAAATCGCTGTACGAACTCTTCTGGCAGCCACTGGAACATGACTTGACAGGTGTTAAAACCATCTATTTTTCTCCATCGGGACTGTTGTACCGCCTGAACCCCGGCGCTATCCCCATCAGCGAGGAAGAAACCTTGGCCGACCGCTACCGCCTGGTCGAGATGGGCAGTACCCGCCAGTTGGTGGTTGGCAGCCCACTGTTCGCAGCGCATAGCCAGGATGCAATGCTTTTTGGAGGAGTGCAATACGAAATGGACAGCCTGGCTATGGCTGCGGCTAATGTGGAATACGGCAGCGAGACCGTTGCAAGTCGGGGAGAACTGAGTTTCAGCCAGGTTGATTCCACCGGCCGGGGCGGCACCTGGGGCTATTTGAAATGGACCGAAAAAGAAGTTGCCGCCGTAGAACCCATTCTGACGGGCAGTGGTTTCCGAGCCACATTGCGGGGAGGCTTCGCGGCTACCGAGGAAGCTTTCAAGTCTATCGGCAAAAGCCGGCCCTCGCCGAGTGTTTTGCACCTCGCCACGCACGGCTTTTTCTTCCCCGACCCGGGTGGTGGGATGCGGAATACGGAATACGGAATGCGGAATGGCGAAGAGCCGGTATTTAAGATCTCCGACCACCCCATGATCCGCTCCGGCCTCATCCTCGCCGGCGGCAATTACGCCTGGGCCACCGGGAAGCCCTTGAAACCCGGCATGGAAGACGGCATCCTCACGGCTTACGAGATCAGCCAGATGAACCTCTCCAACACCGAACTGGTGGTGCTCTCGGCCTGCGAGACCGGCCTGGGCGATATCCAGGGCAACGAAGGCGTGTACGGCCTGCAGCGGGCGTTCAAGATCGCCGGGGCGAAGTATTTGATCATGAGCCTGTGGCAGGTGCCCGACAAGCAGACCTCGCTGCTGATGACCACGTTTTACAAAAAATGGCTGGAAGAGAAGATGGCGATCCCGGAGGCGTTCCGGGCGGCACAGAAGGAGTTGCGGGACGCGGGGCTGGACCCGTATCAATGGGCGGGATTTGTGCTGGTGGAGTGAATCATACACGATCATCCATACCTTAGATGTTCCTAATACCTTAAATCCAGCGCGCTCCGACATTTGTTTGCCTGACCCAATATTTGCGTTGTTATGAGAACTACATTCCTTTACGTTTTTATCTTTTTTACCATCCCGGTTTTTTCCCAGCAGGCTGACTCGCTGGTGGTGGCTGAGGAGGTGGAGAACCTGCTCGTGGCTTCCGACAGCCTTTTTCGCGATGGCGCCTACCGCCAAGCGCTGGCCATGGCCGATGCAGCTCGCTTTGCTATCCCCGATCAGAACCGTGTAGACCCTGCACTGTTTGAACGGACACTGAACAACCTTGGAAAAATGCAAGCCGCCATGGGCCGTTACGTCGCTGCGGAACAAAGCTTTCTTGATGCCAAAGCCCGCGAGGAACTACATCAAGATTCCACTGGTGAGATTTTTTCCGCTACCCTTAGCGGCCTCGGACTGACCAGGCTGGAGATGGCACACTACGATGAAGCAGAGCCACTGCTGGTAAAAGCCCGGGAAATACAGGCTGTGCTGCACGGGCGCGATAGTCCGAATTATGCGACTGCTGTGCACAATGTGGGGAGGTTATATCTTTTAATGTCGCGTTACAAAGAGGCGGAGCAATTACTGAATGAAGCAAAAACAATCCGGGAACAAACCATTGGGATGAATCACCCGGATTATGCATCAAGCTTAGAAGTGTTGGGGAGCTTGTATTTCCGTATGGGCGATCAGGCAAAGCGAGAACACTTCCTGCAGGCGGCTTTCTCCCTGCGAGAAAAAATTCAAAGAAAAGAACACCCGGAATATATACGAAGTATGCTTGGAATGGCATTGTTCCAGGTTGGTAAAGACAACGAACAAAGCGAAAAGATTTACCGGGAAGCAAAAAGCCTTTGCGAAGAGAGCTTGGGACGTGAACACCCTCTCTATGCATTGATTTTAAAAGGATTGGGGTATTTATACCTTCAATGGTCGCGCTATGAAGAGGCCGATACCTTATTAAAGGATGCTATAAATATTTTTCATCAATCACTTGGCCCCCTTCATACTGAATACTTGCGTGCCCAACTCAATTTGGGCGAGTTGTATAATAAAATGGGTCGCTATGAGGAAGCAGAGATATTGCTTGCGGCATCTTCTGCCTACAATGCTGTATTTGAAAGTAACTTTTCATTGAGTCAATATAGGTTGCAACAATTATCAGTCCTGTACTCAAATGTTGGTGCATTCCAGGAAGCAGAAAAAAATGCCCGGGAGGCGGCGCTTTTGACTAAAAATAAGCTTGGTACTCAAAATATCAATTATGCTATTGATCTATATCATTTAGGTATAGTGAATACTTATATTGGAGACTATAAAAAATCAATCCATTATTATTTACAAGCAATTGATCTGCTTGAAAAATTGATGGGCAAAAATAATATATACTATACTATGGTTATCGCTAGTATAGGTTTGGCAAAGCGACAATTAGGTTTTTATGACGAAGCAATAAGTGCTTTGAATGAAGCCCGCGCAATAGATGAAAAGGTCAGCGGGAAAGAAAACCCTGATGATTACGCCAACGCCGTTTATGAACTCGGTGAAACCTATCGTTACCAGGGTGTTTATGACAGCGCCCATTACTTCCTTGAAGAAGCCCGTTCAATTTGGGAAGGTACACTGGGACGCGAACACCCATGGTACAGCCTCGGCCTGCGCAGCCTGATCAATCTATTCGCCGCGCAAGGGCAATATGACAGTGCTGAAATGTATCAACTGGAAGCCCAAATGCTTCAACGCGGCCAGCTGGAGCGGGCCGCCCGCTTTATGTCGGCCAAGCAATTAGATGCATACACGCACTTGTTCGAGCAAGACCTGGACAATGACTTTTCTATTGCCCTTCGTCGGGCAGCCACCTCAGGTGGCCACTTGGGTTTGCTCTTCGACCATGCATTGTTCTACAAAGGTTTTTTGCTTGGAAAAGCCAGCCAAATCAAAGCACTTTCAATATCCGACACAGCCTCAGCCCGCCTGTATGCTCAACTGGTCGTAGTGCAACGCCAACTTGCTGCCGAATATTCCAAGCCACCAGCCGAGCGCGAAGGAGTCATAACACTTGAAGCCGAATCTAAAACAATCGAAAAAGCACTCGCCCGTACCGCCGCCGGCTTCAGCAATGCACTGCAGCAGGTTACGTGGGCAGATATACAGGCGCGCCTGAGCCCCGACATGGCAGCCCTGGAATTTGTCCGTTTCCGCTTTATGCCGCCAGAAGGCCCCACTGACAGCGTTTTTTATGCCGCCCTGCTCCTCCGCCCCGGCCAAGCCGCGCCGGAATGGATTACTTTATTCGAGGAAAAACAACTCGATTCCTTGCTCTGGCGAAATACCGAGCGAAACGAGTTATACGTCAAATATTTGTACAGCCAGGCCAATCGTGGCGCAAAAGCACTCGCCCATCCGCGCAAAACCTTGTATGAACTGCTCTGGAAACCGCTCGAACCCATGCTTAGCGGCATAAATACAATATATCTTGCCCCCGCTGGCTTGCTGCATCGCCTCAATCTGTCTGCCATCCCTATCAACGCAGATTCCACTCTTGCCGATCGCTACAATCTCGTATTACTTGGCAGCACGCGACAACTGGTTGCACCGACACAAACCAAACTTGCTGTCCATGACGCCGTACTTTTCGGCGACATCCAGTACGACGCCGACAGCACAGCGCTGCCGCCGCCTGCTACCTCATCGCTTTCGGAGGAGATGGCCGCCGGTTCACGCGGTGCAGTTGTGAATTCATTTTACCAGCCGGATAGTACCGCCGTGATTCCGTGGGCCGAACTGCAAGACAGTAAACGGGAAGTGACGGAGATAAGCCGGGCGCTGCGCGGGAGCGGCCGGAATGTTACACTACACCTGGGCGCAGCAGCCACAGAAGAGGCGTTCAAACAAATTGGCCGGAAAGAGATGTCGCCGGAAGTGTTGCACCTCGCCACCCATGGCTTCTTTTATCCCGATCCAGTAGATACCCTGCGCCGTTCAGTATTTAGTAATGGCGAACCGGTATTTCGTTTGTCGGATAACCCTATGATGCGCTCCGGCCTTATACTGGCCGGCGCTAACCGCGTGTGGACCGGAGGTAATGCCACCGAGGGCATGGAAGACGGCATCCTCACCGCCTACGAAATCAGCCAGATGAACCTCTCCAATACCGAACTGGTGGTGCTCTCGGCCTGCGAGACCGGCCTGGGCGACATCCAGGGCAACGAAGGCGTATACGGCCTGCAGCGGGCGTTCAAGATCGCCGGGGCGAAGTATTTGATTATGTCGCTATGGCAGGTGCCCGACAAGCAGACCTCGCTGTTGATGACCACGTTTTACAAAAAATGGCTGGAGGGGGAAATGGAGATCCCGGAGGCGTTCCGGGCGGCGCAGAAGGCGTTGCGGGACGCGGGGCTGGACCCGTATCAATGGGCGGGATTTGTGCTGGTGGAGTGAAAAACGGAGATTCACCCCTACATTCGATCCAGCTAATCCCCCGATCCCACGATGCGCTTCGACATGAGTTCACCTTTTAAAATTGTCGTGCATGAAAACTGTGCTTTTTTCTGTATTTGTTTTTTGTGCCGTCCCGGTTTTTTGTCAAAATGCGGATTCCCTGGCAGCCGCAAAGGCCGTAGACAGCCTGCTCGAGATTTCGCAGACCTTCGCCGGAAAAAGGGAATTCGACAAAGCCTTAACTGTCCTCGACGATGCGGAAAAAATCACGCTCTCGCGCTGGGGACAGGAGTCCGAACGCTACGGCAGCTGCCGTTTCTTCCGCGGCAGGTTCAATTATTTGAAAAAAAACTATCCCGAGGCGGAGAAATACTACCTCGAAGCCAAAACGATCCGGGAAAAACTGCTCGGCAAAGAGCATGTCGATTATGCCGCCTGCCTCTATGTTTTGGCGAATTTGTATTCGATCCAGCGTCGGTACGGCGAAGCGGAGCCACTCTATCTGGAAGCCCGAAAAATCTATGAATCCAGCCCCCGGAGTCCCAATTTTAGAGGCTGTCTAGTCAATCTGGCCGCTATGTATGAGGAATCCGGCAAATTTACCCTGGCCGAACCGCTCTATCTACAGGCCAAGCTTGCCGAGGAAAATGCCGGCGACACCCTGAGCCCGTCGCATGCCGGCACCCTGATCAACCTGGCGAATCTGTATACAGATCTGGACCGTTTTGCGGAAGCCGAACAGCTTTATCTCCAGGCCAAAACAATTTTTGAAGACAAGCTGAATAACCGAACCCATCCGTTTTATATGAATTGCATCAACGGGTTGGCCATTACATACCGGAGATTGTCGAAATATAAAGAAGCCGAACGGCTCTATACCGAGCTGGTCGATTTCCGGGAAAAAAACAACGGGAAAGAGTCGCCCGAATATGCCGGCGCCGTGAACAACCTCGCGGTATTGTATCAATACATGCATAATTACGACAAGGCCGAAACATTGCTGCAGGAGGCCTTGTCGATCCGGGAAAAAACGCTCGGGAAAGAACATCCGCAGTACATTCAGACCCTGGGCAATCTCATTAACATTTATCATGATTTAGGCTACTACGAAAAGGCGCTTTCAATGCAACGAGTCAGAGATTATACCGTGAAGGTTCTTGGCAAAGACCCCGACTATCTCCTTCCTTAACAATACGGCGCTGATGTATGAAGAGATGGGGGATTACGCCAAGGCGGAACCGCTGTACCTCGAATCTATCACGCTTACGAAAAGACCGCCGGCACAGAAAGCAGCGATTACGCAGATCGGATCAACAACCTGGCGCATCTATACGGGGATATGGGCAACTTTGACAAAGCCGAGGCGCTTTTTCGCAAACGCCAGCCTATCAACGAAAAAATTTATGGCAGGGAAAACAGCAATTGTGCTAACAACCTGAACAACCTGGCCGGGTTGTACAGGATATGAACCAGCCTGGCAACAGCCAAAGCCATTTACCAGGAAGCGCTGACTATTAAAGAAAAAACGCTTGCCAGGGATGATCCGAGTTATCTGGGTACGTTGGTCAACCTGGCGGACGTGTATGTCCAATTGGGTGAAACGGAAAAAGCAAAACCACTGTACGATCAGGTGAAAACGACGTTTGAACAAAAATCAGCCAACCCCGTCCATCCGTTTTACCTGAATTGCCTCGGCGGGCTGGCGTATATGTACCAGCAATTGGGCGATGACAAACACATGGAACCGCTGCTCCTGCAGTCCAAAGCCCTGTATGAAAAAGCGCTCAGCCCCACCGATCCCGGCTATTCCTGGGTATTGGGTGATTTGGCGGCTCTTTATGAAATCCAGGGCCGGTATTCAGAATCGGAACCCATTTGGGATCGATTTTTCACCATTGAACAGTCGAGGCTCGTAGATGCGATGACCATCCTTTCCGAACGGGAACTCGGCAACTACGCTTACTCGTTTCAGAAGAACGCAGATGACCTGAATGTTTTCCTGCTGGCTCGGCTCGGCAAAAAGCCTGCGGATGCAGGAAATGCGGATCCGTTGCGTGTACTCGCCTTTGACAACACCCTGTTTTATAAAGGGTTCCTGCTTTCATCTGCCGCCCGGTTCAATACGCTTTCGCTGGCATCTCCGGAAACGGAAGGAACGATCCTGCAGCTCAAAGGTTATCGCCGCAGCCTAGCCGCTGAATACGCCAAACCGCTTGCCCAACAAGACAGCACGCGGGTCGCCGAACTCGAGGAAAAAGCCAATACCGCTGAAAAAGAACTTACGCGGACAATGTCCAGTTATGCCGAGGCTATCCGGCAAGTCAAATTGCAGGAGCTGCGCTCGACACTAAAACAGGGTGAGGCCGCGATCGAATTTGTTCACTTTCATG
>JBGARJ010000054.1:0-37521 GCA_044230315.1 Saprospiraceae bacterium
TACCTGGAATGTTGCCGGCAGCGGTAGCTGGGCTACGGCGGGCAACTGGACACCAACCCGGACGACTCCTGCAGCCAACGATATTCTGGTCGTCAGCAATGGGGCAACCTTGACACTTTCCAACATTCCCACACAGACGATCGGCCGGTTGACGATCAGCGGAAACACTACTGTAACGCTCAGTGCCGGAGGTGGCAGCCAGACGCTTACGATTGGTAATGGTACAGGCACAGATTTGGTGGTGGCAAGCGGATCTTCCCTCACAATTGACGCTACGCTGGAGAATGTATCATTGAATACCAATGCCAGCGCAGACATCAGCGGCTCCTATGTGAACAACTCCACCTATGATTTGACCAACGCCGGCGTGGCGACTACTGTTTCAGGAACGTTTAACAACGCTTCATCTATTTCAGGCGCTACTGCGGCAAAGCTCAGCTTCTTGGGTGGGAGCAATTACATTCACAGCCAAAATAGCGGTACGATACCGACTGCTACCTGGAATGCCGCTTCTACCTGTACAGTAACGGGGGTAACTACTACAGCGCCCAATGGCCTGACACAGGCATTTGGTACATTTGTTTGGAATTGTACTGGCCAAACAAATGCCAATATTAATATCAATAATATAGCCGATCAGACTATTGGCAACTTTACCCTGCAAAGCACAGGTACCGGTTCAATACGGATGGTCAACAATACGGCGCATTTTTTAAATGTTACCAATTACACTCAATCGGGCGGTACTTTTAACTTTTCAATTGGTAATGACATCTTTACACTCAACGTTTCCGGCAATTTTTCCCATACAGGCGGTACGATTGACGAAACGGGCACCGGCAGCGGCGCCATTTTCTTCAACGGTTCCTCTACCCAAACCTTTACCTCGGGCGGCACCGTGTCGAATACGATCAACTACACCGTCAACAACGGCGCCATTCTGCAAATGGCCGCTGCAGGCACGGCGGTGACCGGCAACTCGTTCACCCTGTCCAACGGCGGCACCCTCGGCATTACTTCGCCCGACGGGATTACCACCAATGCTTGCGGAACCGGCGCGACCTGCGGGAATATCCGCACCACCACCCGGACCTTTAATACCGGCGCCAACTACACTTACAATGGAACGGCTGCCCAGGCAACCGGCAACGGGCTGCCCGCTACCGTCAACAACCTGACGATCAACAACTCCGGCGGCGCCGTCACCCTGACCAACGCCAGCGTGACCGTAGCCGGCCAACTGACCCTCAACTCCATCCTGGCTACCGGCGGCAATGTGGTCATCGTCAACAACACGGCCACCGTTACCCGAACGGCCGGGCACGTCAACGGCAACCTGCGCATGAACAACGGCACGGGCGCCAGTACCAAAACCTTCCATATCGGCGACGCCAGCAATTACACTCCGGTGGTGTTGTCGTTTGCCAACGTCACGGGCGCCGCCGGCGTCACCGGCTCCACTACGGCCGGCGACCATAACCTGACCGGCTCCACCTTTGTAGCCAGTCAGACCGTGAACCGCTACTGGACCCTCACCAACAACGGGACAACGTTCAACACCTATTCGGCTACTTTTACCTGGGTGCCCGGCGACCAGGACGGCGGTTTCAACTCCGCCAACGCCTATTGCGGCAAATTCGATGCGCCTTCCACCTGGACCTACCCGACTATGGGTACCCTCACGGCCACCAGCGCCCAGATTACCGGTGTCAGTACATTCAGCGATTTTCAGATCGGCAGCACCGTGGTTTGTCCCGGTATAACGGCCACGCTTTCCGGCGGCGGTACGATATGCGCCGGCGGTACGGCCAACCTGAGCGTGGCCATTTCCGGCGGCACCGGATCGTATACCGTCGTCTACACCGATGGCAATACGCCCTCCACCGTGACCGGCTACAGCAGCGGGGCCGACATCCCGGTAATGCCCGCAGCTACCAGTACCTACACGCTGGTAACCGTTACGGATGTGAACAATTGCACGGCCACGACTACCGGAACAGCGACTGTGGTGGTCAATACTGTATCCGCCAGTACCGTCGGCGCCGACCAAACGATCTGCGCGGGCGGCGACCCGGCGGCGTTCTCCGAAACGACACCCGCCAGCGGGGCCGGCACGCTGAGCTACCAATGGCAGAGCGGCACCACTGATTGTAACAGCGGATTTGCCGACATAACCGACGCCACTTCAACCACATATGACCCGCCGGCCGGCCTGACCCAAACCACCTATTACCGGGTGGTCGTCACCTCCATGCTCAACGGCATTCCCTGTTCGGATACCAGCAATTGCATCACTGTGACCGTGAACAACGTCGCGGCGGGTGGGATTACAGGCGACCAAACAGTTTGCGCCGGCGGCGACCCGAACGGGTTCACGCTCACGGCTGCCGCTGCGGGTTCGGGCACGCTGAGTTACCAATGGCAAAGCAGCACCGACGACTGCACCAGCGGTTTTGCCGATATTGATGGCGCCACCGGCGCCACCTACGACCCGCCGGCCGGCCTCAACCAAACCACCTTTTACCGCCTCGTGGTGACCTCTATGCTGAATAACGTCAGCTGCACCGACACCACCAACTGTGTTACGGTGACGGTCAATACCATTACGGCCAGTGTCATCAACGCTGATCAGACGGTCTGCGCCGATGGCGACCCGGCGGCGTTCTCCGAAACGACACCCGCCAGCGGGGCCGGCACCCTGAGTTACCAATGGCAAAGCAGCACCACCGACTGTGCCGGCGGGTTTGCTGATATCACCGACGCCACCAACGCCATGTATGATCCGCCGGCCGGCCTCACCCAAACGACGTATTATCGTGTAGTGGTGACCTCCACCCTGAACGGCGTACCCTGCTCGGACACCAGCAACTGCGTTACCGTGACCCTGAATTCGGTAACCGCCAGTGTGATCGCTGTCGACCAGCGGCTTTGTTCTGGCGGCGACCCGGCGGCATTCTCCGAAACGACACCCGCCAGCGGTTCGGGCACGCTGAGTTATCAATGGCAGAGCAGCACGGGCGATTGCGCCAGTGGATTTGCCGATATCAACAATGCCACCGACGTGATCTACGACCCGCCGGCTGGCCTCACCCAAACGACGTATTACCGCGTGGTGGTGACCTCCACCCTGAACGGCATTCCATGCTCGGATACGAGCAATTGCACGACGGTGACCATCGACCCGCTGCCCACGGTTTACAACGTGACCGGCGGCGGCGTGATTTGCAATGGCGGCACCGTAGTTATCGGCCTGAGCAATTCGGAGACTGGCGTGGAATATCAACTGATCCTCGATGGGATGACCAACATCGGCGTGCCCCTACCCGGCACCGGTATGCCCCTGGCGTTCCCTGCTGTTGGCGTGTCCGGTATTTACACCGTGAAGGCCACTAATATATTCACCAACTGCATGGCCACGATGAACGGCTCGGCAACCGTATCCGGCTCTACCGCACTTGCGCTGGCCGTTACCGGCGAGGGTGGCGACTGTGGCGATACCGTACAAGTCAAAGTGCTCGCCGTCAGCGGTTTTTGTGAAATCCTGACCCTGCAATATTCGATCAATTGGGATACGAACCGCCTGGCGTTTTTGTCCGATTCGGTGTTTGACATTGAAATGAGCACGCCGATAGTGGCTACCACGCCCAATATTCAAAATGGCATTTTGACCTATTCCTGGTTTGACGAAGTCGGCGACTGCGGCGCCTACCTGCCCGATAGTTCGGTGCTCTTGTGCCTCAACTTTCTGGCGCACGGTTGCCTCGACACCGGTGCGATGGCCACTATCGTATCGGTATCTAATTCACCCCTGGCGATTGAAGCCTACAACTGCAACCTGACGCCCCCGATTGTGCCGATCACGGTCACGCACGAAGACCTCGTACTCAATATCCTCGACACCATACCGCCGGTCATCAATTGCCCGGATACGCTATACCTCGAATGCTTCGCTAATACCGACTACCAGATCTTGATCAATGCCTGGGCGGATACGACCACAGCCTTCGACGCTTGCGCCGGAGCGGTGGACGTGACGATCAACTATACCGGCCAGTTGAAATTGTGCAACCCGGACAATGGTTTGGTAGCCACGTTTTCCGCAATCGACAGCTGCGACAATGAGGCCATCTGCGAACGGCCCATTTACCTGATCGATACCATCCCGCCGACGGCATCCAACCTCGATTCGGTTGCCCTGCAATGCCGGGAGAATATCCCCGATCCCGATCCTTCCCTGGTGACCGATGAAGCAGACGCCTGCACGGCCACGCCGGCGGTAACCTGGCTCAGCGACACGCCTGGCGCCGGTAGCGGATGTAAAAACGATACCCTGTTTGTCACGCGCCTGTACCAGGTGTCCGACGAATGCGGAAATACCCTGAACGTCAGCCAGGTTTTTGTGGTGGTCGACAACACGCCGCCGCAAATCAGCTGCCCAACCGCCGCTTCGGTGGCATGTGCGGGGGATATTCCCGCTCCGGACGTGATGAGCGTGACAGCAAGCGACAACTGCTCCGGTCCGACGACCGTAACCTTTGTGAACGATATCGTGAGCGATAGCACCTGCGCCAACCGGCTCACCGTGACGCGGACATACCGGGCGATGGACGCTTGCGGCAATACGGCCGACTGCACCCAAACCATCAAGGTATTTGACCAGCTCCCGCCGGCAGTGGAATGCCCGGTCGGATTGACGGTGGACTGCACGAACGACCTGCCTTCGATAGACCCGGAGAGCGTTTTGGCAAGCGACAACTGTGGCGGCGATGTGACCATCACCTTCACGGGCGAGTTGATCACCGACAGCAGTTGTGTGAACCGCTACACCGTGACGCGGACCTACCAGGCAGCCGACGTGTGCGGTAACGTGACCCTGTGTGTACAAGTTTTGGTGGTGAAAGATACGGTAGCGCCGGTACTCACCTGTCCGGCGGACTTTTCGGTATCGTGTGCCGATGCGGTTCCCGCAGCGTACGCCGACTCGCTGGCGTTTGCGGATGCAGGCGGGGTGACGTCGGACAACTGCGGCCAGGCGGCTTCGGGCTTTTCGTTCGAAGGCGGGGTGGTGAGCGACAGCACCTGCCCGAACGGGTACACGTTGACGCGGACGTACCGGATGGCGGATTTATGCGGCAACGCAACGACCTGCGAGCAGGTGATCCTGGTGCACGATGCGATACCGCCGACGGCGATCTGTCCGGAACCGGTGACGGTGTCCTGCGCCAGTGCGGTTCCGCCGCCGAATGTGCAGGCGGTGAATACGAGCGACAACTGCGGCGGGGTGGTGACGGTGTTGTACGACGGCGATGTGGTGAGCGACAGCAGTTGCGTGAACCGCTTTGTGATCACGCGGATCTACCGGGCGGTGGATGCCTGCGGCAACCCGCAGACCTGCCAGCAGGTGATCACGGTGAACGATATAACAGCGCCGCAAATCAGCTGCCCGATGCCGGAGACGGTGCCGTGCGCAGATGCCTTGCCGGCGCCGAATGTGCAACTGGTGACGGCGAGCGACAACTGCGGGGGCCAGCCGGTGGTGGATTTTGTGAGCGACGTGGTGAGCGACAGCAGTTGTGCGAACCGCTACGTGGTAACGCGGACGTACCGGGCGACGGACGCCTGCGGCAACTCGACGGACTGTATGCAAACGCTGATCGTATTTGATCAAATTCCACCGCAAATTGCCTGCCCGATGGCGGCGACGGTGATCTGCGCGGATGATATTCCCGCTCCGGACACGGCGAGTGTGACGGCGAGCGACAATTGCGGCGGAGTGGTGACGAAGCTGTTTGCCGGCGACGTAGTGAGCGACAGCACCTGCGCCAACCGCTTCACGGTGGTGCGGACGTATGTGGCGCTGGACGCCTGCGGCAATTCGACCAACTGCGTGCAAACGATCGTCGTATTTGACCAAATTCCGCCGGTGGTGGAATGCCCGGCCGGGGTGACGGTGGCCTGCACGGCCGACCTGCCGGCCATAGACCCGGAGGGTGTAACGGCAAGCGACAACTGCGGGGGCGACGTAACAGTGACGTTTGTGGGTGATATAAAAATCGACAGCAGTTGCGTGAACCGCTACACGCTGACGCGGCTGTACCAGGCAGCGGATGTGTGCGGCAACGTGAGTAGCTGTGCGCAAATGCTGGTGGTAAAAGACACGGTGGCGCCGGAGGTAAGCTGCCCGGAAACGCTGGTGCTGGAATGCGTGGCCAATGCGGACTATGTTTCGCAAATTGTGGCCTGGGTGGCCACCGCCACGGCGACGGATAACTGCGCAGGCCCGGTGCACCTGAAGAACGACTACGAAGGTTCGGTTCCGGCGCTGAGTTGCGACCAGAGCCAGGGGATCACGGTGACCTTTACGGCGACGGATACCTGCGGCAACAGCGGTCAATGCACCGCTTTGGTCTATCTGGACGATACGACCCCGCCGATAGCGCAATGCCATGACATAACGGTTGAGTTGAGTGCCAACGGAACGGCGACGATCACGGCAGGACAGGTCGGCAACGGTTCGAGCGACGCCTGCGGACTGGTAGGCCTGGAGTTGGATAAAACGGATTTCACGTGCGACAGCCTTGGCATCCGGGTGGTGACCTTGACGGCGACGGACGGTTGCGGCAACACGAGCACCTGCACGGCGCTGGTCACGGTGACCCTGACGGGCGGCAGTACGACCCTGCCGACGGTTAGCCTGACGCAGAGCGCTGCGGTGATCTGTTCGGGCGACAGTTACAGCCTGACGCTGACGCCTGGCGGGAGCAACCCGCCGGGGACGCAATACATGGTGATGTGGACGATCACGCCGGCCTTTGGCGGCACGACGCCGTCGGCGGACAGTGTGATGCTGGGCGGCGCCTTTGGCGGCGTGACGGGCGACGGCATGATCACGACGAGTGCGCCGGACCTGGTGTTGACCGGGGTGCTGGACAATATCAATGTAAATTCGGTGAACATCACATTTGTGGTGACACCCAAATCGAACAGTTGCGTGGGCCAATCGCAAACGATCGTGGTGACGGTTCGGCCGCTGCCGCGGATCACGGGGATCGACCCTGCGTTGCCGGCGGGCGTATGCTCGGGCAGCACGGTGGGTGGATTCACGGTGGGTCACCTGATCGGCAACGGGACGACGGACCCGAGCAACTCGATCATGTGGAGTTGGTCGGGTGTGAACCTGACGGCCACACCGGCGAACGGCACGGATGTGGGCGGCGGTTCGCCCAATGCCTTGTTCATCCCGCCGACGGTGCTGAGCAACTCGGGGGCGACGGCGACGGAAGCGATCCTGAGCGTGATCCCGAAACGCACCACCTCGGGCCTGACCTGTTCGGGTCCGGCGTTTGTGGATACGATTATCGTGGAGCCGCTGCCGGCGATCGTTTGTCCGGGCGACATCACGGCCACGACGGCAGCCGGGGGCTGCGATACGACGCTGACGCTGACGCACCCGCAGTCGAACCTCAACCCGGCGTACTGCCCCGATACGCTGAAGGTGTCCTTCAGCGCCGGGATGCCGGCGCCGGCGACACTGCCGGTGGGCGGCACGGTGACCCCGGGAGGCGGCGATGCCTTTACGTTTGCAGCCGGGGAAACGATCGTGACGTACACCCTGACGGATGGAGCGGGCAACTCGACGGCCTGTTCGTTCACGGTGACGGTGACGGACAACGACGCGCCGGTGTGGACGACCCCGGCGGGGAGCCTGGACACGGTGCTGCTGTGCAGCGACGCCGACGGGCTGGTGTTTGCACAGGACCTGGAACCGGTAGCGGAAGATAATTGCGACCAAAGCCTGACGCCGGACAAGACGGCGGGGGCATTTGTACCAAGCCCGAATTGCGCTTCGTCGGGCACGTACACGAACACGTGGACGGTGACGGACGCGGCGGGCAATACGAGCGTGGTATTTACGCAGACGATTACCCTGATCGATACGGTAGCGCCGGTACTCACCTGTCCGGCGGACTTTTCGGTGTCGTGTGCCGATGCGGTTCCCGCACCGTACGCCGACTCGCTGGCGTTTGCGGATGCAGGCGGGGTGACGTCGGACAACTGCGGCCAGGCGGCTTCGGGCTTTTCGTTCGAAGGCGGGGTGGTGAGCGACAGCACCTGCCCGAACGGGTACACGTTGACGCGGACGTACCGGATGGCGGATTTATGCGGCAACGCATCGACCTGCGAGCAGGTGATCCTGGTACACGATGCGATACCGCCGACGGCGATCTGTCCGGAACCGGTGACGGTGTCCTGCGCCAGTGCGGTTCCGCCGCCGAATGTGCAGGCGGTGAATACGAGCGACAACTGCGGCGGGGTGGTGACGGTGTTGTACGACGGCGACGTGGTGAGCGACAGCAGTTGCGTGAACCGCTTTGTGATCACGCGGATCTACCGGGCGGTGGATGCCTGCGGCAACCCGCAGACCTGCCAGCAGGTGATCACGGTGAACGATATTACCGGCCCGATGTGGACGACAAGCGCTACAGACCTTGATCGCACCGTGGAATGCAACGATGCGGACGGCCTGGCAGCCGCTCAAGCCCTGGAGCCGGTAGCAGAAGACAATTGCACGGGTTTGCTGACGCCGGTGAAGTCAGCCGGCTTGTTCCAGCCCGGGAACGATTGCCCGCAAGCCGGTACGTACATCAATACCTGGACTGTCAGCGATTCCTGCGGCAACTCGAGCACGGTGTTTACCCAGATCATCACGATCGTAGATACCAAGGGGCCGGTGTGGACCACTGCCGTGGGTTCATTGGACCGGACGATCAACTGCAACGACGCAGCAGCGTTGTCAGCCGCCCAAATACTGGCGCCGGAGGCAATCGACAGTTGTGATCAGAGCCTGGGCATGCCGTTGAGAACAGGCGGGCCGTTCGTCCCCAACGGACCATGCCCGTACACCGGTACGTACACGAACACCTGGACCATTTCGGATGCCTGCGGCAACCCCAGTGTGGTGTTTACCCAATTGATCACGGTGCAAGACACCGTCAAACCGACGTGGGCCAATGCAATCGGGTCGCTCGACCGCACGGTGGAATGCAGCGATGCAGCCGGTTTGGCCGCCGCCCAAACCCTGGCGCCAACGGCGATCGACAACTGCGACCTGAGCGTTACGCCGGTTAAAAACAACGGCGTGTTCATACCCGGCCTTACCTGTCAGCAGGCCGGCGTCATCGTCAACAGCTGGGCTGTAGCCGACGATTGCGGCAACATCAGTATTCCGTTCCTGCAAACGATCACGATCGTAGACAACACGCCCCCGATGTGGACCACCGCTCCGGGCGCGCTGGATGTGACGGTCAATTGCGACAACGACAATGCCCTGGCAGCAGCGCAAACCCTGGCCCCGGTGGCTACCGACAATTGTTCGGACACGGTAAAAATGGCGAAAACCAGCGGCCAGTTTGTGCCGGGCAACAACTGCCCGCAAGCCGGCACCTTTACCAATACCTGGATCGCCACCGACTCGTGCGGAAATGTAAGCACCACATACACGCAGGTGATCACCGTGCAAGACACCACCCGGCCCATACTCACTTGCCCCGGCGATCTGTCGGTGGCTTGTGCCGGCGACCTTCCGCCGGTCAATGTGCAGTCGGTTACGGCTTCGGATAATTGCACCCCGCAACCAATCATAACGCACGTCGGCGATGTGGTGAGCGACAGCACCTGCCTCAACCGCTTTGTCGTTACCCGGACCTACCGGGCGACCGATGCCTGCGGCAACTCGGCCGATTGCAACCAAATCATCACCGTGTTTGACCAGATCCCGCCCAGCGCAACATGTCCGCCAGGGGATACGGTCAGTTGCGCGGCGAATGTGCCGGACCCGGATGTACAGTTGGTGACTACTTCGGACAATTGCGCCGGCCCGGTCACGGTGCTGTTCGACGGCGACGTGGTGAGCGACAGCACCTGTTTAAACGGTTACACGATCACCCGCATCTACCAGGCCGTGGATGCCTGCGGCAACCCGATGACTTGCACTCAGGTGATTGTCGTAAAAGATACCCTGGCGCCGGAAGTACTCTGTCCTGCGCTCGATTCGGTACAGTGTGTCAGTGAAATCCCCGCCCCGGATGTGGAGAGCGTGCTGACCAGCGACAATTGCGCCGGCCCGGTCACGGTATTCCATGACGGTGATATAGTGAGCGACAGCAGCTGCCTGAACAACTTCACCATCACGCGGATTTACCGCGCCGTTGACGCCTGTGGTAATGCCGAAACCTGCAAGCAGGCCATTGTTGTGCGCGATACGATTGCGCCTTCCATCGTCTGTCCGATGGACCTTTCGGTGTCCTGTGAAATTGACGTCCCGGCGGTGAACACCGGCGATGTGGGCGCCGAAGACAATTGCGGCGACCCCGTTCATATTTTCCATGTGAGCGATGTATTTACCAATACGACCTGCCCCAACCGGTATACGTTGACCCGCACATATCTCGCCGCCGATACTTGCGGCAATACGGCCACCTGTTCGCAGGTGATCCAGGTGAACGATCTGATACCACCCGTGGCTGTTTGCCAAAACATTACGGTGGAACTGGTCAACAACGGCGCAGTGGCCATCCAGCCGACACTGATCGACAACGGTTCTGCCGACAACTGCGGCGGCGACCTGTTCCTGAGTGTGGCGCCGGATTCGCTGTATTGCGCCAACCTCGGCGCCAATGTGGTCATCCTTTCTGCTACGGATGACTGCGGCAATACCGGCACCTGTTCGGCTGTCGTGACGGTGACCTTCCCCGGTGGAAGTACGACGCTGCCGACGGTGGGGCTTTCGGAAAACGCCGCCACGATCTGCTCCGGGGCCGATTATACCCTGACGCTGACGCCGGGCGGAAGCAACCCCGCGGGCACCACGTATAAAGTTTCGTGGGTCATCACGCCCACGTTCGGGGGTACCACGCCCGACCCGGCCAACGTGACCTTGCACGGCGATTTCGGCGATGTTTCGGGCGATGGCATGCTGACAACTACCAGCGCCGACCTGGTCCTGATGGGCACGATCGACAACACCAATGTCAACTCGGTGAACATCACCTTTACCGTAACGCCTATGTTCGGCGGTTGCGACGGCGCCCCTGCCACTATTGTGGTTACTGTGCGTCCGCTGCCCCTGGTCACCAGTATTTCACCCACACCGCCCAGCGGGGTTTGCTCCGGCACCGTCGTCGGCGGTTTCACCATTGGCCATAACCTCGGCACCGGCACGACGGATGCCTCCAACTCGATCGTGTGGGCCTGGACGGGCGTTAACCTCACGGCGGTTCCGCCGGGCGGCTCCGACAACGGCGGCGGTTCGCCCAACGCTTTGTTTGTTGATCCGACGACGTTGACCAACACCGGGACGACGGCCACCACGGCGATTCTGAGCATCATTCCGCAACGCACCACCTCGGGCCTGACTTGTTCGGGGCCGCCGGATACGGTGTTGATCACAATAGAACCCGTACCGGTCCTGGATTGTCCGGCCGATATCTCCGCCACTACCGAAGACGGGCACTGCGATACGACGATCGTGCTGACGCACCCGTTGGGCAATATTAATCCGACCAACTGCCCGGTGACGCTGTCCATTTCCTTCGGAAACGGTATGCCGGCGCCGGCCAGCCTTCCGACGGGCGGAACCGTAACGCCGGGCGGCAGCGATACGTACACCTTTGCGAAAGGGGAAACGCTGGTCACGTACACGATTACCGACGGCGCCAACCATACCACCGCGTGCACCTTCGCTGTATTGGTGACCGACAACGATGCGCCGGTGTGGACCACGGCGGCAGGAAGCCTCGATACGCTGCTGAATTGCGGCGATCAGGACGGGCTCGCGGCGGCACAGGCCCTGGCGCCGGTGGCTACCGATAATTGCGATCAGGAATTGACGCTGGACAAATCCAGCGGCGAGTTCGTTGAAAGTCCAAACTGTCCGCAGGCCGGTACCTACACCAATACCTGGACGACCACGGATGCGGCGGGGAACACCAGCGTGGTATTCACGCAGATCATCACCATTCAGGATACGATCAAGCCGGTAATCGATTGCCCGGCCGACATGACGCTGGATTGCCCGACAATGGCCGATCCGCAGACTACCGGTTTTGCCACAGCCACCGACGCTTGTGCCGGTCCGGTTTTACCCACGGCGATCCTGTTTGCGGATACGATCGTTGAAGGCAACTGCCCGGGCAACTACACGATCAACCGCACCTGGAAGGCTTCGGATCCTTGCGGAAACGAGGCTACTTGCCTGCAAGTGATCACCGTACAGGATACGACCAAACCGGTGCTGACCTGCCCGGTCGACGTGACGCTGGATTGCCCGACGATGGCCGATCCGCAGGTCACCGGTTTTGCCACGGCCACCGACGCTTGTGCCGGCCAACTGTCGCCCACTGCGATCAGCTATACGGACGCCATTGATCCGGGTAATTGCCCCGGCAATTACCGGATCAACCGCAACTGGAAGGCGATAGACCTGTGCGGCAACGAAACTACCTGTTTGCAGGTGATCACGGTGCAGGATACGACCAAGCCCGTACTGACCTGTCCGGGCGATATAACGCTGGATTGTCCGACGATGGCCGACCCGCAAACTACCGGCTTAGCCACGGCAACGGATGCTTGCGACGGGCCACTTCCGCCCACGGCCATCACGTTTGACGATATTCCGGCCGAAGGCAACTGCCCGGGCAACTATTCGATCATCCGAACCTGGAAGGCGATAGACCTCTGCGGTAATGTCACCACCTGTTTGCAGGTGATCACGGTACAGGACACAACGCGACCGGTGCTGAGTTGCCCGGCCGACGTGACGTTGGATTGTCCGACCATGGCGGACCCGCAAACCACGGGCTTTGCCACCGCGACGGATGCCTGTGACGGACCGCTTTCACCGATGGCGATCACTTTTAATGATATGATCGCCGAAAGCAACTGTCCGGGCAATTACACGATCCACCGGACCTGGAAAGCAGTAGATGCCTGCGAAAATATCGCTACCTGTTTGCAGGTGATCACGGTACAGGACACCACCAAGCCGGTGCTGAACTGCCCGGCCGATGTGACGCTGGATTGCCCGACGATGGCCGACCCGCAGACGACCGGCTTTGCCACTGCGACGGATGCCTGCGACGGACCACTTTCGCCGATGGCGATCACGTTTGACGATATGATCGCCGAAGGCAACTGCGCGGGCAATTATACGATCAACCGGATATGGAAAGCCGTGGATGCCTGCAGCAATGTCGCCACTTGTTTGCAAGTGATCACGGTGCAGGATACCACCAAGCCGGTGCTGAACTGCCCGGCGGATGTGACGCTGGATTGCCCTGCACAGGCGGACCCGCAAACTACGGGCTTTGCCACGGCAAACGACGCCTGCAGCGGACCGGTGTCGCCCACGGCGATCAGCTTTATGGACAACGTGGATCAGGGATGTGCCGGCACGCTCACCATAGCGCGTACGTGGAAAGCCATGGATGCCTGCGGCAACATCACCACTTGCCTGCAAATGATCACCGTACAGGATACGACCAAGCCCGTGATCGAATGCCCCGCGAATGTGACGCTGGATTGCCCGGCCGATACCAACCCGCAGGCAACCGGTTTTGCTACGGCGAACGACGCCTGCAGCGGGCCGGTGTCGCCAACGGCGATCATGCATACGGATACGCTCATCGAAGGCAATTGCCCCGGCAACTATATTATCGAGCGTACCTGGAAAGCCGCCGACCTTTGTGGCAATGCAACCACCTGCCTGCAGGTGATTACCGTGCAAGACACCATCCCGCCGACCTTCACCGCACCACCCGATATCACGGTGTACCTCGACGCCGACTGCACCGTGGCACTCCCGGCCTTGGGCGACGTGACGGATGAGAGCGATAATTGTTCGACGAATTTACAGGCGACGTTCTCGGAGATCGTCACACTGGGCCCCGGCGCTTCCGAACGCACGATTGTACGGACCTGGTTCCTGGTCGACAGTTGCGGAAACTCGGCGCTGCCGCAAACCCAGCATATCGCCATCCGCGACACGATCAGCCCGACGCTTTCGTGCCCGGGCAACGTGGTGGTCAAACCCGATCAGGGTGAATGTACCCGAACGGTAATCGGGATGGAGTACGATCCCGGGCCGTTTGGCGACAACTGCGGCCTGGCCGACACCTCGTATGTGCTGAGCGGCGCTACGACCGGCCAGGGCGACAATACGCTCAATGGCGTGTCGTTCAACGTGGGAACCACCGTTGTCACCTGGTCGGCAACCGATGTGAACGGCAACACGGCCACCTGCTCCTTTACCATAGAAGTAACGCCGTGCGTGAAGATCACCGGCCAGCTGATCTGGGAGGGCGACCAGGTAACGGGCGTCGACAGCGCTACCGTCAACCTAACCGGCGATGCCATCGATGTGGAATTCCCAACCCCGGGCGGGTTCTATACGCTCATCGGCAATATGGGCTCCGATTTCACCATTACACCCACCAAACCGGCCCCGCCGGCCAAATGGGACAATGGGGTGAGTGTTGCCGATGCCCTGGCCATCCAGCAGTACATCGTCGGAATATTCGTGCTTGCCGACCCGTACAAGATGATCGCTGCCGATGTCAACCTCAGCAATGCCATCACCACGCTCGATGCCTCCATTGTGCGGCAGGCGCTGCTCAACAACCCGGGGGCCGTTTCGATCATGCAGAACAAAACCTGGCGCTTTGTACCCACGCCGCCCACGTATGTGCCGGCTCCGAACCCGTTTGCGGCGCTGCCGATTCCGGAAGAGCGCAACCTGACGGGGGTCAGCGGCATGGTGAGCGGACAGGATTTCTTCGGTATCAAAAAAGGCGACGTGAATGCTTCGGCTAACCCGTTGTTGTGGCACCCCACGTCGGCCGATCCGTTGATCTGGTACACCCAGGATCAGGTGTTGAAAGCCGGAGAGCCGGTGGAAGTCGTGTTCCGCGCCACGAATTTCGAAGCGATGGCGGCCTTCCAGTTTGCCTTGCGCTTCGATCCGGCCTACCTGCAACTGCAGGCGGTGGAGCCGGCCACGGCACTGGATATGACGGTGGGCGGCAACTTCGGTCTCACCGATGCCGCAGCCGGCATCATTCGAAGCGTTTGGGTAGACCCATACGGCCGGAGTCTCGACCCCGACATGCCGGTGTTTACCTTGCGGTTTACGGCCTTGCAAAGCGGCGCGCTGTTGAGCAAGGTGCTGCATTTGTCGCCAAAAACGCTCCGTCCGGAAGCGGTCACAGCCGTACAGGCGGAGGCGGATATCCAGCTGCAATTCACCGAAGGGCAAACGACAGGCGTACAGGATCCCGCGGGCCAAAACGGCCTGCAGCTGATGCAAAACCGCCCGAACCCATTCAGCGACCGCACCTCGATCGGCTTTGTTTTGCCGGAGGCTTGCGACGCGCAGCTGCGTGTGTTCGACGCCGCCGGCCGCGAGTTGCTGCGAATCGACAAATCGTACCCGGCCGGATACCAGGAAGAATCGATCCACCTCGACGGATCAAGCGCTATTGGTATACTATACTATGAACTGACGACGCCGTTTGGTAAACTCACCCGCAAGATGACTGCTACGGGCAAGTAATAACCAGCGCGTCAAAAACCGGAGGGTTGCTTCGCGGATGCGGAGCAGCCCTTTTTCTTTGGGCGCCCGCTTGCCGCCGGATTCCGGCTTGTTCCGCTTGGCGCAGGCCCGTTTGAACCCAAATTGCCGGGCGTTGCCCGCGCGGACAGGTCAATTTTGCAGGGTAATCAACACATGATCATCACGCTCAAAAGAAAGAATCATGAAACCGCTGTTTGTTATTGTTTTTTGCGCCTTCTCCCTGACCAACCACTTGCAGGCATGCGCCCAAACGCCTGCCCCTTCTAACCAACCTTCCGCCTGGGCGGGCCTGGAAAACGCGTTGGCCAAACCCAGCCCCGCGCTCATCAACCTCAATGACCAACCCGTTTTGATCGAGAAGGATATGGCGTCTGACCGCGACTTTGCCAAAGCCCTCGAGTGGTTTGATCAACGAAACACGACCCAGGCCGCCCAGCTGATCCGCAGCGGCGCCCAGGCTTTGTTGAACGAAGCGCCCGTAGACGCCAAAAGCCCCAACCGCAAACTGGTGGAACAACGGGTCGGCGAATTATACGGGCTGGCCATGCGGGTGGAATCGGGAAACGTACACGACCGGGAAACGCTGCAAAACAGTTTCGCCGATGCCGAAGAATCGGTGGCGCACCGGTACTACACCCTGACCAATACCCTTATCGGCGCCCCGCCGGAGACCTTCGCCAGCCAACTGATGGGCCTGAGCGTACACCTGACCAATTCGAAGAAGTACCACGTGCCGGCCGAAACGGCACAGGTGGAACGCGTGGCCAATGAAGCGGCTGACCTGGCGCTGCGCATCCGCCAAATGAAGGACGACCAGCGCGAGCTCACCCCCGAACTCAAAGCCGACCTGAACCGGCTCCTGCTCGACGTGAAAGCCCTGAAACTGGATGAATAACGACATCCTTCTTTCCTGCGAACCTGTTTGGGGCACAACGGTGAAATCCCAAACAGGCACACTAAAAAAAACAGACCATGAAACGGATATTTTTGTCGGGCACACTGGCCGCTGCGCTGCTGCTGCCGGCCGGCATGACGCCCGCGCTCCTTGCTCAAAAAGTTGACCCCAACACCATTTCCTACACGGTACTCCTCGGACCGGTTTATCCGATTGAAGGAGAAAGCAACCAACTTACCGGTCAGATCCACCTGGATGATTCTACCGGTGTGTTGCAGCAGTTGGAGTTTTCGGTGCCCCTGCAATCGTTCCACGGTGTGAATTCGGGCTATTTGGCCTGGCTGGGCAACGGCTGGTATTTCCCCGACCTGGAATTTCAAAGCCACAAGGTCGAACAAAGCGAAAAAGGCTTGCGCATACCCGGCACCCTGCGTTTCAGGGGGCATTCCACCGTGCTGACACTGTATGCCTCCCGCAGCGACGACGCGGAAACGATCACCTTGTCGGGCGAATTCTCCCTGCCGGTGTACGACTTTTTCCCGTTCGCGCCGCCGCCGTTTGCCCTGGTGCCCAGCGCTATCCCGATGGAGTTTAAAATGAGCTTTGACAAACCGCAACCTAAACCGGCCGCCGCGCCGTCCTGATCATCTTTTTTCAACCATCCTGCAACAGTTGTTGTTCCTTTGCACCGGCTAATGCGTGCCGGCACTTGCATTCGTTTTAATTGGACGGGATCAACATATTCTGTATCAGAGTGCTGTTCATTCCACCCAAGGATTGTTTTGCTGCTGACCGGCGCACGCCTGGTGCTATTCTCCTGAGAACAGGTTTGGAAATTCAGCGATGAAATTCCAAACCTGTTCCAAACGACACTGTACATGTCCAACCGTCCGCCCGCCACCCTCGACTGGTTTATTCTGTTTCTGCTTACCGCGATCTGGGGAGCATCCTTCCTGTTTATCAAACGCTCCGTTCAGATTTTTACCCCCGTGCAGATGGCGATGTGGCGGATGGTGATGGCCCTGGCCATTTACCTCCCGGTGGCGGTCATCTTTTGGTCGAAAATCGACTGGAAGCGTTGGAAGCCCCTGGTGATCGTGGCGTTTTGCGGGTCGGCGATCCCCAATTTTTTGTTTGCCGTGGCGCAACGCCATGTAACGAGCAGCCTCGCCGGGGTGTTGAATGCCCTGACGCCCTTGTTCACCCTGCTGCTGGGCGTGACCTTTTTCCAGATGGCGTTCAACAAAAACAAATTGCTCGGCGTGGTATTGGGGCTGGCCGGCGCGGCGGTCCTGATTTTATTCAACGGCAGCAGCGCGGTGAGCGGCAACGCCTTCTATGCCGTGTTGTGCGGTCTGGCTACCGTTTGCTACGCCATCAATGCCAATGTGGTCAACCGGTATCTGCGCGATCAGCACCCGGCGGCCATTGCTTCCTCGGCTTTTGTGATCACGGGCGGTTTGTTTTTGATCGGGCTGTGGTGGTCAGGTGGGTGGGGCGCTTTTCGTGCACACCCCGAAGGCTTGCAGGGGCTGGGGTATATTTTTTACCTGGCAGCTCTCGGCACTGTGGGCGGCTCTATTCTGTACTTCTGGCTGTTGCAGCGCACGAGCGCTATTTTTGCCACCTCTGTAACCTACCTCTTGCCGGTGGCGGCGCTTGCGCTTGGCGCTTTCGACGGCGAGCTGATCGGCTACACCGACCTGGCCGGCACCGGCGTCATTCTGGGCGGCGTGTACCTGGCGCGCAAATGAGTTTGGTTTATTTGAGAATAGTCTGGCAGGTTTTTGCAAACCGTTGAAAATGAAGCGTGGAGCATGTTGCTGGCGAGGACGCCAGCAACGGCGTCAATGAAGCGTGGAGCATGTTGTTAGCGAGGACGCCAACAACGGCGTTAAAGCTTGATTTTCAACGAAATGCCGCTGTTGGCGTCCTCGCCAACAGCAAAATGTACCCGACTATTGTTTGAACCAACTGGCGTAAAACACATAATTGTTGGCGATCCGTTCGATTTGCCCTTTGAACAAATCGGGGGTCAGGTCTTTGACGCGGTGTGCCGGCACGCCGGCATAAACGCCGCCGGCATGACACACGGTATTCTCGAGCACCACCGCCCCTGCGGCAATAAGGCAGTTTTCTTCCACCACCGCCTGGTCCATAATGATGGCGCCCATGCCGACCAACACATTGTCGTGCAGGGTACAGCCGTGCACGAGCGCGCGGTGGCCGATGCTGACATTGTCGCCAATGGTAGTGCCGCATTTTTGATAGGTGCCATGCAGGATGGCCCCGTCCTGAATGTTCACTTTGTTGCCGATCCGGATAAAATTCACGTCGCCCCGGACGACGGCCTGAAACCATACGGAGCACTCGTCGCCCATCGTGACATCGCCGATGATCGTGGCGTTTTCGGCGAGAAAACAATTCTTCCCGAATTGAGGCGTAAAATCGCGGCAAGGGATGATCAGTGCCATAGGACTGCTGGTGTTGTATTATTGAACAATGATAGCCGGGTGTAGATGAGCGCGGATTATGTGCCCGTAGTTCGACTTTAGCAATTTCAAATGGCTAAAGTCGGTCTTAGTCGGGTCCGCATTTCAGCAGCGTTCCGCTGGTGAATACCTGCGAACGCTCCGACAGCACCACCCGGTAAGCCCCGTTGGCCCAAGGGCCTGACGGCAGGGTCCAGGTGTTTTTGCCGGGCGCCGCCAGCAATTCACGTCGCAAAACTACGCGACCGGCCAGGGAAAAAACGGATAAATTCAAGTTTCCGGCATCCGAACGGTAAAATTCGGGCGTGGTAGCCGGTCCGGCTGGGTTGGGGCGGATCAGGAGGGTGGGGTAGGCATCGGCCCGGGAGCTGCCGTTGGCTGCGCCGGCTGCTTTGTAGTCGACATATACGACGGTTTGCTCGGCCAGGGGTATCGCGTTTATCCCCCCAAAGAACAGCAGGGGAAAATATGCCGGCAGGAGTAGTTTTTTCATAACGATCGCAGCGTTGCGGCGCCGCGGGTGATCAAAATTCGGACTTTCCAACCGGTCCAATCGTGCAAATCAGGCCTGTTTCCTAAATTTTACAAAAATGATCCACCCGATGCCGGCGCCGATGGCGTTGGCCAGCATGTCGTCGTATTCATAAAACCGTCCGGGAAAGAACGCGTACTGTACAAACTCCATCAGTACGCCGTAGGCGGCGGCAAAAACGAACGCGCCTGCGCCGTCGAGTCGGTTGGGTCCCGCCGGGCGGTGAGCCAGGCCCCAGAGGGTCAGCCAGGTCAACAGCCCGTACGCGGCGGCGTGGCCCAGTTTATCCGCCTGGAACAAATGGAAAGATGGCAACGGCACGCTTGCTTTTGTGGATAACAGCGTGATCGCCGCCAGCCAGCCCAGTGCGGGAAAGAAATATTTCATGGTTCAAACGGTCAAATTCAAACTGGCCCGGGCATTCGCTCACTCCATCACCCCTTTTCGTTTCATCTTGAAATAATGCACGCCGGCGCCAAACACCCAACCTTCCTTGCCGGCTTTGGTGCGGACCTTCACCCAATAGTCGGTCACTTTTTCATAACCGAGGTTGATCTCCTCGGGTTTTTCACTTTTTTTATTCAAAAACAAAACAGCCTCATCCAGTTTGAGCCGCGCGACCACGGCGCTTTTCAGGTTGGGTTCCTTGCGCATGTTCAGGCCGTCGATCGTGATGTAGAGGGTAGAGTATTTGGCGGAGGGGTTACTGCTTGGCGGCGGGGCCGTTGCCGGCGGGTTGGAGAGCGTAGGCCGCACGCCGGGCGTGGTGGCGACCGGCGTGGTTTGCGGAAGGGCCTGGGGTTGGTTTTGCAGTTGCGGGAGCCCGCTGTTGGTGGCAGGCGGCGCGGTATAGGTCTGGGGCTGGGTTTGCGGCTGGGCCGGCGCAGCTTGCGGTACAAATACGGTATCGCGGCGCAAGGGGCGGTCTTCCTGCTCCTCCTGCGTTTTCCGGTCGGCGCCGGCAAATTGCGACCGCCGGGAAGAGCATTTTGAAATGGCCCACAAAGCGATGCAAAATAAAAACACCGTGATAATGAGCGACTCGACCTTCGGGAGTTTCATAGCGCAAAAAATTAAGAACAGGTTTGGGTTTTCATGCTGCGGCGAAATTGGAAAAATTAAATTTCAGACCAGGCAAATTTTGCAGGCATAGCCGGGCAATCCGCCGAAAAATTTGCCGCAATATGGAATGAAATTTTCCGTGGACAGCCCAGCGATAAAATTCCGAACATATTCTAAACTAAAAGTTTTAAAAGTGGTGCAAGTTTCGCCAATGCACCCTACTTTTACCGAACAAAAGTAAGTAAAATCCGCCTGTTAACCCATGACTAACCGGCTCCACCACCAAATTGCGCTCACCCTGGTACCGCAAATCGGCGCCATTACGGCAAAAACACTTGTCAGTTACTGTGGCAGTGCCGAGGCCGTTTTTCGGGCCAGCCGCAGGGAATTGTTGAAGATCCCGGGTATCGGTCCGGGCATCGTGGCGGGTCTTGCGTCGGCGGAGGCTATGCGGCAGGCTGAAGAAGAGCTCGCGTTTCTCGGGCAGTACGGGATCGAAGCCCTGTTTTATACGGACGAACGGTATCCGACCCGGCTCCGGCAGAACGCCGATTGCCCGGCGCTGTTGTATTTTAAAGGCTCCGCCGTGTCGCTGCTCAACGCCCGGCGCATTGTAGCTGTGGTGGGTACCCGGCAGCCCACCGATTTTGGCCGGGCGATATGCGAGGAATTGGTGGAAGGTTTGCAGGCCTACGAGGTCGTGCTCGTCAGCGGCCTGGCCTTTGGGATCGACATCACAGCCCACCGGAAGGCCACGGCGCTGGGTGTGCCCAATATCGCCGTATTAGGTCATGGCCTCGGCAAAGTGTACCCCAGTCAACACCGCGCCGCCGCGCTCAAACTCCTGGAAAACGGCGGTTTGCTCACCGAATACACCCATAACACCGGCCCCGATCGCGAGCATTTCCCGATGCGCAACCGCATCATCGCTGGCATGTGCGATGCCCTGCTGGTGGTGGAAACGGCCAGCTCCGGCGGATCCATGATCAGCGCCGAACTGGCCGGCCAATACGAACGCGAGGTATTTGCCGTGCCCGGCCGTCTGCGCGACGCCAAAAGTGCGGGGTGCAACCTGCTGATCAAGACCAACCGCGCCAAACTCATCGAAAGTGCCGCCGACCTCGCCGGCAGTCTCGGTTGGGATGAAGCCGGCCGTACAAGAACCGTACAAGCCCAACTTTTTCTCGACCTCAACCCTGCAGAAGCCGAACTGGTCGACCTGATCCGTCAGCATCCCGAAATCCCGATCGACCAATTGACGTTGGCCGCCCAGCAGTCGCCCGGAGCCCTGGCCGCCCTGCTCCTGGGCCTGGAGTTCAAGGGGGTGGTGCGGACCCTGCCCGGAAAACGATATATTCTGGTGTGAAAACGGATATTTAATCGCCCAACGCCTGCCCGCGAAGGGGGAACCTTTGTAGATTTGAGCCATGAAACAAATTGCGTTGTTGTTTTCGGTTATTATCCTTGCCTTTCAGAGCGGAGCGCCGGTGGAGGTCACACCGTCGGCATCCGCTTTTCCAAAAAATATCATTTTTCTGATCGGCGACGGCATGGGTTTGGGCCAGGTGACGGCAGGTTTGTATGCCGATTCAAAACCGCTGAACCTCGAACGGTTCCCGGTAACGGGCCTGATCAAGACGTATTCGGCCAAAAACCTGATCACCGATTCGGCCGCGGGCGCCACGGCATTTGCCTGCGGCTGCAAAACGTACAACGGCGCGATCGGTATGACGGTCGCGAAAAAACCTTGCCCCACCATTCTCGAACAAGCCAAAGCGATGGGGCTGGCTACGGGGTTGGTAGTTACTTCGAGCATTACCCACGCTACCCCGGCGGCCTTCATCGCCCATGTGACCGACCGGCAATACATGGAAGATATCGCGACGTTTTTTGTCAAATCCAACATCGATCTGTTTATCGGCGGCGGCATGCGCTATTTCACCAACCGGCGCAACGACCAGCGCAACCTCTACCACGAATTGCAGGCCAAAGGGTACGCCATGAGCAGCTTCGCCGAAAAAAACCTGCGCGACTGCGCCCTGTACCCCCAACAACCGTTTGCCTGGTTCTCCGCGGATGAAGAACCCGGTTCGGTGGAAACGGGCCGCGATTACCTGCCGGTAGCCGCCCAACTGGCGCCCAATTTCCTGGCGCAACGCAGCAACCAGGGCTTTTTTTTGATGATCGAGGGCTCCCAAATCGACTGGGCTTGCCATGCCAACAAGGGCGAGCTGGCCGTGCAGGAAATGCTGGACTTCGACGAGGCGATTGGCGAAGCACTGCGGTTTGCCGAAAAAGACGGCAACACCCTCGTGGTGGTGACCGCCGACCATGAAACCGGCGGTATGGCGCTGCTGCGCGGGGAAGACAAAAAGTCGCTGAAAATCAAATTCACAACCGACTACCATACGGCCGTGCTGGTACCGGTGTTTGCCTATGGCCCGGGCGCCGAACAATTCAATGGTTTGTACGACAACACCGACATTTACAATAAAATGCGGGCACTGTTCCGGTTTCCGGCGATCGAAACGAAGTGATACCCCATCCCCCCCTGAGCCGTTTCCGGCAGCAGACCTGCTCCACCCCGGGTTGGCCGAATCAATAAAAAAGTAGGGCCGGCTTTGGGGCCGGCCCTACCAAGTTCACACTTTAAAATTAGTATTAAAAGCAAGTAAAGCGTGTTTGCTTTCCGGGATGATGGACGCTTGAGCCGCGTCACCCACGCTCCTCGCACTTTTGGCAAGCGATAGGATCGACTGTTAAATCAAACTGTGGTTCGATAACATTCAAAAAAAGTGGTGAGGAGACCAGCCCTACCCCCCAGACGGACTGGTCCCTCGCCCACGGGCTTAAGGTCACATTTGACCTTAATTTTTATAGAATAACCATTCTAATTGCTTTGCGCTCCGGCAGCCGCTTGGGCAGCCACCGAAAGTGCCTGGGCACTGTAAGTAATTTACAAGTACTGTGCCAATATTGTGTTGCGCTGATAATTTTAATGCCGACGGAACAGGGCGGGAACGGTCGTTCCGGCATATTGCCCGACATTTTGTCAGTAACCGACCGGCTGGCACATCCTTTGACCAGATCAGGCGGCAACCAAAACCATCGATTCGCTATGCAAAAAGGTACTATTTCCGTTCAAACGGAGAACATTTTCCCCATCATTAAGAAATTCCTCTATTCCGATCACGAGATTTTCCTGCGCGAACTCGTGTCGAATGCCGTTGATGCTACCACCAAGCTCCAGGTATTGGCGCAACGCGGCGAAGTAAAAGGCGAAATCGGCGACACCACGATCCAAATCATGGTGGAAGAAGCAGAAAAGCGCATCATTGTGCGCGACGCCGGCATTGGCATGACAGAGGAGGAAGTGCTCAAATACCTCAACCAGATTGCGTTTAGCAGCGCCGCCGAGTTTCTGGAAAAATACGAGAGCAGCGGCATCATCGGCCACTTTGGCCTGGGCTTCTACTCGGCCTTTATGGTAGCCGACAAAGTGGAGGTAGTGACGAAATCCTGGCAAAAAGGCGCCAAGGCCATCAAATGGACCTGCGAAGGCACCCCCGAATTTTCCATCGAGCCGGCCAAGAAAAGCGGGCGCGGCACCGATATTATCCTGTATATCAACGAAGAGAACGCCGATTTTTTGCGGCAGCACCGGATCGAAGACCTGCTGGAAAAATACTGCAAGTTCCTGCCAGTGCCCATCCAGTTCGGCACACGTACGGAATATTCCACGGTAGGCGAGGGCGAAGAGCAGAAGGAAGAAAAAAGCGAGGTGCCTAATATCATCAACGATACGCACCCGCTCTGGAAAAGAACGCCGGCCGAGCTAAAAGACGAAGACTACCAAAAGTTCTACCGCACCCTGTACCCCATGGGCGCCGAACCGATGTTCTGGATCCACCTCAACATCGACTACCCGTTCAACCTCACGGGCGTGCTGTATTTCCCCAAACTCGGCAACGCCATGGAGGTGACCCGCAACAAGATCCACCTCTACTCCAACCAGGTGTTTGTGACCGACGACGTGCGCGATATCGTGCCCGAATGGCTGCTGCTCCTGCACGGGGTGATCGATTCGCCCGACATCCCGCTCAACGTTTCGCGCTCCTATTTGCAGAGCGACGCAAACGTCAAAAAGATCAGCGAATACATCACCAAAAAAGTAGCCGACAAACTGCACGACCTGTTCAAGGCCGACCGCCAGGCTTTCGAGCAAAAATGGCGCGACCTGGGCGTGTTTGTCAAATACGGCATGGTCTCCGATCCCAAATTTCAGGAACGGGCTATGCAATTTGCCCTGCTCGAAAACACCGCAGGCGAATATTTCCTGCTCAACGACTACAAGGAAAAGGTGCGGGCCAATCAAACCGACAAGCACCAGAAGATCGTGTGCATCTACACGCAGGACCCCGATGGCCATGATGCCCTCGTGAAGGCGGCCCGCAACCGCGGCTACGATGTGCTGCGCATGGACACTGTGCTCGACAACCACTGGATGCAGCACCTGGAGTACCGCTCCGACCTGGGCCTGTTGTTCGTCCGGATCGACTCCGATTCGCTTGACAAACTCGTGCAAAAAGACGAAACCAAAGCCTCGGTGCTGAATGAAGCGGAAGTGGAAACGGTCAAGGGTGTTTTTGAGAAAATTACCGGCGACAACCCTTCAAATAAGGTCGAGTGCCAGCCCCTGGCGCCCGACGATCTGCCGGTGAGCATCACCAAGCCCGAATTCCTGCGCCGCATGAAGGAAATGCAGGCCCTGCACGGCATGGGTGGCGCCGACTTCCCGGATTCGTACAATGTGGTCGTCAATACCAACCACCCGCTCATCTCCGAAAAACTGGTCAAACTGGGCAGTGCCGACGAACAGACCGTGCTGGCGAAATACCTGTATGAAGTGGCCCTGCTTCAACAGGGTATGTTGCGCGGCGCGGCGCTGACGCAATTCGTCGAGGAAACGCTTGGCAGGCTGTAACTCCGCATGGGCGGTCCGGGTTACTCCTCCCGCAGGAAAGCGGGAACCCGGACCGCCCGCGCTGCCGGCGCCAAAGCGGCGAGCAACCCGATAGACACTACCGTGAACGTTACGGGTACGAAATCCCAGATCCGCATGGAGATCGGGTAACTTTCGACCAGAAAGCCCTGTGGAATGGTCACGATCCCCCAGGTTTTTTGTACCCCGTAAATACCGATCGAAAATGCCATGCCGAGCAGCATGCCCAGTGCGGTGAGCAGCAGGCCCTCCGCCAGGAAAATGCGGCGCACCACGGTGTCGTTGGCGCCCATGCTTTTGAGGATCGAGATGTCCTTTTGTTTATCGAGCACAATCATCCACAGAGCGCCCACCATATTGAACGCCATGAGGATCAGCATGAGGCAGGTGATCGCGTAGCCCATCCATTTTTCCAACTGCATGACCTTGAAAAATGCCTCATTCTGCTCATACCGGTCTTTGAGCACAAAGCCATCGCCCAATACGCCGGCCACGGCTTTTTTGACGCCAGCCGGCAGGGCGCCGGGCTGACACCGGATCTCCAGTGCCGACACGGTGCCGGGCGGCGCATCGAGCAAATCGCGTACGAAGGCCAGGTTGGTCAGCACATACTGGTTGTCGAAATCCTGCTGGATGGAGAAAGTGCCTTTGGGGTAGGCAAAGCGGGTCTTGAAGGGCTTGTCGAGCACGCCGCCTTTTTGCTCGGTGGGCATGTAAACCGTCAGGGCGGCGATAGGGCTGTGCACATTTACACTCAGTTTGTTGCGCATGCCGGCGCCCAGCACGGCGCAATTGCGGTCTTCTTCCGTTAATTTGTACTCGCCTTCGCGCACAGTGGAATCGATGCCGTTGACCAGGGCGAAGGAATCGTCGACCCCTTTGAGAATGCCGAAATCCTGCGAGCCTTCGTACTCGAAAAAAGCGATCTCTTCGAGTGTTTCGCTCACCACGGCCACGCCGGGCAGCGTGCGGATTTTTTGAAGCGTCAGGCTGTCCACCACAAACGTTTTGCCTTTGGCCGGCATCACTTTCACTTCGGGGTTGAAGTACCCGAACAGGCCGGACAGCAAATCCTCGAATCCGTTGAACACCGACAATACCAGGATCAACGCCGCCGTGCCCACGGCAATGCCGAACACCGATATGCCCGCAATGATATTGATGGCATTGGTGCTGCGTTTGGCAAACAGGTAGCGCCGGGCGACGAGAAGTGGAAATTGCATAGGAGCGCCTTTTTCAATCGGGCGAAGGTTCGGTTCTTTTAAACAACCGCCCAAAGGTAGAGTTCTCCGGCAAAACCAATGGGCCCGCCCCGAAATATCCGGAGCGTGCATTGCGCGGGCTAGGCTGCCCGGACACCTATCGCAAGCGGATCAACTGGTTGTTGTCGGTCAGCATCAGGTCGATGGGCTTGTTGCCGAGCCGGATCGGCAAACACGCCACTTCCAGGGGTGTACCCGATTTTGCACCGCCAATGAACCGGATGCAAATGGTGCGGTCGGGTTGGATCGGGTCGAGCGGCAAACTACAGCGCCCCTGTTTATCGAGCACGATATCCGTATCGAGCGCCCGGTCGCGACCCAGCCAAATCTGCATGTCGGCGAGGTGTTGGCGCCATTTAGTACCGAACGCCAGGGTAACTGTCGCCTTTTGTTTAGCAGGGCCGGTAAGTGAATTGTGGTTTTTCCCAAGTGGCGGACTGGCATCCAGGCCTTTTACACAGTTCATGGTCAGGGTGAATTCTTGGGAAGGCATATTGTCTTTGGTTTTCAGCGTCGCCTCGGCACAGCGGCAATCGATCCCGTTGACCCGGAAACGGTAGGTTGCTGCAAGCAGATTGGCAGGGTATAAGGTGAAAAGTAAACTCTTGCACAGCCGGGTGTCGCCAGGCAAATTGGTCGGCACGACTTCCCCCTCATATCGACTGCCGTTCACATCCAGTTGGGTAAACTCGATGGGTATGGTAAAGTTGATGCGCACCCGAATGCCATCGTATCGCAGAAACGAGGAGCGGTAACGGAACCGCAAGGTGTCCGGCTCTTCCCCAAAGGGCCCGGTCAGGGTGTTGTTGGGCGCCAGGCCCCGGTTCTGGAAACTAAAATAGGACGTGTCGGTGGTCCGGTAAGCCAGGTCGCAGGCCTGCTGGTTCAGCGAAACCGTGAACGTGGTATCGTCGTAAGGCTGTGCGCGCAGCCGGAATTTTTCCTGAAAACGCGTATCGGAAATGACCAGCTCCCAATGGTAAACAGCCGCTACAAGCGTGTCGACCTGCACGATGATCGGGCAGGCGCCCGTTTTGTCGACGGGGAAACTGTTCACAAACAAATGGAGGGTGTCCGGCAGGGAATCCAACCGCCAGTACCGGGTACGGCGGTCTCCTTTGTAATACAAATCGTACACGGCCGTATCGCGCAGGACCGTGGCCGTCGTTTGCCAAAGACCCGGGACCTCGCCCGGTTTGGGCAGGCCATTGACCCTGGCATGGGTGATGGAAAAGTCCAGTACGACATGATCGTCGGAGGAATGCACGATCACGGCAATCGTGCGTTCCGCAGCCCAGGGGGCGTGAATCAGGTTGCGGATTTCCTGTTGCCAGTTTGGCGGAACGATCCAAAAAATCGCGGCGGCGATCAAGGCCGTTACCACCAGGGCCAGGGCTGCCGTGCGCCGGCCTTCGCGCTGGCCTAGTTTCTCGCCAAGATTCCGGGTAATAGCGCCCAGGGCGCCAAATCCCGCTTTTTGGGCGATGCTCATCACCGGGATCCAGGTTTCCGGGAGGCTGGACCGCACGGCCGAAACTTCTACGCCGATGGTAATTACATGGTCGCGGTGCGTGACGGCGCCGTTTTGCTCCTGCACGATCGTGACTTTTAGCAGTAGTTTGTGATTCCCGTTTTTTTGTGGAACAACATCGAAGACCCACTCCGTCGCGATATCCGGTTCTACCGGTTGTTGGAGATGGGGGTTGCAGCGTTTGATATAGAAAGCATCCGGGTCCGACGACTCGATCTCGACTTCCATCTTTTCGCCGATCCGTTCGAGGGTGATGGGCTTTACCTCGTAGGGGTTGTAAAAACGCTGGCGCAACTGGTAATCCTTCGTGGCGATCCGAACCCGGCAGGTGTGGAGGGCTCCCGTTTTCATTACCGGCGGAATGTTGTGCAACAAGCGGCCGGTTTTAATTGCCCGGGATTCGGCCGGAGGCTCGGCCGTATCATCGCGCAAAACGTCTAAAATAGTTAATGCGCCGGTGGTGATACGCGCCCGGTGCGTACAGAGTTCCTCGAATGACAAGGTGCCCGCCAGCTCGAATTCTTTCAGCTGCGCCAGTTCGGCTTGCAGGGCAACGACCTCGTTGAGGTGCGTACGATCTGAAACCCCTGTGAAATAGTGATAAAATGCGGCGAGCGCTTGCTCGAGTTCACCTTTTCCGATCAAATCACGGATACGGCGTTCCAAATCGAGGCGGGAAGGCGATGGTTCCATTGGGCTGGGTTGTAATATGAAAGCCGAATACAAATTTATTGTACGTAATTCATAATGCCAACAAAATGAATAAATAATAAGGCCATAGACCATAAAAAATTTTGTAACAAAACTCCGGCAAAGACTACTTTTGCCGGGTGTTCCAAAGCGCTTGTTCTGATGTCCTCTATACCTTCAATAGAAACGCCGCGGCTTCGTATCCGTCAATTGACCGACGAGGATTTCGATTTCTATTTCGACCTGCAAAGCGACGCTGAAGTGATGCGGTACATCCGCCCGCCCGAGCCCGACCCGGAGGCGGTGAAAGCCCGCATCGCCATGCTGCACCAATACGCACAGAACAACCCGGGGCTGGGTTCGCTCGTGGGGGAGTGGAAGGAAACCGGCCAATTGGTGGCCAGCTGCGTGATCCGGCATGTGGATTTTCAGCCGGGTAATGAACTCGAACTGGGGTATGTGATCGTGCCCGAATTTTGGGGCCGTGGCCTGGCCACTGAAATTGCGGAGCACCTGGCCCGTTACGCTTTTGACCGGTTTGGCGTGGATAAGGTCGTGGCCGTGGTCGACCCGGATAACCTGCCCTCCCAAAATGTGCTGCGCAAATGCGGGTTTCGCCACGTCGGCCGCCGGTTTATTTATGGCTCCGACAATCTCGAGTTTGTATTGGAGCGCCCGATCATTGCCGAAGCAGGGTGACGTCGCCGCTGTAATACCGGGTTGTACCGTCTGTGAACTCCAGCGCTGCGCGCCAGATATACACACCCTGCTCCAGTGTTCTTCCTTTGGTATCGGTCCCATCCCAGCGCAAGTCCGCAGCGCCCGGCAACTCGCGCTCCCGTCGGAAGACCAGGCTGCCCCAGCGATCATAGATTTCGAGCAGGGCAACCCGGGTGGCGCTTTTTGAAGGAAACAACGCAAACGCATTATTGATCCGGTTGTCGGAAGTGCTTTGCCAAAAGACATTGGGTGCATACACATCCAGACGGGGCAACACGCTGATCAGGATGGAATCGGTGGCCCGGCATCCCCGCTCGTCTTCTGCGCGGAGGCTGAACCAGGTGGTTGCCAGCGGCATGGCTACCGTCGTTGGGCACTGTGCGCAATCGACCTGTTGAACCGGTTCCCAGCGCCATAGGCGGAGCGGGAAATTGGCCGTCGCCGAAAGGGCAATCGTATCGCAAACAAAAATGGACCGATCCGCTCCCAGCGAGAGTTCCAACGGCGGCGGGTCGGTCAGCACTACCGGAATATCAACCCAACAACCCACCGCATCCGACACCCGCAGCACGTAGGCGCCGCTGCCCAGGCGGGGGAAATCGGGCGTTCCTTGCGGCGGTCCGCCATTGAGGGCAAATTGAACGGCGCCGATCCCGCCTTGCCAGCCGGTCACCCGGATCGATCCCGTGCTGTCGCCCGCGCAGTGCGGGTCTTCCGAACCGGCCTGCCCGCTCAGTTGTACGTCGTACACATACAGGCTGTCGGTCGCCTGGCAGCCGTTGGCGGAGGTGACGGTTACGGCATACCAGCCGGGACTCGTCGCCTCGCGGGATGCCGCCGTGGCGCCATCCGACCACAGGTAGTGGGCAAACGACCCGGCGTTCAGCCGTGCCGGCCGGCCATTGCAGCGGGTTGTGTCGGTACCGGTGATAGCAAAGCCTGACAGGTCTTCGGCCATAGCCTCCACCGTGAGGGACATCGAACGGCAAAACGGCAAAGCGAGATTGCCGTAGGAATTGGCCGCGATAAGCCGGTATTGATCGCCGTTTGCCGGATGCGGCACCTGGACCGACGCCAACGGCGTTGGCGGGCGAGTCTGCCGAACTAACGCCGCCGGCTTGCAGTTGGTATTGCCACTGGTAGAAGGTGGTATTGTAAGGCGAATCGCTCAGGTCGGCGTGCACGCTCAGGGGTTGGCCCGGACAAAAAAAAGCGGTAACCGGTACGTCGATATGCGGGCCGCAGGCGCGAAAGGAGATATTGTCGATCGCCAGGTCGTTGCCGATGCCGCCGGGGGCATTGTTGCGCAGCGACAGCGTAACCTGGGTAACGCCCGGTGCGGTGGTAAAGGAAAACCGGTACGTGTGCCATTGGGCATCGACGGGCACCTTCCCGGTTTCGCAAACGGTATTCCCATCGATTTGGAACGCTACCTGCGGTTGAATCACAGATGCGGCCATAGACGGCAGGTTCATCGAAATGACATCGATGGAAAACTCATACAAGGTATTTTCGCAAACCGGCACCTGCTTGCGGTAGAACAGGCCGGGTTGGTAACTGGCGTTTACCACCATCATGTACCCGTTGGGCTCCGGGCCATTGTCCTGGATATCAATCCAGGTGTTGGCGGCAAACCAGCCCCAGGAGGTAGTATTGTTGGTGATGGTATAATAACCGTCGTTGGGCGGCGGGTTGAGTTGATAGGTGTACCCGGGCGCCAGTCCCGGATCGAAGGGCAAGACGTTCGGCTGACCGCTTCCAAAATCGCCGTCAGGGAAAATATTTTCCCCCAGGTTGCCGCTGCAGGTACTCAGGCAGGCAATCGGGGTTTGTGCCGGCATATTAAGTATCCCGGCCAGCAGGCCGCCCAGCACCAGAATTGTACGAAATAAAGTCTCCATGGTAACCGGGTTAAAGGTACATGGGTTGTTGCGCCAAAATACCGCCGCAGTACTTTACTTGCCGGTAATACCCAAATAATACAGCGTAAACCCTTTTCGCGGATCGCTGGGCCGTTTGGTTTCGTACAAAATCTGGATCGAATTGGTCCCCGGCCTGATCCAGGTTCGATCGAGCGGGATCACCGCCTCTTCCACGCCGTTGCCTTTATTCGGCGGCAGCCATACCGCGTTTTCCCGTTGAACAACACCGGCTCTTCCCGGTTGGAGTCGATCCACGACGTTCGAACGGTCATATCAATCTGCTGTTGCGAAAACCTTTCCGTCCGATTTCCGGATTTCCAGCAGCCCGATTCCTACCTTTGCCCCGTGAGCAACATCGGCCACCTCCTCGAACGCTACCGCGAACACCCCTCGGTAGTGCATCTCCTCCAGGCCCTTCAGGAACCCAACGCCCGCGTTCATCTTTCCGGACTGACGGGTGCGCAGGGAGCCTTTGCCCTCGCTGCATCGCTGAACGCCGGCGTCACCGCCCGAACCGCCCTTTTTATCGCTGAAAGCAAGGAAGAAGCCGCTTATTTGCTGAACGACTTGCAGGGTATCCTGGGCGATGGCCCCGTTTATTTTTTCCCCGACAGTTTCAAACGCCCCGCCTTTTTCGACGACCTCAACCCAACCCAGATCCTGCAGCGCAGCGAAGTGGTCAACCAGGTGAGCGTGCGCGCGCCGGCTGCGGGCGGCGCCGTTGTGGTCACGTACCCCGAGGCATTGTTCGAAAAAGTCGTGTCGCCCGAGGTGCTGGCCCAAAGCCGCATCGATATCGCCGCCGGCGAAAAACTCGATGTGGATTTCGCCATCCAGGTATTGGTGGAATACGGGTTCGACCGCACCGATTTCGTGTACGAACCCGGTCAATTCAGTATTCGCGGCGGCATCGTCGACCTGTTTTCCTACGGCAACGAACTGCCCTACCGGATCGAGTTGTTCGACGATGAAGTGGAAAGTATCCGTTCATTCGATCCGCTCACCCAGCTGTCCAAACAAAACATCGGCCGTATCAGCATCGTCCCCAACCTGAACACGCGCTTCCGGCAAGACCAAAAAGTGTCGCTGTTCCGGGTGCTGCCCGGCCACACCGTCCTCTGGATCAAAGACTTCCAGTTTTTGCTCGACCGCCTGCAGTATTGCTTTGAAAAAGCCGAACAATTTGCGAGCAAGATCAGCGCCCTGGATGCGGCCGAATTGCGCGAGATCTTCCGCGACCGGGCGTTCCTGTTCCCGGGCGATGTGGTGGAGGACGTGCGCGAACACCTCATTGTTTTTCTGGAAAAACCGGGCCCGGCGGTGGAAGCGATGTTGAAGGGATAGATTTGTGGGGCTTCTTTTCAGCGCCGACGATACCAGAAATGGCTATGGCATCCAATAAGCAAATCCTTGTTACTTTTGTCCGAGAACCAGTCACCGCATGTCCCATCCGAGCACCGTCCCCTTTCACGCCCGACCCCAACCCTCCTTCAATAAAAACTTCAACCTGCTGATCCGCACCCTGCACGAACTGCGCACCAGCGGCTACGAAATCTATATCTGCTCCGACAACCCCAAGCAACTCGCCCGCCTGCAGGCTATTTTCAGGGAACTAAAGGCCAACATCGAATGGCACCCCGTGGAATCGGCCCTCTCCGCCGGCTTTATCGATGAAGACCTGAAGGTCGCCTGCCTTACCGACCACCAGATCTTTCAGCGCTTCCACGCCTACAAACTCCGCACGGGATTCACCAAAGAACAGGCGCTCAACGTGCGGCTGATCCGCGAACTCCAGCCCGGCGATTTCGTGACGCACATCGACCACGGCATCGGCAAATACTCCGGCCTGCAAAAGATCGAGATCGGCGGCCAGATGCAGGAAGCCGTGCGGCTGGTGTACAAAAACAACGACATCCTGTACGTCAGCATCCACTCGCTGCACAAAATTTCCAAATACGTCGGCAAGGAAGGCGAAGCGCCCCAACTCTCCAAACTCGGCTCCGAAGCCTGGAAGCAACTCAAGGCCCGCACCAAGAAAAAGATCAAAGACATCGCGGCCGAACTCATCAAACTGTACGCCAAACGCCGCGCCGCGCCCGGCCATGCCTTCCCCCCCGATGGCTACCTGCAAAACGAACTCGAAGCCAGTTTTATCTACGAAGACACCCCCGACCAGGTGACCTCCACCGCCGACGTGAAAGCCGACATGGAAAAACCCTACCCGATGGACCGCCTCATCTGCGGCGACGTCGGTTTTGGCAAAACCGAAGTAGCCATCCGCGCGGCATTCAAGGCAGTGACCGACGGCAAGCAAGCCGCCGTGCTGGTGCCCACCACCATCCTCGCGCTCCAGCACTGGAAAACCTTTGTCGAGCGCCTCAAGGATTTTCCGGTAACCGTAGACTATGTCAATCGTTTTCGCTCGACCAGGGAAAAGACGGAAATTTTCAAAAAACTGGCCAGCGGCGAAATTGACATCATCATCGGCACCCATGCGCTGCTGAACAAAGACGCCAAATTCAAAGACCTGGGCCTGCTCGTGGTAGACGAGGAGCAAAAATTCGGCGTGGTGGCCAAAGAAAAACTGCGCGCCCTGCAGGTCAACGTCGACACCCTCACCCTCACCGCCACGCCCATTCCGCGCACCCTCCAGTTCAGCCTCATGGCCGCGCGCGACATGAGCATCCTGCGCACCCCGCCGCCCAACCGGCAGCCCATCCATACCGAGATCCGCGTGTTCGACGACGACCTGATCCGCGACGCCATCTACTACGAAATCCACCGGGGCGGACAAGTGTTTTTCGTGCACAACCGCGTGACCGACCTGCCCAAAATGGTCGAACTCCTGCGCCGGCTCTGCCCCGACATCGACGTGGCGATGGCCCACGGCCAAATGGAATCCGACCACCTCGAAAAAGTGCTCGTAGAGTTCATCGACCGCAAGCACGACGTGCTCGTGTGCACCAATATCATCGAAACGGGCCTCGACATCCCCAATGCCAACACTATCATCATCAACCGGGCCGACCTGTTCGGCCTCTCCGACCTGCACCAGCTCCGCGGCCGCGTGGGCCGCTCCAACGTCAAGGCCTTTTGCTACCTTTTCGCGCCGCCCATGAGCGTGCTCACCCAGGAGGCCCGCAAGCGCCTGCGCACCATCGAAGAGTTCAGCGAGTTGGGCTCCGGTTTCCAGGTGGCCATGCGCGACCTCGACATCCGCGGCGCCGGCAACCTGCTGGGCGGCGAGCAGTCGGGCTTTATCGCCGATATCGGCTACGAAACCTATCAGAAGATCCTCGACGAAGCCATCCAGGAACTCAAGGAGACCGATTTCAAAGACCTGTTCAAAGACGAACTGGCTCAAAAAGGCGCTTACGTGCGCGACGTGACCATCGAGACCGATGTGGAAATGCTCATCCCCGACGAGTATGTGTCCAACTCGGCCGAGCGCCTGAGCCTGTACACCCAACTCGACGAAATCCGGGACGAGGCCGGCATTGAAGCCTTTGCCAAAATGCTGGAAGACCGCTTCGGCAAACTGCCCAAACAGGTGCATTTCCTCTTCGAGGCCCTGCGCCTGCGCTGGCTCTGCAAAAAGATCGGCTTCGAACGGCTCATCCTCAAAGGCGGCAAACTGCGCTGCTATTTCGTGGGCGACCCGCAATCTTCGTTCTATGAAACCGAGCAATTCAACCGGCTCGTGCAGTTTGTGGGTACCAAAGGCCGCATCATGGGCTATCACCTCAAACAGACGGCCAAGGAGCTGATCTTTGTGCAGGATGAGGTGCGGGGGATGAAGCAGGTGAAGAGCACGCTGGAAGGGTTGGTCGGGGTGATTTCAGCGTAATCGCGTTGCCAGCGCGATATCGGGTGCTGCTATCAGAACATGCCTGGAAATGAAAAAGCCGGGCCCCAATTTTTAGACGCCCGGTCGTATTTCAATTTTTAACCTTCGCTTTCAGGTCGTTCAGGATCTTCTTTTGCCGTTCGGTCTGCGCGTATTGCAAGCCTTTTTCAATACTCGCCAGGGCGTTTCCCGAATCATTGACTGCCATAAAATAACGGGTCAACCCCAATTGCGCATGCCAGGTTTTCTCAAAACGGGCGGCATTGGCCTGAAACACTTTTTTGGCCTCGTCCAGTTTCTTTTCGCCCAGCAGGTCACGCCCGAAGGCATAGACCTCCTGCACGTTGCCGATCGACAGCGCCACGTCGAACAGCGAATCGGCCAGGGCCGTCTGGCCGGCTTTTTTCAGCAGACCCGACTTGGTCATCGTGTTGGTGAAATTGGCGTTGACAGCCATCGAGCGGTCGATCCAGGCCAGCCCTTCCTCGAGGTTGACGTTGTTGTCGAGGCAATACTTCGCCGCCTCATTCCAGGGCTCCCAACTGAACTGCTCCCGGCCGCGGAGCTGCCGCCGGAAGCTTTTGAAGGTGATGGCGTGGGTGTCGAACTCAATGCGGAACGACACCTGCAGGTCTTCCCAACGCATGGCCAAAACGGTATAGGACGGGGTGCGTTCCACAAACTCATAGCTCAGCCATTCGTGGTATTCCGAAGGCTCCGGTTTTACCGCGATCCGCAACGCGTCTTCTTTTTCGGAGTAGGTGAAACTCCCGAACGCGTCGCTGACCTTGGAAAAAATGACGATCCATTCCTGCTCGGCCGGGATAAAATGCAGCCCGTAGGCGCCCGCCGGCAGGAGGCTGCCGTTGATCGTTGCGTCGTGCGAGAGGATAAACCGGGTGTTTTCATTGGCCCCGCCTCGCCAGGGGATCGGGTTGCCCTGGTTGTACGGCACCAGTCCGCCCCAGATTTTGCCGCGGCGAGAAGTACCGTCGGGCGCCGTTACGCGCGGGCTGCTGTATTCAAGGGTTACATGAGCGATGCCGGCATACTGCGTGACGGCCGCGCGCTGGCTGCCGCCGTCGGGCGGCGCATCGAGGTATTGGGCGGGGAGTTGAACCGGAAAGAGCGCGCAGAGTGCCAAAGGCGCGAGGAGACAAAGGATGTTTTTCATAGATCAATTTTATTGGACTTGTTGCGATGGAGGGACTTGAGCGGTAAAAACGCCCTTTTCCCGCCTGTTTTTGGTATATTTTTCGGAAAATATGCCTGATTTGGGCTGCAAAATTTGAGCATGTTTTTTGAAAAAGGTTGCGCCGTGGTGGCGCGCCTGCGCGGATCTTCACTTTTGAACAGGGATTGAACAGGAAATGGACTGGCGGCCGGGTCGGGCAAGCCTGTACCTTTGGTGCATCAAAACGGAAAAACTGTCCTGATGAAAGAGATCCTGCTCACTGGTCCGTACCGCCAATCGGACGAACAACTGCTGCTCGATTACCGCGAAATCGCTATTGGCGAATACGCCTCCGTCCGGCTGGCCACCGGTTTTTCGCCGCAGCCGGTGTATTTGGAACACCACGCGCAACTGACCGAACACCAGGTCAGTTTCAATTTTTGCCTGAAAGGCCGCCAGCAATTCGCGCTTACGGGCAACTACACGCCCACGGAGGCCGATCCCCGCCAATGCAATGTGCTGTTGCTCCCCGACGAGCGATTTTCCACGCGCATGGAAGTCACGGGCGAGTTCTCCACGGCTACTTTCTTCCTTTCGCTGGGGCGGTATTTCGACCTGTTGGGCGAGAGCGTTGAGTTATTGCCTCAAAACTTCCGGATTGCCGCCGAGCGCGCCAACCTCTGTTATTTCAAAAACCACGACTGGCACCCGCGCATCCGGCAGATCATCAGCCAGATCTTGCACGAACAATTTTCGCCGCTCGC
>JBGARJ010000008.1:0-182996 GCA_044230315.1 Saprospiraceae bacterium
ATGCTTCTTAATTTTGCCTGTGGCTTACTAAGAATAGTCTGGTAGGTTTTTGCAAACCTTTGAACATGAAGCCCGGAGCATGTTGTTGGCGAGGACGCCAACAACGGCGTTAAGGCTTGATTTTCAACGAAATGCCGCTGTTGGCGTCCTCGCCAACAGCAAAATGTACCGGATCATTGTTACCAACACAAAAACGTTATGGAAAAACTGTTTTTTACCTGGAAAAAAATGCTCCTGTTGCTCGCCCTGTCGGCCGTCATACCGGCATTGGCGCCCGCTCAAACCAGCGACCCCATGCAAGAACAGATGAATCAACTCCTGCGCCGCATGCAGGAACAGATGCGGCAGGGCATGTCTTTTGATACGTCGTTCAACGGAGGCCATCTTCAAATATCACCCGATTCTTCGTCTTACTTTTATTTCCGGGTCGACACCAGTTTTGGCGGCGACAACGGCAGCCAGTTCTTCCAGTTTTCGCCGTTCGGCAGCCCCGGGGGACAGGGTTTCCCGGATATGAACCAGCTGTTTGAACAATTTTTTAACGGCATGCGCCCGTTCGATTCGCCCAAAAATTACGGCAACCTGCCCCCCGACGACGGCCAGCCGGGCGCCGAAGGCGACGACGAACTGCTGCCGGAAGAGCGCCTGCGCCAACAGGAAACCCAACCCGCGCCACAGGAGGCCAATCCGCCGAAGCCGGCCCAACCCGCCAAACCCGCCAAATCGACGGTGAAAACTATCCGGATCTAGAGCCTATCCGGAAGCCGGCACAAAAACAATGCTTTGCCACTTCAGTTGGAATAGCGTTCTTTGCCGGACCGATGGAACAAAACCGGGGACGGCCCCCAACCAATTCCGGGAAACGGTGTTTCAGGAATATTCTTTTCAGCGGGCGATCAAACCATAGCGAACATGCCAGTGAACGAGCAAGTAGATGTGTTCATTTACCGGGTCCGGGAAACCGGCCTGGAAGTGTTTCTGGTGCATAATGCCGAACAGCAACTCGACCAAACCCAATGGCAGGCCTTGTCGGCCGGAGAAGATACGCCCGAACGCTTGGGCAATGCCAATTGCATCGAACTCGAACCCATCACCGACGCCAACGGCGAATCGCGCAAGGCCATAGCCATCGAAGCCGACTGGCACGAGTTGCCCTCGCTGCGCGCGCTGATCTATGAAGATTACCGGGTGGCCAAGGAAAAAGCCCGGCAAAAGATCAAAAACCTGATCCCCGAAATGGAAAAAGGCGCCTTCTTCGCCGTGAAAGAAGCCTTCAAGCGCGTGCTGCCCGAGCAATACGCTTTCCTGAAAGAACTGAAAGAAGTGTTGATCGAGAAAAACTCGACCAAATACCTCTGACGGGCCGGATTACAACCGGCTCCCGCATTTGTGGCAGTGCACGGCCCCCGTGTGATGCTCCGATTGCCCGCATCGCTTACAAAGTTTGAATTCCACTGCTTTCAGGTTCATCACCCGGCCGCTTATTTCGGCGGTGACAATGCCGGTCGGCACGGCAATAATGCCATAGCCAAGGATCATGACAAACGTGGCCAGAAATTTACCAAAGGCAGTCACCGGTGTAATGTCGCCGTATCCCACGGTCGTCAGGGTGACAATGGCCCAGTAGATACCCGCAGGAATATTGGCAAACTTGGGGTTGTGCGGCGCTTCCACCATGTACATCAGCGAGCCGATGATAATGGCCAGCAACATCACGAAGGAGAGAAAAACATAAATCTTGGTCCGGCTGGCCTTCAGGGCATTAACGACCACGGCGCCTTCGTCGACAAAATGCCCCATTTTAAAGATTCGAAAGATACGGAGCAGCCGCAGGGCGCGCACGATGAGCAGGTGCTGGGAGCCCACATAAAATATGCTGACGTAAGTAGGCAGTACCGCCAGCAAATCGACAATTCCGAAAAACGAAGTGGCATACTGCACCGGATAGCGCGCGCTGTATAACCGCAAAATATATTCGATGGTGAACAACAGGGTAAACAACCACTCCAACACGAAAAAAATCCACCAATACGCCCGGTGAACGTGCGCTACCGTTTCCAGCATGACCGCCAGCACACTGCCCGAGATTAAAATGATCAGGATCGTATCAAACCGCTTCCCCTCCGGCGTGTCGCTTTGAAAGATGACCCGCCGCAGGTAGATCCGTTGTTTCCGGCTAATGATACGATCCAGCCGGCGTTTGCCCCAGCCCGCCAGACGGTAAATGAGCCGCTGAAGAAAACCGGGCGCCGCCGACGCTACGCGGCTCAACAACTTGAACAAACTGCGCATCCGATGTTGTATCCTATGCCGGTTTTCCCTTTCCTGCATATCCATAGTTTCAATTTTAACCGCCTTCCTTCGGAAGAGGCAGGCGGAAAATGATTTGCGGAATATTCGGGCTACCCCCACGCCGATCGCCGTTCCAACCAATCGCCTGCCATCGGCCATGGCGGCGTTCGGGCCATTTTTATTTGATCTCTTTTTGGCTGGCCGTGTTCACAAACATTACATTTCCGATATCTTCGTACCCTTCAAAAATCACCTTTCCTTTCCGGTTTACCGTCTCGGTGCGGAAACCCACGACGGTTAGGTCGGCATCCCGGCTTTTTTGCGCGATAATGGTATGCGTGTTCGAATGGGGCGTCCGGACAATAAACTCGACGTTGTTCGGCGAAATAGGCAACTGCCCCGCCTGAATGAGCAAAAAGAGCCGGTTCTTTTCTGCTTCAATAATATCCTCCGGGTACACGGCAAATATTTTGATCTGGGCCTCCCGCCATTCCTGGTGCCCCATGATAATGTAAGCCAACAGGATCATTAATGTGGCGTTTTCGTAGTTGGAAGCCGTGATCCAGATATGGATCTCCCGTTTCAGCCCAAACCCGCGTTCTGACGAACCCAGGACGATGATATCGAAATCGACGGACTTGATCAGGTTGAAGTTGTCTACAATTTTTGTCAGTTCGTCCGGGGCGCTTTTTGAAAATTCGAAGATCAACAGGTTGTTTTCGGTCCCGGCAATACCGGGCAATTGAATGATCTGCGAAATGCCCGCGGTAAAAGACGGCGAGATCAGGGTATCCACATAAATGTTGCTCCGGCTGGTTTCGGCCATTTCGATCAGGCGGTCTTTGCACTCCTGCGCTCTTATATTGGACTCCCGCGACAGGTAATCGCTGATCAGGTGTATATAGGTGCCGAAGCCGTATTTATGCGCGATCCAGCGCAATAAATCAAACACGCCCAGGCGCTGAAACGAATGTTCCGACACGGCAATAGCCGAGGGGCGCCAGCTGCGGGTTTGTTCTTTTTCCGCTTTTTGTAAAAAAACCTGCAATTGCCGGCTGAGCTGGAAAATGACGCCTTGAAAAATGAGGGCTATACTGCGTTTGTCCTTATTCCAGGCTGTAATGGCCGAATACAGTCCAACCATCGCCAGAATAGCCATCAACGCATAGGTGCTGTCCATAAAGAACATCAAACCGAAACACGCCAGCGCCCCGAACAAGGAGATGAACCACCGCGATTTGAAGCGGGGCCGGTACGATGGGTCCGCTGCAAAGTGATTCAAAAACGAGATGAGGCAAAGCGACCCGTAAGTCACCATAAAAAACATCGAAATGATCTGGGCCACGCTGTCGAGGGCGCCCATCAGGATAAAAGCGCCCGCTATCAGGATCGTGAGCACCGTGGCATTATACGGTTCGTCGCTGGGACCTTTTCCATCGGCCAGCCAGTCGTTGAACCGGGGCGTGGGGAAGATCTGGTCGCGGGCAATGGCCTGCAGCGTTCGGGGCGCCACCATGATCGAACCCAGGGCCGAAGAGATCGTGGCGGCAGCCAAGCCGATTGGGATTAGCCACCAGCCTTGCCAGGCGATATCGGCCATGATAAGCCGCGACGTGTCGGCCAGATCCGCCGGGGCGGCCGAAACGGCCAGCTTGTACGCAATAAACAAATAAATGACCATCCCCGTGAGGGTGGCTGCCATGGTTCCCAGCGGGAGGGAGCGCCCGGGGTCCTTCAGGTCGCCGGAAAGCCCGACACCGGCGGTCATGCCGGTAAAAGCGGGAAAAATAATGGCAAAAACGGTGAAAAAACCGATCGGACTGACCGGCGCCACCGGCTGAACCGGGCGCGGCATGTGGCCTTCGGGTCCGATCACGGGCGTTCGGGGGGTAATCGGGCTGGTATCGAGCATCGGATATTTCAGGGGCGTATCCACTACCGCGCCGGTCATTCCCGGTTGAGGGCCGATAAAATTGGACACCGTGGCTACCGGGTCAAAACGCTGGGTTTGCGAAAATTCGGTTGAGCCGGCAAAAAAAGCGAGCAACGCAATACCGAGCGTAGCGACAACCGCATAGAGCGTTTTTACCCCAAGATCGGCTCCTTTCGACAACATGATATAGGTAAGGCCCAGCAGCGCGGGGATGCCGATTGTCTGTTTCTGGCGCAACACCCACACCAACCAGGCGGGCAAGTGATAGGTGTCGATCAGGTAGGTGAAAAGCGATTTAAAGGCTTCTGTAAAAGCGATGATATAAAACGCTACGCTGATGGCTTGCGACAAATACAGCGCAATACCGATCGTCGAGCCGATGACCAGCCCAAAAGACCGGGAAATAATATAGTACTCCCCCCCGCCTTCCACCTTCTGGTTGGTCGCGATTTCAGCAATCGCCATCGCGGTAGGTATCGTGACGGCATGCCCGATGATGATAATCGCCAGGGTGCCAATGAAACCGACGTTACCCACCGAAAACCCGAAACGCCTCTGAAAAACTTTGCATACCGGAGTCGGGTTTTTATCATCAGACTGGTTGCGACGGGGGGGCTTTGAGCGGAAAAAAATGGCGTTTTTACCGCCAAACATGCCCGTCGCAACCAGTCTTTACTACAGATTCCGTTGAAAATCAGCAGCGCCTGTTGAACTGACCGGATTCAAAGGTAATCGGGAATTGAGAAGCGGGTATAAAGAGCCAACCCTTATGGTCAACTTTAGCCCTTTTGAAATCACTAAAAAAGGCTAAGGTTGAACTAAGCACCCTTGGCTCGCGTGACGTCAACCCGGGAAATGTCCGCCAGCCGGGCGGCGCCGGACAAAATACAAAAGAGCATCTAAAGTTCCTAAAAACTGCTTCATCTTGCCCGCTTTATTGATAGATCGCCAACCATAATTATGCCTTTCCTCGCCCCCTCCAGCTACTCCGGCCCGCCGTTTTGGCAAACCAACGGCCACCTGCAAACCATTGCCCCGGGTGTCTTGCGGCGCGTGCCGGATGTGCAATATTCCCGCGAGCGGATTCCTACACCCGACGGCGATTTTCTGGACCTGGACTGGATCCGGCGCAACAACCGGCGCCTGGTGGTGCTGACCCACGGGCTCGAGGGTAATTCCGAGCGGCAATATATCCGGGGCGCCGCCAAACTGTTTGCCCGGTACGATTGGGATGTGCTGGCCTGGAACTGCCGCTCCTGTTCCGGCGAAATGAACCGCGCCTTCCGTATGTACCATCACGGCGATATCGACGACATCGGCACGGTGATCCGGCATGCCCGCTCCGGCGGCACGTACCGGGCTATAGCCCTGGTCGGATTTAGCATGGGCGCCAATATTACGATGAAATACCTCGGCGTAACCGGCGCCCAGACGCCGCCCGAAGTATGCGCTGCCGCCGTTTTTTCGGCGCCCTGCGACCTCGAATCCGGCGCCGAGGTGCTCGACCGTTGGGATAACCGCTTCTACCGGCGGCGATTCCTGCGGGCGCTGGCGCAAAAGATCCGGTACAAAGACGCGCAATACCCCGGCCGGCTGGAGTTGCGGCGGCTGGCCGACGTGCGGCGCTGGCGCGACTTTGATGAGTGGTTCAGCGCACCGATCTGCGGGTACCGCGATGCCGCCGATTTCTACCGGAACGCCTCGGCAAAAAATTTCATCCCCGGCATCCGCGTCCCCACTCTCCTGGTCAACGCCGCCAACGACCCTATTCTCACCCCCGAATGCATGCCCGCCGATATCGCCCGCCGGCACGCCTTCTTTCACTTCGAACAACCGCCCGCCGGGGGCCATTGCGGCTTCATGCTGCCCAACGACGTATTTTCCTGGGCAGAGCGCCGGGCACTGGCCTTTTGTTCGATGGACGTTTCGGCATGAGCGCGTGTCAAATGGCTAAGGTCCAACTAAAACGGAGCGGGGCAACCTGCGGGGATGATCACAATCAACTTGGCCGACCGCAACAGAAGCCCGTACCTTTGCAGCATGGTGTGCGCACCTGCGTTTCCGAAAACCGTTAAAATATTCCAGGCCATGACCCATACCACTGCCATAACACCTGCCGAACGCCTAGCCCGGGCCAATGAACTGCTCGAACAGGTATGCGACCCGGAAATTCCGGCCCTCACGATCGCCGATCTGGGCGTCCTGCGCGCCGTCCATTGGCACGATACGGAGGAAAGCCTAGAAGTAGTCATTACACCCACCTACAGCGGATGCCCGGCCATGCACGCCATCGAGGTCAACATCCGCGCCGTATTGCAGGAGGGCGGTTTTGAGCGCGTGCAGGTGACCACGGTGCTCCGCCCGGCCTGGACGACGGATTGGCTCAGCGAATCGGGCCGGCAAAAATTGCGCGCATTCGGGATCGCGCCGCCGGAAGCGGCAAGCGTCGACAAAAGAGCGCTGTTGGGTGAACGACAGGCCCTGAGCTGCCCGCATTGCGGCTCGCGGAACACCCAGATGATCGCCCAGTTCGGGTCGACGGCCTGCAAATCGCTGTTTCGCTGCCTCGATTGCCTCGAGCCATTCGATTATTTCAAATGCCATTAGAACATGTTTGGATTTTCATGCTGTGGCGAAAATGGAAAAATTTAATTTCAGGCAAGGCAAATTTTGCAGGCGTATGCGGGCAATCCGCCGAAAAATTTAACGCAGCATGAAATTAAATTTTCTATTTGCAGGCCAGCAATGAAATTCCAAACATGTTCTTAAATACATTGTTCTGCGAAAAATCTGCGCAGAATTGATTACTCGTGGGCAGTCAAAACATCAATAGACCTGGATCAACATGCATCATGCGCCAGCCCGGCAGGCGTTTTTTTTACCGGTAAAAGACCCGCCGAAGCGATGCGTTGGTAAAAAGCGGCGTTTTTGCGTACAAAGCAATATCCTGACAACACCCTGGTTTTCAGCCGCTTAAAATTTAGCCTTCCCGATCTGTAACGCTGAAACCCGTGAAACCGCCGGTAAAAGCGGGTAAAATCTGTACTGGAAACGGTTCAGAGGAACGATGACCTTTGTCCTACGTTTTGCGCAAAACGGTTTTTCAACACCCTTTTGTTCACTGTAAAAAAACACAGGTCATGAAATCGTTGCATCCTGTTTTCCGCACCATCCATATTTCCCCTTTAGCCACCTTGTTATTCATCATGTTCGCCGCTTCGGTCTGGTTCTCGTGCCAGAAAGAGCCCGTGGCTCCCAATGAAGAGCCGAACGGCGGAACATTGACCAGCCAACCCGATACGGCTACCGTAGTGGCCTTTCTGGACCCCCTCCGGCAGGTATTGTACGTTGATCCGCAATACGTCGAACAAGCCTTGAGTCAGTTGCGCGCCACCCCGGTCCAACACGGCAGCGGGTACCAGATGCAGGGCCATACCCCTTCCGGCGAAGAACGCATCATCCAATTCACCGTCGAACCGGCGCCCCTCCCGCAGCCCTACATGCGCTCCATAACTATAGCGCAACCCACGGGCGAATTGGTGAAGGCATTTGAAGAAAAAGGCACCAAATACGAAGTATGGCGCGGACGCAAGTGCGGCGCCGTCCGGAAAGGCTACGACACCGGTTGTGTCGACGGCATTCCGAACAACAACTTCTCCTGGCGCACCGTCATGTACGATTATTCCACCTGCGATACTGGCAACGGGCTTTGCACACAGGAATGGAATATTGTTGGCCAAACCTTTGACTACAAATCGGACCAATGCATTGCCATCAAACAAATCACCCCGATCTACGCCTGGCAATGCTATTGACCGGCTTCCCCTTCCCGGTAGGTTTTCGCCGCCGGGAAGGGTATATTTGTGGTACTTTCCGCTCCCAACTCCGTCCTTCCTCATTTGTTCACCAGTACAACATTCATCCGTATGAATACGCAATTTCGAATCGCGGCGATCATATTCGCGCTCTTTGGCATGTTGACGTTTGCCGGCGCACAAACCGGCGCACAGCAGCAAAGCCAGGCCGAAACCACCTATCAAAACGCCTACCTCCAGGGAACGCCCGCAGCGCAGGCCCAACAGTTCGATCAGGCGGCAAAATCCTATGACGAAGCCGCCAAAGCCTACGCCAAAGAAGGCGATGCCGCCAAAGCCGACCAGATGCGCGCCTGGGCCCGCGCCGCCCGCAGCAACGCCGACAGCCGGCGCAAAAGCAATACCGCGGCCACCGCGCCGCTGTTTCTGGCAGGCGCCAAAGGCACCGGCCGCACCACCGGTCATGTCGCCAATGTGACCGTGGTGAATACCGGCGACCACGATGTCGAGGTCAATCTAAGCCCCTGTTTTATCCCGTCGGACGGGCGCTATCAACCTTATGTTGTGCCGGAAGTGACCACGTCGACCATCCCGGCCAAAAGCTCCGCCGACCTGCCGCTCCTCGGCTACTGCGCGGATATTTACCTGCCGCCGGTGCCGGCCGGTGCGGCCCTGCCCACGTTTTCCAAATGGGTATTTGTCAGCGACCAACCCATAACCGGCCTTTATGTCATGGCCGATCCGCCCTCCGTGCCCGAGCCCATGAACCCGCCGTCCGGAAATGTCAAACCCAAGCCAGGAACTACTGCGCCGGTAAGCGCCGAACCCGTGCCGGTCCCGCCCGATGAAATGAACCCGCCCACTCAGATCAAACCCTTCTCCCCTTCCTGGACACCAGCCACGCAATCGGGCTGGGCGCCGGGCCCCGACGGCGGTGCCACGGTGCTGGTTCCCGGGACCGACAAACCCCTGGAGCACACCCTCGACATCAACAAGCACCCAAAAGAAGCGGCAGCCATCTTGCTGGTGGCCCTGACCCGGATCGCCGAGGCGTACGACAAGTTGCATGAAAAAGGCGCTATTAACACTCCCTTCAGCAGCCGGCCGGACAAGGAACGGGAAAGCGTCATTCAGCAAACGTTTTGGCTGTACACCTCCGAACTGACGGGCAAGGAGTACAAAGTGAGCGATTTCAAGGACAATACGGTGAAGCAGTTCGAAAAGGGCTCGGGGCGCGACTACCAGGCCATGAAACCGGAAGAACAGCAGCCGCTGAACCAGGGCATCGCTCAATTCTGGAATACCTTCGAAGCCGTCGGCGCCGAAGCGAAGGTTTTGGCAGCGCCCACGGTGCCCGCCGATGCCGAAGACTGGGGCAAGATCATCGAAGCGCGTTACCAGGAATATGTTGCGTACCGGGAAATGGGTGATTCGCACGAACAGGCGCTGAAAACAACCTTTGCCAACGAAGAAATGCGCAAGACCTACGGGGATAAATTCAAGGAACGGTACTTCAAGGACAAGAAAAAATGAACCGGCTATTGGCTATCGCGGCCTGAGAACGCGGCTATCTTTTGCTCGATCTGCCGCTCCAGCCAGTCGCGGTGAAAAATGCCGGTCGGACCCGGCAGTTCGGCCTTTAGTTGGGGCAGCAAGTGCGCTTCCGGACGATCGATCTTCGCCAGCCGGCGGGTAAAATCGACAAAGCGGCGCGCCTGTTGCTTCATCTGGGCGCTCAGGAGTACCTGCCGCAAAAGGAACACCCGGTAGGCTTCGAGGAAGGAAAGCAACAGTTCGGTCTCACCCGTTTCGTAATAAATGCGGGTGAGCAGATTGCGCACGAGCACCGCCAGCTGCACATCGCGCGGATTGGCCTGGTTGAGGAGCACCTGCGCTTGCGCCCGTTCGCCCCGGTGGTAATGGTACTGTCCCATGGCCATAAAATAGAGGTCGTCCTGATAACCTGCCGGCAGCCGGTTGCGGTATTGTTCGATGAATTGCAACGCCCAGCCGGTGTCGCCGGTGCGCAAGGCCGTGTTTGCGAGGTTGACGTAATGCCAGGGTGAGAGCAGGCCCTTGTCGAACAACAGGCCGCGCTCGAGCATCCGTTTGTTGATGTCCAGGTATTCCTGCGAGAATTTGGGATCATTGAAGCGGTTGATCCGCCGGGCGCAGTAATTGATCAGGCTGGAATATAAAAAGCGCTGCTCATGCTCATTGAACGACGCTTCGTGGTTTTGCAGCAGGATCTTTAATTGGTAGTAAGGCGCCGTATCTTCCGGATGCTGGGTCATGCGCAGCCCGGTCCGGTAGATTTCGGCGGTAGGATGGAGCGCCGGTTGCTGCCGGTCGAGGTAGTCGAGCAGCCACTGGCCCAGCCCCCAGTCGTACTGCAGGTTGAGGATATTTTCGGAGTCGGCCATGGCCCAGCAGATCCGCAGTTTTTCCACCCAGAAAAAGGCGTCGAGGGCATCGGAAGCCGGTTGCAGGTCCTGGTTGAGTTGCTGCTGGTCGGTATCGAACCGCCAGTATTGCAAGGCTTTCAAACGGTACGACTCGGCAAAAAAATGGGCATTGCGAAACGGGTACTGCTCGAGCGCGAGCGCGGCTTTTTCCTGCACCGAGCGGTAGTGCCGCGGCGAGTGTCCGGGGCTGATGGCCTGCACCAGGCTAAAGCGCTCCGCCAGGGGATCGCTGCGAAAGGTTTCAACGGCCGCAAAGGCCTCGGCCAGCCCGAGCAATTGGTTCATCAGGTAGGCCAGGCGTTTTTCGGTCAGCGGTTTCCCCCCGGCAGCGGCCCGAAGCAGGGCGTCTTTGGCGAGCGCCGGATCGTCGAAACCCGGTCCGTATGGCGCTATCCGGTCGAAAAACTCCAGCAGCTCGGCCGATTTGTTGAAATAGGGCGATTCCAGGAACTCGCGGAATCGCGTCAGTTGCCGGGGTGAAAAGGTGCGTAAAAATTCGAGCAGTTTGCTCTGTTGCATAGGTAACAGCCGCTTTTACCAGTAAATTTGGTGCAAGTTAAACACAAGACATATGAAAACATGGATCCTGTTGCTCGCACTCTTACCGGCGGCCGCTGCGGCTCAAACGTTCAACGGCATCCTGTTTCCCGGCGATGCGAACAACGACGGCCGCGCCAACCATGTCGATTTACTGGCCATTGCCCTGAATTTCGGCAAAACCGGCCCACCCCGCTCCAATCCCACCATCAATTGGGCCCCCAAAGGATTTACCGCCTGGCCCGACAGCCTGCCCGTCACCGGTGTAAACGCCGCGTTTTCGGATACCAACGGCGACGGCGCCGTCAATACGGCAGACCTGCAGGCCGTGGAGATCAACTACGACAGTACGCAAAACGCTTCCCTGCCCGCTCCCAAAAAATATGCCCCCAACCACCCGGCGCCCACCACCGCGCGCCCGAAACTGGTGTTCCGGTTCGATAAAGACACCGCCACCGTCAACGATACCCTCCGGCTCGATATTTACTACGTGCAACCCAACGCGCTGCCGGCGGCCAATTCGCCTATGGGTGTGGCCTTTGCCCTCGATTTTGACCCCGCGCTGGTCAAAGACAGCCTTACTACCATACACTTTGACACCAGCGGCAACGACCTGCTCTTCGCCGCCGCCGCTTCCGGTTTTGTCGACACGCGCGCAGTGCCGCCGGGCTCGGTGGAATTTGGCACCGGCGGCCGGCGCGCGCCCCGGCTCGCGTTCGACCGCCACCTGGGCAGCGTCGATTTTATCATCGTAGAGGTGATCGTCCGCAACGATACGGCTTACCGCGATTTCAAGATCAATGTGCGCGACGTGCTCTTCCTCGACACGCTGGAACGGGTGTTTGACTACGATATTCAACTGGACAGCGCGGTGCTTTACCAGGTGGTCGACTCTTTTGCGGTATGCCCGGGCGACGCCAACAACGACGGTCAGGTGAATCACCTCGACGTGCTGGCCATCGGAATGGCCTACCACCAGGAAGGCATCCCGCGCGATACGCAGTACCAGGGCGCGCAGTGGACGGCCAAACCGTTCCACCCCTGGAATATTTACCTGCCGTTCACCAAGGTAGACCTGGCTTTTGCCGATTCGGACGGCAACGGTTTCATCGATGAAAAAGACGTCAAAGCGATCCAGTTGAATTACGACAGTACTCACCATTTGGCCTACCCGCCGTCGGCGCCGTATACGCCGCCGAATGCCAACCTGCCGGCAACGGCGCTCCTGGACCTGCACTTTCTGCAAACCGCGGCTCACCCCGGCGATACGCTTCAACTGGAGGTCCGCTACGCGCCGCCGGAGAACATCCCGCCCGAACTGATGCCGCTGGGGGTGGCCTTTGCGTTGGAATTCGACGACGCGCTGGTGCGAGACAGCCTCACCCGTATCCTGTTCCCACCCGACAATACGCTGCTGGTAGCCGGTGCCGCCACCCGGTTTGCCCTGGCGCGGGCCGTAGCGCCCGGGCGCGTGGAAATCGGCGTGGCCGGCAAGGCTGCCCCGGCGTTGAACAGCCCCCGCACCCTGTGCACCGTCGAACTGGTGTTGGAATCGGCCCTGCCTGCCGGCCATGCCCAGGCGCTGCAGGTCGTGCCGGCAGCGGTATTGATGATCAACGCGTTGGGGCAATCCATGACCGTGACCGTCAACACTGCCGAAGTGAAACTGACCGTAGCCACCCGGGCGCCGGAAGCGGCGTTGCCGCTTCGGGTATTCCCCTCGCCCGTGCGCGACTATTTGCGTATCGAATCGCCGGAAGCGCCACTCATCCGGGTGGCGGTTTATAACCGTTTGGGGCAGTGCTGCTTCCAACAACGCTTGACTGAAAATTACGCACAGGAGTTGTCTGTTGCCGGTTTGCCGCCGGGCTTGTATTGGCTGCAGGCCGGCACACGCGATGGGCGCTGCGGGGTGCAGTCGTTCTTAAAACAGTAATTGCATGCGGGCCAGCACCGGCAGGTGATCCGACGGGTAATGGCAATTGACGGCGTCGCTCAACACGGCAAATTGCTGTACCGCCCAGGCTTTGGATACGAAGATATAATCGATCCGGCGCGTCACGGGTTCGTGAAACTGAAAGCCGTTGAAGGTGCCTTCCGGCCCAAAAGGCGGTTCCAGGCTGTGGTCGCGGGTGTCGCGGAGGTCGTTTTTAAGCCGGGAAACGGGTTCGCTGAGCGGTTCGCTGTTCAAATCACCCATCAGGACAACCGGGTAAGCCCCGGTGTTGAACATCGCGATTTTTTGCAAAATCAGCTCCGCCGAACGGAGGCGTGCCAGTTGCCCGACATGGTCGAAATGGGTGTTGAACACCCAAAAGCGGCGTTGCATGGCTGTTTCCTCCAGCAGCGCCCAGGTGCAGATGCGGGGCAGGGCCGCGTCCCATCCTTTCGACACGGTATCGGGCGTTTCCGACAGCCAGAACGTACCCGAGCGCAGGAGTTGGAACCGGTCGGTGCGGTAGAACAGGGCGGAGTATTCGCCCGCCTCGCGGCCGTCGTCGCGCCCTACCCCGATGCGCGCATAATCCGGCAACTGCGTTTCCAGGTATTCCACCTGCCGGTGCAGGCCTTCCTGGATGCCAAATACATCCGGGTGGTGAAAACGCAACTGACCGGCGAGCAATTCGCGCCGTTTGGTCCAGGCATCCTCGCCGTCGCCGGGGTTGTCGTACCGGATATTATACGTCAGAAACGTCATCATCGATTGGCTGTGCAGCGGGCCCGCGAAACCCAGGCAAAGCAGGCAGAACAAGAACAAGTGATTTTTCATATCGTACGGCAAAGTTAACGCAGGGTTAACCGCAAAACAGGCCGGCTTTCCGAGCGCCGTGCCACCTCCCGGAAACCGGCGCGCAGGAAGGGCGCGGCGATGCCCGTCCAGGCAAAAACAGGGGGCATCTCGCCCTGCTTGGGTTCTACCGGATAGGCTTCCAACAAGTTGGCGCCCTGTGTACGGGCGAAGTCGGCGGCAGCGGCGATCATTTTTCCACTCAGGCCGCGGCGACGGTAATTTTTGTCAATAAACAGGCAGGTAAGGCTCCAAACCGGTTGTTCGTCCACCGGTTGCAAAATGCGTGAACGCCCCAGGCCGGAAAAATCGGGTCGCGGCCCAACGGAGCACCAGGCCACCGGCGCCCCGGCCAGGTAGCCCAGGATACCCGGTTGCACGCCGGCATCCACCAGCGCCCGCATGGCGTCGCGGTTGCCGTCACCCTTGCCGGCGTCGTATTGCTTGCGGGGGAGGCGCCAGAGCATGCACCAGCACCCCGCGCAAGCGCCTTTGGGCCCGAACAGGGCGGCAAAATCATTCCAGGTTTCGGGGCTTAGCGGGCGGTAGGAAAACGTGTCCATCGTTCGACGCTGAAAATACAGTACAAATGGCGGTTGACGGGGTAAAGTAGTGGTTGGGGGCGTGCAGGGACGGAATTGGAACATTCTAGGCTCGACGTTAGCCATTTGAAATGGCTAACGTCCAACGTAGGCCGCAGGGAACGAAATTTTCCGTTTGAAGCCCGGCGGTGCCTGTCCAAACAGGTGCAAAACGATCCTGCAAAATGGGGCAGATTTTGGACTTAACGGCTCTTTGTGCGGGTTTTGACCCTTCGGCACTGCGAAAAACGCACAGATCGTTGAATTTTAGGTAGTTTCACCCCCGTAAAATCGTTCCGCAGAACATGTTCTTAACACCCAATTTGTTCCTCTCTATGAAGAAACTACTGCTTTCCGTACTCTTCCTTGGCCCGGCGCTCTCGCTTTTGGCACAAAACACCCCGGCTGCTCAAAAAACCGTGGATTGGCTGACCCTCAACGATTCCGCCTATGCCATCCAATATCCGGGCGACTGGACTGTGGACCGCTCCGGTCTGATGGGCGCCAAATTCATGTTGTTTGCGCCGTTGGATTCTGATACCGACGTTTTCAAGGAAAATATCAACCTCCAGGTCACCGACCTGGGCGCCCCCGATGTGGTGACGCTGGACGTATTTGCCGAAGCGGCAGCCGAACAAATCAAACAATACATCCAGGATGCTGAAATGGTGCGTTCGGAAAAAAAGGGCGCGGGCAAGGCCGAATACTACGAAGTGGAATTCACCGGCAGCCAGGGCGACCTGGTGCTGCATTGGGAGCAACACTACCGGATCCGCGACCGCTATGTGTACATCCTGACCTTTACGGCGAGCAAGGAAACCTTCGATGCATACAAAGCATTGGCCGAGAAAATCCTGGGTACGTTTCAGATACAGTGAGTTGAAATGTCCAATTTCCAACAAGGAAATTTCCCCCATTCTCCGCGATCAGGGATACACTTTTTCCCCTCGATCCAGCCACACGCCCCAAACCCGGTCGTACGCGTGCACCGCTTCGGTCCGGCCCCGGTTGTCGTACACCGGCAACCCCTGGTTGACCCATTCGAAGATACCGCCATAGAGGTTGGACACGTCCGAAAAACCGGCGGCCCGGAGTTTTTCGCACACTTTTTCGCTCCGGTAGCCCACCGAACAGTACACCACGATACGGCTGCGTTTATCGAGCCCTGCCAGTTGGCGGATATCGAATTGTTCATAACCCACGTGCAGGGCATTGGCGAGGTGGCTCACCTGGTATTCCCGCAGTTCGCGGGCATCGAGAAAACGGATGGAAATACTGTCGCGGGCGGCGGTGGCGATGTCGGTTTCGGGTACGCTGTGCCGGAGTAACCCGTTGAGCATCAGGCGGTAAGCGTTGTTTTTAACCTGGCTGTAGCCGGCCGTTGCCAAAAAGAGCAACAGGCCGGCTACCACGATTCCTTTTCTTTTCATGAAACACGCTGGTTTTCCGTGTGCTGATGCAAAAATCGGAATATACGCACAGGTATTACACCGTAGCGGATTGATTGAAAGCGTTTTGGCAACACAAAGGGGCCAAAACAAAAGGAAGGGGGAAATGCGGACTAAAGAAGGCGGCGGCGGGGGCCCGGTAGATGAAAAAAATCCTACTGCCAGAAGGGGAGCAGTAGGAAAATCAAAACATACTATGAGAAAACTGGGACGAAGGTAAATTGCAGCCGCAGGAGCGCGAACCACCATTTACGGAACGGCAGATATTTCCAGGGAACGGCGGAAAAAGGTGGAAGTTAGGCGTTGGGTGCGGGCGCCGCCGCAGGATCTTGCGGGGCTTGCCCGCCGCAGGATTGTTTCAATTTACCACGGAGGCGCCGAGGTTTGGAGCATGTTGGCTTCATGCCGAACCCACTGCGACGCATTTCGCGAAGCGCCGGCCGCCCCAAACGCATTTACGTTCCAAGGAACAGGGCGGCGATCGATTTGTGCTCCACCGTATTGCGGATGGCGCGGGAAAACAGTTTGGCGGTCGAAAGCACCTTGATTTTGGGCGATTCCCGGCGCAGCGGGATCGTATCGCACACGAGCAGTTCGCTCAACTGGGAATTTTCGATATTTTCATAGGCTATGCCGGAAAGCACCGGGTGGGTGCAGATCGCCCGCACCGAACGCGCGCCTTTTTCCAGCAGGGCATCGGCGGCTTTGCACAGGGTGCCGGCGGTATCCACGAGGTCGTCGACCAGGATGACATCGGCCCCGGCAACGTCGCCGATAACGGTCATAGCGGCTACTTCGTTGGCTTTGGTGCGGTATTTATCGCAGATCACCAGTTCGCGCTTGAAATGCATGGCATAGATCCGGGCGCGCTTGACGCCGCCGACATCCGGGCTCGCGAAAATGACGTTCGACAGGTCCTGCTGTGCCAGGTACGGCATGTAAATGGCTTCCGAGCGCAGGTGATCGACGGGGATATCGAAGAACCCCTGCACCTGATCGGCGTGCAAATCCATCGTCATGACGCGGTTGGCGCCGGCGGTGGTGAGCAGGTTGGCCATGAGTTTGGCGCTGATGGGCACCCGGGGTTTGTCTTTGCGGTCCTGCCGGGCATACGCGAAATACGGGATAACGGCGGTGATATAACCGGCGGAGGCGCGTTTGGCCGAATCGATCCACAGGAGCAACTCCACCAGGTTGTCGTGCGGCTGGCAGGTGCTTTGGATAAAAAACACAAAGGCGCCCCGGACGCTTTCGTTGATGATCGGCTGCATTTCGCCATCGCTGAAGCGGGCCAGGGTTTTGTCGCCCAGGGGCGCATCGTAATGAAAGGAGATGTCGGCAGCCAGTTTTTCGGAGGCTGTGCCGGAAAACAATTTTACTTCGGGCATAGGGAGACCAGAATCCGGAGCGGTGGGTGGTTCAATATGGTTGGAAACGATCAAGTCGCAAACTTTGCGCAAAGGTAGAAAATTGTGCGGTTTGCAAAGGAGAAAGCGGGCGGCGGGCGGATTTTTTACGGCGCCGTGGCGGCGGCGCGTTTGGCCAATCCGGGCAAAATTCAGGGCGCCGCGGCGCGCTGCACGGCAGGCCGCCCTACCTTTGCGTCCCCCAAGGTATTTTTATTCACCAATCCGTCCGTTCCGCTCGATGATCCGATTTGCTGCAACCCGTATCCTCCCTGCGCTGGGAGCGCTGTGCCTGTGCGCCTCCGCTCTGCTGGCCCAAAACACCGAAAAAGCCAAAGAAACGGCCCTGCGCTTCCTGCGCGAAAACCCCGTCCGGTTTAACCTCTCCGCCGCCGATGTAGCCGATGTGCGCATCACCGACGCCTACGGGTCCAAAAACAACGGCCTCACCCACGTATGGGTGCAACAACAGTATGCGGGCATTCCGGTCAACGACGCGCTTTTCGGGCTGCATGTGCGGCCCGACGGCTCGGTACTGCAACTCGGCCACCGTTTTGTGCCCGAGCTCGCGCGCCAGGTCAACACTACCCTGCCCTCCCTGAGCGCAGCGCGCGCGCTGGAGCAGGCCATGGCGGCGCTGGGCCTCGACGGGTTGCGCGCGCCATCCGTCAAACAACAGGAAAACGAGCGCAACTGGGTGTTTGAAGGCGGCACGGCGTCGCGCTCCGATATCCCGGTGCGCATCTGTTACCAACGCGACGAACGGGGCCAACCGCGCCTGGCCTGGAGCCTGGTGATCGCCCCTGCCGCTAATACCGACGTGTGGTGGATCTGCGTCGATGCGCAAACCGGCCAAATCCTGAGCCGGTACAACCGCACCCTGTCGTGCAGCGCCGACCCGGGCCAATATGCCCACGACGATTGCGCCGGCGACAGCCTGGCCGCGCCCCAACCCGGCCGCGCTCCGGCCGGTTCGGCCGACGAAACCTATCGCGTGTTTGCCTGGCCGGTGGAAAGCCCCAATGCCGGCAGCCGTTCGCTGGTGGTGAACCCCGCCGACCCGGTGGCTTCCCCCTTCGGCTGGCTCGACGACAACGGAGCGCCCGGCGCCGAATACACCTACACCCGCGGCAACAATGCCTGGGCGTTCCAGGATATAGCCAACGACAACATACCGGCCGTCAGTGAATCGGCCAACGGCGGCCCCGGCCTGAATTTCGACTTCCCCTTCGATCCGAACGCCGAGCCGGCCGGCAACCTGAACGCCGCCGTGACCAACCTGTTTTACGCCAACAATAAAATGCACGATTTTGCCTACCGCTTCGGATTTGACGAAGATGCGGGCAATTTCCAGTTCAACAACTACGGCCACGGCGGCTTCGGCCAGGACCCCGTGATGGCGCAGGCGCTCGATGGCGCCGATACCGACAACTCGCAATTTGTGGTTACGCCCGACGGCGATCCGGGCATCATGCTCATGTACAAATGGGGCCGCCGCGGTTACATCGTCAAGGTCAACAGCCCGGCCAACGTAGCCGGCGCCTATTTCGGGCAGCCTTCCAATACCGGCGGCGGCGCCAACAGCTGGGGCGGCGCCATCACGAGCGTCCCGGTGACCGGCGACGCTACCTTCGCCGAAGACGGCACCACGCTGGGCTGCCACACGCCCCAGAACGACCTGCAGGGGAAAATCGCCATGGTCGACCGCGGCGACTGCACCTTCAGCGAAAAAGCGTACAATGCCCAAAAAGCCGGGGCGGTCGGCTGCATTATCTGCAACACCGAAGACGGATCGGGTATCCTCGGCCCGGGCACAGTGGGCAACCTGGTTACGATCCCGGTGGCCATGATCCCGAAATCCGACTGCGAACTGCTGCGCCTGTACGCCGGAAAGGGACTCAATATTTCGCTGGTGCAACCCCCGGCCGTCGGCCCCGACTTTCTCGACGCCGATTTCGACAACGGCATCATGAACCACGAATACGCGCACGGCATCTCGGGCCGGCTGACCGGCGGCCCCAGCAACATCAACTGCCTGGGCAACAAAGAACAGATGGGCGAAGGCTGGAGCGACTTCTTTGCCCTGGCCACCACCGTGCAACCGGGCGACTCCGGCGCCAAACCCCGCGGCATCGGCACCTACATCTACCGGCAACCCAACACCGGCAACGGCATCCGGCGCTACCGGTATTCCACCGACATGAGCATCAATCCGCTCACCTACCAGGATATGGCCGCCAACCCCGAAGTGCACGCCCTGGGCGAGGTCTGGACCGCCGTGGTCTGGGACCTGTACTGGGCCATGGCGGAAAAATACGGGTACGATGCGAACATCGACAACGCCAACAGCGGCAACGCCCGCGCCGTCCAGCTCGTGATGGACGGCCTGAAACTGCAGCCCTGCCGCCCGGGTTTTCTCGACGGCCGCGACGCCATTCTCGCCGCTGATGTGGCCGATTATCTCGGCGCCGACACCTGCCTGATCAGCGCCGTGTTTGCCCGCCGCGGCATGGGGTATTTTGCGCATCAGGGCGACAGCAACACGCCGGGCGAATACGCGGAAAGTTTCGACCCTATCCCCACCTGCGTAAAAACGCTGAAAATCAAAAAAGAGACCTCCACCCCGCTTTTGCTGGCGGGCGGCGAAGCCCTTTTTAGCATAACCGTGACCAACCACAAAGACGACCCGGCAACCGGCGTGGTGGTCACCGATCCGCTCCCGGCCGGGCTCACCCTGCTGTCGGCCAGCAACGGAGGCGCCGGCAACAACGGCGTGGTGACCTGGAATTTGGGCACGGTAGCGCCCGGGCAGTCGATCACCCTGCAATACACCGCCCAAACGGAACCCACCGCCAATTCCAACTTATTGCTCCGCGACGACATGGAGTCGGAAGGCAACAGTTGGGCGAGTATTTCCATCGAGCCGACGAGCACGCTGCGGTTTATCCTCCAAAGCGATTCGGTGAAAGTGGGCAGCCTGGCCTGGAAAGCCAGCGCCGTCACAGCCTTTACCGATCAGACCCTGCAATACGCGCCGCCGCTGACCGTGACCGGCGCGCAGCCGGTGCTGCGATTTTGGCACAACTATGTTTCCGAACCCGGCGTCGATGCGGGATTTGTCGAATTTCAGCAATACAACGATACCAAATGGGTGCGCCTGAGCCCCGAAAAGGTATTCCGCGGCGCCTATACCGGCAAAATCCAGTACCGCACCTTCGCCATCGCTGCCCTCGACGGCTTCTCGGGCAATTCGAAAGGCTGGGTGCGGTCGTATTTCGACCTCAGTCAATTTGCCGGCGAAGACATCGCGTTCCGGTTTCGCTTTGGTTCCGATAACGGCTCGGTGGTGCCCAACAGCGCCTGGTACGTCGACCAGGTAGATTTTATGGACATGGTCAACTACAACAGCGAAGCCTGCGTCACCTCGGCCCAGGGCGATCAGGCCTGCGCGCAGGCCCCTGCCGGCGGCGTGATCATCGACACCGACGTGGTGGTGGACGCCCAGGAACCGGCCGCTGCGGCGCCCGGCTTCCACCTGCAGCCCAACCCGGCGCGCGACTGGTTCAGCCTGCGCATAGACCAGGCCATCGACGGACCGGCAGAAATATCGCTGCTCGGCGCCGATGGCCGCCTCGCGCAGCAGCGCCGCTACGAGGGTCTTTCCGCCGGCCAGGCGATCCTGTTCGATGTGCGCCAACTCCCGGCCGGGCTGTATGTCCTGCGGGTGGAAAGCGCCGGCCGGAGCGCGGTGGCAAAGGTGGTGCTGCGGTGATGAGCGGGTGGCATCGCTTCCGGGCGAACAGCGGCAGAAACCAAAAAATAATCGGCCCAACCGGGATACATTGACACAAAATATGGCCTAACTTAGCGCGGCCCGTATGACCCGTTTCACCAAACGGATTATACCAAATGTCCAACCTTGACCCGGTAATCACTGTCAGCCCCATGCTGCACCAAGATGAACCGCGCATCCGCGTAGACCTTCCGTACGATCCGGCGCTGATCCAAAAGATCAGATCCGTGCCCGGCGCCCGCTGGAGTGCGGTACAGCGCTGTTGGCATGTGCCAAAAACGGTCGAAACCTGGCAACAACTCCGGATGCTTTTCGGAGCAATTCAGGTGACAGGCGCTGCCGCCCTTGAACCAACACGGGACGAATCGCCCCGCGCGCCTTTGCCAAAAACACCGGGCTCTCCCCTGGCGGAGCGCTTTGCTCCGGACAAGATCAGCCTGTTCGCCTTACCCGGCGAAACGGACTTGATGGGACTGTACCTGCCGCCAGGCTTGGTACCGGAGCACCTGGCAACCGTTAAAAATATCCACGGCCGGCGCTGGGATGCGGAGCTGAAGGTGTGGCGCGTGCCATGTACGAAACTGACGGTCCGGTTTCTGGACAAGTATTTTCCCGGTTTGGCGGACTGGCGTTTTCCACTTCCCGCCGATCTGCCCGAGCGCCTGGCGGAAGCGCCGGCGCAGCAGCGAAAGGCCGCAAAGGAGACCATCCCGGCCGGGTACGGAGAGGCTGTGGTCGCCCTGGAGCAATGCCTAACCCTGAAATGGTACAGCTGGCGGACGGTGAAAGCCTACAAGAATTGTTTACGGCAGTTTATCCGGCATTACGACGACATCAAGCCGAGTCAGCTGACCCGGAAGCAACTTGACGAGTATGTAGCCGGATTGATCCGGGAAAAGCGGATCAGCGAATCGCATCAGAATCAGATTTTGAGTGCGATCAAGATGTTTTATGCGGAGGTGGTGGGGCAGGAGGAAAAGGTTCAGGGCTTGTTTCGCCCGAAACGTTCGGAGAAATTGCCGCAGGTGCTGACGCAAGAAGAAGTTGCCCGGCTGCTCAAGGCTATTGACAATATTAAGCACCGCTGCATGTTGATATTGGCATATTCCGCTGGCCTTCGGCTGGGCGAGGTACTACAACTAAAATTGACCGATCTGCAACCCGAATACCAACGGCTTTTTGTACGGCAGGGCAAAGGGAAAAGGATCGCTGCACCATCTTGTCGGACAAAGCATGGATAGTGGTTCAAGAATATGTGTCGAAATCTCTAATTTAGGTGGTTGCTGTTTGGGGGAAGACCTCATATGGACATTAATTTACCAGTTGCCATAAACCTTCCAGGGGGTGAAATAAAAACTACGGTTCTTGTACCGACTGATGACGACCATTCATTTTTCACCGGCATTGACAGCGGATATTTCGAGGCAATAACCAAACTTTCCTATTATTGAACCAATAAATAACGGACATGACTGCAGACCAACTTATCAAATTGTTATCCACAAACGGGGTCGCGCAAACACTCCAACAAATGGCCGTACAAAAACCGGAAATCGAACATTTGAAAAGACGACTGGAAAACCTCGCCTCCATCATCAAAAAGCAGGGAGCGTTTAATGAAGCATTTTTGATTGAAAGGAACAGGATTGCCTATTCCATGTTGTATTTTATGGCGGGGGAGGATGCCAATGAGAAGCCTGAAAATTTGGAGCAACTGAAAACTATCCTGCACGACTATTTAAACGAGACACTGAAAAATTGAATGCATGCCTTCCTTATCCCAGGTCATTGTTATACAAAGCAGTTTAATCATTGTCCTATCCACTTAGTTCCAGTTGTCGTAAGTCTTCCGTACTCGTCTCTACCGATAAACATTTGTTCCAGCAAATGTTGAGCGCAGCGGCATTTGCGACAACCTAGCGATTCGCCAGTAGTTTCCTGGCAGTATTGTCTCCAAAAAATGCGAACTTTCGTCCAAATCAACTATGAGGAGGGCGCTTAAAATCAAGGATCCGGATGGGCTGTACTTCGCTTTCACGGTCGTATACTGGATTGACCTTTTCACTCTGTTGTTTCGAGTTTATCCCTTAAACGGCACCCCTATACCCAAGATAGCAAAATACATCAAATTGACATAATAAAAATCATACAAATCATTAAAACCATAATAATAAATACAAATGAATGCTGCTAACAAACTACTCAGCGCCTATGCTTGCAACAGCTTGCTGAGTTGACCTGTTTATATTTTTCTGCCCGGAATGAAAGAGGGCAGAAAAAAATGCCGATGCTTTTATCTATCACCAAACACTTATGACAATGGCACTAAACGCTTTCCTCACACCAGGTTTACTCGCCTTGTTTGTTTCGCTGACACAGGCGCAGCCCATCCTTCAAAACAACGTTCTTCCGCAGATCGGTGATTCCTACCAGATCGCCTCGGCCGACACCAACCTGATTACCCAGGGAAATCCCGGCGCCAACCAGACCTGGAATTTCACAGATTTACATCCGCTCGGCGACACCTTCCGCGTCCAATACAAAACAGTGGCGCCGGCCAATACCCCCTATGTGATCCACTATCCCACGGCGAACGTGGCCAACGAAATCCAGAAGGATACCTTCATTTATGCCTATTTCTATACGAGCCCCAATCAGCTGACTTTCCTGGGAGACGGAAGCCTTACCCACAACCAGGTCTATTCCAATCCAGACACCCGGCTGAGCTTTCCGACCGCATTCAACGAAACGAAACAGGACACCTTTGCCTATACCACCGATTTCGGCCTGGGCATTATCTTCATCACGAACGGTTATCGCACCACCACTTACGACGGTTACGGCACCCTGGTAACACCCCTGGGCAGCTTCCCCAACTCCATGCGCATCAAATCGGTGGCCACGTATACCGATTCCATCGACTTTGGAGGCGCTCAGCTCCTGAACCACCACGAACTCACCACCTACGCCTGGCTGCTGGCCGACCAGCCGGATTACCTAACCGGGGTGTATTACCTCAAAACGACCAACGAAACGCGCATTCCTGGATTCGATACGACGTTTGTCGAAGCGCCAGTCGTCAAATCGGTGAGCTATATCTCCGAAACGTCGGTCGGGACAAAAGGCCTGGCGACTGAAGTGGACGGCATTTCCAAACTGGTGCTGGCGCCCGTCCCAGCCAACGACCACCTAACCGTGCGATTCCATGCAACCAAAGTGGCACAAAACCTGCAATTGCGCCTGACAGATGCCTTCGGCCGGATATTGCAAACCAGACCGCTTGCCTGTTCGGCCGGCGAAAATGAAGTGTCTTTTTCCGTCGATCAGTTGCCTTCCGGATCTTATTTCCTGATGCTGACCGATGGCCGCGGAGTATTGACGGCGCGGTGGCTGAAACACTGACCGAAACGTGGCGTTTATACCAGCCAATTAACGATTAATTAGAAAAGGAAGTAAACTAATAGGAGAAAAAAGAAGCCAGCCGCTAACATTCCGTATGATGTACATAGGTGCTAAACGCAGCCACGCCACATACACTTTAACTGTTAGCACCAAATTATATCAATAAAAATAAAGACCAACGATCATCAATATGACAACTATTACGCAATTTTCCCTACTCGTAATGGCGCTCCTGTTCGCCACCAGTGCTAGTGCTCAAACGGAATTTCTCGACCCTGGCTTTGGCACAGTTGGAAGACATGCTCTTACGTTGCCTGCACTTGATCAGGTGAGCGACCTAATGGTACAGCCAGATGGAAAAATCCTGGCGTCAGGAAGATCTTTAGAGGGCGAACAATTCCGCCCCTCACTCGTTCGCTACCTTCCTGACGGCTCGCTGGATTCAAATTTTGGTCTGAACGGCAAAAACCATCTGCTCCTGCCCGAGGATTTTAATGGCTCAGCAGATGTTATGGCGCTTCAGTCGAACGGAAATATTGTGGTGATATCTAAGTATTCTGGTGTATTATGGCAGTACCAGCCCAACGGATACCCCGATCCATCTTTTCAATACTCGTCTGGATCAACCATAAAATACTACTATGACTTGGCCATCGGGGCAGATGACGAAATACTGTTATCCGGCCATGAATTGGACAACAACGGAGAACGTTTTTTGATATCCCGGCTGCTTCCGAATGGCGCAAAGGACCTCGCCTTCGGCATCGATGGCGAGGTGAGCCTTGAATTGGGCATTTACGAACGTGCCAGTGGCGTTGCAGTGCAACCCGATGGAAAAATTGTAGTGGTCGGAACATACACTTCTGCCAGCCCATCCACCAAGCATCTGATCATTTTACGTCTGAATGTAAATGGGACATTAGACGATAGTTTTGGCACGAATGGAACAATCGAATTGAACCCCGACGCCTACAACGCCAGCAATATCCTGCTCCAACCCGATGGGAAAATCCTCCTTGCGCGCGACTATTCGAGTTTTATTTCCCTTTTCCGGTTTAATCCAGATGGCACACCGGACAGCACTTTCGGCACAAATGGAGAAGCGAGGGCTGATGATTTTTCTAATGCTGATGAAATTACACAAGACCCCAGCGGAAATTCCTACGTTCGCTGTAATTGGGCACTAGGCGGATCAATCCTGAAATTTACCCCGGCAGGAATTCTCGACTCTGCTTTTATGGGAACGGGAGTTTTGCATACCGGGCGCTATTTTTCTTGTTTAGCCGTTCAAGCCAATTCAGCCTTGGTGGCTGCGGCTACCATTGCCGATGACTTTGCTTTGGCTCGGTTCCTGCCAAATGGAGCGCTTGATTCTACGTTCAATGGAGGTGCATTAGTGCGTACCTCGATCGGTCAAAGCGGGGGAACGTTCCGGGCATTGGCAGTCCAACCCGATGGAAAAATAGTGGCAGCAGGAAATAATAACGGTAATTGGCCCGCATTGGCCCGTTTCGAAGCGGACGGCGTACCTGACGCCGATTTTATTTACCAGGAAAAGTTTTTCAGGAATGTCAATGGCAATATTTATGGCCTTGTCCTTCAGCAGGATGGAAAGATTCTGGCAGGAGGACAATACTACGACGAGGAAGACTCCTATGGTTTCCTCTACCGGATGCTGCCGGACGGAACATTGGACAGCAGTTTTTATGCCAATAATTGGGTTACCAGCGTAAACAGCCTCACCCTCCAGCCTGACGGTAAAATCCTGACCGCCGGTGTTGGTTACGCTTACCCTAACCAGGTTCATTCAAGTCTTGCCCGTTACAAGGTGGATGGAAGCCTCGATCCCAGTTTTGGGAATGCTGGTATAGTATCCACGTACCCTTGCAGATGCCCACAAATGGCCCTCCAAACCGATGGAAACATCCTCGTGGCGGGATTCACAAATGTGGCTGACACCGTAGCGCATCGTTACCGCAGCGATGGCTCGCCCGATTCAACCTTCGGGGTGAATGGTGTGATACAGGCACATGTATCTGAATTTCTGAAATTGCTGCCCGACGGCAAGTTCCTGATGGCCGGGAACAACACAAGCGGCGGATTTGAAATCTACCGCTATCTGCCTGATGGAAACCCCGACATGGATTTCGGCATTGCTGGGAAAAAACTATTAATGTTAAATGCTGGTGGAATAATCCATGCAATGGAAGTGCTGTCCGACGGAAAAATCCTTTTGGCCGGTGAAGCAACAGCCAACGCATGGGGGGAAACCGATTATCTGTTGGCGCGGTTGATGCCTGATGCCTCGCTGGACACATCAGTTGGCGTGGGAGGCCTTATCACTACCAATTTTGAGGATGGTTTAGGCTCCTTCGACCACGCTTATGCGTTGGTAATACAGCCCGATGGAAAAATTGTACTTGCAGGCTCGTCTGGGATATTCACAGATACAACCTTCTACACAACTTTTTCCATCGCCCGCTATCGAGCCGACTTGACAGTGGAGTCGAAAGAAGCCTATAGCGTTAACAGAACACCTGCGCTGCAATTAACACCTAATCCAGCGAGCGATTTCCTGCAAATCCTGGTCAATGACGCCGCCAAATGGGATATAAGTTTCTATGACTCGCAGGGTAGCTCAATATTCCAGCAACAGATTTCCGGCAGCCAATTAATTTCAGTAAAAAACTGGCCTTCGGGTATTTATGTGCTTCAGGCTGTTTCGGGTAAGCAAGTTTTTTCGACGAAAATTGTCAAGCAGTAATCAAAACTCAAATTTATGGCTCTGAGCCTAGAATAGATAATGGCGCTAACAACCCACTGCCTATCATGCCTCCTAAACGTCGGCACGTCGGCAGTGGTAACGTTCTATACAATCAAAAAAAAATACAAATGGGTGCCAAAGATTATTACATAGGAATAATTGCAATCTTTTTCGCATTTACGCTTTCAAAATATTTAGATGGCATTATTAGTTTTTGGATAAAAAAGAACGCTGTTAAATTCCTTCTTGTACATCCGATAATTGTCGGCCTTTGGACTGTTGGAATTTTTCAATATATGTGGAGTTTTTTCCCCTTAATGAATGAATACGTTGATGTTGGGTTGTTTAATTTTTTGATATTTCTATCTCCAATATTCGTTTGGCAGGTCTCCTATTTTTACCTGTTCCCTAGCATTGAGAAAAATAACGATAATTTAGTGTTCCAATTGGATGAATATTTTGATAAAAACAGAACCTCTATTTACATTCTAATCTGTATTTACATTCTGATCATTCAATTTCAAGTCAGATTTTTCAACGATCCTATTGAGTCAAATTTATTTTTGATAATACGAATGAGTATTTTTACAGCCCTATTGATAGGTGTTTTTGTAAAAAACTATCGATTTGATGTCGCTATTACTAGTATCATGTTTCTGGTATTATTATTCTTTTTTATCCAAGACTTGTCTCCAAATACAACAGTACTAAAAATACAAATAGATTCAAGTGATTTACAAAAAAGAGAGTTGATTTGGAGAAATACGTTTGTTCAAATTGACAACGACACATTAACCTCTTACGCTATTGACCCTAAAAATGGGAAGGTAGTTGTGTCTGACAAGCCTTTTACAATCGGAAATAAGATAACAATAAAAATTGTTAGAAAATTAGATGCTCCAATAGAATTTAATTTTATCCAAAAAAATGAAAATTTTTCAATCCCTTTGAATAAAATAATTCATGTAGATACTGAACCTAAATAAAAGCATAGAACACTGCATGGTCGCTTATGCAACCGAAGCCCAACCCGCAAAACCAACCCAGCCGGCGGTATGTGTTAGATGCCACCGTTGTATGCGAACAGCAAATAGAGATCAGTTTATGTATACTATGGTTTCGGAAAGGAACCTTCAACGCTTTCCATGTAAAAAACGGTAGCATGTCAGAAGATCACAAATTAGCCATTATTCTGTTTGCTGACATAGCGGGCTATACTGCCATGATGGAGGAGGACGAAGCCGCTGCGTTGATTGTTCTGGGACGCTTTAAAGCGGTGGTTGAACGGGAAACTTCGATCTACAACGGTCAGCTGGTGCAGTATTTTGGGGACGCTGTACTACTCACTTTTGACAGCTCAACAAAGGCCGTTGACTGTGCTGCGGCGATTCAACTATCATTCCAGCAGGAGCCCTATGTTCCTGTGCGTATCGGGATGCACATGGGGGATGTCTTGTTCAAAAACGGCAATGTCTTTGGCAACGGTGTAAATGTAGCCTCCCGGATCGAGTCGTTGAGCGTGCCAGGGGCTGTCCTGATGTCCAAAGAAATTCGCGATCAGATCAAGAACCAGGGCGACTACCAGCTCAGCCCCCTTGGCTCCTTTGCCTTCAAGAATGTCGAAGAACCCATGGAAGTCTACGCGCTGGCCAATGAAGGCTTTGTCGTTCCTAAAAGATCGGACATGCAGGGGAAATTGAAACCAGCTGCCTCCCGCAGCGTATCCATGAAACTGATGCTACCGATGATAGCGTTTCTGATCCTGGGGGCAATTTTTTTGGGCATTTGGGTGCATCCGTCCAGGGCCGGGAATGTCCTGCCAAAAGAAGTACGTCAGGAAAAAGTCGCTGTCGCTGTGTTTAATAATTTCACCAACGATCCCGATCTCGATGCGCTCGGGAATATGGCCTCAGACTGGATCAGTTTGGGATTGCGGGAGCTGGGCGTAAAAACCACTTCCCCGGAGATGATGCGGAAATATAAGGATCGGGTCGGCATTCTTCCCGGTAATTCGAAAGGAGAAGTATCCTTGTGGGAGCTGACTGGTGCGCAATATGTAGTAACGGGTTCTTATTACCGGAAAGGGGACTCTCTGCAAGTAACTTCGCGTCTGGAATCCACGGAAAACGGAGATAATGTTTATGATTTCCCGGTGATTTGGGGCCATATCAACCAAAAGGAACAACTGATTACAGATATCCGGGAAAAATTGAAAGGCTATTGGACCCTGAAGGAGGCGGATAAACTCTCCATCATCAATCCACCAAGGTACGAAGCTTACGAGGCTTACCTGAAATGTCACATGTTTGATGCCGAATGTTTCAGCAAAGTACTTGAGCTGGATTCTACTTTCTTGTTAGCCCGGGTCTATAAGGTCTTTACTTCATACGCTTACGAAGATGCACGGGGCTTTGAAACGACCAGTCAATACATCAAACAGCATTGGGATCGCTGTACGGAGTTTGAGCAAAACTTTTTCCTTTTCACGGAGCGGCAAAAGGAAGGAAATTACCCTGGATCATTGGAGGCTATAAAGAGAAATTACGAATTGGACCCCAGGGACCTGACGATGCTCCATCATTTGGCCTATACCTATTTAGATCTTAATCAACCAGGAAAAACGGCTGAACAATTCGGGCCCGTTTTCAGTCAATACGACATTTACGGAGATCGCCTCACCTGGCAGTCTCACGAAGCTTATTTTTATGCCTTAAATCGCCTCGGCAGACAGAAAGAGGTGATTGCTTTGGAAAAAAAAGTGGCGAAAAACTTTGGCGATTCTTTTCAATTCATCCGGGCTTATATGCTGGATGGAGATGTAGAAACCTTACGCCAGCGACTGCCAGGTATATCTTCCGCTGACATCATCCGCTTCGCCCAGATGTTCAGTGCGATATTTCCCCCCGAAACCGAAAATATCTACCTGCCTGTTTTGCGGGATAGCCTTGCCCGGTTTGAGGATCCGAAAAAATCCTGGGACTATCTTCTTTGGTCTGGTTTGCACATGTACAATTGGGATTCCAAAGCGTATGCCTGTTACCTGTTAAAGGATTGGGAGAAGACCGAACAAATCCTGCTTGGGTTGAAAAACAAGAACTGGAAGGAATTTTCGCAGGGTGTGTTAACGGGAAGTTTCAGGCACTTTGATAAGAATATTTCCTGGCACATGAATATCTGGGTCGAAGGGCTGTTGGGTGCCGCCCTTGCCCGGCAGGGGAAACGCGAGGCTGCCTATGCGCAGATCCAAACGCTGGATGCCATGCGGCCCGGCTATCCACCGGAAAGTCAGCGGCTGCACAAAGGAACGATTTCATACTGGCAAGGCAGGATCTATGCCATCCTGGGTGACAAAGAGCAAGCGGTAGCAGCCCTGACCCGTTCGCGTAAGGAAGGTCGAACGATTGATTATGGTAGTTTTGTGTATGACTGGGACCTGGCGAGTCTGAAGGGATATCCGCCATATGAGGAACTGGTGCGGCCGAAGTAGATGGTTGGAGAAATAGATCGCCTCCGCATACAACCAAGACAAGACTACCACGGCAATACCATCTATGCGGGGCTACTGCGTATAGCCCAGTCGTTCTGCGGCAATTAAGAACATGTTTGGAATTTCATCGCTGGGCTGCAAATAGAAAATTTAATTTCATACTGCGTTAAATTTTTCGGCGGATTGCCCGCATACGCCTGCAAAATTTGCCTTGCCTGAAATTAAATTTTTCCATTTTCGCCTCAGCATGAAAATCCAAACATGTTCTAAAAAGCATTCATCGTTTTTAAAATAACGTGAGTCCCTCGTAAATCTAAAGAGGGAGCTCACGTTAAAATAGCAATATGGCAGAAAATAAGTCACTCACCCGGCTCGAAACGTTTAGCGATGGTGTATTCGCCATTGCCATTACACTTTTAATATTAGAAATAAAAGTTCCACCATTTGACTCTATTCATTCCGTGAATGATCTGGTCAGTGCTCTTGTTGATTTATGGCCTTCCTACTTTGCTTTCATATATTCTTTTGGCAGCATTCTGATTCAATGGGTTTTGCATCACAATACGTTTAACCACCTCGATAATACATCGCGCCCGTTTTTATATGCCAATGGTTTTCTTCTGCTCACCATTGTATTTTTCCCATTTCCAACAGCCCTCCTTGCAGAATACATAAACACGGAGTATGCCATGCCCGCAATTGTATTTTATGGCATAGCATGTGTTTTTACTTCGCTGGCGTGGTTTTTATTTATTCGTTCGATCATTAAACCAAAGCGATTATTAAATACCACCTTTTCCGCTGAAGAGTTTAAAAAAATGAAAACAGGTAACCGCTATGCAGTTGTCATTTACGTATCTACCGCTTTGCTGGCGATTTGGTTGCCTTATACTTCACTGACTATTAGTGTTGCTTTTTGGGCATTTTGGATTTACTTATCACTGATTGAAAAAGAATAAATAAGTGCTTAAGCACATGCTTGGGATTTCATCGCTGGGCTGCAAATGGAAAATTTAATTTCATACTGCGTTAAATTTTTCGGCGGATTGCCCGCATACGCCTGCAAAATTTGCCTTACTGAAATTAAATTTTTCCATTTTCGCCTCAGCATGAAAATCCAAACATGTTCTAATCTACGCCTCGAAATATAACTACACTATAGAGGAAAAACAATCATGACAAAGACAAACTCGCACGACGAAAAAGGTGAATCAGCTACTGTGATATCCAAGGATGGTACTATCGTTAGTTTCCTCTCGGTGGGCAAGGGAGCGGGAGTAATTGTGCTACCCGGTGTTCTTTCGATGGCAAACGACTATGCTGCCTTCGCTTCGGCTCTTGCCGACAACTTCGCCGTCTATACCCTGGAGCGCCGAGGCCGAGGCAGGAGTGGCCCGCAGGGCGATGGTTATGGCATTCAAAAGGAAATTGATGATGTGCTCGCACTACAGCGGGAGACGGGCGCAAGCTTCTTGGTGGGCCATAGTTATGGTGGATTGATTGCCTTAGAAGTTGCCCGAAATAACGATACTTTCACAAAGATCGCCGTGTATGAGCCCGGTGTGTCAATCGACGGCTCGATGCCGGTTTATTGGATACCAGGATACGAGAAGAAGCTAGCGGAGAATCGAAACCTCGATGCTTTAGTCGAGTTCACCTTGGCGGATGCTCCCGCTCGACTGGCGAAGATCCCAGCCTGGCTGATGAAATTGATGCTGCGTTTTTTCTTCGTTCGCTACCCCGAATCCAAACAGATGTTGGGGCTTCTTCGCCAGAATTTGTGCGAATGGCGGGAGATCGCCGGACTCGACGGCCATTACCTGGATTATCGTGAAGTATTCGCAGCCGTTTTGCTCCTGTACGGTGGGCGCAGTAATAGTAGGGCGGTCGATTTAGTGGTTGAACGGCTTCCTGCAGTCATCCCACACTGTGAAACGAAGGTATTCCCCAAACTCGACCACTTCGGTATCGAACGGACAGCCCCGAGGGAGGTTGCCAATGCGATTAGAGACTTCTTCTCTCAGTAGGAAGATTAGTGCTAAGACTTACGCGGTAATTAAGCATAATACCAAAGAAAATCAGGTCGGACATTTTTTAATTAATCCAACAATAAAGAATGGATTCAATTAGACAGTGTATTATGAGGTAATAATTGAAATAAATAAGAACACGAACGACAACAATGAGTATGTGTTCATGTCGGGCAAAACATATCACGATACATACAAAACTGTTGGGTTCGATCAAAAATAAAATAAAATGAAATATAGAGATATAAAATACGATTATTTCAGTATGGGGTTTTGTTTGCTTTTTGCAATTTTTGTTCAATGGAATTTAACTGCTCAAACTGTTAAATTGAAATGGATTAATTTCAGTCCTTATACCGAAGTGGGCCAAGACCCTAATAAAAATGATAGTATTCCAGATTCTCAAATAATTTGTCTTCTTGACTCATTAAAACCTTGGGTTGAAGGTATCCGTACATTTGGAACTCAACACGGGTTACAAAATGTCCCGCTCCTTGCAAAACAAAAAAATTTCAACGTTATTGTTGGTATTTGGCTTGGCAAGGAGGATACTCCCGCAGGAATATTGGCCAATGAACAACAAATTGCAAATGGTATTGCAATTGCGAACGCTGGTTATGCCGATAAATTGATAGTTGGAAGTGAGGTACTCTTGCGAGGCGATCTATCCCCATCAAAGTTGATAGATTATATAAACGATGTCCAATTGGCATGCCCAACGGTTCCAGTATCATGTGCAGACATTTGTTCAGAATTAATTGCTCACCCCGACGTTGTTGATGCTTGTGATTTTATGGCCCCAAACATATACCCTTTCTGGGAGGGTAGTCCAATTGAGTGTGCTATGCAAAGATTTCATCAATGTTACTTGAGCCTTTTGCCAATTGCCAATGGAAAAGAAATATTTATTTCTGAGAGTGGCTGGAAAACGAATGGCAATCCGGTAGGCGCCGCTGTGCCATCTTTTGAAAATGCCATTCGCTACAATCGAGAATTACTTGGTTGGAGCCAAGCCTTTGGCGTAGATGTAAATATTTTCTCTGCCTTTGATGAACCTTGGAAGTTACCTAATGATTACGGCTGGGGGATTTTCTTCAACTATAAGATAATGAAGCCGGGAATGGATATTCTTTTTACCCCTTTTAATGTTATTGATAGCACTTGGCTTTGTAGGGAAGTAAATAATTTAAGTTCGGATACTTTATACATCGATTATTTGCCAGTGATAGGAAGTTTTTTGTCGATTGAAGGCCATATTGATCATTTAAACCCTTGCGATTACAGGATTGCAACTTATATAAAAGTGGATGATGGTTGGTGGACTAAGCCAACCTTTGCAGAACCTACTGTTCCGATTCTCTGCAATGGAAACTGGAGCGTAGATTATACTACTGGAGGCACTGATTATCTGGCAACCGATATATGTGTGATTTTGGTTCCATCTAATTATTCACCACCACTTTGCAACGGTTGTGGAGTTATCCCGGCAGAGGTTTATCAGAATGCAATTTCATTAAATTGCATACAACGATATGTATTGGATTCGATCACCTTAACTACATCTGATGATACGATTTGTAGAGGCGATACAACAACTCTGACCGCCAGTGGAGGTGCAATTTATTTGTGGAATACCGGCGAAACTACAGCGTCAATTCAGGTTTCGCCAGAATTTACAGGAACAACTTACAGTGTAAGTATATCCGACGGGTTGGGAGGGGGTGCGGTCGCAACAATCACTATTTCAGTATTTAGCCCAACTTTGTACTACATTGTAAGTAGCCCTTCAACTATTTGCCTTGGCGATACGGCGACACTGACGTCCATTACAACAAGTGATGTAACTGATTTTTTGTGGAATACGGGAGAAACCGGCAATTCTATTAGCGTATTCCCGAACAGTACGACCACTTACACAGTAACAATAACAAATTCAGTAGGATGTACTGCTACTGATTCAGTTTCTGTATACATATATGACTATCCATCATTACTTGTAAATGCATCCCCGGATTCAATTTGCATTGGCGAGTCTACCAAAATTCAAATCGAAAGCGGCGTAAGTGCCAGTTATTTGTGGAGTACAGGCGGAACGAATCCTTCGTTCTATGTCACACCAACAACCACCTCTTCCTATACTGTGACGGTAACATACGGGGGTGGCTGTACAGACGTTGCTCAACTAACAGTATATGTTTCGCCTTTCCCAATCGTAACTGTTGAGGCTAATCCAGATACAATACAGGCAGGAGAAATAGCAACTTTAACAGCAAGTGGAGACACTGGTGCTTCTTTCTTATGGAATACCGGAGAAACTGCAACTTCGATTCAAGTTTCACCCCTGGTAACGACGACTTATTCGATAACCATTACAAATTCAACAGGATGCAGTGCATCGGATGCGATAACAGTAACAGTTATTCCGCTTGTATCAACACAAAATATCAACAAGATAAAATCAATAAAAATATATCCTATACCTACAAATGGAATGTTCGATGTTGAATTTAAAACAAGTGAGTCAGGATTTGTAGAAATATCTATTTTGAATATAATGGGGCACATCTTGGAAGAAAGGAAAGAGCAACCTGTTATGGGAGAGGTTGTTTCGCATTTTAATGTTTCGTTTTTGCCAGCAGGGCTATATTTTATGAAATTTAAAATGGAGAATGGATCTGTATTGTCAGAAAAAGTATCAATTCAATAATATGCCCCTAAGAATTGCTTTCTAAAAATACTTCCTAAACGTTGAACATTCACGAAGCGTAATGTAGTGTGCAAACTTTATGAAACTACCAACAATCTTTTTAGTACTGGGATTTATACTATTACAACGGGAGTCTGCATGTCAGGATAAAAGAATAGCTATAATTGAAGATTTATTATCAGATCTTTATAAAAGACATCTTTTTAATGGCGCCCTTGTAATCGGACAGGAAGGTAATATCATTTTTAACAAAGGATATGGCTTTTCCAACTTTCAAGACTCTGTTCTTTTTACTCCTTCCACACCGGGCGATGGCGGTTCTAATGCTAAGACGTTTACCGCTGCTTGTATCTTATTGCTTGCAGATGAAAACAAATTGAAGTTAGACGAACCTGTTCAGCGCTATCTTCCAAATTATCCTTATCCTAATACCACTGTATGGAATTTAATTACGCATAGCACTGGTGGATTACCAGATTATGATTATTTTTTTACAAAAGCACCCGATACAGCGATTATTACCACAACATTAAACCTTGAAATCATCAGTAAAAACAAACCTGCGCTGGCCTATCCACCCAATACTAATTTTTATTATGATAATGTAGGGTTTGATCTTGCGGCTCTTGTTGTAGAACGAGTTACTGGAAAATCCTACTACCAATTCCTGAAAGAGAGAATTTTTAATGCCCTGAAAATGGATTCGTCATTTGTTCGGCCTGCCCGGTTTGCCAATTGGAAACAAAATAGAACAATTGGCTATCGTTATAAAAATGATTCTTTACAGTTATTTGACATTGCAGATCGGGAAGGGTTTTACGGCGGTTGCAATATCTGGTTTAGTGCTGCTGATCTTTATCGCTGGGGGGAATCGTTCTGTCATAATCAGGTACTGAGCGATACATTTATCAGAAAGATTCAATCGAAAGTATTTATTAATGGGAAACCCTCCTACGTGCATCTGGGCGCCTGGTATGCAGGAAAAACAAAAAATTCTTTTTATTACTGGGGCAATGTAACCGGTTTTTATAGCTGGGTTTATTGGGATAGAGATAAGAAATATACAATTGCCTTTATGACTAATACGGATATGCCGCAGTGGGTAAGACCATTGTTGACGTCAGCTTTGATAAACATTATGAATGGCACCGATTATCGTACAATCACTGAACCAAAAGCAGAATTTATTGATAGAACCAAACTCGAGCAAATTACTGGCATTTATAAAATAAATCATCTTGGCAAGGTGCAGATTTCAATCCGTGAATCGAAGGCAGTTTTGAAAATGAACAATGGCATGGAATATGCGATGCATGTTGTTGATAGCAAGACATTTTATATTCCCGGCTTTGATCCGTGGATTTCTTTTCATTCGTTAAAAAAGGGCAGGTTTCAAAATATCAATTGGAATTCTACAATTTTTCAAACGACCGGTAGACGAATTTCAAATTAGATTTTTAACAATAAATCTGCGCACAACAGACACATTTGTGCTATCGAGTTAACGAATAGCATCTTGCATCGCTCGATTCGCTGCTCAGCTTTTTAACCGGGCTTCACAATTACTATTGAGCACCAGGATAAATTTTCTACTTTAGTTCTTTGTTCGGCTGCGGTCGCCGGCGCTGGTGCAAATGTAAATTTGCGGACGAGCCGGATGCAATAAAAACACCCGGCAATAAATGGTTGGCGACAAGCAATAATTGCCTTACTTTCGGCATACTAATATAAATCCCGGATGGTAAAGGCCGTTGCCCACATCAATTTCAATCCCCCTGCTTCCGGACCAAGTCAGGAGGCAGGGGGATTGAAATTGGTTCGTAGAGAGGCTAGAATCTTATGAAGCAATAAGCCGGCAACGGAATAAAAACCCTGACGGGTGGATTGTATCGCGAAGATTTTAATTCACGTTTGGTATTGTATAAGTAACCCAATCTATATTTGGGTAAGTAAAGGCGCAATGCGGGCTTTGGTTAGTCTTTTTCGGGTAAGCAATAGTTCTTGCAAATTGAAAAATAAAAAAATAATAAGGATAGTGGTTTCGGCTTGTGTTATAGTGAAAACTTAAAGAAAGTAAGATTCGAGCGGGGCAACCGCCTCAAAAGATTTTCGCTCCGATCTGGCTGATAAAAAAATAATTAAGCCAAGCTTTGGCTTAAAGCAAGTGAAAAACCGGGAATTAGGCACCATTGTATCACCTATCGGCGCTGAAACTAACAATAGAGAATAATTCAATAACTTAAACGCATAAAATTATGGCACAAATTAATCCTCACATTAACTTCAATGGAAATGCCGAAGAAGCATTTACATTTTACAAATCGGTTTTTGGTGGAGAGTTCGCAAAAATTGTGCGGCTCAAAGACATATCAAGCCCTGAATATCCGGTAGCAGAAAATGATGCGAATAAAATATTGCACATTGCTTTGCCTATTGGCAATAACTTTTTGACGGCTAATGACATTCCGGAAAGTATGGGGCGAGTAAGCGAAAACGAAAACAGAAGTAAAATATCAGTTAGTGCTAAAAGTCGTGAAGAAGCCGACAAAATATTTAACGGGCTTTCGGAAGGCGGAAATATTGAAATGCCAATGGCAGACAGTCCCTGGGGTTCCTATTTTGGAATGTTTAGAGACAAGTACGGTATTGAATGGATGGTGGAGTTTGACCCAAAATAAATAAGATTCGAACGGGGTATTCGCCCCAAAAGATTCCGCTTCGAGTTCGGCAGGAAAAAACCCGGCTTCGAAAAGCAATCGCGGCATCGAGTGGGAAGCTCAGGGCAGCCGACACGAAATCGAATAATAAAAAGGCAAGAACAATGCACTCCCGCCAACCGCCGCCAACGCCTAACTCAAAGCCAGCGCAGGCGGCGGTATGCGTGAGTGTAACCGTTATCGATCAATATAGAGCGCCACACCGCCAGTAGTCAACATAACAGACAATCAGGATTCAAATTATGAGAAAAGTAATTGCAGCAATCAATATGACACTTGACGGGTTTTGCGACCATACAGTAATAATTCCAGATGCAGAAATACATTATCATTACGCTGACCTGTTACGTAACGCCGGTGCAATTCTGTATGGAAGGATAACCTATCAGCTGATGCAATTCTGGCAAACGCTGATAAAAAATCCTTCGGGTGAAAAATCAATGGACGACTTTGCGATCGCTATAGACAAAGTTCCAAAAATTGTCTTTTCGCATAAGCTGAAAAACACAGCATGGGACAGTGCGAGACTTGCCGTTCAACCCCTAAAAGAAGAAGTTTTAGAACTCAGGCAACAGAGCGGCAAAGATATTTTTGTTGGCAGCCCGGGGTTAATCGTAGCCTTAACGCAACTTGGCTTGATTGATGAATACCAACTTTGTGTTCACCCTGTTATTGTAGGAAACGGTTTGCCATTATTTAAAAACATAAAAGACAGGATTGTTCTTAAACTTTTAAAGACAAAAACCTTTGGTTCAGGTGCAATTGTGCTGTATTACGAGCCGACACGTCAATAAACAAGGAACCGCGAGCAAGGCTTACCGGCAACCTTATGGCGACAGTGTTTTTTTCCAATTTACACCTAAACGCCGAGGGGTGTTTGAAAAGGCAAAAATTTTATATTTTATATGAACGTACAAGAACAAATCGACGCGTATATTGCCAGCCAGCCTGAACCAAAACGAAGTGAGCTGCAATCGTTGCACCTGCTCGCACGTCAAGTGTCGCCAGCCTGTAAATTATGGTTCACCGATGGTAAAAACAGCGAGGGCAAAACGATTGCCAACCCTAATATAGGATATGGATTTTACACCATAAAATATGCTGATGGAACAACCAGGGAGTTTTATCAAATTGGTTTAAGTGCCAACAAAACCGGAATCTCGGTCTATATCCTTGGCATCAAGGATAAGGCATATTTAGCTAAAACGTATGGGAAAGACCTGGGCAAGGCAAGCGTCACCGGGTATTGTATTAAGTTCAAAACGCTAAAAGATATAAACATGGATATACTTGAAGCAGCAATACGGGACGGGTTTGAGGCCCAATCCTGACGCGACACTGCCGTTTGCAGCGATACAAACGAAGAACGAAGCTGACCCTATCGACAACCTGATTCCAGTTTGCCCACATTTCCATATGATTTTCACAGATTTGATCCTGTTTTGAGAATCGAACAACTTAAGAACATGTTTGGAATTTCATCGCTGGGCTGCAAATAGAAAATTTAATTTCATACTGCGTTAAATTTTTCGGCGGATTGCCCGCATACGCCTGCAAAATTTGCCTTGTCTGAAATTAAATTTTTCCATTTTCGCCTCAGCATGAAAATCCAAACATGTTCTAAATTATGACAACAAACAGAATCTGCTAATACTGCATGGCCGCCTATGCCCATGTTTGATGTGATAAAACATTTATAAATTTGATTAGTGGTATGGGAGCTCTCTCCGTTAGGGTAAAATAACATATTAAAGCAAGTTTGGCATAAACCATAATAGTTCATCTATCCACTTAAAATTCCTTTGTATGACCAGACATCTTATTCCAATAAAAACAATCATGCCCTTACTTGGCATTTGTATTTTAGTTATCAACTGCACCCAACAACAACCTGCGACACATGCAGTTGATTTTGAAAAGGAAAAAGCAGCCATCCAGGCTGTCATCGCCAAAGAAACAGAGTCTTATTACAAGCAGAATTTTGAAGCATGGAAAAGTACCTATCTGCAATCGCCCGCTTTTCGCAAGCATGGTTATTGGGAAGGATACCCCGAAAAAGTCATATCCGTTATCGGCTTTGAATCTTTGGCAGCGGAAAAGAAAAAACAGTTCGATGCGAATGAGACGCTTTGGCGAGGCTCGACCGAGGAGCGAACAAACGAACATTTTCGCATCTCCAACGATATGGCTTGGTACACCTTTGAGCAAAGCTCATTTGAAAAAGACACCCGGAAGTTCCTTGGAAAGTCATTAGAGACCCGCATCCTTGAAAAGGAAAACGGGCAGTGGAAGATCGCTTATTTGGGTTTTCATTATTATCCAATGGAACAGGAGAATTAGAACATGTTTGGATTTATATGGGTTTCTCTGCTCAACAGATAGTGGCGATAACACCTTTGAGCCCAATCAATTAATGTCCATTGAGAGCCGTATCATGCAGGAAGATTGGATCGTCGCGCAGGGCAGCCCTCGCCACTTGGTCAGGACAAAACCCAAACAGGGCCTTCCTCAGAACGCAATAAAATGCGGACGGAATAGCGCACGGACAAAGGAAAACCGTAAATTGGCTCTGCAAAGCGGCACAAGCCGGGAGAAGCGGAAGAAGGGCGATAACAGCGCAGTGCCGCGAGCGCCCGCCCGAAAATCCAAGCCACCGGGCATGGCCGACAGCAGTGCGGCTTTTGGCAACATAACAAGCAATGATACTTTAAGAAAGGTATTGGACCTTGACAAATTCATCGTTGAGGGGCATTCTATCATGGGCGCCGTCGTACTTCAATATGCCCGAAAATATCCCGAACCGGTATCACAAGTAGTAATGATTGGAACTCCAAGAACCTATGGGACTGAAGGGTATAAACAGGCAATGGATGATTATTGGGAAGTCGCGTTTCCACCGCTACAGTACGATCTTATTGACGAGATTTGTACCTTACCGAACCCAATTTTTAAAAAACGGCAAACGAATAATTAAAAACGGAGGGTGAATCAATATGAGAAGAATAATTGTATTGTCATTTATTTCATTAGATGGCGTAATGCAGGCACCTGGCGGCCCCGATGAAGACACTTCCGACGGCTTCCAATATGGCGGCTGGACGGCGCCGTATTTTTACGAAGCCGACGAAGCGGCCGGTGCATTCATGGAAGCACAGTTGAAGCCTGCAGATCTTCTTTTAGGCAGGAAAACATTTGAGATTTTTGCTTCCTACTGGCCTCAGCATACAGATTTTTGGCCAGGTATTAATGAAGTCACGAAATATGTGCTGAGCAATACTATCGACAAATCAGATTGGGAAAATTCCGTTTTTCTTAAAAGCGTCGATGACATAAAAAAACTTAAGGCCACGGAAGGTTCTGACCTCCAGGTTCACGGTAGCGGCGACTTGGTCCAGACCCTGCTCAAACATGATCTGGTTGACGAACTATGGCTCAAAATTTTCCCAATTACACTGGGCATGGGCAAGCGTTTGTTTGGTGAAGGTACCATTCCTGCAGCCTTTGCGCTAACAGACAGTTTAGTTACACCAAATGGTGTGATCTTCGCTAACTACAAGCGAGCCGGAGAAGTGAAGACCGGTACTGTTGGAGCGTAAAATGAGAGAAAAGAGGCCAGTCGCTATCACGCTGCATGATGTTCCTATCTGCCAAACGCCATGTACACCTAACCGTTATAGTAAAGCATAAAAAGCCAACTGCGTATTATCATGAAACAACTCGTCAGACTACTAATTTGGTCATTATTTTGGTTGGATGCCATTGATAGTATTGCACAACATACGAGCCTACGTACAGACAGTCTCTTAATAGGCACTTGGAAAGGCTCGTCGCTGTGCCAGCAAAAAGGATCCCCCTGCCATGATGAGACAGTGGTTTACCATATCTCAAAAGTATCCGGGAATGATACTTTATATATTCAGGCTAATAAAATTGTAAACGGGATGGAGGAAGATATGGGTATTTTACCTTGCCTGTTCGACGAAAAAAGTAACCACCTGAGATCGACAGCCTATAATAGCATTTGGTCCTTCGAACTCAAGGGAGAAGAATTGGAAGGCACATTGATATTCAAAGGCAAATTGTACAGGAAAATAAAGGTATCAAAGGTTTTATAAAGAATATCTGCGTACAACAAGGTGTAAAACGGCGACAACTTCTAAGCGACGCTATTGCGGTTGTTTCAATAGTTAGCCCGGAGTAACGAATAGATATAATCTTGGTTTTTTTAATATAAAATTGACCTATAAATTATGGAAATTGAAAATTTATAATCACAACAAAATAAGAAGGAAGAATATGAATACGGGCATTAAAGAATCCAGGCAAAAAAAGTTTGCTTATGCTATCATCATGCTTTTCAGCATAAGTTTCTTAATCGGAATTTCTAGTATATTTTTCCAAGATAATTCTTTGCCGCAAATAATGGCGTGGCAAGGGGCGATGACCTGCATGATTTCTGCTTGTGTACTTATGGGCGCGTACGTGGCAGAAAGAGGCTGGTCATTTGCTTCAGGTGGATTCTACTTATTGGGAATAGCATGCGGAAGCTTCTATTCCTCGCTGGGGGTAGACACCTTTACCCCGACGGTTATGGCAAGAGGAATTATTATCCTTATCCCGGCCTTTATTGCCATTGGCATGAGTAACTATTTGCCAGCGCTCCTAAAATGGCTGTCACTTTCAATATGTATTCCTTTCCTTATTTTATATATCCGAATTCTTAAAGGCGCATATGTTTTTAATGAGTCGCTCCAGATGGCAAGTTTTTCGTATTTACAAGTCGTTAGTTTATTGTGGTGCATTAACATCTGGCGAGAGCTGAAAAGAGCCGATGAACAGGTATAATGACTTTTACAAATAAAATCTGATGTGGCTACTCATTGCTTCTTTGCTAACCGATTGCTGACACAGCGGCTGACAAAGGAGGAAACGTTAACGGTCCTGCTATAGCGACAACGCCACCTGTTTGCCCAGAACTAACAGCAATTGTCGGATTTGGCCACTACTATTGTCGGATACACGCTGCCACGGCGCCGTGTTTGTTAACGCGACTTGCACCAAAATAAAACCGAGAAAATATGCGAAAAATAGTGGTGTTATCCATGATCACCTTAGATGGCGTAATGCAGGCGCCGGGTGGGCCTGAGGAGGATACCTCGCGCGGCTTCAAATATGGCGGCTGGGTAGCGCCGTATGGTGACGAAGTTTATGGGAAGGTGGTGCAAAAAGAGATGGAACCGGCAGATTATCTTTTAGGCCGTAAAACATTTGAGAATTGGGCCGGCTACTGGCCCGGACATGCAGACTTGTGGCCGGGTATTAATGATGGTACAAAATACGTCTTGTCAAAGACCATGGAAAAATCGGGCTGGAAAAATTCCGTATTCCTTCAAAGCGTAGCGAATATCAAAAAACTCAAGCATTCAGTCGGTTCTGATATTCAGGTTTTGGGCAGCAGTGATCTCATTCATCTGCTACTTCAGCATGACCTGGTAGACGAGCTCCGGCTCAAAATTCACCCGCTGGTCCTTGGTAAAGGGAAAAAATTGTTTGACGATGGCATAGTTCCGGCAGCATTTACTTTACTCGAGAGTGTTGTCACCCCAGGTGGCGTTATTATTGTCCATTACAAGCGCGCCGGGGAAGTCAAGACCGGAAGAGTTGGCGCATAGAACATCCCTGGAGATTTCTTACCGGGCCAAAACGGTTCCTTTAAGAACATGTTTGGATTTTCATGCTGAGGCGAAAATGGAAAAATTTAATTTCAGACAAGGCAAATTTTGCAGGCGTATGCGGGCAATCCGCCGAAAAATTTAACGCAGTATGAAATTAAATTTTCTATTTGCAGCCCAGCGATGAAATTCCAAACATGTTCTAAAATTAGGCTATGTCGAACAGACCGAAAATTTCAATCGAGAAGAATTGGACAATAAGCGTCGGTTTTTGGCCCCGGAGCGCCCATAAAGTATTCAATTGTTGGTGTCGATCTATCCAAAACGCACGTTAACTTGAAAATATTTATATTCAATAAATGCAAATAAACAAAAGCAGGAACAAGGCGAAAGCGTCTGTCAACGACCAGGATACACCGATTTTCTATCATGGGACGAAGGCCAACCTGAAGCCGGGAGACCTGATCGAAGCCGGCTTCAACTCAAACTACGGCAAGTGGAAGAAGGCCTCTTTTGTCTACCTGACCGCTACCCTGGATGCCGCTATCTGGGGCGCCGAACTTGCCCTGGGCGAAGGCCCCGGTAAAATTTATACGGTGGAGCCGACAGGCCCATTTGAAGACGATCCCAATCTGACGGACAAAAAGTTCCCGGGCAACCCGACAAAGTCATACCGCTCCCGGGACCCACTGCGGGTCACCGGCGAGGTCGTGGAATGGCAGGGGCACTCCCCAGAGACGCTCAACGCCATGAAAGCGCATCTTGAGCGGCTGAAGGAACTGGGTATTGAAGCAATCGAGGATTGAGTCCCTATCCAAAAACTGACGTTAAATAGTTCTGGGCCCAAAATATGCCTGGGTTGGTGGGGCCGGCATACAATGAGTCACCCCTACCCGCCTCAACGCAACAGCAGCACCTTCCCTTCCAGCACCGGCGCCTTGCCATCGTACGACATGCCTTCCCAAAGCCGGCCATTGACATAGCGCCCGCGGCCTTTCCACCAATAGAGGCCCTGGGGCAAGGGCGTTCCGTTGAAGGTGCCGTCCCAGTATTCTACCGGCATGCCTTTTTCGATCTTGCTGGTGTGCCATACCCGCTGGCCGTTGGAGGCAAATATGGCCATCTCGAACTCCGCCAGGCCGGCGCCCATGGGTTGAAAATACCGCGAGCCGGGATCGCCGGAATCGGGCGACAAGGCGTTGGGAATGTACAGCGTGCCAAAACGTTCGGGCATGATCTGAACCGCTGCGGTATCGCTGCATCCGCTGCCGTTGGTCGCGATCAAGGTGACGATCCTGGGGCCGTTTTCCACAAAACGGTGCACCGGATTGCGCAGATTGGAGCTGTCGCCGTCGCCGAAATCCCAATGCCAGTGGGTAGCGTTGGCGGATGCATCGAAGAAGCGGAGGATGCCGTTGGGGGTCACCGTAGTGTCCGTCAGTTCGGCATAAGTAAACCCTGCCGTAGGGGTGAGCAGCACCTGCACGAAGTTGTCGAACCGCAGGGAATCGAAACAAATGGAGTCGGCGCTGGCGTACAGGGTCACCGGGTATACGCCCGCCTGCCCGAATACGTGCAGCGGCTCCGCCTCGTCAGAAGTGCCGCCGTCGCCAAAATCCCAGGCGTACTGGTTCACCCCGAAAGACGCATTCTCAAATAGCACCGCCAGTGGGCTGCAACCCCGGGCGTTCCCGATGCTGAAATCGAGTACGGGTTTCGTATAGACTTTTACGGTCTGTACCGTGGTATCGCGGCAATGGTAACCGTTTTCGGCCATGAGTTCGACGCTCAGGGTCATCGGGTCGGGCACGCTGATGCTCGGATTGGCCAGGTTTGAACCGCCCAGGGGGCCGAAATCCCACAGGTAGTTGCCGGCATTAAGCGACAGGTTCTGCAACTGGATTACGGCGGGCGTGGTACAAAGATCGGCCTGATCGTACTGGAACTGCGCAGTTGGTTTGGGAAACACATTCACCGGCGCATACGACCAGGTATTCCGGCAACCGAACAGGTCGGCCATTTCCAGGCGCACTGTAAACGCGCCGGCGCTTTCATAGGTATGCGTTGGCGAAAACTCGGTGGAAAAGGCCCCGTCGCCGAAATCCCAAACGTAAAAATTCGTGCCGCTACTGGTGTTCAGGGCGTGAAAAACAAAAGGCTGACAGCCAAAACTGTCCAGCACGGTCGCCGAAGGATTGGGCAGCGGTTTCACCTCGATGGTGTGGCTGCTGCTGGCGGTACAGGCATTGGCGACCGAGGTTCCGGTCAGGGTGATCGTGAAAAAGCCGGTTTGCGCGTACACATGCGCAGGCGAGGTATGCGTGGAATCGCGGGAGCCGTCGCCAAAATCCCAGACGCTGCCCGCCAGGTTTTGGGAGGTATTGTTCAGGTGAAGGGTGTCGCCCTGGCATCCGTAGGCCGCATGCGCAAAAGAGACTACGGGTTGCGGCAGCACCGTGACCGTGACCGCCGCCGTGTCGGCGCCACAACCGTTGTTGGCAAATTCCTGAATGGTGTACTGGCCAGGCTGTTCGTAGATGTGGATCACCGTATCGCCGCTAACGAGATTGCCGTCGCCGAGGTTCCAGCTCACGTTGGTCCCGGTGGTACTGTAATCGGTCAAATGCACGGTGAGCGGCTGGCAGCCGCTCAGGGTATCGGTATTGAAAAAGGCGTTCACCTCGTTGGGTTTGACCAGCACGGTATGCGTAACGGTATCCGTCCCGCAACCGTTTCCAGCCACCAGGGTGATAGAATAAGTGGAATCGTGGTCCGACGCGTAAAACACCTGCTGCGGCAACTGGAAACCCGAGCCGGCCGCCGCGCCGTTGATGTACCAATTGAAAAAATCGGGCTCGCCAACCGTTACATTGTTGAAATTGACCTCCATGGGCGAGCAGCCACTGCTGAAATCGGTGCCGAAGTTCGCCTGCGGGCGCGGATGCACAGTAATTACTTGCTCCAAGGCGGCCATGCCGCATTGATTGACCGCTTGCAGTACGATCGTATAGGTGGTATCGTGCAAACCCGTGCCAAACACAATGGGCCCGGGCTGATCAATGGTATCGCGCTGGCCATTGCCGTAATCCCACACGTACATCGCGCCGGCCATCACGTTCTTATTGTCGATGTTCAGGGTCAGATCGGCGCAACCCTCCGTCCGGTCCGTGGTGAAAACGGCGGTGGGCGGCGGCACGATCTCCACGCTGCCCACGGCGGAGTCGCGGCAGCCTGCGGCGTTTTCCACCAGCAGGCTGATGGTATAAGTACCCACCGTTTTGTAAATATGGATCGGCGCACAGGAATCGGCGCTGCTGCCGTCGCCGAAATCCCAGTGGCAAGTGCTGCCGGCGCTGCCGCTAAAGATGGCGCCGAGGTCGAAGGCCACGCCCACGCAGCGGTCGTCGATCTGACCGAGCACGGCGTCCGGGAGGGCCTGCACGGTTGCGGTAAGCGTATCGGTGCTGACGCAGGCGCTGGCCGTATCGAGTACGGAGTAGACCAGCGCGTGCTTCCCCGGACCGGCCAGCACCGGATCGAAGACCCCGGCGGCTGTCACACCTTTGCCCGCCCAATCGCCGCCGGCCGGTATGGCCGAAAGCGTCACGCTCCCGGCGTCGATGCAAAGCGCCTGATCGGGGCCCGCATCCACCGCCAGGCCGTTCACCAGAACAAACAAGGTATCCCGCGCTATACAATCGCCCGATCCGGTTTGAAAAACCAGGGGTACTGGGTGCTGGAGCAGGCTATCGGGAATGCCGCCGGGGTGGAACAGGCCCGACGGACTGACGCCGGGACCCGACCAGCCATTCCCGGCGGGCGTTGCCGTGAGTTGGACGGGCGGATTGCTGTTGCACTGATCCGGCACCGGCTGGAGGCTGACCGAGGGCAGGCTGATGATCGAAAACGTGTCGGCCTGGCTGACCGTGCCGCATCCCGCGACGGTGACCGTGACCTTGACGATGTATTGGCCTACGCCATTGAAAAACACGGTGTCGGGGTTGGGGCCGCTACCCGTGGCGGGTGTGCCGCCCTGAAATTCCCAACTTACTTCGGGCATGCTGCCACCGATAGTGGCATTGGGCACGTACGCCAGCGGCCCGTTGTCGCAGGCGTCGGGCTTGGCCGGAAGGTTCAAACTGGGCGGCTCCAGCACGGTTATGACGCTCTCCCATTCCGGATTCCCGCAACCATCCACGGCTAAATGGACCGTGTAGACGCCGGGCATGGTGAACAGGACTGCCGGTTCAACCGACAGGTTATTCGTACCATTCACAAACGACCAGCCGGTAGCCGGGGAAATGTCCCAGGTCTGACCGAGCGCATTCGTAGAATTGTTGGTGAACACGACGGTATCCGGCGCACACACGTTGGTTGCCGAGGCGGAGGCCCCGGCGCTGGCGGGGCCCGAACTGACGACATCGATGGCTGTACCACCCTGGCCGCAGGTGTTGGTGACCGTAAGGGACACATTGTAGGTCCCGGGATCGTTGAACACATAACCGGGCACATTCGGGCTGGTTATGGTATCGCCGTCGATGATCCACTGGTATTGTACGACGCCGTTGGCGCAAACGGAACTGGTAAAATCGATTTCCGAACCGGCACAGGTAACCAGGTCGGAGGCTGTTATGATCACCAGCGGCTTGAAACGCACCGCTACCGGAAAGGTAATATAATTGAAACTTTTGGCGGTTCCGCAGTCTTTTTCCACCCCCATGCGCACCGTAAAGGTGATCTGGCCGCCAAACAGGCAGGTGTCGTTTGGAAAGACGTAGGCGTGCGAAAAGTTCGGCGGAAGCCCCTGAAAGGCTTCGCAGGTGCCGTCGCCCCAGTCGATGTACGTCATAGTGATCTCATTGGCCGGGCTGGAGTTGTTTTCCACCACGACCGTTTCACCTGCACAGAAAATGGTGGGTTGGTCGGGCGCCAGGCCGCCGGACGCCTGAATGTCGCCGCAGTCATTGTTGAGTTTCCAGTTGGGGTTCCCGCATTGGGCGCGGAGCGTATGGGTGGGGAAGATCGCGATCAGAAAAGACAGGGCACAGGTCCACGGAATAAAAGAGGAGATTATGGCGCGCATGATTTTCTTTTTAGCAATAAATAATGCGTTGGAAGTGGCTTACATGGAGCAGGCTGGTGTCTCGCTTTAATAGAAACCGCGGTACCCTTTTCCGGCAAAATGGAAGCAATCCGTGCGGCCCTTCTTTTTGGAGGAGCGGCCCGAAAACACGCAGGCTTTGTCGAAACGAAAACTCAGCATGAGTTCATGCGCGCCGCCGGAGGCCGTCTGGTCCAGTCCGCTTAGGGCGCCGTCAAAGCCGTATTGAAGGGTGCAGTCGGCATCGCCCAGTTGGAAATCCGCGCCGACGCAGATCGTGAGGGCATGGGTGTTGCCGAAATTGAACGGCGCCTGGTTGAACTGGTACAACAGGCCCAGGTGTGCGGCTTCGTATTGGGCGATGAGGCCCAGGGTGCTGCGCTGCAATACCGATTCCCATTCGAAGCGGCCGAGGATGTGGAGGTAGAGCACCGGTTTGCTGAGGTATTGGCCGGACACCGGCGCCGTCACAGCCAGGTGGGCAGTGATTCGCGGCGGCCGGCGGTAGTCGAGTTGTTCAAACGACGCATTCCTGCTGCCGCCGAACTGGTGCACGGCTGCGCCGACGCTCAGGGGCCAATCCCGGCCGCCCATTCGGGCGCTGCCGCGGAACACCGCGCCGGCGCCCAGGTTGAAGGTCTCGACCCGGCTGCCGTCTTGTTGAAAATAAGGCCCGGCGCTACCCTGAACGCCGAATATGGGGTCCAGTTGGCCGGAAAACAGCAGATTGTCGTAATCCACCCGGTGTTGCCCCACTCCGGCTTGCAGGGCGCCGTGCACCGACCAGTTTTTGGGCGAGCCGAAAAAACCGCCGATTTGCAGCCCCACCTCCTGCTGGCGATAGTTGAAAAGCGATTCGCCGACATCGCTGGCATAAATGCCGAAGCCCAGCGGCAGGGCACAGGTGCGGAGCGATGCAGCGGCAAACGCCGTGTGCAACCCGCCCTGGATTTGGCCCCATTGCCGGCGATAACCGGTATTGAGTTCCAAGCCAGATGAAGCCGACACGTAGGCCGGATTTAAGGATGGACGGTGGGCGTAAAATTGGGAAAAGGAAGGGGACTGCGCCCCAAGGTACGTCGCCGACAAAAGCGCGGCAACGCACAACGTAGGAAGATTGTACATCGGTCGAAGGCAGATTGTTGATAATCAGGATTAAAAGCGGAGCGGCCTGTTGCTTCAGAGCCAGTCCTGAAAAACCAGAAAGCAAATATAAGAAACAGCGGCCGAAAAGGAAAGGGCAGCCGTGAAATTTAGCGCTGGGTTAATCTTCCCCTTTCAACGGCCGGCCGGCCGCGGAGCGCCTGTGTGGCATCTGCAAATTCGCCTACAATATTTGAGGGATCACCGCCAACCTGGCAGCGCGCAAGGAATCGCACGGCGAAGCGGGGCGCGTTAACATCTGCATTCAACTACCCTCTGCCGGCAGCACAAAATACACGCCCACCTCTCCTTTCCCTTTGGTGCTGATCATGCCGCGGTACAGGTTGCCACAAAGGAACGGTGATACAAACGCGTAGAGTTTTTCAAAGGCAGGTAAATGTGCCCGTGTTCCAGTTATCGACAGATTGCTCCTTCGGCAACCGGTGGTAAAGGAGCGACGACTTAAAAAAACGACCGGGCGGTTTAGAACCTGTAACTTTGTTAGGTCATGCCGGGCCATGCCCATACCCTATATAAACGGAACGTTATCACTAACTGGAATGCAATGCGTATAGAAAAAGCAAACCTTGAATTTGAAGATATCGAACTCCTGCAAGCGGCGGTCCGGGCCTTCAATTGGGATCACAGGAACACATCCCGAAAATGCGCGTTAAAACTCAATCCATCCGGCATACACGAAATAACAGTGGAAGACCACGGGAACTTAATCCCGTTCGGGTTATTTGAGATCGGAAGGTACATTGGTTATCGCCAGATGTATACCAATTACCGGATCCGCTTAGGGGGATGGCGGAAATCTTTCCACCGGACAATATTTGAGGGCGATTTTTATCCCCAGGAAGAAATGATGCCGTTAATGCTAAATGGAGCGGATGGAATCACTTTACAGCTAAAGTCGGCAACCGGATACGATTCCGGAATCGAGACCATACGACCTTTTTTAAGCCAGGAGGATTTCCAGGGCATAACCAAGTTTAGCCAATTCAGGGAGATCAAACATCCTAATGCCACCGACTATAAAACCAGGCAAAATCAAAAAATAAATTATTCGATTGTCGGCAAATACCTCTTGCTATTCGGGGTCGATATACGATACACCCCTGCTTATTGCCGGATTGATTTGGAAACCGTATTTGAAATAAACAAACCGGAAAATGATTTTTAGGATAATAGTCGACGACGTTGATTTTACAATAAGGTTTTTGAACGGTTTCAACGAACGATACAATACGGAATTTGAATTGATTGAAGTTCATTGGGACGAAGTCGTTTTCCTATCGATCGAATCAAATGATTCCAATAACGAGGACATCGTCAAACTCGGAATTGAATATGCGAAATCAGCAGCGATCAATCGAATAGAAAAATAAAAACTAATTTCCATCGGATATACAGACCATTCTGACTATGATGAAAATCGCTTCAATCGGTTTATGGATCTCAGGGTTGGGTTTTGGCCTTCCATGCATGTATAGTATTTGGTATTTCCTGAAAACCCGAACCATCGCCAGCGTAATGGGGTTTCCGGCTTATGGCAACGGACCGTTTGAGCGAATTGGGGTCTATACCACTGTGCCGCTGCTGGCCGGATTCCTGCTGGTCTGCATGTTGGAGTGTCTATGCGGTTGGGGCTTGTGGCGCGGTGAAAAGGGGTGTGGGTTACTTTCCCTTGCCATTATACCAGCCGAGATGCTGTTCTTTATCGGCTTTGCACTTCCGTTCGGCCCCCTGTTTATTGGTATCCGAACCGTTTTGCTTTGGTGTACCTGGAATGCGTTGCATTAGAACATGTTTGGATTTTCATGCTGAGGCGAAAATGGAAAAATTTAATTTCAGGCAAGGCAAATTTTGCAGGCGTATGCGGGCAATCCGCCGAAAAATTTAACGCAGTATGAAATTAAATTTTCTATTTGCAGCCCAGCGATGAAATTCCAAACATTTCTTAAGTGCACCTTTACCGGTATATGTACTGACGATGTTCTGCAAGACCGTTTTGCCAGACCGGACGATTGTTTACCTTTAGTTCTACTTAGGGTGCGTTTGAAAAATACCCTGGCGCAAATGTTCATTAGAAGCCGTCTCAAAAATGGCGTTGGTGGGAAAATGAGGGTCTGAAGGGAAGACAAGGCAATTTTTTGAGTCGTAGCGCTGTCCTGCAGCGAAAAAAACAAACAAAGCATTCGCCTTTTAGGCGCCATTTCAGCCCGACAGACCTTTTTGAGACGGCTTCTGCCAAAATCAAGAGAAATGAAAATCGCCGTTCGCAATTGGTTAATGCTCAACGCAGGAATAGCGCTTTTATCAGGCGTATCTTTTCTGATATCGGGTTGTCAACTAAAAATGCTCAGCGTCATTCAAGTTAATAAATCTCCCTATGCGGTTATTAATTTTGTATCGGACCTGCGCAATGAATTACAATGGAACCCCGACATCCAATTTGTAGAGAAAAAGAGTGCCGGGCCAATTGGGATCGGGACAGTATTCAGCGCGAAATGGCGCAAAAGCGACACGCTGGATGTTACGATCCAGCAGTATTACCCACCCTATTCGGTAACGTTCGAAAATAGCGGGCCGCTCCACGTAACCCGTTTATTGCAATTATCAAAGATCGGCGAACAAACCCAACTTGAGTCCAGCGTTACCGCTACCCCGCATGGTTTCAAGCGCATCCTTTTTCCTGTACTTAAGTCGCGAATAAAAGCCCGGGAAAAAGAGCGCATGATCAATTTAAAAAAGGCGCTCGATAACAATGGATGACAATGGTCCGGTGCATTTTGCTATTGGCGAGGGCGCCTGTGCCGGACTGAAAACGGACCTCAAATACCCTCAGCGTGCGACAGAGTCGGAACGCAGCGCCGTGTAAGCCTGCCTGAACGCGATTAATTGCCCGGTAGATAAAAATCCGGCGCCTGAAAACCGGAACTGCAGCGCCGGGGCTTCGCAGAGCGTCTTTTCCTGGTTGCCAATCCCGCGGGTTCAGAACTAACCGACATGCCGGGCGGCAGGCCAGCCGCCAAAACAGGATTGGGGTTTCGTCCCGGCGCATGGGCGACGCCCCCCGGCAAAACAGGCTGGAAACAGCGCAGCGCAGCCGTCTCCAGCCTGTTATTCGGGAAGTGTACGTTCTGACCCTACGGCGTGCGGATCATCTTCCGCACCGCGCTTTCGCGGGCGGTTTCCAGTTTGTAATACAACATGCCGGTGTCTTTCAGCACCGAATTGTCGAGGGTGACGCTGTTGTATCCGCGGCTGAAGAGATCCTGCCGCGTAAACAACACCCGGCCGGTTTCATCATAGATCGTCAGTGTAGCCTGGGCCGACTCGGGCAAATGGAAGCCCAGGCGGGTCTTGTTGGTCCAGGGGTTGGGCTGGTTTTGGTACAATTCAAACCCTACCCCGCTGACGGTCACCGAGCCGGCCGACAGGAAGCGCAACCCCACATCCAGCAGCTCCGCAGCGTCGCCGGCGGGATACGCTTCCGCCCGCGTGATCCGGCTCGAAACACTCAGCATTTCGCTGAGCATGCCGGCCGACCGGGCCCGGAAGGTGATCGAGAAAGCCGCCGCCGACCAGGTATTGCCGCCGGCATTGAAGGACGTGGTCACCGAACGCTCGTCGGGGAAAATGCCGAAGTTTTCCGGCGTCATGCCGTCGCCCGGCTGCAGGTCGACGATTTCGAGCCCCGGGAAATACAAGGTAAACTGGTATCCGGCTACCGGGTCGGCAGCCTTCAGATCAACCGTGAACACATCGCCGGGCGCGACCATCCGGTCCTGCACGTCGAACAGCAGCGTACCCGAGGCGCGGTCGGCAGCGGACAACAGGCTGCTGGTCACCACATTGCCGTTCACATCGCCGGTTTTTACCGCCACGAAATCCTCTTCCATCTTGTTGGCCTGCAGGTTGACGATTTCCTTCGTTTCCGGGAAGACTTCCTGGAACGGGTTGGACGCGTTCGGGAATACGTAGGCTCTGTCGACGAAACGCCACGACGTGTTGTCGGGCAGTTCGGTGTAAATGCCCAGGATCAGTTTGCGCAATTCCACGATGTCGAACGTGGTGATCGAGCGGCTGTTGTTGGCATCGGCGGCGATCATCTTGTACGGGGAACTCAGGGGTTGCAGCCCCAGGATATGTTTGTTGATCAGCACGAGGTCGAAGGTACTGACGCCATTGAGCGGGTCATTGTCTTTCAAGGGCGCTACTACCGCATCTGAGGCCAGCGGCAGGGCATTGGTAAACCAGTAATGGCCGCTTTGGTCGGACGGCGACACCAGGTTGAGCGGCGCCTGGCCGCCCGGCGCCGTATTCTGGATTTGCACGTTCACGTCCTCGACCCCATCGCCGTTTTCCGTCTGCAGCATGCCGGCTACGGAGGCCTGATCCGCGCCGCAAATGCCGATATTGTCCTGCACCTTGATGTAGGTGGAACAGAAATCAGCGTTGCCCGCGAGGTCCATGGCCCAAATTTCGACCAGGGCAAACCCGACGTCGTCACAGGTAAACGTGAGGGTGGTCTGGGGCGTTCCGTCTGGGTTGAACGGGAAGCCGGTGCCCGTGGCGTCTTCCCGGATGCCGTAGATCAGCAGGTTGGACGGCGTGCAGTTGTCGTAAGCGTTTTCAACGAAGGATTTCACGTCGATCATGACCATGCCCGTAGGCATCAGGTTCACACTCAGGCCATTGTAGCAGGTGACGGTGGGCGCTTTGCAGTCCTTGACCACAAAAGTGTACTCGCAAACCTGTTCGTTGCCGCAGCCGTCTTCCACAAACCATTTGATCTTATGTTTGCCGTAAGGCAGTTCCGGGGTTACAAATTTGTCGGGCTCCGCCAGCGTATTCCAACGCACGCAGGCGATTACCTTGTCGCCGCTGGTGGTGGTTTGCAGCGCAAACCGGTATTTCTGGTTCGGCGCCACGAGGCGCTCGTCGAAGATGCGGGGCGTTCCGCCCGCATAGTTGGGGCTGCCCGCATTGTTGAAACGTACCGTTCCCGCGTCGGGCGGGTTGGTGCTGCTGATCACCGTTTCCATGCTGCCGTTGTTGTCCAGGTCGAGGAACAACAGGAACCGTACTTGGACATTGGCGCCCGAGCAGGCGTCGGTGGTGGTGATGCACAGATCGGAAGGGCCCTCGCAGAGGTCGTGACCACCCGAAGCGGCGTCAAACCAATCCGGTTCATTCCACAATTGGGGATTGTTGGCGGTCAGATCGCACATTTGCACCGTGCTGTCGGGGCATTCGATTTCCGGGCTTTGTTTGTCGATGATCTTGATGATCTGCTTGTATTTGTAACAGTTAGCGTTGGCCGACCAGAAGCTGCTGAAGTCGGTCGCCACCGGATCGCCAGGGTTCACCTTCACCACCGTGGGCGCCCAGGGCGCGGGCGTACCGGCCGGCGACACCGTCGGGCCGACCAGGTTCGAGGGATGGTTGAGCAGGGCATTCGGATTCGGATTGGGCACGTAAATACAGGGCAGGTTCGGGTTGAACGTGCACCAGTTGATCACTGTCCAGGTGCGTTCTATCTTAAAACAGGCATCCGGCACGACGGTGAACACTTCGTCCTGGTACGATACCCCGAGCAGTTCGCAGTCTTCGCCAAAAAACTGGGGCTCGCCGTAGTTGGCCGTCCCGTCGCAGACCGTCAGGATAAAATCGTGCGGGAACCGGACGTAGTAATCCTGCTCGTAATTCACATAGATCCGCTGGGTGCACTGGGTCGATTGGCCGGCGCAGTCGAACACCTGAAATACCCGGGTGATGGTCCCGCGGTTGCACACGGTGTCGAACTGGCTGTAGTTGGCGTTGGACAGGATCGTATCGATGCAGCAGTTATCGACCCCCGTCGCAGCGCCATAGGCCCATAGGCTGGGGTCGAAGTTTTCGCAGCTGACCGTGGTATTGGCCGGCGGCACGCACGAAGGCTTCAATTTGTCTTCAACGTACACCTGCACCATGCAATCATTGGAATGCTGTTCTTCAAAGTCGAGTGAAACGGGGCCGGGCGGCACCGGAACATCGTACACCCGCAGGATCACCTGCACGGTGTCGTTGAGGTCGTCGCAGCAGAATTTTACCTGGTCGTAAAAATGGTCGATGGGCTGACAGGCATTGGCAACAAAGCGGCGCGCCTTGAAATACACGTTCGAACAGTTGTCGTACGAGCCGTCGTCGAACGTGGTCGCGTTCACGAAGATCATCCCGTCGATACCGAGTGCCACCTGCGTGATCTCATCGCAGGCGACTACCGGCGGCGTCAGGTCGGCCACGGTCAGTTTAAAGGTGCACACGCTGGTGTTGCCGCAGGCGTCTTCCACTGTATACGTCACCCGGTGCGTTCCGAGGGGCAGGCAGGGCGTCAGGCCAAAGGCCACCAGGGTGTCGGGGTCGGAGAGGTTGTTGCCGGGAAAAGTGGTGATGGCGCCGTTAAGGTCGTACGTGGCCAACAGGTCGCCGGTGACGGGGTCGAAGACTTCCACCCGGGCCAGGGCCGCCTGGATACGCGAGCAGACGTCTTCGGCCAAAATATCCGGCAGGTCGACCGTCGAACAACAACTCAACGGATCGGTGCTCACCGTCAGATCGGACGGGCAGTGCAGGTCAGGCCCCACGTCGTCGATCACCCGGATATGTTGTATGTAATATTTCGGGTTGGTGGAGGGCTGGGTCGGCGTAGTGGGCGAACACCAGTCGTACACCGTCCAGGTGCGGATGAGGTCATAAGTGCCGTCGCAGCCCGGCAGTTTGCTATCGGTAAAGGTGACCGCCAGTTTGCAGTACCCGGCGTCGGGGTAAAGGGGAAAATTGATCCCGTAAGCCGTAAGATAAGGCGCTCCGGTCACCTGCGGGCTGGTATTCACCGGGCCGTTGCTGCAGGCAAGCGTGATGTCGGGCGGGAAGAGTACATTGCCGATGAGCTGGTGGACAAAATTGAGGTATTGGGTGCAACTGGCTTTATTGCCGCTGGGGTCGGTGGCCGTCCAGACACGCTGGATAAATCCGATATAATCATCGGCGCAGCTGAGGTCCTTCCAATAGTCGTGGTACGTCAGGTTGTATTGCTTGCAATTTTCATCGACCAGCGGGTAGGCGTTCGGGATGCCCAGCACATTTTTCAGGTAATCGGGGGTCGTGTTTTGAATGACGCAGATCAATTCGATATCGGTGCAGGTCAGGTTGGGCGGCAGGTTGTCTACCACAGAGATGGACCCCGTGCAATACACGCCGGAGCAATCGTCGGTCACGCGCACCACCAGCGTTTTGCCCACTTGCGAACAATCGACCTTATTGCCGACGCTCACGCCATTGACAAACACCTGCACGATGAACGTGGAATCGACAATATTGCCTTCCAGGATCATATTGGGCGTGATCTCCACCATGCCGTCTTCGTCGAGCGCCACCATCACGTTGTCGTCGCAAACCAGCGGAATGGTGGGTTGGAAATACAACAACACCTGGTCGCTCACAGGCATGCAGGGCCCTGTGGGGTCGGCGCTCGTGAGAGTTAGCGTGACGAATGCGGCCAGGCGGTCGGCTGCGCTGGGCACATACGAAGTGGCCCCGGCGAATGTGTTATTGGGCAAAAAAGTGCCCGTGCCGCTGCTGGTCCAGGTGCCGGTATTCACGCCGCTGCCGTTGGCCAGAATGGTCGCGCCGAGTTTGCTCAGCTCGAGTATCTCGTCCTTGCAGATCATGATGTCCTTGCCGGCATTCACGAGGGGCAAGGTATTAATGGTCAGCAATACCGTATCCGAAACGGCGGGGCAGGGCCCGGCGGGGTCATTGCTGGTAAACGCCAGTTTGACGGTAGTCCCGTACTCGCCCGGTGCGGGGGTGTAGGCGCTCAGCGGCGAGGCCGGATTGCTGAACGTACCGTTGCCGCCGCTCCAGGTGCCGCCCGTGGCGCCGCCGCCCAGCGATGCGGCCAGGTTGGCCTGCTGGTTTTGGCAAATCGTGATGTCGTTGCCCGCAAAAACGGTCGGGCGCGGATAAACGGTGATCGTAAACAGGAAGGGCGCGCCGTTGCACAGCACGGCGTTGTTGGTAAACGCAGGCGTGACGGTAATGGTCGCCGCCAGCGTGGTGGCGCCGGCATTCAGGGCGATGAAGGCCGGAATATTGCCCGTTCCCGAGGCTGCCAGGCCGATGGCCGGGTTGCTGTTCACCCAGTTGAATACGGTGCCCGGCACCGCGCCGCTGAATATTACCGGCGCCGTCAGGTCGCCGCTGCACAGGCTTTGGTTGCCGACCGGGTTGACCCCGGGCGTCGGATTGACGGTAATGGTAAACGATTGCGGCGGCCCTTCGCACGTGACGCCATTGAAGGTAAAGGACGGCGTCACGACAATGGAGGCGGTAATGCTGTTCAGGCCGGGGTTGAGGGCGGTAAACGACCCAATATTTCCCGTACCGGATGCTGCCAGGCCGATGGCCGGGTTGGTGTTGGTCCAGTGGAATACCGTGCCTGCCACGGCGCCGGTAAAGTTGACCGGGCTGGTCAAAGCGCCGTTGCACACGGTTTGGCTGGTCACCGGGTTTACCGTCGGCGTCGGGTTAACGGTAATCTCAAATTCAATCGGCGTGCCGGTGCAGGTTACCCCGTTGTTGGTGTACGAGGCCACCACGGTAAATGTACTGACCAGGGGCGTGGTGCCGGCATTGGCCGCTACGAACGAAGGCACGAAGTTTATTCCGCCGAGGGCGGGCAAGCCAATCGCTTCCGGGGTACGCATCCAGACAAAGGAGGCGCCCGGTACGGCGCTGCTGAAATTGATTTCCGGAACCGCCGAACCGACGCACGCCGTCAGGTCATCCACTGCATCGATACCGGGTATCGGGTTGACCGTAATCGCAAAAACGATAGGATCGCCGGTACAGGTAACGCCGTTGTTGGTATAGGAAGGCGTCACCATGATATGCGCCGTTATGGGCAAATTTCCCACATTGACGGCCGAAAACGCCGGCAAGTCGCCCGTACCCGACGCCGCCAGGCCGATCGATGGATTATCGTTGGTCCAATGGTAGACCACTCCGGGCGGTCCGCCGCTAAATACCACCGCGGGCGCCATCGCGCCGGAACACACGGTAAAATCATCTGGCTGTTCGACGTTCGGGATGGGGTTTACCGTGACGGTATCCGATTGCCCGCTTACCGGCTGTACGCACCCGGCATCGTCTTCCACGCTGATCGCCGTATACACGGTTGTGGCGGCAGGTTTTACCACGATGGTGGTCATGTCCATGGCTGTGTTGCCATCCATGTCCGAATTGACCGTCACCGGGAAATAGGTGGTATCGGCGGCGCTGGCGGCCTTCACCATCACGGTATAGGGCGGCACGCCGTTGAAGCCGGTCACTTTCAGGGTGGAGGAGTCGCCCGGGCAAATGGTGGACGGCGCCCCGGGCGCCAGGGCCAGGGCGGCGTCGGCGTCGCAGCAGCCGAATACAAACTCATCTTCCAGACAGCCGAAGCCGGGTTTGCAAATAGTCAGGATGACCGCTTGCCCGGGGTTGGCCAATTGCGTAGTGTTGTAAATGATCATACCCATGTTGTCGGTCACGGTGAGGTGTACCGAGATCTGCCCCATGGCATTGCCGGTAAAGGTCGCTGCAATGACGTGGTTGTTGCCGATCATGATCGGGGCCGCGCAATTGGCGGCATTACCCATGGGGTTGGGTATGCCGATATTGAAATAGAGGGCATCAAAATTGCCCTGGGCAGTCATGAGGTTGATCATCCCCTGGCAATTTTCGCCAAAGGTCTCCCCCATCGGCCCGTTGGTCAGGTTGAACACGAGGTCGAGACAGCGATAACTGGGCTGCGCCCCGCAACAATTGGTGCCCATCGACTGTGAGGTGCAGAATTGTTGCCCCATCAGGTTTACCATGGAAGTAGGGTCTACGGTAAACTCGTATCGCGTCGGGTTACCCGCCGGGTTACATTGCCCCGCCAGGGGGACAGGGCCGGCCATCCAAAGCAACAGGCTCAAGCCGCAAAAAAGGAGGAAGGTGGCTATTTTTCCGTGCGGCAAGTCGGGGAAAAACTTGCAGGACGGCACCCCGTTAACGGGTGCGCAAGGGGGGCTTTCGAGTCTGAATTTTCTCATCGCATGTTGGTTTATTCGTACAATTCAACACACGAAAGTAGACGGCTCAAGCACCCCGAAGCCGGACAGTTGCGCGCCGAAAAAGCGCTCTCAAAACACAGTGATTTGTCGGCATAAAAATATAAATTGCTTATTTTTAGTCGATTATGAAACGTCAAATTCGCGCCACTCCGCGCTGTCACCGTATTTTTTTCAGGGCGCACAACTATCGAATAAGGGTATGGGAGGCCCGTGCCATTAGCCGAAGCCTGCAATTCCGGCAATACCTGAAGGAGCCTGCGCTTTTTACGCAGGCAGAAACAGGCGCCCGGAAACAGGCGCCGGGCGGCATGTTCATTCCGGGAGCAGCGTCAATGCCAGGGCGATATTTTCTTCTTCCGGGCTCAGGCTCCGCAGCAGGGTCAGCGCGCGCGGATTGGGGCTCGTGGCCCGGGACGGGTTGGTGAGGGTGAGGGCTGTGGTGTTGCCAAGTACCAGCGGGGTCTGAGCTTCTTCGGCCTGGTTTTCAAGCCGGGCCAGCATTTTGGTGCCTTTGCCCGGAGCCAGCAAAGCGCCCGCGGTGAACACGCCCAGGGGCTGGCCGTTGAGCCAGATTTCGGTTTCATTGCCTTTGCGGCGGAAAATAAATTCCCGGTCGCTGGTGCGGGCCACGGTAACGCTCATTTTGCCCGATTGCTGGGTCACATACGTGACTACCGGCTCTTGATAAATGGTCGTAAATTGGCCCGAAGAAAAGGGCTTGAACCAACCCGGCTTCTGTTGATTGATCCGGTTGGACGATAGCAGGCTCAACATTTCCTGGTCCCAGGGCACCAGGTCGTCCGACAAGGCTTTGACGCGCGACCGGAGCATTTCGAGCATGCGTTTGAAGGCTTTGCTCTCCGGGTTCCAGGCGATCTGGCCAAAAGTTCGGGCAATGAGGTACACAACGCCTGTCACAAAAAAGGCCATCGTGAGCAATATGGTTAAAAGACTGAACAACGCGCGCATGGTGGATACTGGATATTGGGTTCAGTAAAATAATTCGGGTCGCAACTTGGGTTAAAAAATAGCATCGGGGCGTCCCTTCTCTAATTCCTGTCAGAACATGTCTGGATTTTATGCTGCGGCGAAAACGATGAAATTCCAAACAAGTTCTTCAAGGAACCGCTGCAAAATAGGACGGTTTCAGCGGAAACAGTGCCCGATTGTTCGTCCAACGCTGTTTTCTGATCGAAGAATACGCTGAAGAACGCATAACTGCTCAATTTTCAACAAATGAAAGCCTACCAGCCGGCCGATGAGATCACGCTCGTGCACAGTGGCGCGGATTATTTTACGCGCTTGGTCGCCCTGCTGGACGGCGCCAGCGACACGATCCATTTTCAGGCGTATATCTTCCAGAACGATGAAACGGGCCGGCTGGTCGGCGATGCACTCCGGCGGGCTGCGGGTCGCGGCGTGCGGGTGTGGATGCTGTTGGATGAATTTGGGTCGAAGGAGCTGGACCGGCCGTTCATTCAGTCCCTGGAAGGCGCCGGGGTGAAATTCCGTTTTTTCACCCATTTTATTTCCCTGTGGAAATGGCGCTTCGGCCGCACCCTGCATCAGAAAGTGGTGGTGGTCGACGCCCGGCAGGCGCTCGTGGGCGGCATTAATGTAGCCGACAAATACCGCGGCAGCCCTGACGAGCCGCCCTGGCTCGACTTTGCCGTGTATATCCGGGGAGTTGTATGCACCCAACTGGCTCAATTATGTGCCAGCATATTCCGGCACCGCTACTGGCGAATAACCCGCCGAAAAACCGAGCCGAAGCACCCGCTCTTCGGCACCGGTAACCCCAAGGGGCTACTGCGCTTCCGGCTCAACGATTGGCTGCGCCGCAAAACGGAGGTGTACCAAAGTTACGGGCATGGCATCTCCAAATCTGAAAAATCGCTGGTGCTGGTTGCCAGTTATTTTTTGCCGGGCCTGAGCGTCCGGCGGCGCCTCACCGCAGCCGTGCGGCGCGGCGTGGCGGTGCGAATATTGCTCACCGGCCCTTCGGATGTGGCCCTGTCGCGCATGGCCGAACAATACCTGGCCTGGTGGCTGCTGCGAAAAGGCATCCGGGTGTTCCGCTGGGAACAATCGGTGTTGCACGGAAAAGCGATCCTGACCGACGAACGCTGGGCCAGCCTGGGCTCCTACAACGTCAACCGGCTCAGCCGGATCCGCAGCCTCGAACTCAACGTCGACATCCTCGACCCGGGCTTCATCGGGCACTTCAGCGAATACCTCGACACGCTGCTCACCCGGCATTGCACGGAGGTGTACCCGGACACCATTCCGGAACTGGCCAGCCGCTGGGGCCGGTTAAAGGCGCGCTGGGCCTACCATTTTGCCGTGTACCTCATGCGGTTCCTGTTCCCCGAGCGCCGCTGAATGTTGATATTCCCCATTGACCTCATTGACCACATTAACCACATTGACCACATTGACCACATTCCCCACATTGACCACATTAACCACATTGACCACATTCCCCACTATCCCTCCACCAGCATCCCTTCTTTCATCGAATAAACCGACGTGTAGATTTCCTTCATCCCGCCGTCCCGCAAAATCAGGTGGATCAGGATCATACCCACCACGATCATTTCGCGGCGCTCCGGCACGAGGTTGGGCCACTCCACCCGTTCCGCCAACGAACTGCCGATAACCTGGCGGTAGAGTGGCTCAAAATCGGACACCGGTATCCAGCCGTACAGGGGCGGTTTGGTGGCCGGGTCGAGCAACAGGTTATCGATGATATCAAAAGCCCCGGCGGCGCCCACCAGCGTAGGCGCCGGGTAGCGTTTCAGGATGGCCCAGAGCTCGGCCAACGCATGTTCCAAAAAGGTTTCCACGGCCTCGATTTCATCGGGTGCGATAGGGTCGGTTTTGTGAAACTGCCGGTAGAGCACCGCTACGCCAACCGGAAAGCTGTGGTGCCAGAATACCTGTTCGCGATCGGCGAGGATCATTTCCACACTGCCGCCCCCGATGTCCATGATCAACACGCGGTTATCCGGAAAGGGCACCGCCTGTCGAACGCCCTGGTAGATCAGCATGGCCTCGTGCAGGCCGTCGATGGCCTCGGCGCGGATACCGGTGCGGGCAAACACCGCGCGCAAAAAATCGGGTGCATTGCCGGCGGTGCGCAATGCTGCGGTACCGTATGCGCGCACCGATCCTGCAGGCACGCCCGCAGCCTCGAGGTGGCGGCGGAATACCTCCACTGCCGCCAGTCCGCGCGCGAAGGCTGCCGCGCCGATCCACCCGATCCCTTCTTCTGCCAGTTTCACAAAAATGCGTTCCCGCACCAGGGGCACCCACTCCCCCGAAGCACCGCGTTTGGCAATGAGCAGGTGAAAGGTGTTGGTGCCTAAATCAATTACCGCTTGTGTCATGTTGGGAGGGTCCGGATGTCGTGCGGATGGGAGCAGGAGCGCTATGGAGCATACTGCACCGATTGTTCAAAAAACAACCAGCGTTTGGAACGTCAGGAAATGTTCTTTCAGTCTTCGATCGTAGTTGGTGCCCGGTTTGCCGGGTTTGTACAAGGCATTGAGCGCCCGGTTGTACCGAAACACAAAACCGAGATGCCGGGTGGCGAAATAACTGACCCCGACGATAAAGCAAACGCTGTTGCGGTTCAGATCGGGCAGGGCTGCCGTGATCCCGCCACCCAGGTCTGCATCATTTTTGTAGTTGATCAGGCGGGCATACGACAGGCCGGCGTTGAAATGCACACGAAAATAATCCGGGTCATCGCTGTCGCCGTTTGCCGGCCAGTCGTGGTAGTGCCATTGGATCGGCACTTCGATATAATTCAGCGTTGTCTTGAAAAAGGGCGGCGTTTTGGCTTCGTTGCGGCTACCGCGTTGGGTGAACAACAGTTCGATGCTGGCATCTTGCTTGGGTTTCAGCAGTACAATCCCCCGCAAGCCGCCTTGCAGGCCTACCTTGTTGTAGCCCGCGGAGGCGTCGCCGTCGATCTGAGCGGCCGTCACCCCCGCGATCAGGCCGGCTTTAAAACGCTGCTGGCGCTGCGCCCGGGCGTCAGGGGAGAACAACAAGAAAACCGTCAGGCCCAAAATAAAGCCGTAAAACAGGCCTGTTTCCGAAAAGGTAGTCGTCGTGTGCATTCGCATAGTGGTAATTTTTGGATACTTTTGCGCGGCCCTGCCGGACGGCCCGCTCGTTGCGGCGAAGATAGAATGCTTATGCGCTACACTCAAACAACGCTGAAAAAACTGGAAGAGTTGTTCGCTGAACTGGACTACACCGTCCGGTACGAGAAAGGTAATTTCCAAAGCGGCTATTGTATCGTCGAGCACCGCAAGATCGCGGTGCTCAATAAGTTTTTCGATACCGAAGCCCGGATCAACTGCCTGCTCGACATTTTGTCCACCCTTGAATTTGAACGGGAAACCCTGTCGGAAAAATCCCGCGAGTTGATCGGCAAATGGCAACAATATGCCGACCGCGACGCCGCCGGGCCGGCGCCAACTACCGATACTCCATCCACCTAATTTTGCAATATCCCACAATTTGAAACTCACGCTGCTCGGCACCGGCACTTCACAAGGCATCCCCGTTATCGGGTGCGACTGCCACGTGTGTACCTCGCCCGACCCGCACGATCAGCGGCTGCGTACCTCGGCGTTACTCACGCAGGGCGATACCAATATCCTGATCGACGCCGGCCCCGACCTGCGGCAGCAAATGCTCCGCGCCAACGTACGCCACCTCGACGCTATCCTGCTGACCCACGAACACAACGATCATGTGATCGGGCTCGACGATATCCGGCCCTTCAATTTCAGCTCGGGACACCCGATGTCGGTGTACGCACAGGCCCGGGTGGCAAAAGATGTCCGCAAACGGTTTGAATATATTTTCGGCGACCCGATACCCGGCCTGCCGCGCATCGAACTGCACATGATCGACGAGCACAAGCCGCTGAGCATCGGCGGTGTTTGCGTGCAGCCCATCGGCGTCTGGCACGGCCGGCTGCCCATACTCGGGTTCCGCTTCGGCGACTTGTGCTACCTTACCGACGCCAAAACCATCAGCGTCGAAGAAAGCGCCAAACTGGCCGGCGCCAAATACCTGGTGGTCAACGCCCTGCGCCAGCGCCCGCACAGCACCCACCTCAGCCTGCAGGAAGCCCTCCGCCTGATCGAAACGGTCGGGCCCGAACAGGCCTGGATCATCCACATGAGCCATGAAATGGGCCGCGCCCGCGAAGTGGCGCCCCTCCTGCCCCCGCATGTAACGCTGGCCTACGACGGCCTCGAAATCGAATGGAACGCCGGCGACCCCGCGTTGTAGATCCTGCGCCAGCCTGGCACGCGCCTACACAGCGGCTCATGCCTCCAGGCCCTTCTCAGTCCAACAACGCATCGATCCGGACGTTTTGCTCCATCAGTTCGATCGCCCGTTGCACCTTCCAGAGGGTGCGCGTGTTGATCTTCACTTCGAGGTGGCTGATCCGCACGGCGGAGCCATAGGTATCCAGGGTAGTGGCGATGAGCGGGATACGCGCTTTTTCCAGGAAGGTATAGCATTGGAAATCAGCGCTGCGCAAATGCTGAATGGCCGATTGTTCGCCGTGCACCACGATACCCGATATCAGATTTTGCGCCTCCTCGGCGTTGTTCAGCGTCTCCCGGATGGCGTCAAAAGCCTGATCGAGCCGGCGGTAATTGACAATGATGAGGGTATGCGGCTGCACCTGGTAGTCGCTTTCCTCAATCAGCGAACCGGAGGCAATATGTTCCACTTTATTGTCGAGCGATTGCTCGTTGGCCACCACCCGCCCATGCACGGCCGAGCAGATCATATCCATCGTCGGGTTGGCCAGCGTTTCGTCGAACGGCAGGATACCCAGCAAGGGGATGCCTTTGGCGCCCAGCCACTGGCCGACATACTGCCGCACCTTATCCATTTTTTCGGGCAGGGTCTTATTGATGATCACCCCGGCAATTTTCACCTGGCGTTCGCGGAACAGGGCCAGGCTCATGTTCAGCACATCAATGGTGCTTCCGATGCCGCCCTCCACCACCACTACCACCCGGGCGTCGACCAGTTTGGCCACATCTGCGTTCGACAGGTTGACAATGCTGCCTACTCCGGGGTGCCCGGTACCTTCGTACACCACCACGTCATTGGCGGCCTCCAGTTGGTGGGAGGCGTGCAGGATATTGGCTTCATATTGAAAGCGGAGCGGATGATCGAGGAAGTCGGTTGTGGCGCCCTTGCCGAGGATGACCGGGCTGTGGAGCTCCGGAGCCAGGCTGAATTGCATGGTGTTGGCAAAAAGTTGCGCGTCTTTATCAGCCAGTAAGCCCCCGAACAAGACCGCCTGCTGCCCGACCGGTTTGCAATACCCCACCTGATAGCCGCGCTTTTTCAGCGCAGAAACGAGGCCGAGGGTGCTGGTGGTTTTGCCGACGTGCTGGCTGCTGGCCGCTACATAGATCTTGATTGCCATGGATTGCAAATTTGGAGGCGCTAAAAGTAATCCTTACTCCGGATTTCCGGCCGTTTCCGGGGCAGCATTCTCGGTTCCGAATCTGCCATTCGCCCGGGGAAACCGGTCCGACCGTCCATGTTTTTTCCCGCATGAGCCGGGGCGAGCTACATTTACCATCAGGTTTTCTTCCATAAACCCGATCTGTCCGAAAACAGATATTTCCGACCGAGAATTTTCAAACTATTGAAAATGAAACAACTACCTGCAACGCTGTTGCTTGTCGCAGGGCTCAATGCCCTTGTCCTTGCCCAAACGCCATCCACCGGTATCGTATCCGGCGAAGTGTCCGACGAACAGGGCGCGCCGCTTTCCTATGCCACCGTCACGCTGCACCGCGCCGCCGACAGCAGCCTGGTAAAAGGCGGCATCACCGACGAAAAAGGCGTTTTCGAACTCGAACCAGTGTTGCCCCTCAGTCCGTCCGACTCGTTTTTTGTGCGGGCCAGCCTGGTGGGCCGCCGCCCGGCCAGCAGCCCGGTCTTCCCCCTGGAAGCCGGCAGCACACGCCGCGAAATCGGCCGCCTCGAACTAGCCCCGGCTGCCGTAGCCCTTGGCGAGGCCGTTGTGGCGGTCAAGAAGCCTTTTATCGAGCGCCGCACCGACCGGCTCATTGTGAACGTAGACAACAGCATTACCAGTGCAGGCAGCAGCGCGTTCGAAGTGCTCGAACGCTCGCCGGGGGTGTTCATCAATTCGAACGACGCCATCAGCCTGCGCGGCAAATCGGGCGTCATCCTGATGATCGACGGCAAGCCCACTCCCATGAGCGGACAGGATCTGTCCAACATGCTGCGCGGCATGCCTGCGGGCAGTATCGAACGCATCGAGATCATCACCAACCCGTCGGCGAAATACGACGCGGCCGGCAACGCGGGCATCATCGACATCCGGCTCAAAAAAGACCAGAACCTGGGCACCAACGGCACCTTCAGCGCCAACTACGGACAGGGTATCTACCCCAAAGCCGGCGCCGGGCTGAACCTGAACCACCGCAACGCCAAGGTCAACACCTTTGCCAGTTACAACTACAGCTACCGGCTGGGTTTCAATAAACTGGACCTCGTGCGGCGGTTTTACGCCGGCGGCGCCCCTACCGGCGCCTACGACCAGCGCAACTACCTCGAGTTTCCGTTCAACTACCATACCGCCCGCGCCGGCGCCGATTTTTACCCCAACGCTAAAACCATCATCGGCGTGGTGGCCAGCGGAACCATCAACCGGTTCAACCCCAACGGCGAAAATACTTCCGATGTGTTGGACGGCGCCGACAAGAAAATTTCAGCATTCACGACCACCAACGACAGCCACGACCGCTGGAACTCCTATGCGTTGAACGGCAACGTCAAACGGACGTTCGGCGAAAAAGGCCGCGAGCTCAGTGCCGACCTCGACTACATGCGGTTCTGGAACACGACCAACCAAACGTTTACCACCAATTATTTCGACCTGACCGGCGAAACCTATCTCCCCACCTACATCCTGTTTGGCGATCTGCGCGGCAACCTCCAGATCCGCTCGCTCAAAGCCGATTACGTCAACCCGCTGAAAAACAACGCCAAATGGGAGGCCGGTATCAAAACCAGTTACGTGACGGCCGACAACGATGTGGCATTTTACGATAAGAGCAACCCCGGCACGCCGCTGTTCGACTCGACCAAAAGCAATCATTTTTTATACGGGGAAAACCTGAACGCAGCCTATATCAATGCCGCCAAAGAGTGGAAAAAATGGACCGTTCAAATCGGCTTGCGCGGCGAACAAACCCGCGTGGACGGCGAACAACGCGTGACCGGCGAAACCTTCGACACCACCTATTTTAACCTCTTCCCCAGCGCGTTTTTTACGTTCCAGTTTTCCGACCGCTACACCATGGGGCTCAACCTAAGTCGCCGGCTCGACCGCCCCTCCTACCAACAACTCAATCCGTTCAAATTCTTCCTCGACCCCAGCACCTACCGCGAAGGCAACCCGCTGCTGCGCCCGCAATACACCTGGTCATTCGAGTGGACGCATACCATCGCCCAAAAATACACCGCCACCCTGTCGTATGCGCGCACCGTCGACAACATCACCCAGGTGATCGCGCCGGTAGACGGGCAGGACCGCATCACGGTGCAGACCGACAAAAACCTGGCCCGGTACGACTACTACGGGCTGAATGCCAACATCCCGCTGCAAATCACGAAACGGTGGTCGAGCAACAACGACCTGAACGTTTACTACGGCTATTACACCGGCAACCTCGCCAATACTAACCTGGCCAACGGCAACACGGTTTGCTTTTGGAATACCAGCAATACTTTCCAACTTGAGCATGACTGGTCGGCCGAACTGGGCGGCTGGCTGCAGACGCGGATGATCTACGGCTTTATGAACCTCGACCCGCTGTGGGCGCTCAATGCCGGCATCCAAAAGCAGTTGTTGCAGCGCCGGCTCACCATTAAGCTAAACGTCAGCGATATCTTCTGGACCAGCCCGCCGAGCGCGGTGATCACCTTCCGCGATTACGTGGAGCATTTTGATGTAAAACGCGAAACCCGGGTGGCGAGCCTGAACCTGAGCTGGCGGTTTGGCAACAATAAAGTAGCGCCGTCGCGGCGGCGCACCGGCGGGGCCGAAGAAGAACGGCGGCGGGTCAGCCAGGGGCAGGGGGGGTAACCAGGGTCGCTACAACCCGGTCAGAAACCGTCTGAAAACCCTGGCGGGTGGCAAGACGGTTTTTCAGGCATCGGTATACTCCATGGTGGCCCAATCCGTGTTTTTAATCCAGCGGACCAGCCACCACAAAGCCGCGCCCGAGAACGCCAACGCCACCGCTATGGCTACCGGATGCCGGAATGCCAAAAAGTGGATGAGCGCAATGAGGCCGCTGACAACAAGCAATGCCATTCTGCGTACGAACTGGCCGCCTTGCTGATCGATCCCCGTCGGTTGCGAAAAGGGGAGCTTCCGGTTGTTAAAGCCTGAAATGGTAAAACAGATGACCAGCTGGTTGCAAAGGGCCAGCGTCACGTTGAGCAGCATCAGCGGGCTCGACAAAATCGCGGCGAGCACGTACGCCAGCAAGGCAATGAAGAAGTAAAATTGAAAAATGGCCGCTTTAAACGCCCCGCTGATCACCTGACCCGGGCGTTCTGTCGGTGTGATATAAAATATCCACGACGCCCGGAATTTTTCGGAATACACCATTTGATTGATTGCCCCCACCAGCAATATACTGCTCACATAGATCAGGATCAGCAACCGGTATCCGGAAAACATTTCCTGGGCGAAGTGCTCCCGCTTGCTGTTTTGGAGGTAAAGCGCGCCGACGATTACCACCAGATAGCCGATTGCGGGGTACACTTTTACCTTGAACTCGCGGCTCCGCAGCATCATTTTCCAGGCAAACTGAAAGCCGGTCCGCTCGGCCGGATTGGTGGTCAACAACCCGGCGAGCCAATCCGACAAACCTTTCTTCGCCGTCCATTCGGAGGTTTGTTGCCCGGCCCGCGGCCCGCTTTCCCCGCTGCCGATCATGGCCAGCTTCTGGTTGAAAGCCGGCGCGAGAAACCGGGCTACCCCATAAATACTGAGCAAAGGCAACACAAGCGCAAATCCTGTTCCCACAGCCGAAAGCATGTCGGCCTCACCCGTAAAAAGGGTGTTGAACGCACAGGCAAACCAATAGGGCGGCGCCAGTAACAGCCAGGGCGAATCGGGCAATACGAGCAGCGCCCCCTCGTCTATGTGTTCCGACATCCGGGGGAGAAATTGAAAGCCGGCGTACGCAATAATGGCAAAAGCGATCTGAATATAACTGATCGCGTTTTTGAACCGTTCGGGAGTGGTCACCCGCAGGATCAGGAGATACACGGCGTTGATCAGGAATATACTGAACAGCGTGGCCAATAGCGTCAGGAACAGGAATAACAAGCTGGCCAGGGGGTTGGAGGCGATAGCCAGATAAATAAAACAAGGCAAGCTCATGGGCAACACGAGCTTGGATATGTGAATGAATACGTGCAGCAAGCGGGCTACCACGAAGGTGCTGTCGTTGACCGGTTTGGGCAGAATGATAAAATTGTCGCGGACATCGATCAAGACAGAAGTAAAATCGCTCACCAGCATCATGCTGAGCATGAGAATGAACAGGCTGAAATACATGGTGAAGCGGGTAATATAGTCTTCGCCGGCAAAAAAGGCGAACAGGTACATCAGGCCCATCAGTCCGCTGATGAACATCGTGCCGATGGTCGAATTGCTGATCTCCTTATTATTGCCCTGGTTTTGGCGTTGCCGGGTCACTTGGAGGGTGTTGGGCCGCCGGTCGTCCATGGTGAGTTTCGTCGTGAGGATGGCGGTCAATTGCGGCACATCGACGCCCCAGCGGGCATACAAGCGGCGGGGCAGCAGGACGGCGGCGAGGAAAAATCGGTTGATCCAGCGCATAATTTGTTCTTAGTCGAAGGCGCGCATCAGGTCGTCTGCGGCCTGGCCGAGGTTATCTTTTGCGGTGAGGCGGGCAAAAATTTGTTCGAGGCTTTGGTTGCCCTCCCGTTGTTTCAATTGCTCGAACGTTCCGTCGGCCACGATGCTGCCATTGTCGATCAGAATGATCCGGTCGCTGACCTTTTCCACCACATCCATCATATGGCTGCAATAGAATATCGTTTTGCCGTCCTTGGCCAGTTTGCTGATCAGTTCCTTGACGATGATGACACTGTTGGCGTCGAGCCCGCTAAGCGGCTCGTCGAGGATGATGATATCGGGGTTGTGCAACAAGCCGCTGGCGAGCAGTACTTTTTGCCGCATGCCCTTGCTGAAGGTCTCCATCCGCTGGTGGAGGTTGGGCTCGAGCCCGAACGCGGCCATCATCCGGACCGTGCGCGCCTCGCAGACATCCGGCGCGAGGCCGTACAGGCTGCCCATGAAATGCAGGAATTCGGAAGGTGTGAGCACATCGTACAATTCCGCCATTTCCGGGACGTAGCCGATGTGTTTTTTAGCTTCCACGGGATTGGTATCGACGTTGATACCATTGACCAGTACTTCGCCGGAATAATTGCTGAGGAGGCCGCAAATGATCTTTACCGTGGTGCTCTTTCCGGCGCCGTTGGGGCCGATGTAGCCCAGCACCTGGCCGGGGTAAACATCGAGGTTGATACCGCGCAGCACCTGTTTGCTGCCGTAGTGTTTATGCAGGTTTTTGATACGGATGGATGGGTTTTGCATGAGCGCAAATTGAAAAAAAGGCGGGTTTGAGCCAAAGGTAGATCGAATGGCAGAAAGTGCAAAGTATCGCAAACAACGCGCGGCTTCCCAGTACTGCTTTATTCAATAGAAGGATCATGACGGCCAGCTCAATAAAATACCAAAAGATCAGGCGGCTACGCATGCGGTTGGCGGGGCCGCCAACAACGGCGTTAAGGCTTGATTTTCAACGAAATGCCGCTGTGGACGTCCTCGCCAACAGCAAAATATACCGGACAATTGTATTTTTCAGACGCACCCGAATTTCTCCAGGCCAAAAACGTCGTTTGCTCTACATTTACTGCTGCAGAACCTTTGTCCATGTATTCACTCTTCCAAATCGACGCCTTCACCGGGGCGCTCTTTTCCGGCAACCCCGCCGCGGTGGTGCCGCTGGAGCGCTGGCTGCCCGACCGCACCATGCAACTGCTGGCGCGCGAAAACAACCTTTCCGAAACGGCTTTTTTCGTGCCGCTCGATGCGCCCGATACCTTTCACCTGCGCTGGTTCACCCCAAAATCGGAGGTGCAACTCTGTGGCCATGCCACCCTGGCAACGGCCTACGCCATTTTCAACTGCCTGAAAATCAACCGTTCCGACCGGCTGTCTTTTCAAAGCCTGAGCGGTTGGCTGCACGTGCAGCGGCGGGGCGACCGGTTCACGCTCGATTTCCCTGCCGACCGGATCGCACCGGCTGAATTGCCCGAAATCGCCCGCCTCGCACTGCCTGCAGCCCCGGGCGAAGTGTGGCTCGGCCGCGAAGATTACCTGCTCGTGTACGCCACCGAAGCCGAGGTGCTGGCGCTGGAACCCGATTTCCGCGCATTGGGTCGCATACCCGCCCGCGGCTTTATCGCCACAGCGCCGGGGCTCGAATCAGACTTCGTATCCCGGTGTTTTTTCCCGGCTTTCGGCATCGACGAAGACCCCGCAACCGGCTCGGCGCACACCACGCTCACCCCCTATTGGGCCAAAAAACTGGGCAAATCAACGCTTACCGCCATCCAGCGTTCGGAGCGGCAGGGCTACCTGGAATGCACCCTGCAAGCCGACCGTGTGCTGATCGTCGGCCAGGCCTGTTTGTACCTCCAGGGCCAATTTATGATCGATTAGACCTCCCGCGCCGTGCAAGACAAAACGATTCACGATACAAAACCGCAAGCCCCAAACAACCTGGCCTGGGCCGACCGGCTCCGCAACGTGGCTACAGTGCTGGTCGTCGCCATCCACGTCGCCTCGCCCGTCGCACACGGGTATCCCCATTTCAATACCTGGCATTGGTGGGCCGGCAACTGGTGGGATGCCCTTGGCCGGCCGGCCGTTAACCTGTTCGTCATGCTGAGCGGGTTTTTATTATTGGGGAAGGACTACCCTACGGGTTCTTTTTTGCGAAAACGCTTCGTGCGCGTGCTCATTCCCGGGCTGTTTTGGATGGCGCTGTACCTGATCTACGGGCACATCGCCAAAAACGATCCGGCCACTGTCGGGCAGGCCCTGGTCAAAATTGTGCAGGGGCCTGTGCATTACCACCTGTGGTTTATCTACCTGATCCTGGGGTTGTACCTCACCTATCCGCTGCTGCGGCCCTGGGTTCGGCAGGCCGGCGAGCAGGACTTCTGGTATTTTTTCGCCGTGTGCGCCCTGGGCACCTGGGTGTACAAAATACTGGCCGCCTTTTTCGACATCCGGATTGGGTTGTATTTCGAATTGTTCACCAATCAGGTCGGGCATTTTGTGTTGGGGTATTACCTCGGTACTAAAACGCTGGCCGGCGAACCGGCCGCCGCAACGGGTATCCGGCCCTGGGCCCTCAACCGCCGGCAGATGCTGGCGTTGGCCTGGGCATTGATCGTGGGCGGCACCGTCACCACGGCCGTTGGCGGGTATTGGCACAGCGTAACCCATGGCGCTTTTCAGCCGTATTTCTACGATTACCTGACCCCTAACGTGACCTTATCGGCCGCAGGTTGGTTTTTGCTGGCCCGGCACGCCTGGAACAACCGGCCCCTCCTCGAGGTAGAGGCCGAATTTGCCGCCGCCAGTTTCGGCATTTACCTGGCGCATGTATTTGTGATCGACTGGTGGGGCCAATGCGGCTACTGGCATAGCAAAACGAACGCTGCCAAGGCGATCCCCGTATTGATTGGACTGGTGACGCTGATCAGTTTCATGGCCGTTCAGTTTATCCGGGTGCTGCCCTGGGGCAAAAAAATAACCTGATTGACAGACCCTTTCAAGCACTGGCGTTACCGGATCGCCGCATCCGCCCGTACAGCCCGGTCGTTTGCCGGGGCGCCGCTGTATTATGCTGTTCAGGCGGCAAAAGATGTGAACCTGCCGCGGGGCGTCGGATTGAACGCCGGCGCCAGGAAACGCTGGAAACATTATTTCTATGGTACGACTTACCTGGCGGCCGTTTTCGAATTGCTGAGTGGACGTCGGCGCACGCAGCGGGAAAAATACCTGTTTGCCAACTTATCCGCCCTGGCCTGTTTCTTCGACGATCTTACCGACACGTTCCGACCGCGCGACGACGCCGGCGCCCGGTGGCAGAACAATCCCGAACAATACGGACGAGCGGCGGATAAAAGTGGACTGGCCCTGCACCTGTTGCACAATATTTACCGTGCCCTCCCGCCTGCCGACCTGCCGGCCTTTCAGCAAATCCTGCACCGTGTGTTCCAGCTCGAAACGGCCGGTCGGCAACAGGGCGGCGCGGCGCGCGACCTGGATGAACTGAGCCGTCTCACGGCCGACAAGGGCGGGTATTCAGTGCTGCTGTTCCGGCGGCTGATGGCCCACCCGCTCGCAGCGGCCGAAGAACAGGCATTATGGACGTTCGGCGCGCTGGTCCAGCATTGCGACGACCTGTTCGATATCTGGTTTGACCGGCAAAACGGTATCGCCACTCCGGCCACCGTTTTGACCGCCGATAACGGCCTTTCGGCCCTGGAACACCGCTTCGAAGAGCAAGTGACGGCCACAGCGGCTGCGTTCCGGCTATCGGGGTACCCCTACCGGAACACCGAAACGGCGTTGCAGGCGGTGTACTTCCTGGTGGGCATCACCCGTGTTTGTACGCAACACTACCGCTATTTGCAAAAAAAGCACGGAACTTTGCCGCTCGATGACCGACGCGCCATGGTGGTGGATATGGGCCGCTGGCCGAACCGCTGGCGGGCGGTCTGCCAGATCTGGAAGGCCGGAGGATGAACGATCGGCGCCGGCAAACTGAATTATGGATATGTCTTTGAACATGAATGCACTTGCTGAACAATCTATTCGCGACAGCGTGGCCGTGAAACAAGCCATTTTAGCGGATCAGGCCTTTTTGCAAAAAATAGAACACAGCGCGCAGCGGCTGGTGGACACCTTCCGCCGCGGCGGCAAAGTCTTGTTTTGCGGCAACGGCGGCAGCGCTGCCGACGCCCAACACCTCGCCGCCGAATTGTCGGGCCGTTTTTATACCGACCGGCCACCGTTGTTTGCCGAGGCCCTGCACGTCAACTCTTCCTACCTCACGGCAGTGGCGAACGATTACGGGTACGACCTGGTTTTTGCACGAATGGTGGAAGCGGCCGGCCGGCCCGGCGACCTCCTGGTGGCGATCAGTACCTCCGGCAACTCGCCAAGCATCCTGTTGGCTGTGGAAAAAGCCCGCGCCCAGGGCATGCAGGTGATCGGTATGACCGGCGCCAGCGGCGGCAAACTGGCCGACCGCTGCGACGTGCTGCTCAATGTGCCGTCTGCCAACACCCCCCGCATCCAGGAATCCCATATCCTCATTGGCCATATCCTGTGCGAAATCGTCGAAAAAACGCTCTTTTGAATGTGGCCCCGAAGGGTTTCGCTGTGCTGAAACTGGCTGCCCGTTTGGCATTCCTGCTCTGCCTGCCCGCCGTGCTGGCGGCTCAGGGCCCGCTCGATGGCTACCTCAAAGGCAAGGGCATACTCGATCTCGCGCCGTCCATTTCGTTCAGCTCGGCCAACCAGTATGCCGGCGCCGGCGGGCAACGCTATCCGCTCGGTTACAAAGGCAGCATGCTCGGTCTGTTTGCCGAATACGGGCTACACCCGCGACTCGATCTGGTGGCCACCGGCGCTTATGTATTCACCGCCAACCAGAGCGGTTTGCAAGACGGGGGAGTGTTCGCGAAGTACCGCCCGCTGTACCGCGACCTGGCGCAGGCCGGCAAGCTGGGCCTGCTTTTCGCCTCCGGGTTGAGTTTTCCGCTCACCAACTACCAGCCCGCCGTGGCCGGCGCATTGGGCCAGAAAGCCCTGATCCTGCCCGCCCGGGGCATTGTGCAGTGGGAAACGCCTGTGGGTATTTTCCTGAACCTGACCGGCGGTTTTAACTGGCGGTTCGACCGTCTGCGCGAACAGGATGTGGCGGCCATCCGCAAAGTACGGCCCGGTTATCAAGCCATAAAACCGGCCAATTTCGCCACGTTTCTCTTCAAAATCGGCTTCCCTGCTGCGCGCTATTACCTCGATGCGTGGGTGGAACGGCAGATCACCCGCGGAGGCGCCGATTACGCTCCTAATGTGCCCGATCTGCCGCAGGCCTATGGCGTATCTTTTACGCAGGCCGGCGGCACGCTGTATTATTCCGAATCAGGGCGAAACGGATTCTACCTCAGTGGCGGGTATATTTTCGAGGGACGCAATACGAGCAGGTTGTTGCGGCTCACCGTCGGTGTGGTGGTCAAATTCGGCGCCGGGCTGCAAACGCCAAATTGACAGTAATTTGAAATTCATTTGCCATAATGGCGGGTTTTGCCGGAACAATGCGGCCTGGAATGCCGTTTGCATGGGAAGGAAATACCTGGACCCTTTTTTCACGAGAAAAAAGTCTTTGTCATGTTACCTGCTCAAAATAACCGCCAATTCCCGGCCGCCCAGCCCTTGTATTTCGACGATTTCATCACGCGCGACGGCTGGAACGCCGCACGCCAGCAAGCTGAACTGCAAATGAGCCCTATGCCGGCCACCAATGCCTACGAAACGGAAAAAGCATTTTTTATCGAACTGGTTGTCCCGGGATTAACCCTCGATGACCTGCAATTTTTTGTGACCGACGACCAGATTGAGGTCCGGTATACGCCGGACGATCACGACTTCGAACCCTACGGCAGCCGGCGGCAACTGCACCGCGAATACCGCCCTGCGGCCTTTCAACGCACCCTGCAACTCAACCCGCAAGCGCTCGACCTCGACGGATTGGAGGTCAAGGCCGCCGACGGCGTCGTCCGGATCCAGATCCCCAAACGGACCGTCTCGCGGGGGCCGCTGCCCCTGATCGTGCCGTTTTCGTTGAATTAGCGGAGGCGGGACCATCCGGCTGAATCACCATCGACCGCCTTGACCGGAGCGGCGGGCGACAGAACTTTTCACCCATTGCGCGGTTTCTCAGAGCAGCGGCAGTACATTGGCCGGCGACAACAAGACATCATGGCTCAAGCGAAAAAGAAAACGGCATTTTCCGAACAAATGGCTTCCCTGCGCAACGTCCCGCGCTTTTTCAAAATGATTTGGGACGTGTCGCCCCGGCTGACGCTGTGGAACGTCGGGTTGCGCCTGCTGCAAGCCGGCGTGCCGTTGGCCATGCTCTATGTAGGCAAGGAAATTATCGACCTGATCGTGCATGCCATCGGCGATCCCAGCCGGGCCGACAGCATTTTGTCGCCCGGGCATCCGATCTGGTTTTGGGTAGGGCTGGAGCTCGGCCTGGCGATCCTGTCGAGCCTGCTCAACCGGGCCATTACGTTGACTGACAGCCTGTTGGGCGACCTGGTAAACAACGATTCCTCGGTCCGCATCATCCGCCACGCCGCCACGCTCGACCTGTATCAATTTGAAGACGCTGCCTTTTACGACAAGCTCGAGCGCGCGCGCACCCAAACGGCCGGCCGCACCGCGCTGATGAGCATGGTGCTGTCGCAGGCGCAGGACCTGATCACGGTCGTTACCCTGGCCGTAGGTCTGGTGGCATTCAACCCCTGGTTGTTGCTGATCCTGGTGGTGGCGGTTATTCCCTCGTTTATCGGAGAAACGCGTTTTAACCGCGAATCCTATTCCTTGACCCGCTCCTGGACGCCCGAACGGCGCGAACTCGATTACCTGCGGTATATCGGCGCCAGCAACGAAACGGCCAAGGAGATCAAGATCTTCGGTCTGGAACACTTCATTGCCGAACGCTTTAAAGTCATCTCGCACAAGTATTTTCTGGCCAACCAAAAGCTGGCGTTCAAACGGGCCGCCTGGGGCAGTTTTTTTTCCGCCCTCGGCACGGCGTCCTATTATGCCGCTTATGTATTCGTGATCGGGCAAACGGTGCTCGGCCAGATCACCGTAGGCACGCTCACCTTCCTGGCCGGCGCCTTCAGCCGCTTGCAGGGCTTGTTGCAAGGCATCGTGAGCCGCTTTTCGCGCATCGGCGAAACAGCCCTGTACCTCCAGGACCTGTTCGATTTTCTGGAACTGCAACCCATGTCAAAATCGCACACGGGCACAAAAAAAGTCCCCCGCCCCATAGTGGAAGGGTTCCGCTTTGAAAAAGTTGGGTTTAAATACCCGGAAAGCGAACAATGGGCGCTCAAGGACCTCAGTTTTACCCTGCCGCCCGGTGAGAAACTCGCCCTGGTGGGTGAAAACGGCGCCGGCAAAACGACGATCGTCAAACTCCTGGCCAACCTGTATGAGCCGACCGAGGGACGTATCCTCCTCGACGGAGTGGACCTGCGCGAGTACGACCCGGTAGACCTGCGCCGCGAGATCGGCATCATTTTCCAGGACTATTTCCGCTTTATGTTTACCGCCGGTGAAAATATCGCCGTCGGCAACATCCCCGAACGCGGCAACCGCCCCAGAATACGCGAAGCTGCCGACAAAAGCCTGGCCGATCCCGTCATCGAGCAACTGCCGGAAAAATACGACCAGATGCTCGGCAAGCGCTTTGCCAAAGGCGTCGAACTCTCGGGCGGCCAGTGGCAAAAAGTCGCCCTGGCCCGCGCCTACATGCGCGACGCGCAACTGGTCATCCTCGACGAGCCCACCGCCGCCCTCGATGCCCGCGCCGAACACGAGGTGTTTCTGCGCTTCGCCGAACTGATGAAGGGAAAAGCAGCCGTGCTCATCAGCCACCGGTTCAGCACGGTACGCATGGCCGACCGCATTTTGTTTCTCGAACACGGGCGCCTGCTCGAACTCGGCAGCCACAGCGAACTGCTCGCCAAAGGCGGCAAATACGCCGAATTGTTCCGCCTGCAGGCGAAGGGGTATTTGTAAGCCCTATAACTGAAAGCCGATGCGCAGCCCAACATCGAACCGGAAACGGCTTTCGCTCCGCTCGGGCGTTTCGCTGTAGTAATAGCCAAGGTTATCCTGGTAAATAGCTTGCCAGTGGCCCGATATCTTGCGCACGCCTACCCCGACCGAAATATCAAGCGACAGCCGCGGGTACAATTCCTGCCAGCCATAATGAACCATCAGATCGGTGAAGCGGATTTTTTCCGCGTCAAATTGATCGGTCAGCCGCACCAGTTCATAGTTGTTCCCGGGTTGCGGGCGCTGTGCTGCCGACGACCGGCTGTACAAGCGCACTTCGGGGGCGATGTAGCTGCCGTCGAGCCCGTCGCTGCTGAAGTACAGGCGCGGCGAAAACGCGAGCATATAGCCGGTTTTAGCCTTCCGGTACGAATAGTCAAAGTAATTGCTGCAATCATACCCGCTGCAATCGCCGGCAAACAACTCGCTGTACAATTCGGATTGGATAGTCGAAACGGCGGGTTTGAACGTGATGCCGGCGCCGGCTTGCAGCCCCAGCCAATCGGTGAACTCCCGTTCGTAAAACACCGGGAAATAACCCAGCAGAAAACTGAGCGGCGCCGTTTTGACGATGTCTTGCCCGCTCACCCCTTTTGATTTCCGGCCCTCCGAATCATCGCTGAAATGGATCACTTCCACCTGCTTTTGGGGTACAATCGTGTCGCGTTTCAACACCTGGGCGGACAGCGCCGGGCGGTGGGAAAGAAACAAACCAATAGTGGCGGCAAGGAGTACGGGTAACTTTTTGCAGTACATTTGAGCGTTATATTGAGCCATTAAATAAACACGGCATGCATAACCCGAAACTCATCCTGATCGCCCTCTTGTTGGCCAATACCCTGTTCGGGCAAAAATTTACCGTCCAAATCGGCCCGGAATTCAAAGCCGACCGCGACCTCGATTTTTGGGGGCACCTGTATTCCGATCCCACGGGCCACTGGGTGCTGCTCACCGACGCCAATCGCGGCATGTTCACCTACAAAAGTTTTACGCCGGTCCTACAAAAGTATGATCGCTCGTTCAAACTTGATTTCTTCAAGGAAATAAAAGTGGACGACGAGGATATCCAGTTCAAAGGCATGTTTTATGCCCAGCAAAAATTTGTGCTCTGTACCCAGAAAAATGACAAAAAAGCGGACAAAATAACCTATTCCGCCACCCTGATCGGCATGGACGGTAAAGCCCAGAAACCTCAGCGGATCGCCGTGCTCCAGTACGACAGCAAAGACACGGAACCCACCAACACCTCCTGGCGCATTTCGGAAGACACCTCCAAAATCCTCCTGACTACCTGGGCCGACCGCAACGACGACGACCTGAAATTAAAACTCGCGTTGTTCGTGCACGACAACCAGCTCAATAAACTTTGGAGTAAAAATTTCAACCTGCCCTATACGCAGGAACGGTTCCAACTGCGCAACGTGACGGTGTCCAACGATGGCCGGGTATACGTGTTGGCCAAGGTGTACGATGAAAAGAGCAACAAAGAGTCCAAGAAGAAAAACGGCAAACAGGAAGCCGCTTATAAATTGGTCATCCTGCGCTTCGACGATACGAGCGAAAAGCCCAAAGAATTCGTGCTGAGCCTGGCCGGCAAATTCGTGACCGATGTGACCTTCAAACTGGCGCACAACAACGACCTGTATTGCGCCGGTTTTTACGCCAACGACAAACGGGGCGTGATCCAGGGGGTATTTTTCACCCGGATCAATGGCCAAACCGGCGCGGCCGAGGTAGCCACCAGCAAGGAACTTGCTTCGGCCGACATTGCCCGTTTCGATACGGAAAAGGACAAAAGTGGCGACGAGGGGCTGGATGCCAACTTCGATTTCAAACGCCTGGTCCTCCGCGACGACGGCGGTATCGTGGTCATCGCCGAACAAGTGTATGTCACCACCTCCACTACCATGTCGGGCAACCGCCTGCGCACCGTGTACTATTACAACAACAACGAAATTTTTGTGACCAGCATCGCCCCCGACGGCGCCATCGAGTGGGTCCGGATGGTCCCGAAAAAACAAACCTTCGTCGACACCAACTATTTCAACGGCTTCAGCCTGATGGTGTCGGGCGGCAATATGTACTTCCTGTACAATGAAGACGAAGACAACATCGGCAAACCGCTCACTGCCAAGCCCAAGCGCATCAGCAGTTTCAAAGACGCCGTGGCCGGAATGGTTACCTTGTCGTTTGATGGCAAGATGGACCGCCGCAAGATCTTCAACTCGAAAGAGGACGCCGACGCGCTGATGGCCCCGGCCGACGGCGAACAAATCAGTCCCAATGAACTGTTCTTTATCACCACACGGTTCAAACTTTTCGGCAGCAAAAAATTGCGGATGGGTGTGGTGCGCGTAGATTGACCGCTGCCCGGCCACCCAAACGCCTCCATATCGCAAACACGACAACGAAACTGCTCAAATCATGAAATCACTCGGACCGGTTCTCCTGCGCGTAGCCCTCGTTTTTATCGCCTGCTTGGGCCTGCAATACCTGATCCCGTATTATTTTCTCGTGGGCGCGGGCTTGCTCGCCGGCGGGTTCATGCTGAAGACCAGCGACGACCGGCCACTGGCGCTCGGCCTGCTGATCGGCTGCGCAATATTTGGCATTTTTGCCTATCTGTACGGCACGGTATAGGATTGCACAGCTGCCCTGTGAGCAGCCCCCGTATTGTCCCGGACGTCGTCGGGCCGGCGCCCGGCATCAATGGTAGCCGAATTTGCCGAAGCGCATCGTCAGGCCCAGTGTCGGGCTGTTGAAGTCGCCGCTGGCAAACCCCGGCAAGCTCTGCACACCGCCCACCAACCGGTAACCGCCGGTAAAGGCTATCCGAAACCAGTGGACGACGTTGACTTCCACCCCGATCTCCGGAGCGGTTACGAATACGCCGTCGGTGTAATCGTTGCCATTGAAGGGATCGTTGTCGTCGCGCTGCAAGGTGGCGCTCCCCCAGCCTACCTTCAGGGAAGTGAAGAGGTGGACCACCTTGTGCGACGGGTACACATAACCGAGCCAAAAGCCGCCAAAACCCAGCCCCACGGTGTAGCGCCGGGAGCTGATGGTGCGCTGGCCGAAGGTTTCGCCCTGGCCGAAACCGCCGATAAAGAAGTCGTTGATAATAAAGGCGCCGCCACCGCCACCGCCACCGCCGGATTGCCCGTCGGTATTGCTGTACAGAAAGAAGGGGCCGCCAAAACCGCCTTTTACGCGCGCGCCGCTCGTGAGCGTTTCCTCTTTTTGAGCTTGCAGCCACGCAGCGCCAAAGAGCAATAGGAATAGGATGAAATGTGTTTTTTTCATATGTGGTTGATATTCGTATCGAAAACTGACCAGATCTTAACCTTGGCCGGGCGAATCTCTTGTTTATTCTTCCTTCCGCTCTATTTTGATCTCCACCATTTGGCCTTCTACCGGAAGTACCACCCAGTATTGCGCCGTTTTCCCCGGCATTGAAGGTTCGAGCAAGCGGTGCAGCCACCCGACCACCGGGAAATAGGGCTGGGCCAGCGCTTTCCATTTTTTCATACCCTCTGCAAATCCTGCAAATAGGAACGCTATCGCGGTATTTTCATTTTCCAACAACAAATCGATTTCCATCTTCAAATAACGGCGCCCCTGCCGGCCTTCCAGCAGGCAATGCGGCGACCAGGTTTCCGGCCGGAAATGCGTTTCGGCGAACCGCCGGAAATCGGACGATTGCCGCACAAGGGCTTCGGGCGCCAGGGCTTCCAACACGCCCCGGGTCCGGAGTTGCAGCCGGGCCAACGCCAGCCGACGTTCGGCCGGTAGCTCCGCCGTGTCGCCTGTAAAAAAGGTTTGCAGGGCCCTGCCGAGTGCCGGCGTGTATTCCGATTGAAGGTCGAGCCAGGCGGCAAAAGCCACCGGCTCGCCCAGGGCATACTGAAACCCGTGCGGCCATTCGTTCAGGGGGTCGATGCGCTGGGGGGCCCGTGCTACGGGGTGTTTGCCGGCCTGCGGGCCGTGAAAACGAACCGCCGACTCCACGGGCATTGCCTCCGGAAAATCGCGCGGCATAAACAACAACTCCGTATGGCTGAGCACGGGGATGCCGTTCCAGATAAAGGGCGTTTCGGCACTGTCGGGATCGAGCGTCGGAATGGTTTCATCGCCGTGGTGGAACACCCGGTTGAGCCAGGGGGTACCTTTTGCATGGGTGGGAAAAATCAGGTAGTCCCGAGCGCGGGTCAGGCCTACATAGAGCAGCCGGGCCTCTTCCTCCAGCGCCTGACGGGCCGCGGCAACCCAGGCATCGCTCTGGCGTATATTTTCATCGAGGCGGGTATTGCGCCATTGATCGCCGTACGGATTGACCCAAAAGCGCAACCAGCGGTGTCCGAGGATGTCGTCGAGGTCGGGTTCGGGGCGTTCGGCGACGAGCTGCAAACCCCAGATATTTTCTTTGAGCGCCTGGTTCAGGTTATGGCAGACGGTGATGGGGAATTCCAACCCTTTGCTTTTGTGGTAAGTGAGCACTTTCACGGCATCGGGGCTTTCCCCGCTACCCTGAAAATCCTGGCCCGCCCGGCCCAGGTCATTGAGCCAAAGCAAAAAACCGCCGAGCGATGCGGCGGCGTGCAGGCGTTGGCAGGCCGACTCATATTCGAGGGCGTAGTGGCGCAGCCGGTCGAGGTTGTCGAGGCGCTGGGTGGCGTTGCCAAAGCGGGCGACAATTCGGCGCAAATCCAGTTCGTCGAGCGCGAGGTTGAGCATCTCGGAGGCGCCGAGGTCGATGGTGCTGGCCCGCAGTTCGAGCAATTGGCGGATAAACGCATGTTCGGCGGCCCAACGTCCGGGATCGTCGCCACTGCGGAGTTGTTCGAGGTAGTCCAGGCGACTGTCCACGAGTTGTTCGAGGGATTGGGCGCCGGTCAGGGTCAGTATTTCAGCTGCGCTGAGCGCGTCGGCAGGGTTGAGCAGGTACTTGAGGCAGGCGAGGGTCAGTTTGCCTTCCGGCGTTTCCAGCAATCCGGTTCGGGCGATGGCGGCTTTCAGGCCGGTGCGGTGCAAGGCCTCCGCCATTTTAGCGCAGCCGTCGTTGCTGCGGCACAGCACGGCGATATCACCGGGTTGCGCCGGCCGCGTCGTGTCGCGATTTTTGTTCCATACCGGCGTTTGACGGTCCAGCAATACGTGGATCTGCGCCGCAATGCACTGCTCCATCCAGGGGCTGCCCGGCACTTTCCGGTCGTCGGCTTCGTTGCGGAAATGCCAATGCACCAGCGCAGCCGCAGGGTCGGCCCCACCTGCCGGCGGGAACAAAGCGGGTTGTGCCCCGGCGGGCGGGCCGGGCGCCGCTTGGTGCGCGGGATCCAGCGCCACCTGGTCGGCCGGTAAATCCGGAAATGCGCGGGTAAAGATGGCATTCACGGCATAAACGATGTCCGGGCGGCTGCGCCACGACTTTCGGAGGATGTTTTCCGGCCGCACGCCGCCAGTAGCCCGGATGATCGCCTGCATCAGGGCCGGTTCGGCGCCCCGAAAGCCGTAGATGCTTTGTTTGGGATCGCCCACCCAGATCGAATGCCGGGCCAGACGGCTGAGTTGCAGGAAAATATCGAGCTGGATGGGGGAGGTATCCTGAAATTCGTCGACCAGCAACAGGTCCAGTTCGGCACCCAGTGCCTCCCGCACCGCCCCGATCCGGAGCAACCGGCTGACGTAGGTTTCCATATCGGTGTAATCGATCAGCCCCCGTTTTTTCTTGTATTCTTCGTATTCGCCGAGTGCATCGGCTGCGATATCGAACACCAGACCGATGAACTGGCGTACGTCGGCCCGAAATTCCGGGTGTTCGTCGTGGGTGCGGGCAAAGTCGAGCAGTGGCTGGAACAAGTCGCGGCTTTTGGCGCCTACTTTCACCTTGCCGATGCGCACCCATTCATGCCAGTACAGTTCGCCGCGCCATTTGAGTTGGTTTTGCAGGCTGCGGAGTTCTTCGGCAGCTTCGCGCGTGGTTTTGGTTTCGTCGGCGTCATTGGCGTCGAGTGCGGCCACGGTCTGGTCGATCAGGCTGATGAGCTGGTTGTTCCAGGTCAGGGGGGCGGTTTCCTGGGCAGGCGGCAGCAGTTGTTCGAAGGATTCCCAGGAGCGTTGTTTGCTGGTTTCCAGCACATCCCGGGAAAAATTATTGGCCCGCGCCACATCCGTCATCTCGCGGATGACACGTCGCCAGTCGTAGGGTTGGTCGTCATTTTTTTTGGTAAGCCCCAGGCGGTCGGCCAGCCGGTTCATGGTTTCGATCCGGTGTTCGGTGAGTACCTGGGCCAGCGATTCATTGAACAGGCGTTGCTGGTCGCCGTCGGCAATAATCTCCACCAGAGGCGAAACGCCCGCCTCGAATGCGAAGCGTTGGAGCAGCCGCACGCCGATGCTGTGCACGGTGCCGATCAGTGCGCTGCCCAGCTCATTGGCGGCGTCGGTCATGCCGGCTTCGAGCAGACGGGCCCGCACGCGCTCTTGCAATTCGGCGGCGGCTTTTTGGGTAAACGTGGTAGCGATGATGCCGCGCGCCCGGACGCCCTGCTGCAACAGTTCGACCATACGGCCGGTCAGGGTATAGGTTTTGCCACTGCCGGCGCCGGCCGAGAGGATCGTAATGGGGAGGCCGGCATTGCGGTTTTCGAGTTGTGCTCCTGGTTCCACACTGGAAGGTTTGCGGCTAAGATCGGGAATGGCGGCTATTTATACCGGCTATTTCCGAATAAAATAAACGGCCAGCACCAGAAAACCGAAGCCAACAAAGTGGTTCCAACGCAGGGATTCGTTTTTGAAAAACAACAACGTGAAAACCGTGAAAACGAGCAGGGTGACCACTTCCTGGATCACCTTCAACTGGAGGAGCGAAAACGGCCCGCCGTTGTCGCGGTAACCGATGCGGTTGGCGGGCACCATAAAGCAATATTCCAGGAAAGCGATCAGCCAACTGGCGATCACAATGCCGAAAAGACCCGTTTTTTGGAAAAACTTCAGGTGCTGAAATTTCAGGTGCCCGTACCAGGCAAAGGTCATGAACACGTTGGAAAACAGCAGGAGCAAAACAGTGGCAATCCCTCGCATAAAATAGTTGTGTAAACGCGGCGTTGTTCTATTTTTTCCGGGCAAATATAGGCGGCTGCCCGTTTGCCGGAAGAAGACAATATTTTTGCCCGGCCATCTTCAGGATTTAAACCAACACCCGTATGAAATTGCTCCCAGCCCTCGGCATTATGCTGTGGCTTTTCGCAGGCGCCTGCCGGAATCAGGCCCCCTCCTCGTCCAACATTCCGGCGCACCCGGACCAAACATCCCAGGTATCGGAAGCCCAACTTCCCGCCGATTTTTTGGCTTTTTACGACAAGTTTCACGCCGACAGCCAGTTTCAGGTAGAGCATATCGCCTGGCCGTTGCAAGGCCTGACCTCCGAACCCATTGACAGCACCCATTCGCGCTCGAAATCGGTGTTCTGGGAAAAACAGAACTGGCATATGCACCGGCCCGTCGACTTCGCATCGGGCGATTATAAACGGAAATGGGAGATGATCGGCGATATTCTCATCATCGAACGCATTTCATATGCCGCAGCCAATTACGGTCTGGAACGCCGGTTCGCCCGCCGCGACGACGGCGCCTGGGAATTGATCTATTACGCCGACATGCAAGAGGTCGGCCGTTGAATGCCCGAGAACACAAAAAAGCCCGTCTTGCAACTGATCCTGCAAAACGGGCTTTTTTTATGCCGCAAGGCTTACTGATCTATTGCTTGCTTACCACCAGCTTGCGGACGCTGGATTGTTCGCCGTTGCGCACCTGTACGAGGTACACGCCGTTGGCGAGCCGGCCCAGGTCGACCGAAAATTGGTTATCGCCTTTGACCAGCATGCGGTGTTGTTGAACAGCGGCTTTGCCGGTAGCGTCGAAAACAGTTAGTTGCACGTCGGAGTCGGCTTCCAGCGGCACTTCCACAGTCAGGTGATCGGCGGCCGGATTGGGCCACATGCCGAATCCATTCGCTTCCAGGTCGACCGGAATCTCCAGTTGCGTCACCACCCCGTCGGTGGAACCATCGGTACGCCAGGCGGAGCTACTCAGGCTGACCTGAAGGGTGTAGCACTGCGTGGTGCTGTATGCGCCGCCATAGCCATATACCCGCGGGTAGTAGGTATAGTTGGTGCTGGCGTTGTTGTAGATGATCTGCTCGGGCGCGGTGCCGGCGTTTTGCGAAATGCCCACCTGAGAGCTGTTGCGATACAGCCGGATATCATAGTCAAACGGCAGGTTAGTCAGGTCGATCTTGATGTTTCGACTGGTCGACGTGACGTTAAATTTGAAATAGTCGTTATCCGACGACGTACCGATCAGGGCCTGAATGGCCTGGTTGACGGGGATAGCCTTGGCTGCATTGCGGCTTTCGTTGGCTTCATACGGGTCGCTGCAACCGCCGCCGCCACTGCTTTGGGTGGTGAAAGAGGCCGCCGTGGAATACGTGCCCAGCGTACCATTGCAGTCGGCTTGCACCTGGAAGTTGTAGGTGGTGCCAGCGCTGAGGCCGGAGAGGTTGTAGGAAGTGGCGGTCAGGCCCGACACGGTCGTCCAGGTAGATGACGATGCCGCTTTCCATTGCAGGTTGTATGCCGTAGCGCCACTGACGCCGCCCCAATTCAGGGTGGCGCCGGTTTGCGTCACGTTGCTGGAGGTCAGGGAAGCTGGGGTGCCGCAGCCGCCGCCGCCGGACGGTGGAACGCAGCCTTGCGAACTGAGCAGGGAGACCCGCGCGCCGCCGGCCGTGAAGAGCGATTGCATCCGGGCTTTTTGCCCCTGGGTAAACAGGTTCATGCAGGCGTCGTCGGTGTAGTCCATGTAGTTCATGAACATATCGCCGTTCGGGCCATTGCTGCAGCTGATAGTCGGGAAGGCCGGGCAGCCGTAGTTTTCGTCCGCCTGGTTGGGCGTATCGGCCACCTGGTCGGTGCCGGAGCAGGAGGTGCCGTCGTCGCCCCAAATGTGGTAGCAGTTGAGCCAGTGCCCCACTTCGTGCGTCGCGGTGCGGCCTTTATCAAAGGGATATCCTGCGCCGATGGTGCCAAAGTAGGCATAGTCGCATACCACGCCGTCGGTGGCCGCCGGGCCGCCGGGAAATTGCGCATAGCCCAGCAGACCATTGCTGAGGTCGCAAGTCCAGAGATTCAGGTATTGGCCGGCAGGCCAGGCATCGAGGCCGCCGGTGTTGTAGTGTTTAACATTGTCGTTGGTGCTGAACGAGGTCGTCGATGTTTGCCGGCGTTCGATACCGTCGGTGGCATTGCCATTTGGGTCGCGCACAGCCAGGCAAAACTGCACTTCACAGTCGGCAGCAACGCCTTGAAAGGCGCCTGGCGTATTCGCCGCGTCGGCATTCAGGCGGCGGAAGTCGGCATTGAGTACGTCAATTTGGGATTGCACCTGGGCCGCCGTCAGGTTTTCAGCGGAGGTGTTCCACACAACGTGCACGACCACAGGGATCGTTACCACGGTACGGGCATGGGCACCACCCAGTTGGATGTATGCCTGCGTTTGTTTTTCAATCGCGTCCCGGACTTGTTGCATTTCCGGGTGATCCTTCAGTTGCTGGACTAAAACGTCGTTGGAAGCACAAGTGCGTTTTTGAGCGTAAAGGCTGCCGGTCAACAACAGCAGTGCAGACAAAAACAGGAAATTTCGCAGCATGGTAATGAAAGTTTGATTTAAGTGATGAATAATGACTTCTATGAAGTCCAGTGATGTGATTAGCGCACGAGCTTACTTGCATGCCCCAAAAATTGCGCGCGGCCATGCGATTGTTTTCAACAATACCTAATTTCGGAAATGCGACACTGAAGAGGGTTCAGAGAAAATTCGCGGAGCAAATGTATTTTATAAATTGAATACCGGTTAAGAAATTTTCTTTAACATTCAAACGAATATCCCAAAAGAAAGCAAGAATATCGATGGTCTTTGTTAGTAAAAATTTTGAACGGCAAAGGCCGCCGTTTTAACCAAAATGACAAATAAAATTCCGGGGTAAAACAGTCGATAATGCCTGAAGGCTAAATTCAATACGGGTTCCGGTATCCGGCGGTTGCGTTGCGCCTGCCTTTTTATTGTTAATATGGACGTGGCTCCTCCACCGGCACAAAGGGGCTGTACCTGTGCCGCCCGGCTTGCCATGCGCCGCCTTGTCACCCCTGCTCGGGTTTTCTGACAAAAAAACACATGCAGGGGCATGTTTCCTGTCAATCCGTCAGGTTTCCGCCCCGTGGCACATTCATTGATAAAACGTTGGAGAATCAAACATCCATCGTATTCAATCAGCCATATAACCAACCAACCATACGCAACAAGACATGGGAAAAATTATCGGCATTGACTTAGGAACAACCAACTCGTGCGTGGCCGTTATGGTCGGCAACGAACCCGTTGTGATCGCCAATGACGAAGGCGCCCGCACGACGCCTTCCGTCGTGGGTTTTCTGGACAACGGCGAACGCAAGATCGGCGCCCCGGCCAAACGCCAGGCCATAACCAACCCGAAACGCACTGTTTCATCGATCAAACGCTTCATGGGTATGCGCTTCAGTGAAAGCACCCAGGAGGTCAGTCGCGTACCGTACAAAGTCGTCCGCGGCGACAATGACACCTGCCGCGTCGATATCGACGGACGCCTGTACACCCCGCAGGAGGTTTCGGCCATGGTGCTGCAGAAAATGAAGAAAGTCGCCGAAGATTACCTCGGCGAAACCGTCACTGAAGCCGTCATCACCGTGCCGGCCTATTTCAACGACTCGCAACGCCAGGCTACCAAAGAAGCCGGCGCCGTAGCCGGTCTCGACGTCAAACGCATCGTCAACGAACCCACGGCCGCAGCCCTGGCCTATGGCCTGGATAAGCGCCACAAAGACATGAAAATCGCCGTGTACGACCTTGGGGGCGGCACGTTCGATATTTCCATCCTCGAACTCGGCGGCGGCGTGTTTGAAGTAAAATCCACCAACGGTGACACCCACCTCGGTGGCGACGATTTCGACCAGATTATCATCGAATGGCTGGCCGACGAATTCAAACGCGAAGAAAACGTCGAACTGCGGAAAGACCCTATGGCCCTGCAGCGCCTCAAAGAAGCCGCTGAAAAAGCCAAAATCGAACTTTCTGCCGGCCAGGAAACGGAAATCAACCTGCCGTACATCACCGCTATCGACGGTGTACCCAAGCACCTGGTTAAAAAACTTAGCCGGGCGCGCTTCGAACAAATGGTCGACAGCCTCGTGCAACGCACCCTCGAACCCTGCCGCAAAGCGCTGGAAGACGCCAATATGAAAGCCAGCGAAATAGATGAGGTGATCCTCGTCGGCGGTTCCACCCGCATCCCGCGCATCCAGGAAGCCGTAGAACAGTTTTTCGGCAAAAAACCGAACAAGAGCGTCAACCCGGATGAAGTAGTCGCCGTGGGCGCTGCCATCCAGGGCGGCGTGCTCAGCGGCTCGGTTACCGACGTGCTGCTCCTCGACGTGACCCCGCTGTCGCTCGGCATCGAAACCATGGGCGGCGTGTACGACGTGGTCATCGAATCGAACACCACCGTACCGACCAAAAAGTCGAAAACCTATTCGACGGCCAGCGACAACCAGCCGCAGGTGGAGATCCACGTGCTGCAGGGCGAACGCCCGATGGCCCGCGACAACCGCTCAGTCGGCCGCTTTATTCTCGATGGCATTCCGCCCGCACCGCGCGGCGTACCGCAAATCGAGGTGACCTTCGACATCGACGCCAACGGCATCCTCTCGGTTACGGCCATGGACAAAGGCACCGGTAAACAGCAAAACATCCGGATCGAAGCCAGCACGGGCCTTTCGAAAGAAGAAATTGCCCGCATGAAGGCCGAAGCCGAAGCCAACGCTGAAACCGACCGCCAGGCCCGCGAACGCGTGGAGAAACTGAACCAGGCCGATTCACTCATATTCCAAACGGAAAAACAACTGCGCGAATTCGGCGACAAGGTTCCGGCCAACCACAAGGAGAATATCGAAAAAGCGCTCGCCACCCTGCGGGAAGCCCACAAAGCCGAAGACATGGCCAACATCGATTCGGCTACCCAGGCGCTCACCGAAGCGTGGAACGCCGCCAGCCAGGAAATCTACCAGGCTACCCAGTCGGCCAACGGCGGATCCACCACCGCGGAAGGCCCGGCAGACAACAGCGGCGGCTCCGGCGCCAGCGATACCCAGGACGTGGAATTTGAAGAAGTGAAAAACTAAACCCGCGCAAAGTGGGTTAGCGTTATACAACAGCCGCCCGGCCAATTGACCGGGCGGCTGTTTTTTTGTAGCGTATCAACTTCACAAACCTCGTGTCTATTCCGAAATAAACACTTTTCCGGTCAGCACCCGGCGGCCGTCTGTCGCTTTTAGCAAATAGAGCCCGGCCGGCAATGTGGGCAACCCGATCGCCTGCCCCGACGTCGTCAGGCCTGTTTCCAAAATGCGTATTCCGGCCAGGTTGGAAAAAGTAACCCGGAAAGCATCCAACGGCGCCGGCCATCCGTCGATATGGATTTCCCGGTGAGCGGGGTTGGGGTAAACGGCGAGTGCTTGCAAGGCCGGAGCGGCCGTAGCCGTGAGTTGGTTGCCGCCGTGCAGGTAGAAGGAGGAAAACCCGTCCACTGCATACAGTGCCGCCAGATCGCCGGCGCCGTTCAAGGTGTACGTTCCTTTGTTGGGCAGTAATATGCCGCCCTCCGCATAGTCGCCGCAGGTGCTGCCGGAAACCTTGGTGGCCTTGAGCATATCGGGCGTGGCGGGTCCGCCGGATGCGCCGCTCAAATGGACCCATTCCTGCTCCTTCACAAAGAACTTGACCAATACCGGACTCTGCGGTTGCTGTGCCACAGAGATGGTCCAGTTGCGATCGAGGTAGGGATTGCCTGCCGCGTCGGTGCGGATGGCATCGCCGTTGATCATATACTCGGCGGTCACCTGACCCAGTGCATTACCCCTATCGTTGATCGCAGCCACCGGGGCGTTGCCGCTGTCGAGTAAATACTGCCACACACCGGCGCCGGTCGATTGCACGGGCGTCACGGGGTTTTCACCGCAGGCTAGCGCCGTATTGTTCTGGCCCGAAACGAGGCAAGCAATTCCCGGATCTTCCAGGTCCAGCAAAAACGATCCCATTGCTCCATTGTAGCCGTCGATTTGCACCCAGAAGGTTTTGCCGGGTTCCTGGCAAGCCAGGGTAAGACCCGCCGCTCCTCCCGGGTTGCCGGGCAGGTCGTCGTTGGCATCCACCAGGACCAAATCACTGCCGATCTGTTCGTACACCGCCATTTGGGTCTGCATCCCTGCCGTGGTCAGCACCGCACTGCCGGAGGCCGGCATTTCAAAGGTGAACCATACGGTGTGTTCGGCTCCCGCGGTGTCGCACCAGGTACCGGGCGTTTGGCAAGTCCCCATAGCGGGTTCCGGTTCGCCGGACTCGACCGTGGCGTTTACATTCGACCAGTAATAGGCGCAGGTATGGTCAAAAGTCAGCGCCACGGCATTAGCCCGATTGTCGTTGGGCGGGGTGAGTTGGGCATTGGCACAGGCGCCGTTGTTGGTGATCAATAAATAGGTGTTCACAAAATTCTGCTTGCCGCAGGCGTCGGTCACCCATATGTCCAGGGGTTTGGTACCCAGGGCGGTACAGTCAAACACACGGGCGACATCGGCCGTATCGGCCGAAAAGGAAAAATGCAGCGGCAGGCACGCTGCCGAACTCCCCACCTGGCTGCCTGCATCAAAATCACTTGCCGTCAGCCGGATCTGCCCGCCGTAATCAAAGGTGGCCGACACGCCCATGCTGACGCGGGGCAGGGGTAAGTCGGGGGCTCCGCCGGAGAAGCAGACGTCGATGTTATCTTGCAGATTGAAATACACTTCTGCGTAGTTTTGGTAGCCATTGCTGCCGGTGGCCCAAATCTGCACGATGTTGATCCCCAGCATACTGCAATCCAATACTTTAGTCGTATCGGCAGGGTCTGCGCTGAACGACAGGTGCACATCCGGATCGTTGTTGCAAATGGCCGTGCTCAAGTCCCACAGCTGCGGCGTCAGGGTGACGGTTCCGCTGCCATTGAGGGCCAGCGCCAGGCCGTTGCGGCAACAGACGATCGGCCGCAAGCCGCCCACGTAACCGGGGCAGTCGCCAAAATTGTCTTGCACCAAAGCATACGTACTGGTGGCCGTAGGATAAAGGGAGCCCGGACTGATGGTCCAGAGTTTCAATTGGGTAACACCCAAATCGCTGCAGTTGAAATTCCTCACCAGGCCAGCCAGGCTGCTCGTAAAAGAATACCGTACGCAGGAATCCGGGCTGGGATCGAGCACCAGGAAATCGGCGAAGATGTAGTTGTCGACGTTATCCGACAAGGCGACCACGATACCATTGTGGACCAGGGGGTTGATTGGGCTTTGGCCGGATAAAACGAATGGGAATGCCGCGCAAAGCAGCAGGTTGAATAGACGGTTACACATACTTGTAGATTTTAAGGCACTATAAAAGAAAAACTGACTATCTGCATATTGTACCCCTGAACCACATCTCGCTACGTCCGACATCTGGTTCAGGGGTACAATATGCAGATAGTCATTAAAGAAAATATCCCTCAACACCCTGCGGTGCGGCAGGGCCCGGATAATGAACAAACAAATTAATGTATAAGTACCTGACCAGACGCCATCCGGACGGTTGATGCTGCCCGGTAAAGAAGTTAAATTCAAGGGCTGAGAGGTACCCTTGCAAGCGCAGGTTGAATTATTTATTGACCCGCGCCTTGATGGCATCGAGCCATTCCTGGTTGTCGAGGTACCATTGAGCGGTCATCCGGAACCCCTGTTCAAACCGGATAGAAGGCTCCCAACCCAGTTCGCGGCGCAGTTTGGATGCGTCGATAGCGTAGCGTCGGTCATGCCCGGGCCGGTCGGTGACGAAGGAGATCAGGCGGCGCGACGTCCCGGGTGGGCGCCCGAGGAGTTCGTCCATTATATCACAGAGTTGCTGCACGAGGTCGAGATTTTTCCACTCGTTATTGCCGCCGATGTTGTAGGTCTCTCCGGCTTTGCCCTGGTGGTAGATCAGGTCGATGGCGGCCGCGTGATCTTTGACCCAGAGCCAGTCGCGCGTGTTTTGGCCGTCGCCGTACACCGGCAGGGGCTTTTCTTCGCGGATGTTGTTGATCATCACCGGGATCAATTTTTCCGGGAATTGATATGGGCCGTAGTTGTTGCTGCAGTTGGACAGGATCACCGGCAGGCCATAAGTGTGGAAATAGGCGCGTACAAAATGATCGCTGGACGCCTTGGAGGCAGAATACGGCGAGCGCGGGTCGTAGGGGGTTTCTTCGGTGAAAAAGCCCGTATCGCCCAGGGAACCGTACACCTCGTCGGTGGAAATATGGTAAAAGCGTTTGCCCTGGGGAGCGTCTTTCCAGGCTTCACGGGCGGCGTTCAACAAGTTGACCGTACCGAGCACATTGGTTTCCACGAATGCCAGCGGATTGGTAATGGACCGGTCGACATGGCTCTCCGCCGCGAGGTGGATCACGCCATCGAAGCGATAGCGGTCAAACAGCGACCGGATCAACTCCGGCTTTGTGATATCGCCTTTTTCAAAGGTGTAGTTGGGGGCCTGTTCGATATCGCGGAGGTTATCCAGGTTGCCGGCATAGGTAAGGGCATCGAGGTTGACGATCCGGTATTGGGGATATTTTTGAACAAACAGCCGGACCACGTGCGAGCCGATGAAACCGGCGCCGCCGGTGATGAGAAGCGTCATGTCGTTAAACTGGTTTTACCACCTTTTTAAAGTATTCGTAGGTCAGTTTCAGCCCTTGCTCGCGGTTGTATTTGGGTTCCCAGCCAAGCAGGGTGCGGGCCTTGGTGATGTCGGGCCGGCGCTGTTTGGGGTCGTCAACCGGCAGCGGGCGGTAGTCGATGAAGGCCTTGGGGTTTTGCACCAGGTCGATAATTTCGTGGGCGAACTGCATGACTGTGATCTCCTGCGGGTTGCCCATGTTGACGGGCAGGTGGTAGTCGCTCAACAACAGGCGGTAAATGCCCTCTACCAGGTCGTCGACGTAACAGAAGGACCGTGTTTGCGAGCCGTCGCCGAAAATGGTCAATCCTTCGCCGCGGATCGCCTGGCTGAAGAAGGCGGGCAGCACGCGGCCGTCGTTGACGCGCATACGCGGGCCGTAGGTGTTGAAAATCCGGATGATGCGGGTTTCGACACCGTGGTAGTTGTGATAAGCCATGGTGATGGCTTCCATGAAGCGCTTGGCTTCGTCGTACACGCCGCGCGGTCCGACGGGGTTCACATTGCCCCAATATTCCTCCGTCTGCGGGTGCACCAGCGGATCGCCGTACACTTCCGAAGTGGACGCCACCAGGATGCGCGCGCCTTTTTCCTTAGCCAGGCCGAGGCAATTGTGGGTGCCGAGGGCGCCTACCTTGAGCGTTTGGATGGGCATTTGGAGGTAGTCGATCGGGCTGGCCGGCGATGCGAAGTGGAGGATATAGTCGAGTTTGCCGGGTACGTGGATAAACTTCGTGACATCGTGGTGGTAATATTCAAAATCCTTCTCTTTGAAGAGGTGCTCGATATTGTCCAGGTTGCCCGTCAGCAGGTTATCCATGCCGATGACTTGGTACCCTTCGGCAAGGAAGCGGTCGGACAAGTGCGAGCCGATAAAGCCGGCGGCGCCGGTGATGAGGATGCGTTTTTTTGTCATGTGTGGTGGGTTTCAGGCAAAATAAGGCGCCAAAGATAATGCAATCCGTATGCCAGGTACGAACGGCTTCTGGTATTTTGCCGGCAGCGGTGTGTCTTTTTAACCGGAGTTTCACATATAAAATAAAAAATCATAAGACTAAATTTGGAATTTAAAACCAATCAACGTAAGTTCGCAGCCTAGATGTTCTATTGCTCCAAATATCCTACACGTATCCCGGCAATTTACTGACTTCGACATTCCTGACACAGCCAATTGAATCGACATTAGTGAAACCCACGTACTTGCGAAAACCAAAGACTTACCACACTCACGTTTCTGCTGATTTGTGTTCCGGTACTGTTTACTACCCAGTGTACGCCAAAAACACTGCTTCATTTTCCGGATAACTATTCTCTAAAGTCTGTCTAAACGCGCCTGCTATGCGGGTGTAATCGTTATTGGTATTCTTCACATGTCTACATGTTGAGGGCCTAAATGGTATTGACTAAAATCTACAATTTTTTTAAACACATGATCCATATTGCCCTTGAATTACTTCGTTCCGAACTGGACGCATACATGCAGAACCTGCCGGGGCATGAAGTAGTATTGGGCAATGTAGCAACGCTCGATCCTAATAGCGGTGTAACAACTACTTTACTGGAAAACCGGGTGATCTTATCGCTCGTCAATGTGGAAGAAGAAAGCGCTTTTAAAAACCTCCCAAACACGAGCAAATTGCCGAACGGCACAGTTCAATACGCCAATCCGCCTGTCTTCCTCAATTTGTATCTGCTTTTTACCGCCAATTTTCTCCCGGATGGAAACGACACGAATTACAGCCTGGCCCTGGACAACCTCTCCCGGGTTATCCAATTTTTTCAAAGCAAATCAGTATTTAACCTGAAAAATGCGCCCGGCTTCCAAAACAACACGGAACCCCCTTCATCCGACGTAAGCGAAATTCAATTGATCCTGAACTTATACACCATGACGTTTGAACAGATCAACCACCTCTGGGGCTCTTTAGGCGGGCGCCAACTGCCCTTTGTCATGTACAAAGCGCGCTTGGTTGAATTGAAAGATCGTCGCACTACGGGCGCCGGCCCGCTCATCGAAGAGATTGGGTCCAACGAGCAGGCTATCGCTCCCGGCGCATCTTGAATCAAATCCGTTTTTTGACACCATAACCAGTAAAATCTGATCGACTCACCAAATGGCAAACCGTCTTTTTAAACGGCTTTTTGAGGTAAACATCCTGCACGGATACTACCTCGATCATTTGGTTTGGGACAAAAACCAAAAGCCCAAAATTTACCAGGATTACAGCTTTGACGAACAAAACGAGGCGTTGCTGCGCTACAATATCCTGAATGACCTCAGTTTTGAACCCACTCCGGCCACTCAAAATTTGCTCAGAGGTTTGCATATGCGCTGGGCTGCCTCGCCGCTGGGTTTTTTCACCGGCATCGAAGTCGAACGCCAGGCCCCGGATCAATACTTGCCCTTTCAACCCCTCCCTCTGGATGCCGTTTGGACGTTTATAGCCCGCATCCGGAACCCGTATTGGCAGAATATCACCAACCACGCCCTTCGCCCCACCCTGCCCGGTTGTTATTATTTCACCAACCAACCTATTGTAGCAGGCAAAACGCCGCCTACCCTTTCGGCCCCGCCGCCGGCATTTGATGCCAACCGGTTTTGGGAAATGGGCGAATTAATAAGCGACGGCGCCGGAAACATCCTGCGCGCCCGGAAACGCAGCGACCAGATCGGCGATTTTGCGGCTTTCCCCAACCAACATTGGGCAAATACGGCCGACCGTATTGCCCTACCCAAGAGTTTTTTGTACCGTTTTGATGCCAAGACGCCGGTTCAGGCGGCCGTGTTCCGCCTGCTTATGCCGGGAGGCGGGGCCTTGCTGAAGACCATCCAAAAACAGTTTGCCAGCCCGCCGGAAACCTACCGGCTTGATCTTCGAGCCCTCGACAAACTCCCCGGCGAAATACTCCCAAAACCGACGAAAGACGGTTGGTACGACCTGGAGGTAGTCCTCAACGGCGCCTTGTTTGAGCGGCGGTCGATATTGCTTCGTTCCGATCTGCCTGCCGATGCTTCCGTATTTGCCATCATTGATATTGCCAACCACAGTACGTCGGACGGTTTTCAATTGCTCAACCCCAACCAGACCTTGCGCTACGCCCCAAATCCCAACAATCAAAAAATAGAGCCGCTTCGTTTCCAGATCAACCTGCTCCCACGCGCCACGTACTGGCAATATTTGATCGAAAAATTTGCAGAAAGTACCTTGCCCAATAGCGACCACAACTATGGCGCCGTACAGTATGTAAAAAACACGCACCAGTTGATCAGTACCGAACCCCGTGCCCTCACCCGAATCCGTACCCCTTTACAGGTAACCACTGACGTATATCTGCCCAACCCGGAACGGGCGGATTTGCAATACGACCCGACGAACGGGCAATTTATCTCTCAACTCTTTCTCCAAACCATCAAACTCTCCTAACCCGTTATGGCAACCGTGTATAAAACACCAGGGGTGTACATCGAAGAAATCCCAAAATTTCCGCCTTCTGTCGCGCCGGTAGCTACCGCGATTCCGGCTTTTATTGGCTATACGAAAATGGCCAAAAAGGAGGTGGCCAATGATCTCATCCTTCAACCTACCCGGATCAGTTCGCTGCTGGAATACGAAGATTTGTTCGGAACTGCACAACCCGAACAGCACATCGTCGTGACGATCGACCAGCAGCTCGATCCCAGGGGGAATGTCGCCAAAGAAACGGTTACGGCCGATTTCAACTGGGCGCCTGATGCCGGCCCCTCCAAGCATATTATGTACTATGCGTTGCAGCAGTACTTTGCCAATGGCGGCGGCCCGTGCTATATTATCTCCGTGGGCTTGTACCTTCCGCTGGGCACCACGATTTCCGACCAAACTGTGTTTAACACCGCGCTGGACCACCTGCGCAAGGAGGACGAGCCCACGCTCATCATTTTCCCGGAAGGGCAAGGCATGGATCAAGGTACCTACTTCGCCTTGCTGGGCCTAGCTCTGCAACAGTGCTCCGACTTGAAAGACCGTTTTGTGATCATGGATTTTCACCTCAGTGGCAGAACATTCACGACCACGGCCGACCTGACCGATGCCATGGAAGTATTCCGTACCAACGTACCCGGTGAAACCGAATTGACCAAATACGGCGCCAGTTACTTCCCTAATGTACGGTCGACCTTCAATTATACCTACGACGACGCCTCGGTGCAAATCGTACACAAACTGGGCAGCGGCGATGGCCCCAACAATGGCGTCACATTGCCCGACTTACCGAACGTGTTCCAGTCAAAAGTGCGGCTGGCCATCGACCAAATGTCCATTTACCTTCCGCCGAGCGGAACAGTAGCCGGGGTATATGCCCGTGTCGACAATGTGCGGGGCGTATGGAAGGCGCCGGCTAACGAAAGCCTGCTGTCGGTGGACAACATCACGTTTAAGGTGAACGACAGAATGCAGGAGGATTTGAACGTGGACGCCGGCTCCGGCAAATCCATCAATGTGATCCGCTACTTCGTCGGCCGCGGCATCAAAATTTGGGGTGCCCGCACATTGGCTGGTAACGACAATGAGTGGCGGTATGTGTCGGTCCGCCGCTTCTTCAATATGGTGGAGGAATCGGTTAAAAAGGCCACGGAAGCATTTGTCTTCGAGCCAAACGATGCCAATACCTGGGTGCGGGTACGTGGCATGATCGAAAACTTCCTCATCCTGCAATGGCGGGCTGGTGCCTTGGCGGGCGCCGTGCCGGAACATGCCTTCTATGTCAAGGTAGGGCTTGGTGAAACCATGACCGCCCTCGACATTCTCGAAGGCCGGATGATCGTTGAAATCGGCATGGCCGTAGTCCGGCCGGCGGAATTTATCATCCTCAAATTCAGCCACAAAATGCAGGAATCCTGATCGGACTCCATGATGAAAACCCATATTTTTTCACCGAACATATTGAAAACCAATGGCTAAAAGCGCTGTTCAAGCCGACCCGGTACCAATCCCTTCCGAGGGACTGCCCGAGTGTCAGGACTATACCCAAACCCAAGAAGTGCTTGCGGACTTCAGCAAAGACTGCACAGATCTTCTAGTAAACGTGAACAACCCTGCCGTCACGGTTGCCCAGGCCAATCTGAATTCAGCCATCAATGCCGTATGCGACGACCGGCGCGCACTCAACAAGGGAGAATCTACCCGTGCATTTTACTACAGCATCGACTATTATGTGGCTATCGGCACCTGTAAAGACATTCAGGGCGCCCAGAAACAAGCCGACGATCTGAATGCTGCTGTAGCCGATCTGAACAAAAGCCTGGCGGCGGCTGTCGCCAAATTAAAGGAAGCCTGCGGTAAGTTGCAAAACGTTAAGAAACTGGCCTCCGATTGGAATACGGCTGTCAACGCCAGCTGCAACTCGAAAAGCAAGACCGACCTGAACCGCCTGCTCAGCCCCGGCACGCCGCCCAACCAGGAGCCGCCGGACAAATTGAAGGAACGGGCAAAATATTTCGACGACACGGCTACCGCTGCACAGGACGCCGCCGACCAGGTGACGGAAACCGGCGTGAAGGTGTCCGGCATCCTGTCGTTTACCAATTTGAAAAGCGTCAAGGATTGCATGGACCGGCTGAAACTGCTCTGCGACGCCTTCAGGACGGATGTGGAAGGAAATATCAAAACGGCGGAAGACAAAATCAAAGCGGCCCAGAAAGTATTGGTGGAGGATCTGCCCAAACTCAGCGAAGCTGATCTGGCCTACCGCAAAGCCAATGCACTCAAGGAAAGCGTCAATGCGGTCATCACTTACCTCAACGTATTTCCACCCCAGCCCGATCCGAGCATGCCCTTGGCTGCCATCTGCATGGAACTGACCAACTGCGCCACCGACCTCTAACGCCAATAACCACCTCTTTCCAACTTTCAAATCTGGAAAATCATGTCGACGAAAAAATCATTCTCTACCAATCCGGATTCGGCGCAAGGGTATATCGACACCCTCCAGTTGCAACTCGACGCCGCGCAGGGTCTGTATAATACGGCCAAAGCCGAAGCCGACAAGGCTGAAAAGGAATACGCCCGGGCGTTGGCTTGGGAAACCCTGATCAAAGGCTACAAGGACGCGATGGAAAAAACGGACCGCCTGGCCGTCGATCTGATCGCCGGCCTGGATAAATGCTGGGCGCAGACAGGAAAAATTGCGGGCCTGGCTGAAAAATCCAATATGGCGTTCAAATGGTTCCTTGACGATGCCATCACGCTGGCCAAATGCGTCGAAGAGTATAAATGCAACGTAGACCACCTCCGGCAGGACCTCTCCAAGGCCGACGCCAAGGATCCGCTGATCGTGGGTCTTGACAAACTGGCTCAGGCACTGGCCGAAGCGTTCGACTGCGTAAAACAGGTGCTCGATCTTTTGCTTGAGGTACTTAAAGCCGGTGAAGCAATCGCCAAACAACTGGGCGAAACGGGCCTGAAAGACCTGTTGTTCGATATCAGTCAGGACTTCAAAGGCCTCGCCGTCCGGTATCAATGGGACACCGGCGCCGGCCAGTCGGAGGAAAACAGTTGCCCGCGCTGCTCCGCACCGGAAAAACCGGCTTTCCCGCTGAAGGACAATCACGGCGCTTACTGGACCTCCACGAATACCGAAGCCAATGCCATCGCGCAATGCCTCGACAGCTTGTGGAAAAAACTGGATACCGCCTCTAAAAAACGCGACAGCGCCAAAGCTTGCCTCGATTCGCTCACGGCAGCCCTCAAAGCGGCAACAGAAGCCCTGGCCTGTAAAAACTGAACCGCTAAACACACCCATTCGATCACTCAAATTTTGCATAAATCATGGCAGAATATCCCCTTCCCAAGTTTCACTTCCAGGTGGAATGGAACGGCACCAAAATCGGATTTACCGAAGTGACTGGCCTCACCATCGAAACGGAAGCCATCAAATACCGCGTAGGTTCCAGCCCGGAATACGTGCATACTCAACAGCCCGGGCTCAAAAAATTTGGCAATATCACCCTTAAACGCGGCACGTTTGAAAACGACAACGAATACTTCAAGTGGTGGAACGAAACCAAGTTTTTCGAAGAAAAAGGCGCCAAGTTCCGCCGTACGATCTCGGTAAAACTGCTCAACGAAAAACACGAACCGATCGTAACCTGGAAGATTCTCAATGCCTGGCCGGTAAAGGTGCAGTCCGCCGATTTGAAAGCCGACGCCAACGAGATTGCTATCGAGTCCATGGAACTCGTGCATGAGGGCATCGAAATTCAGAACGGTAAATAACCCGGGCTTTACAGGGCGCCTCAAAACCCGCTGATTATGTATTACCCACCGGTCAATTTTCATTTTTCGGTGCATTTCGGCAACCTGACCGATCAGGATATCGCATTCCAATCGGTCAATGGCCTGAGCGTGCAAATGCAGACGGAAACGATCAAGGAAGCGGGCGAAAACCGTTTCGAACACGTGGTGCCCATTCGCACCAAGGCCTCCGACCTTGTGCTGAAACGGGGCCTTGTTTACCAAAATTCGCCCGTGCTCAAATGGATCCAGCAGGCCATGGAGAATTTCATCTTCGATCCGGTGGATATCACCGTCAAATTGCTCGATGAAAAACACCAGCCGCTGGTCATGTGGAAGGTTTTTCACGCCTGGCCGAAAAATTGGAAGATGGACGAGTTGAACGCCGAATCGGGAAAAATCCTGATCGAGACCATCGAACTGAGTTACACTTATTTCCAAATGCGCAAATAATCAAATAATAACGACCGCTATGCCGCTCGAAATCAAGGAATTGATCATCAAGCTCACGATCGATCAGGACAATGGGGACGGCTCCCAGGCCTCCACCGCCCCAAGTTCCCCGGGTCAGCCCGATCCGGCCCTGGTCGAAGCCTGCGTGGAAAAAGTACTGGAGACCCTCAAACGGCAACAAGAACGCTAAACCTTCCGGCAAGACACCGACATGGCCAGTAACAACGTCACCAAGATCGAGATACAGGGGTTTAGAGATAAAACCCTGCGCACCAGCAAGGTGGGTTCCTTTATTGTGCCAATCAACCCGGACCAGTTGTCGCAGAAGTTTGAGGTAAAATCGGACGACAAACAAGGCAGTGGTAACCAGGGCACCAAGACCAATTTCGGCGTCACGATGCCCGAGGAATTGAAACTGGATTTTTACCTGGACAATACCAATACCATCACAGGCAACGTCCACCAGGGCACGTCCGTGCCGGATCAGGTAAAAAACCTGCTGCGCACCGTGTACTACATGGATGGGCAGGCGCACCGCCCGCTGTACCTCAAAATCGGTTTTGGTAAAAACAACATTTTCGGCGACAACAAACCGACGTTCGACTGTACGCTCAAGAGCCTGGACATCAACTACGTGTTGTTCAAACCCGACGGCGAACCGCTCCGGGCGAAAGTCAGTGCCGTGTTCAAAGCGCATGTCGAAGACCAAAAACGAGTGCGGGAGGAGGATAAAAACTCACCTGATCTTACGCACGTGCGCACGGCGGTACCTGGCGATCAACTCTGGCTGATGGCCCACCGGATTTACGGCTCGCCCGACTATCTGCTGCAGGTGGCCAAAGCGAACAACCGGAACACCTTACGGCGCCTGACGCCCAGTGAGAAATTGACCTTCCCGCCCTTCAGCCTGACCGAAGATTCAAACAACGAAACCACCAGTTGATATGCCAAACGACGGACGCGTTATACCGAGCAATTCCACCTTCGATGTGATCAACGTCGACCTACTCGTCGATGGCAAGCCGATCGACCCTGCCTTTCAGTTGTTGAGCATTACCGTACACGACGAAGTTAACCGAATTTGCACCGCAACAGTCATTCTGCGCGACGGCGATCCTTCTGCCGAAACCTTCGAGGCCAGCGCCAGCCCCACCTTTGTACCCGGCAAGAAAATTCAGGTCAAAATCGGCTACGACAGCGACCGCCAGTCGGTTTTCCAAGGCGTCATTGTGCGGCACGCGATCCGGTCAAAAGACCCCGTTTCCAACTACCTGATCCTCGAATGCCGGCACGCCGCTGTCAAAATGACGCTCGGGCGCAGGAGTAAATACTTTGAAGCAAAAAAGGACAGCGAGATCATTGAGGATCTGATGGGCCCCTACGGCCTAAAAGGCAAAGTGGAGGCTACCTCCGTCAAACACAAGGAAGTGGTTCAGTTCCGCGCCACCGATTGGGATTTTATGCTTGGCCGGGCCGAAATGAACGGCCGCCTGGTATTAACCAACGGCGACAAAATCGACGTAAAGAAACCGGATACCAGCGCAGCCCCGGTGCTGATCCTGACATACGGCGGCAATTTGCTGGAGATCGATGCCGAAATAGACGCCAGTACCCAGTGGAAAAAGGTAAAATCGTATGCCTGGGATTATGCCGGGCAGACGCTTTTTGAAGCTGAAGGGGGTTCGCCTTCCTTTGCGGAGGCCGGAAATCTGTCGGGCAACGCCTTGTCTGCCGCTGTGGGACCTTCCGAATTTGAATTACGCCATACCGGCCAGGTTTTGCAGGAAGAACTAAAAGCCTGGGCAGATGCGGCAATGTTAAAAAGCCGTATGGCCAAAATCCGCGGGCGCGCCAAGATCACCGGTTTCAACAAGATCAAGCCGGGTTCAACGGTCGAACTGCGCGGTTGCGGCGCCCGGTTCAACGGCAAAGTGTTTGTCACCGGCGTCCGGCACGAAGTGTACAGCGGCACTTGGAATACCCATATTCAATTCGGCCTTTCGCCGCATTGGTTCAGCCAGACACCCGATGTTCCGGAAATGCCCGCTGCCGGCCTTGTACCCGCCATACACGGGCTTCAGATCGGTGTGACCGTGCAAATCGAAAACGACCCCGACGGCGAGGACCGCCTGCTCGTCCGGCTACCGGTCCTCGATCCGCAAGCCAAAGGCGTTTGGGCGCGGGTATGCACCCTCGACGCCGGCAAAGAACGCGGCACTTTTTTTCGACCCGAAATCGGCGACGAAGTGATCGTCGGTTTTCTGAACGACGACCCGCGCGACCCGGTGGTGCTCGGCATGCTTCATTCCAGCGCGCATCCCGCCTGGGAAAAAGGCAAAGACGACAACCATATCAAGGGGTTCTGGTCGCGTAGTAAGATGAAATGGGTGTTCGACGACGACAAGAAGATCATCACCGTAGAAACGCCGGCTGGCAACCAGTTCATCATCAGTGAAGACGCTAAAAGTATCACGCTGAAAGACCAAAACGGCAACCAAATGGTCATGAATGATTCGGGCATAGAGATCAAAAGCATAAAAGATATCAAGATCAGCGCCAGCGCCAACATCGAAATCAAGGCGGGGGCCAACCTGAAAGCGGAGGGTTCTGCCAATGCCGAAGTAAAAGCGGGCGCCCAATTAAAAGCCAGCGGCGGTGCGGCAGCCGAATTGTCGTCCAGCGGCGCCACCATATTGAAAGGAATGCCGATCAAGATCAATTGAATTCATGTATAAAACCACTATACCATGCCTCCAGCAGCGCGCATCACCGATTTTCATGTATGCCCACAGGTCAATCCCAATGGCGTACCCCATGTAGGCGGGCCCGTTATTGGCCCCGGGGCGCCCACCGTACTCATCGGCGGCATGCCGGCCGCCGTGGTCGGGGATACCTGTATTTGCACCGGCCCGCCGGATACCATCATCAAGGGCTCGGCCACGGTGCTCATCGGCGGCAAGCCGGCCGCCCGGATGGGCGATTCCACTGCACACGGCGGCACCATCATGGCCGGATCGCCCATGGTGATTATTGGCGGATGAAATATTACTGTTAAAACAATTCGATATGCTTGAGAGACGCGATTTTCTCGGAAAAGGCTGGGGCTTCCCACCGGAATTTGTTAAGAACAAAGCGTTCGGCGGGGAAGTAGTGATGGCAGAAGGCACCGATGATATCGAGCAAAGCCTCGCCATTTTGCTGCGCACCAGCCTTGGCGAGCGCGTCATGCAGCCCGATTACGGATGCAATATGAACGACTTCGTATTCGACCCAATGAACTCCACACTGCTGGGTTTTTTGAAAGATATGGTATATAACGCCATCCTCTACCACGAACCGCGTATCAAACTGGAAAAACTGGAGGTAGTTGCCGAAAGCACGGATGTCGTGGAGGGTTACCTCCGCTTTTTCATCGACTACTCCGTCCGCGAGACCAACAGCCGTTACAATTTCGTCTGGGACTATTACATCAAAGAAGGCGTAGGCGGCACCTGATGACACTTGCCCGGCCGATGCCGCGAATATCCTAACACACCAACCAACCAAAAAATGGCCACGCCGTTTTCCGAACTCCCGCATCCATTGGCGCACGCCGGCACCAGCAGCCGGGAGCGCGACTTGCCTGCGCTCGCGCCCGCCTATGCGCCGCTCGACGACCGGACCGATGCCGATATCCTGGCCTATCTGTTCGACCTGAGCCAGACAGTGGTGCATCATGCGTATGAAGACGGCTTATTGCGCAAAAGCGACTGGCAGGATTTTTTCCGCCTGGCCCTGCCTTTCCAATTGACCCTGATTGGGCGAGAGGACCCAGAACAATGGCAGGCCGGCTTCTCCGCCGCGCTAGACAATTTCACATCCGGCCTGGACCAGGGCAACCTATACCCTATTTTCGCCCGGGTGTTCGACTTGGCCTTGCTGCTCAATCGCTGGTATCAGCAACTACCGGAGTACGCGCCGTTGCGGCAGGACATCCGGAACCTCATTGAAAACGACCTGGGTTATGCCCTGAGCCAGCTCGTCGGCACGGCTAACGAGGCACAAAAGGTCCTGCACGCTGCAGGCGACCCGTTCCAGCGCCCGGATTATCTCGAACCCCTGTTGGCCAATCCGGTGTGGAACTTCTCGCTCGACGATCTGCTGGCCGGCGGAATTCCCATTCCCAATGCATTGCCCAATGCAAAAGGCACGCTGACAGAAAAGAAAAATTATTACCTGGACCGCGCCGCCGACCTGTTTCAAACCTTTTGGCAGGGCCTTTCCCGGATTGTATTACAGGCCCGTACTATGGCGAAGGCCGAATCCGACGGCAACCATCCAGCGCACCTGGGTCTGTTGTATGCCTTTCTGCAGGTGTTTGGCCAGGTGCGGCATGACCTCAACCGGCTCACCGAGCGCCACCTCGATTTCTATTACCGCCAGGTGCTCGGCCTCGTGGCCCGCGCCGCTCAACCCGATCACGTGCACCTGGTGCTGGAACTCGACAAACTGAAGACTAAACACCTGATCGCGCCCGAAACCCGTTACAAAGCCTCGGAGAAAGATAAAAACGGTGCCGATATCCACTTTGCCTTGGCCGAAGAGACGCTGCTCAACCAGGCTCGGGTAGCCAGCCTGCGCACCATGTACCGCTCCGGCGCTGCATCGGGTGTATTCGCTTCGGCCTTTGCCAATTCGTTCGACAGCAAAGGCGCGCCGTTTCAGGACCCCGCAAAGGCCTACTGGAATACCCTGGGCAGCGCGCAGGCGCCCGACGGATTGACCCCGCATGAGCCGGCGCGGATCGGATTCCTGGTCGCCTCACCGGTATTGCTGCTACAGGAAGGCACACCGGAAGTGCAACTAACCATCCGGTATTCCGGCTCGATCGACAGCAACCTGATCGAACAACTGGGTGACGTATTTTCGGTACAGTATTCGAGCACTAAAGGTTGGGAATCGGGCCAGGGCCTGGACTGCAAAATACTTGATCCATTGGAGCCGGAATTTCAGTTCAGCTTCCAATTGCAAGGCGGCAAACCGCTGGTTTTTGCCGATGCCAAAGCCCTCGGCTTCGATTACGGAACTACCGATCCGTTGGTCAAATTTGAATTGCAGCCGGGCGCTTCCGATTATCTGAAAATCCTGGATGCGCTCAGCGGTTTGAAAATCGTCAATATAACCGTAGCAGTAATCGGCGTACAGGTAAAAAACCTGCTGTTGTCCAACGCCGAAGGTCCGCTCGATCCCGCCAAGCCGTTTCTTCCCTTTGGCGCGGCGCCGAAGATCGGGGCAGAACTGATCGTCGGAAGCGAGGAGGTTTTCCGCAAGAACCTGAAGGCGCTGTCGGCCCACGTGCGTTGGGATCAAATCGATTTCGATAGCTTCGTTGACCGGTATAAATATTACAATCCGCCGAATGATTTTGATTTCAAAGTAACGATTAGTGCGCTCAGGGGCCATACCTGGAGTCCTGAATTCAGAACAGAGGCGCTTTTCCCGGATACATTGACCCCCAACGGTGAAAATGCCAATGATTTGAATTGCTATTCAGCTAATGAATTACCCGTCATCGGGGGCCCCTTGCTGCCTTATTCCGCCCAGTCGGCTGACGGGTTTGTAAAAATCAACTTCGCCAAGGGTAATTTCAGGCATGAAGACTATGCTCAGGAGTTGGCGGAAGGGATATTGAGCAAAATAGAAACGCATCAACATGTCGTCGTCGTTTCGCATCAGACAGACCCGAACGATCCGTCCCATACCACCACCACCACGACTACAACCGACACTACTTCAACCGTTGTTCCTGCCCCCAAACCGCCCTATACGCCGATCATTAAAGAATTTTACCTGGTATACAACGCCGACGGCAACTGGAAATCGAAACAGGTGGCCTTTGCCCATTTGCACCCTTTCGAAGCATCCAACCGGGAATATTTTGCGTACGATCCCACCGTGGATAACCCGATCAACAGCCTGCTCCCCCCCTTCGCCGACGAAGGCGCCCTCTATATCGGTTTGCAAAACTATACGCCGGGTAGCAACCTCCAACTGTTGTTCCAACTGGCGGAAGCCACGGCAGATCCCGATGTGACCCCGAACCCCGAACGGCCGCAGTGGGCCTATCTCGCCGGCAATACCTGGACGCCCCTGGCTTACGATGAACAAATCCTGGACGACGCCACCAACGGCCTCATTGCCTCCGGGATCGTAAAACTGGCGCTGCCGTTCGAGTTTTCTTCGGATAACACCACTATCCTGCCGCGGCAATTTCATTGGCTGCGCGTGTCGGTGCAAACCGGTACGGCCGGCGTCAGCGATACCATCGGCGTGCATGCCCAGGCGATCAAAACGGGCGCCTTGATTCTTCCCGAAAACGACCGCCAACGCCCCGGCCAGCCGCTGGCGCCGGAGGGGGTGACCAAGCCCGTGGTAAGCGACGCCGGCATCAAGAAGATCGCACAGCCGTACGCAAGTTTCGGCGGCCGGCCACTGGAATCGCCCCCCGCTTTCCGGCAGCGCATCAGCGAACGCCTGCGGCACAAAGGCCGGGCTATTACCTTGTACGACTACGAACGGATGGTCCTGAACGAATTTCCGGAGGTGTACAAGGTCAAATGCCTGACACACACCCTGGCCCATACCCAGCCGCAGGAAGACTTGTATTACGCCCCCGGCTATGTAGTGCTGGCGATCATCCCTGAAATTGCCGGTTCGCAATTTGCCGAAAAACTCGAGCCCAAGGCCACCCGGGCCCTGTTGCATTCGATCGAGCAATTCCTGTTGAGCCGGACTTCAACTTTTGTTCAGGTCAAAGCGGTCAACCCTATTTTCCAGAAAGTGGATATTGGCGGCAATATCGCGTTCCGGCCGGGCAAGGAAGTCAACTATTACGAAGCCAAACTCCGGGAGGATGTACTGCGCTTTCTGGCGCCCTGGGCCTTCGGCGACGTACAGGGCCCCTCCTTCGGTGGAAAGTTGTTCCAATCCTCCGTGCTCCATTTTATCGAAAAACTGGACTATGTGGACTACGTCACCGACTTCTGGTTCACCGATCCGGCCAGCATACCGGCTCAAAACCTGACAGAGATCGAGGCCCGGACAGAGCGCTCGATCCTCGCGCCGGGCGATATCGATTTCAATGGCGAAGGCGCCCTGTGCCCGCCGAACCCGAAGTCGGGCACATCGACCGGCCTGGGGTACCAAATCCTCGGCCCGCCCGGCGGGCTGGGTATCGGCCCCAACTGAAAACCAAAACGCAACTGCCTTTTCAACCAATCACACCTTTGAACGATGGCAACTATCACCAGAGCAGAACTCCAGGCATATTTCAAAAACGGGATGATCCCGACGGCTCAGCATTTTAAAGACCTGATCGATTCCACCGTCAACAAAAAGGACGATCATTTCTTCGGGCTTTGGCGGCCTGGTATCGCATACCGGGATGGCGACGTGGTGATCTACGGCAAATCCATGTATATGCTCACCCGTGTTGCCCCACCCGGCACAGACGATCCCAACGGCGATCCTACCAAGCAAACCAAAAGCGCCGCCCCCGCTCCCGTCGGCGGCATCCCCGAGACGTATTGCTCTACCCAAATCCCACCGAAAGACAACAATTGGAGCCAACTCGATTTTGACTTGGAAGACGACGATTGGACCGTCGATCCGATCAAGGGGTTCATTTTTGTCAAAGATACCGGGCTGAATGCCGGAATCGGAACCACTACGCCCTGCGCCAAACTCCACGTAGAAGTTGCCGACAGCGGTATGCTCCTTTTCAACCGGGTCGACAGCCCGAAGTCGGAGCTGTTGCTGATCGCCAAAGACTACCCGGATTGCAATACGGCACCCCAGTTGTGGATTCAGGTGGACGACAACGAAGTATATGCCGAGTCCACTACGAAAACGGGGTTCCGCTTCGGCCATGTAGACCCGACCATCCAAACAGCCGCTCCCGCTGCCAAACTCGCTTCCGTACCGCACACGTTGATGGTGCTTACCCGCGGCGACAACGACGAACCGCAGGCGGGCATCGGCGTGGACGACCCGGAAGCCGTGCTCCATGTTAACAACCTGCTGGGCGGCGGCGACCTGCTGCTCATGCCCAGCCGCCAGGATGTACCGACGCTGGCCATGCGCCATCAGGCCAGCGGAAAGCAGTTCAGCCAGATCTTTGACGGCAATTTCGCGCATTTCAGGACCGATGCACCTGGTGGCTTTCAATTTCAGCCCGATGCCGAATCTTCCGGCGACAACACCCAAAACGGCGGTGAACAACGGAAACCCATCGTATCGATCAACGCCAAAGGCGGTCTCGGCGTGGGCACCGGCAATGCACAGACCAATCTCGAAGTGCGCGATCCCGAATACGGCTCGTTCCAGGTCAGCCTCACACAAACGCCGCCGGCCGTCAACCCAGCCATAGCGATCATCAATGAGAAGCCGGCCGGCATGCCGTCGTACCTCACCCTCGGAGCTGATAATTCGTACGGTGTGCTCAAAACCGACGCCCCTTGCGGATTCGTGTTCAAAACCGGAGCCCCCTACGGTTCTAACAATCACCCCGAACGCAATATCAACGAAGGGAAAGACCGGGTTTTCATCGATCAGCATGGTAAAATGGGCATTGGTACACCACCCGAGCACTATGAACTCGACGTCGAGGGCAGCGCCCGGTTTCTGGAGATGTACCTGTCGACCAAACACATGCACCGCGAAGAACGCATCGAGGATGCCCTCGACCTGGTGTGCCGCCTGACCCCGATCCGTTTTCAGCGCGAACACCACCACCATCACCGCCATGGCGGCGATGAACACACCCCGGTAAGGCAATTCGGGCTGTACGATTACGAATGCGCCGACGTAGTGCCCGAGGTGGTAAAAATCGACGGCCATGAAAAAGCCATCGCATACCAAAATCTGGTACCCCTGCTCATCAGGGCCATCCAGGAACAACAGACTATGATCGACGAACTGTCAAGACGGGTCACACACCTTGAAAAACACCGCCATCACCCCGGCGGCAAGGATTGAACCACAACGCTGTCCTGTCAGTGCCTAAACACTAAACCAGACCATTATTACTATTGGCCTCGCACAGCCATCCGCTATGCCCTCGGTAGAACCCATATCGAAAATAAATACCGGATACCCGGATTATCTCGACTTCCGCCGCCTGCGCGAGTTGGGGCTGACGCATATTCAACAGTATTCCGGCAATTTGTGGACGGATCACAACCTCCACGACCCTGGCATTACCATGCTGGAAGAGCTGTGCTACGCGCTGCTCGACCTGGGATACCGCACCGGCTTTTCCGTGCCCGACCTGCTGGCCGGCGCGTCGTCCGAAGACCAGGGCGCCGTCAAACACTTTTTTACTGCCGCCGAGATCCTGAGCAACAACCCGTTGACCATTACCGATTACCGGAAATTATTGCTCGATATCCGGGGTGTGCGAAATGCGTGGCTTGAAAAAGCCGAACAAGCGGAAGTCGATCTTTTTCTGAACTGTAAAACCGGCGCGTTGAGCACGGGTCAAGGCACACCGGCGTCTGCCGGCAATTCTTGTGCTTGCACGGCAGACCTGCCTACTGCCGACGATCCAACCCAACTGGTTCGGTTGAACGGCCTGTACCGGGTATTGCTCGAACTGGAACCCATCCGGCCGGAAGACACGGTGAGTAAGGCTGGCGACGGCCTGTCGGTCGACCGTATCCTGGCTGAGGCCCGGGCCCGATTGCAGGCTCATCGCAACCTCTGCGAAGATTTTTTGGATATACAGGTGCTGCAGGACGAGCAGATAGCAATTTGTGCCCATATTGAAATTGCACCGGATTATGACCCGGAAGACGTCTTGGTCGACATGTACGAACGCCTGCGCAAGGCTCTGTCGCCTGCCGTATCGTTTTACACGCTGAACCAGCTCCTCCAAAAAGGGCTGCCCATTGAAGAAGTTTTTGAAGGACGCCCGCTCCTGCCCGACAGTCACGGGTTTATAGATACCGCGGAACTCGACCAATTGCAACTGCCCGTCGAACTGCACGCCAGCGATTTGTACCGCATCATCCTCGATAACAATCCCGGCATTCTGGCTGTACGCAAATTATTGCTGTTCAACTACATCGACGGCCAGCCGCAAACCAGCGGCGCCGACTGGTGCCTACACCTCACACCCGGGTATCACCCGGTACTGGCCCCGGAATTGTGCAAAATCACCTTGTTCAAGGACGGCGTCCCCTTTGCCGCCAATCAAAAGGAAGTGCTGAATCGCTACCAGGACCGGCTCAGCAGCGCCCGGAAGAACACCCTCAAACCATACGACCTGGACTTGCCCGTACCGGAAGGCGTGTACCGGAACCCCGGCGAATACTGGTCGATCCAGCACGATTTTCCGGCCGTTTACGGCATCGGCGAAGGTGGGCTGCCCGAATCGGCCCCGCCCAACCGCAAGGCGCAGGCGCTTCAGTTAAAGGCGTTCCTGCTGTTTTTCGACCAATTGTTGGCCAATTACCTGGCCCAACTGGCCCATCTGCGCGATTTTTTCGCCCTGCAACCAACGTCCTTCAGCCGGCGTACGTACTTCCCGGGCGATGTATCCAGCATCCCCGATCTGGCGATGCTGATCCGGGGCGGCGATTTCGAGCAGCAAGGCGAGCCGATCACCGGCAGTTCGATCTTGTACCGGCGCGGGTCCGTGATCGTATTCCCCTTCGATGAACAAACCGATAGCGGAATTTACACAGATTATCAGTTTTTCGATAACCCACGGCAACGCGACGATGTTATCCGCAGCGCCCAGGCGGCCTTTGAACATGATACCTACAGTATCCGCGCGGCAGAAGATGCCTGCGGGCTGTACTGCTTCGAGATCCAGATCCCAATGGACCTTCCAGGTGGGGGAAAAATGCTGGTGCTTCACAGCAAACCGGCGTTCAAAGACCCCGACCTGGCCAAACGGGAGGGCGAAGCCCTGACCTTCCTCGGCTTGTCGGGCGACCACTACCGGGCGGTGGACCATCCATCCGACGCGGCCTATACCTTCGAACTGGTGTATGAACCGCGGCCGTATGCGCAAATCCTGGAACATCTGGCCGAAACGTCGCAGACAGCCTTGGCGCGTCGCGACAAATTCCTGAACCACCTGCTCGCGCGTTTTGCCGAGGATTTCACCGATTACGCCCTCCTCCAGATCGACAATACCGGCAAACAACGGCCGTTGTCCGAACTGGTGACCGATAAAGAACAGTTCCTGGCAGAATACCCCGGCATCAGCCGCAACCGCGGCCGCGGCTTCGACTATACGGCTACCGGGCATCTTTGGGATACGGATAATATCACCGGCCTGGAAAACCGCGCCGGCGCGCTCATGGGGTTGGACCCACGCACCCGCCACACCCTGGCGCCCTTCGAGGTATTTGAAGCGGGCAACTGGCCGGAATATCGCCTGCACGACTTCCGTTGCCGCACCCTCTGGGTGAACCAAAAATATTTTGCCTCGTTCGACGCCTTTCAGGCCAAGGTGATGGAACTCGCCGCCGACTGCAAGAACTACCGGCGTGTAGGTTGCGGCGATTACAGCCGCTACAGTTTTGTCCTGGTCGAAAACGCCGGCACTCCGCAGGAATGCATCGTGGCCGTGCACCCCGATACTTACCCCACACCCGAACAGCGCGACGCTATCATGGCGTATTTCGCCGGCCCGCCGGGCGCACCCGGAGCGCCCTGCGCGGGTACGCCCGGTGGAATTTTTGCCGGTCTCGACTCTGCCCTGATGTCCGGTACGGGCGTTTATCTCAAAATCGGCAAGACGGAAATGGGGAATGTATTCTCGGTGATAAAACCGGCGGCCGACGGAACGCCCATTGTGTTGCTGAAAAGCGTGCATGCCTACGATACCACGCCGGAACTCATGGCCGCCTGGGCTATTTTTGCCGATCTGGCATTGCAAGAAGCGCATTATCACCTTCTGGCTGATCCCTATGGCAAAGGCTATAGTTTCGAAGTGCGCAACCCGGACGGCGACCCGCTCGCCAAACACCCGGGGTATTATTCGACGGAAGACGGTGCACAAGCCGGGATAAGCGAAACATTGGATTGGATCCGGGCGCACCGGCCCGATACGGAACTCAGCCAGGAACCCGATGTGTGGATATGGCAATTCACCGACGGGCAGGGCAAAATCCTGCTCGAAAGCTTGTACGGGTTTGAAACCAGCGAACAGGCTGCCGCCGCATTGAACAATGCCCTGAGCATAACCCGGAGCGCGGACAACTGGGAGCCGGCCACCGACGCAGATGGCAAATACAGCTTTTTCCTGCTGCAATCCTATCCAGCAACCGACGATCAAGCAGCCTATTCGATCCGCCTGGCCAGGCATCCGGCTGTTTATGATGATCCGGCAGTGCGTAACGGGATGTTGCGCACGGCACAAATCCAGACGGACGCCAGTGCGTTTTTCAATAAGCACCTGGTGGCTAAAAATCGGGCCTTCCTGCCGCAGTGGGCGGACGCCGCCACAGAAATCTTGCTGGAAGGTACCGGCATTTATATCGACAAGACGGCTGCGCAAACCGCTTTCGGCGCCATGGTTGAACGCGCTAAAAACAGCGCCGCTTTTACCTACGACCAGACTGAAACGCGCCAGGTGTGGCTGCTCGACCCACAAGGAAAGGTCATGGCGCATTCTGTGGCCACCTTCGACACGCCGGAATTGGCGCAGGGCTTCGTTCAAAGCCTGACCGCAGCGGCGGCAGCCGGCCAGGCCTTGTTTCAGACCCGTCAGATCGACAAAGCATACGCCATTACCCTCACCGATGCCAACGGGAAAAAAGTGCTCAATGGGAAACAATGGTATGCGCAGGCCGACGAGGCGCGGGTGGCTTACCTGGGGGCACTGCATGCCGCCCGACAGCCCGAATCTTTTCAAGCCATCGATGAAACGGGCCCCACTATCCGGTTAAAAGGCCCCGAAGGCAATGTACTGGCCGAATCGGCGATACTCGACACTGCGGAACAACGCGATGATACGCTGGGCGTGTTGCGCGAATATTACGGCTCGGATCGTATTCAGCCCCTCCAGATCGCCTGCCCGGGCGTCTGGCATTTTACCATTCTGAAGGACGAACAGACGGTGTTGCTCAGCGCACAGGATTATGCGTCGGAGCAAGACGCTGCCACGGCACTGGAAACTACCCTGCAAGCCGCAGCCGACCTGGCGCATTATCAACCCACTAAAGCAAGCGACGGGTGTCTGTTTTCCTTTGTAATTCAGGGAACAGACGAATCGGATCTGCTGGCCACCCATCCCTTCTGGTATTCGACTGAACCTGCGCGCGATGCAGCGATGGCCGCATTGGCCGGATGGTTCGCCGAGCACACCCTGCCGGCCAACCCCGAATGGCAGGACCCGGAGTATTTCTACCAGCTTTGCTGGGAATCCTGCGACGAGCGGATCGTGCCCGTTTTGGTCGGGACAGTACCCTATCAATCGGAAGCCGATGCTCAATTGGCTTTCGAAGCCCTGCAGGACAGTTTCCTGGCACTGGCGCCCGATCAAAAAACCAGCCTTTTCGAACACGCCAACCAGTACAGTTTTTGCTTTGCTCAGGGCGACGACCTGGCAGTAGACCCCCATTGGTACGATACCGCGAAATTGCGCGATGCTGCGCTGTTGCACCTGACCGAAGGCATCCGCAACGAGCTGGTAGAGTTTCGGTATATTCAACAGGATCAACGCTGGCATTACGAAGCCTGCTGGCCCCCTTGCGATGCATCCGCATTGCCGGCTCTGCTCGGAAAAACCAGCTATGAAAACCGGGAAGACGCTCAAATGGCCGTCTATGCCTTGCAACAGCGGGTAGCCCAGCAATCGATCAGCGCGTTCCAGGGTACCGAAGGCCAGTTCAGTTTCTCCCTGTCGGGCGGAGCCCTCCTGAACCCGGACACTTACGACAGCCTGGAAGAAATGAACCTGGCGATGGGCCAGTTGGCCGATTATATCCGCTTGTTGAACTGGAAAAAAGCAGCTTGCGAGCCCTTGCCCGATATCCCGGCGCCAGCCCCGGCGAGCCAGCCCGAAGAACAAAAAGCGGTCAGCCGCATGGCGTCCGAGCCCACGGCCAACACCTATCCGCTCGCCGCCGTCCGGTATGGCTACCGCTTGCGCAAACCCGATGGAATGCTTGCGGAGTATCAACCGCATTTTGCCTCGGCCACTGAGCGGGACACTGCGTTGTGCACCATCCAGCGTACCCTGGCTTGTCAACTGCCGGAGTATTCGAGCATCGATTGCGACAGCGGCACCGTGGTGGTGACACCCAAACCCAAAAAGCGCTATGTGTACCGGATCAAATCGGGAAATGTGGTCTGGTGGATCAGCGCCGACACTTTCGCAACGCCCGAGGAGGCCTGGGCCGCTTTCGACGCCAACTACCTGACCATCCTCGATCTGGCATCACACATGGCCAACTATCAGACCGTTTGTCAGGACGGGGTGGCCTGTTATTTCTGGCTGCCTGTACCGGGTGATCCGACGAAACCAATCGCGCGGACACCCGATTTTCTGCCTGGCGCCGATCTGGTGGCCGAATTCGAAAAACGGCAGCGCCATGCCCGTACCTACCCGGTGCACCGCCAACCCGGCGGCGGTTTCGGCTTCCGGATCGTCGATCCGGTCAGCAATCATCTGCTTTGGACCTCCAGCCAGGTTTTCGACTCAGATAAAGCAGCGCTGGAGGCATTTTACGTATTCCTGGATCTGCTCCGCTTCCCGGCCAATTATGTACCAGTCAACGAGCCGGCCAAAGGCTATTTCGGAATCGCCCTTTGGGAGCCCGGCCTGGAAAGCCAGGAATATTTTGAAGCGACACCGAACCAAGAATATCCTTCCGCTTTGCCGGCAACCGCTGCGGAAAATGCCTGGGAAGGGTTGAACGACTTCTTGCTGGATTTTGGCAACGGGATAAACTTTGTCACCTGGCAGGATGTGGCTGGCGGTTGCCGCTTTGGCCTGGGCCTGGCTTCCAACGGGTACCGCCTGGCGATCCACCCCAGCGTCTATCACACGCCCGCCGAGCGGGAAGCCGCCCGGAATGAGCTGTTTCACCAAGTACAGTGCAGCGGGTTGACGGCAAAAAAATGCGAAAACAACTGGTTTGTCCCCCTATGCAACAGTGGTTTGATCACGTACGAACGGGCAACCATTCAGCCCTCTGTCAAATGGAATTTGATGCCTGAATCAGGCCTGCTCCATTTCGAAGAAAATCCGGATGATCCCTGCGCAAATGACAATGAAGCACAGATTGAGGTGGAGACGATCATCGACCTGATGGCCATTGCGCGGGCAAAAGAATGCTATGTAGGCGTCGTCAATCCGAACGAAGCCGACAACCCCGCCGCAAAACGCTGCCTGGGATTGCTGAACGGCCAGTTCCAACTGACTGCCACGAGTGTGGAAGCCTATGATCCCGGTGTATGGGAAAAATGCCGGGATGAAGCGATCGAACAAGCCTGGGAATTCCCGCTGGTCCGCCGGGGCGACGGATTCGGATTTCAGCTGGCTATCGGCCAGCAGGTTGTTCTGGAAAGCGCTCAAACGTATTCCGACCCCAAACTCGCGTATTCGGCCTATTGCCGGATGCTCGAACTGCTCCGGGATAAAAGTAACCTGGTGGGCGCCGAATCCGGCCCCTGCGGCCCCTTTGGAATTGAGCTGCGCGACCCGACAGAACTGAAAGCCCTGCATCCGGCCACCTACTCCGATCAGGATAGCGCCCTGGCCGCCGCTGAAGCGCTCGAGCGCTGCCTCGACGCCGAAGGGTTCCACCTCATCGAGCATATCCTGTTGCGGCCCCGAATGCCAGAGCCTGTGCATTATTTTGTGTTGAAAGCAGGAAACAAGGTGTTGCTGAAGAGCGCTTGCCCGGTGTCGAATGCCGATTTGAAAACGCCGCAGGCGTATGCCCAGGCACGTGCTGCGTTCATGGAGCGGGTTCATGCGGCACTGATACAAACCATTGGGGGCTTTAATCATCTCCAATTGGCCATTTCCAAAGGCAATCAATCTACCCCGGTCGCAGAAAGCGAAAACGCCGTTTTGCTCCTCAACCTGGTCATTTGGGATCTGGATAAAAAGGCATTTCGGTTCGATTTCGACACCAGCACGGTCCAAGTGGTGAAGCAAAATCAACTTTATTATCCCGGTGTCATAAAAGACGGGATCACCCTGGCGGTTGGAACGACCCCCATTGCCAGTGGAGGGAGCAATCCGCCCACCCTGACCGCGCAGGAAAAAGAACAATTTCTCAATGCCCTGAACGAAACCCTGCTGTCCTATTTAGAACAGGAACAGTGTGTTTTATATGATACCCTGCTGACCGACGAGAATGGCTGTGCGATAGCGGCCAGTCCGGAGCAATTGACTGTTTTGGCGCACCGCCAGGCCTTGTTGAAAATTGATGCTTCGAATGACGCCTTTTTGGATGTCAGCCCGTCGCTAACGGGCGGCGTGAAACTGGGCTTGCGTTTCGAACTGAATTTTCAAAATGTGCCGGCTGGAATCCCGCCGTTCCTGAGTTTGTTTTCCGTGCCGGAAAGCATCGCCCGCGATCCCGTGGAATTGGAAAAAGCCAAAATCAAATTCAGCCAGGATGTGCTGAAAGGGCTGACGATTCTGTTTCAGAAAAAGGAATTGGTCCGGCTTCGCGCCGCCGATGCCGCCGGGGTAATTTCCGTTGTAGCCGTTTCCGACCAGGCATATACGCCGGAAGAGACCTACGCGCTTTTGCAAAAAACGTTCACGAAAGTCGACCTTGAAGCCGGCGGCGCGGGTAAGCCGAGTTACCTGGTCTTGCTCGATTCGGACAACACGACGGTCCTTTTCCGGAGCACCAGAGCCCTGACCACGCAAGAGTTAACCGATCCCAAATTGCTGCAAGGCGCCAAGGATGCTTTTTTGAAACAGGTAAAGGCTGGCGTCGCCGGGTTTTTGGCGGCTAAGAATACCTTGAGTCTCCGTTTATTGGATGATGAGAAGGCTCCCTATTTCGCCCGTTCGGCACAGGGCCTTACTTTGGAACAGATGCAGGAATTGTCGCCCGCAACGCACCCCGATCTGGAAGCCCAGGTCGCGTTGCAGTTAAACCCGACGAACTGGATTCCGCCGGCACAATGCTGGTCGATTCAGCACAATGCCGAAATACTGCTGTTGTCCGACAGCCCGGTGGCTGATATTTCGGTCAATTTTTCCGAGTCCCGCCAGGCTTTCATCGACGACGTTACTCAGGCACTCACTGCGTTAAAATTTGACAAGCCGGAGCCCGATTGCCAGAAATTACCCATCCGTTTATATGATACTGCCTCGAAGCTGATCGCATCCAGTCCGATTGCCTATACCCAAGCCGACCGGAAAACACTCGTCGAATGGTTGTCGGTCCAATTGGCAAAAATTAAGAGCGACGGCACTGCTGAAATTGGCATCCTGCTGGCAGATAAGTACACCAATGCCGGCAAGCCTTGCCAAAACGACGCAACAACAAGCCCTGACCCTGCCGCGCCTACGCTTCAATTGCTGGAGGCTTGTGCGGAGCCGGATGCGTGCGCCGGAGCCGGCCCGGACGACTATCTGGCCGGCGCCGATCCCTATTCCTTCTGGGCCACTGTAGCCATTCCGCATTGGGGCAGGCGTTTCCGCAATGTGCAATTCCGCCAGTTTTTTGAAAAAACATTGCGTAGCGAGGCGCCCGCGCACGTGGCGTTGCGGATCGGATGGATTTCGCCTTATCAAATGATGCAACTGGAAAAAGCCTGGCGCGCCTGGCTCGAGGCACAGGCGCTTGGCGACGGCAGTTGTGCGCTGAGCGACGCCCAGCAACAACTCATTTGCATCCTGCAGGCGCTCCGCAACCGCTACCCCAAGGCGCAATTGCACGATTGCGAAGCGGGCGGCGAGCAGGGCAGCGAATTCGTATTGCTCGACCATACTATTCTGAGCGAATAAAACCCTGATAAACAACAATTAAAAACCGAAATCAAGGAACCCGGCAACTGCCAAACAATTTAACCGAACGTGTCATGACGGACTATTTGCAATTTACCTATCCGCGTTTTCAGCCGGCCCAAGCGCTAAAGAGCAATGACTTGAACGCCATTGTGGATTACCTGGAGAAACAGGAACGGCTGACGCGCGTATATCTGATCGGCTCGGGCATATTTTGCGGCCTGGATCTGTCGATCCCTTCGGACACCCCCGCTTTGGATATTTCTTCTGGCGCCGCAGTCAGTTCGGAAGGTTATTTGTTTGCGTTACGTGCACAAAGCGGGGGCGGCGCCTCGGCCCGGTTTACCTACTGGGTACCCAGCACCTTCAAAATCAGCCAGTTCCGGAACCTCGACTTCTCTGATTCCGACGAAGATATATCGGCCATGGAACTGCTCCCAGCAGTCGGCAACCAGGCCGATGGCGCAGTGCCAATTCCGGTTGACAAGCTAGAACAAATGGTCATCGTTTTGCTCTGGACCAATACCACCATCAACCGAAAATCCTGTATCAATTCCTGTGATGGGGCGGGGGGCGATTCCTTTCCGTCCATCCGGGTGCTGGCACTGACGAACGAAGAGCTCCTGAAAATATGGAATACGGAAAATGACGAAAAGGGTCAGGACCCTACTGAACTCGTCGATTACCCCTATGTAAAACGGCTGCACACGCAAAAGCCGCTAAAAGACATGCTCCAACCGGACGACCTTTATTCTGCCTGGAAGGCCGTGAATGATGCGGCAATCGATTCGACGGTTACTACTGCACTACCCCCCATTTTGGCAAAAGCCGTAACCACGCAGGACGCAACACAGATAGCCAGTCAGTTGAAGGCGCTGTCGGACAAAACGAACGACGGTTTTCGGCAATATTTCTACGATTATCTCCTCGATCTGGTATCGACCTATAACGAAATGGCCCAATTGCGAGGCCGCTCGGTCAATTCCTGGTGCCCGGATGAATCGGCCTTCCCGCGGTTTGTCGTATTGGGCAATCCGGTTAGCCAGGTTTCCCGGATGAAATTTTACCGCGTGCAAACGCCTGATATCGATTTGGGGCAAAGCAAAATTGATTTCTTGCGGCAGCGGCTGGAGTGGATGCTGACGCCCGATAAGGTCGTTATTCCAGCTGTGGCCGTTCTGTCACAAGACACCTCCGTTCGGATTACGGGCTCGGGTATGAAAAGTAGTTGGCTCGACCAACAGGCGATCCCCTATTACTACGGAAAGCAAAAATCGGACAATAGCGGTTTCGAGGTAGGCGATACGCCAAGGAGCTATTGGAGTTTTGAACGCGCTACCAATGCTGGCCGCCTGGGATTACAGGGTTATGAATCGGCCGCGATCGACGCAAGCGGAGGTATTATCAGTGCCCAGCCGCCCCGCCAATCCCTGTGCTTCGATCTGGCCAATGCCGATTTTTTCCGGATCGAAGGGCATATCGACCAGGGCCTTCAAGTTGGATATGAATCGATAGACCGGCTCCGCAAAGCGCTTCATCTTCCCTTCGATATCACCTGCGTACGCCTGGGCGATTCTCATACAACCATTGTAGATGGCGACCAAAAGGATCCGGAGTTGGCGATCATTCTCGACCAGTTGGTTTTCGGCAATTTCGCCAAATACCATCCGGGCATGGAGCACCATGCCGGGGTACCGAAAGGCGGAACATTTATTCTGGTGTACGAGGAAGTGCCGACGGCCATTGGACAAAAAATCCGGCAGAGTCGCGATGCGTTGTTGATCAAGGGCTTGTCTTTTGAAGACAACCTGGACGAAACCAAAAATCACAAAGCATCCCTTATCAAAGCATACACCCTAGAATTAAACACCCTGGTCACCCGCACCATCATCGCCGATTTTTGTCTGCCATATACGTGTTGCCCCAAGGTTCCCACCGTACACTACTCCTTTGCGGAAATTCAACCGCCGCAGAGCTTCCCGCCCGACGCCGATTTCGAAGTGCAAAACATCTCGTACGCCGAACAGGGAACGGCGCCCGAGTCCTATCCCGTAGTGACGCTTACCCTTGAAAACCGGTCTTCGCATGCCGACACCTTCGAATGGTTGCTCTCGCCTGTGGATATGAATGCCGGGGCGGCGTTCCCCTATCCAGATCCAATCCAGGAGGAATCACTCCAACCCTTGTTGTTCAACCTCAAGGAGGTGCGCAAAATTTCCGTAAAACTGGTCGCCACCGATTCCAAATCCAGCCAAACGGACGACGCCAGCCAGGTCATCGACCTGTGCCCGAATGAAGTCGAACTGCATATTACCGACCCTAACGGCGTGAGCAACCTCTCCACAATCGAATGGGCTGACGACCAGAATCCCTTTGAAATTTACCTGAAAGCCGCTCCGGCCGGGGGAACGATCAGTTTTGACTTGAGTAAGGGCCTGATCACCGTGACAAGTCTCACTCAAGGGCCGAGCCTGCTGTCGTATAAATTGGAAAAATCAGGTTCCGTAGCCAATATTATGGCCATCCCAATTCGCTATACCTATCCTTGCACCGGGCTGCAATCGGAAGTTACCGTGTTTTTGCTCCCACCCCCGCCCGAAAAGCCGCCCGGTGACAACGCCAAGGAAACCGGCGACGCCACCCAACCCGGAAACGCCGCCGATATTGCCCGCGTCAACCGCTACCTGGATAATATCAAAGCGGTTGCCAACAGCAATCTGAGAAACACCAGCGCATACAAACGCACCACCGGTTACATCACCCAGCCACTCACAGACTGGCAGCAAGCCCTGAGCGATTTCAAAAGCATCACCCGCACCGTATTGAGCGGATTAGGTAAATCCGGCGGAGCTTCCGACGAGCAGTACCTTGCGCTGTACCACAACCTGATCTGGCGCTGGCTGGACAAAACCGTAGAGGCTAATCCGCAACCGACTCCGGAATTATTGCTGGATGGGTTGGCCGAACTGGCCGACTCACTTGAGAAGCAAAGCATTGATGCTGTTTCTCTCCTGACCGACTGGAGCCCGGATGAGATGAAGACGGCTGGTAACACGGCGCTTATTGATACCATTCAAAACACCCTGACTCCACCATCTCAATAATCACGTAAGCATTAATCATGAACCGGCACCAAATCGGAACGATCGCATTCGAGCTGCACGGGCGCAACCGGGAAGACGGATTCGACCTTCAACAGCAGGTTTCCCAGCTGTTCTGGGACGCCGTGTTGCCCGCTCTGGAACCGGTTTTGGATGAATTGGCTGCCGATGACATCCTCGTCACTTTCGACCGCCTCGTCATCGATTTGGGCCGGATACCGGCCGGCAGTTTGAAAACCCGGCTGGCCGAACAGTTGGCATTGCGGCTGCGGGAACTGATTCAACAACGCTTTTCGGCGCCGATCCCCGAAGAACGGCCCGAAGTACGGACCCTTGCCGCGCAGGATTTCCGGCACTGGCTCGGGTTCCTGCAATACGGACAATTGCCCCCGCACGGCGGCCGGCGCAGTGAGGCCGACATGCAGCGCGCAGTGTTGGAGATGCTCGAAAAAGAGCCTGCCGCGCTTGATCAACTGCTTACGCTGTTGCGCGTACAGCCGGCTGCGTTGTTGCGCTTGCTCCGGCAACACCCGGCGGCTTTTCTACATCGGATTACGGCCATTGCAGCCAGCCCGGGCGCTTCCGATACCCTAAACCAGGTGCAAACCGAAATGCTGGGCTTGCTGGAGCGCCTTTCCCGCTTAGGCGAAGCGCTGAAAAAGGCGCCGTACCACCAACCAGTAATGGCGGTACGTACCTGGCGCGCAATCATTCACCAACTTGAAATTGCTTTTCAACAGCAACTCCGGATTTTTTATTGGTCGATCCTGCTTCAATCGCGAAAGGCGCCTGAGCCGGAGGCACTCCTGGAGGCTATACTGGTGGAAAACATTCCCGCGACGCAGCAACCGTTCTTGTTTGCCTTGCTCACCGACGTATTCCTGCAATGGGAAACTATGCCGGACTATCCAACGCTACAAGTGCCACTACAAAATATCCTAAGAAGATATGGGCATTCCGGTGGTGTCACCCCGGCTACTCCCAAACAGTCAATACCGGATCTCGGAACAGACGGGAAGCCCGCAAGCGCAGATACAGCACTTCCAAAAGGCCCAACGCAGGCGCCTGCTCCCGATGCCCGTCCCGCCGGTACTGAAGCAGGCGCCGACCATACGGCAAAGCCTGCGCCTGTCTCCGGCGAACAGAAACCTCCTCTCGCCGGTCCAAGACCGACCGTGCTTCCCGAAACACATGAAGGAGCGGATTCACCCGCCCGGCCACCTGTATCCGGTCAACACGACGAACCAAAAGCAACAAAGCCGATAGGGAGGAGCCTTACAGAAGACCTTTCGCAAGCGCCGGCCTTGCCTGGTGAAATAAGCGGCGCTATACCCGGCTCACACCTTGAGCCCGGCGAATATCAGTATGTTGAAAATGCAGGGCTGGTCATTCTGCATCCGTTTTTACCGGTGTTTCTGGAACAAAACGCTCTGGTCAAAGACGCCCGTTTTACGGACGAGCGCGCCCGGCAAATGGCCGTCTTTCTCCTGCATTACCTGGCGACCGGCGCTTCCGACGCGCCGGAATATGAATTGCTGTTGCCAAAACTTTTGTGCGATTGGCCGGCCTCCGAACCGCTCGAACGGCGAATACGGCTGCCCAAAAAGACGAAAAGGGAAGGCGAAGAACTATTACACGCTGTGATCGGGCACTGGTCCAAACTGGGCAGCACTTCGCCCGAAGGCTTGCGCGAAGGTTTTCTCCGCCGTCCGGGCAAACTCAGCCGCCCGGATGCGAATACCTGGCTGCTGCAAGTGGAACAATCGGCCATCGACATCCTGCTCAACGCCTTACCCTGGGGCATCGGCGTGGTAAAATTGCCGTGGATGCCGCAATTGCTGCATGTGGAATGGAACTATGGTTAAACTATTCACCCTTTTCTCAACCAAGGAAACATATGTCGAAATACAGAGCGTCCATGGCAGTCGAATGCAACAAACTTTTGCTCAACTGCATCATCGCCACCCGCACACCGCCACCCATGGCCTCGCGCCTGATCGGCATCACCCATACTGCTATGTACGATGCCTGGGCGTTCTACGACACACAGGCTGTGGGTACCCGGCTCGGCGCTTACCGGAAGCAGTATCCCGGTAATTTTTCCGACGACGATATCGAGATCGCCGTCGCTTACGCTGCATTTCGGGTGCTGAAAACCTATTTCCAGCCGGCGCTGCCGGCCGATAAAGCCACCCTGATCGACGACTGGATGACCAGCCGCCTGTTTGATCCCACCGACGACTCCGTTGTGCCCGATTCGCCCTCCGGGTTGGGCAACCTGGCTGCACAGGCTGTGTTGGATTACCGTCGGGGTGATGGAGCCAATACCTGGCAAACATTGGCCACCGGCAAGCCTTATGCCGACTATACAGGTTACAAACCGGCGCTTGGCCCCGACGATACACCTGCGAATGCCCTGGAAATGATCCGCTGGCAGCCCTTGCGCGTGCCTCAGGCCGACGGCTCGCAGAAGGTTCAGGAATTCCTGGTGCCGCACTGGGGACAAATTCAGCCATTTGCGCTGCGCAGCGGCGCCCAATTGCGCCTGTCGTCGGCGCCGGAGCCATACTCAGAACATGGCCGGTTTAGGACCCAATGTGAGGAGCTGATGCATTATAGCGCCAACCTGAGCGACGAACTCAAGATGATTGCCGAGTACTGGGCCGACGGCCCCAATTCGGTGACCCCGCCGGGCCATTGGTGTTTGCTGGCGCATCAGGTATCGAGGCGCGACAAACACGAGTTGGACCGGGATGTAAAAATGTATTTCGCCTTGGGCAACGCCTTGATGGATGCCGGTATCGCCTGCTGGTATAACAAGCGTTTTTACAACTACGTACGGCCCATCACCGCGATCCGCCGCCTGTTCAAAGGAAAAACCATAGAAGCATGGGGCGGCCCCCGGCAAGGCACCGTCGACCGGCAGGGCGAAACCTGGCAACCCTATCAACCGCTCGATTTCGTGACGCCGCCATTTGCCGAATACCCTTCGGGGCACAGCACCTTCAGCGCAGCCGCAGCCGAAATACTCAAACGGTTCACCGGCAGCGATTACTTCGGTTACGGGGTGGATCTCGACGTGGGTACATCGGCCATAGAACCTAAGTACACTCCGGACTACTTGATCCACCTGGAATGGCAAACCTTTTCACAGGCAGCAGCGCAGGCCGGTATGTCACGCCGGTATGGAGGCATCCACTTTGAAGACGGCGATTTGTTCGGCCGGGAACTGGGCGGGCAGGTGGCCGAAAAAGTGTGGACCAAATGCTCGCGCCTGTGGCAGGGCCTGGAATAGAACCCGTTACTATTGCAATATTTGTAAACATTTACTGATGCAACCATGCCCGTAATATCCGTTTCCATCCAAAAGGGCGGCTCGGGGAAGACCACCACCGCTATCAACCTGGCCGCCGCCCTGCGCCAGTTGAAGTACAAGGTGCTGCTCATAGACCTCGACCCGCAGAGCAACCTGACGCAGGCGTTGGGCATGCACCCCGACCAGGAACCGGAGGGCAAAGAAGCCGAAAAAAAACCGACTGTTTACGAATTGTTGAAAAACGAAGCCAGTGGCGAACCAGCCGAAACCGCCTCCGCCATTGTAGAGACCAATGGCATGGATCTGATCCCTGCTACGCTGGAATTGTCCCTGGCCGAATGGGAGCTCATCAGTGCATACGGGCGCGAAAACCTGTTCAGTTCGATCCTCGAACCTGTGCGCTCCAACTACGACTTTATCATCGTCGACTGCCCGCCCACCCTGGGCATTCTGACGGTGAATGCCCTCATGGCCAGTGATTATGTGCTCATCCCCATGCAAGCCGAGTTTTTGCCCCTCAAAGGCTTCGAAGGGTTTATGGAATCATCCCAGCGCATGTTCCGGCTCAACAAGTCCCTGCAAATTCTCGGCATCCTGATCACCCGTTACGACCCCCGGCACAGCATGACCGAAAGCGTCATCCGCCGCATGGAAGAACGGCAGGGCGCCCGGATGTTCAACACCCGCATCCGCATCAACGTAGCCCTGGCCAAGGCGCAGGAAAAAGGGGTGGATATTTTCACGTACGACGAATATTCCAATGGCGCGATCAACTATATGGCCTTGGCCTACGAGGTGCTCAACCGCCTGCGGGAAAACGAAAAAACAGCAAATCCCTGACCCGGTTATCCGGTCGAACCTGTCCATAAATAATGAAAGCGACCCAACATACAAGCGAACATAAATCGGCGGCCAAACCCGCCGCAGGGTCGTTTTTTGCCCCGGCCATACAGGCCAAACTCACGGTGAACCAACCGGGCGATTCGCACGAACGCGAAGCCGATAGCGTGGCCGAAAGGGTCGTTCAGCGGCTGGCATCACCGGAGCTCAGCGCAGCCAAACCAGAAAATTTGCCCCTCCAGCGAGCGATCAAACCAGCGGCGAGCATACAGCCCAAGGCCGCTCCCGGTGCGGATGACGACTTGCAACGGAAAGAAGAAGAAGAAAAACCCGTTCAGGAAAAAATTCAGCGCAAACCCATTTTTGACAGTGCAGCGGAACCGCCTGAGGATGGTGAAGGCGGCGGCGTACAGCGAAAACCGGATACCGGCACCTGGGGCACCCTTCAACTGAAATGCGCCGAATGCGCCGCTGAAGACGCTAAAAAGGTGCAGCGCGAACCCGCAGACGGCGCCGGCGGCCCAACACCCGCGCCGGCTGAACTGGGCAGTCAACTGCACAGCTCGAAAGGTGGCGGCGCTCCCCTGCCCGATGACACCCGCAGCCAGATGGAAGGCGCTTTCGGCGCCGATTTCTCCAACGTCCGCGTCCACACCGGCAGCAACGCTGCCCAAATGAGTGACTCCATACAGGCCCACGCGTTTACCCACGGCAGCGATATTTATTTCAACTCCGGCCAATACGACCCCGGAAGTACGGACGGGAAGAAGTTGCTGGCGCATGAGTTGACACATACGGTGCAGCAGGGAGCGGTGGTGCGGCCAAAACTGGATATCGCCAAAAGCGCCACTCCGCCTATCCAGCGCGGCGCCTGGGAGTGGATCAAGAATAAAATCAAACAAGGCCTGAATTGGGCCGCCGAACGGGTCATCCCAGGTTATTCCTTGCTCAATGTCATCCTCGGCAAAAACCTGATTACCGACGAACCGGTGGAGCGTTCGGGCGTCAATATCGTCCGGGCTTATATGCGTCTGGTACCCATTATCGGCTCTATCCTGCTCAGCGAACTGGAGGAAACCGAAACGCTCCCGCAAGCGGGCGCCTGGGCCGAACAACAGGTCAAAAAATTCGGGATCAACTTCGACGATATCGCCAAACGCCTCGAGGCCATGTGGGATGAAATGTCAGCTTGGCGCGGTGTGGATTACAATGTGGAAATCTTCAAAAGATACATCGGCCCGGTGTTGTTCAAGTTCCTGGCATTTTCCAGCGTCATGCAGGACAAAATGAAGGAACTACGGCTCGAAGGCGCCTTGCGGTTGGTGGGCGCAACAGAACTGTTGAATGCGTTGAAGAACGACCCGGCAGCCTTTAAACGGGTCGTGGAGAACCCCAGCATCATTTTGTCCAATTTCATGGACGCCCTGAAAAAGGGCTTCTCCCAATTTAAGGACAACTTTGGCACCCACTTCAAGAATGCCTTGTTCGGATGGTTGTTGGGTAAAGCCGCGGAAATGGGCATCCAGATGCCGAAGGAGTTTTCAATTGCGGGCGTGTTCTCCCTGGTGGCGCAGCTGGCCGGGCTCACCTACGGACAGATCAAGGCGTTGGTGATCGAAAAGCTCGGCCCGCAAATGGGCCCCAAAGCGGCCAAAGTGTTCCGGTATATCGAAACGACGGTCGAGATCCTGATCAAAGTCGTCCCGAGGTTGATGTCCGAAGGCCCCATTGCACTATGGGAATTGGTCAAAGAGCAACTGAACAACCTCAAAGAGATGGTGCTCGGCCAGATCACTGAGTTGGTTATTACGGAGGTGATCAAATCGGCGGTGACAAAGTTGCTCTCCATGCTCAATCCCGCGGGCGCGCTGGTGCAACTGGTCCTCACGCTCTACCGGGTGATCAAGTTCTTTATCGACAACTGGGCCACCATCAAGGAAATTGCCGTGGGCATCCTCAATTCGGTGACGAAGGTGGCCCTCGGTCAGCTCGGCGAAGCCGCCAACTTTGTCGAACGCATACTCGCCAAAGGCGTGCAGCTCATTATCTCTTTCCTGGCGCGTATCTTCGGCCTGAGCGGTATCGCCGACAAGGTGAAGGGGCTGATCAAAAAGTTTGGCGGCCTGCTCATCAAAGCCCGCGACTGGGCCGTAAATTGGCTGGTGGAAAAAGGCAAGGCGCTTTATGAGCGGTTCTTTGGGAAGAAAGGGGATAAGAAGGATAAAGGAAAAGGTGGATTCGAAGGGGTGGCAGATGAAATTCGAAGCGAAGGGGAAGAGAAAAAGAAAGACGGTGAGATTAAAAAGGATGAGGCAGATCAGATTGCCCAAAAGGTGCGGATGGATCAGTCGGATGTGATTAAATCAATTACAGTAAAGGATGCGGGGGATGCTTGGGAGTTTGATTATGTGCAAAGGATGAAAACTCGATTACCGAGGAAAAGAGGTGGCTGGCAAGGTGCTGAAGGAAATTCAGATTGGGTTTCTGACCATCCTGCTATTGTACAATTTAATAAAGGTAAACAGATGGTAATACCATTTAGAAATAATTACCCAGTATTTCCCAAAAATATCATTGAAGCTCAAGTGAATCTAAATACCCAAGCCGAAGGTATGAAAGGGGATAAAAGTGATTTTGATTGGGCCGACTATATTTATGGAAAAAGGAAAAGGATGACTCAAACTGCCGTAGCTAGTATGAGAAGTCTAAAAGGCCTTACCTGGCATCATCATCAAAATGGCAATATGATGTATTTAATCCCTACCGTAGTACACGGGAATATTCCACATTTAGGCGGTGCTTCACATGCTCGAAATAAATAAATCTATCAACCGCTTCATAAAAGTAATTTTATTAGCAGAACCAAAAAATTATCAATTATGTTATTAAATGATTTTGGTTACTATAACTTAGATCCTGATTCACAGAAATCCACACCACAGCAAATCCATAATTTGGAAACTTCTCTAGAAGTAAATTTACCATATGACTACAAAAACCATCTGCTAAATTTTGGTCCTGTTGCATTTAATAAAAAATTAAAAATAAATATATCAGATAAATGTCTATTAGGAAACACTATTTATTTAGAGTTGTTATTTGGGTTTTCAAGTATAGAGATTTACGACTTAAATACATTGATTTTTGATTTTTATTCAGGTCGCAACAACTAGATATTGCTGAAATAATTTGGCAATGGGAACGTCTTCCTACTACTAAACTTGACAAAAAACTAGGTTTCAGTAATGTATATTTTGTTGCACCTTCCTTTTCTTCATTTCTATCTGGAATAATTATCGAGCCAATATAAAATTAGCAAACCCAATGCGTCTCCTCCTCTCCTTTCTCCTCCTCTCCCTCCTCGCCTATGCCGCTTTCCTCGGCATCCGATGGATATGGGCCGAATATGCCCTGCTCGCCGAGGCGGAGCGACCCCGCCTGGCCCTGATGGCTGTACTGGCACTCTTTTGTGCGGGGTTGGTTGGTGGCGCGATCCGTTATGCGGGTAGGGAACATGCGCAGCGGGGCCTCTTGGAACAGCGCTTTCGCCTGTACCAGCAAGCGCTCTCGGTGCTCCAGGAGGAGGGCGCATCGCCGCTCAAGCGGCAGGAGATCGCCAACGGCCTCACGCTCCTCGGCAGCCGCGAAGTGATCCAAACCTACCGAATGCTGGAAACGGAAATCGCTGCGCATGGACCAGACACCCCGCAATCGGCAGACTATTTTCAGCGCCTGTCCCTCGCCATGCGCAGCGACTTACGCCAAAGCAATTTCGAAATCGGGGCCGTACTGAAGGTCTGGCTCCCCTTTGCAAAACGTACCGGTTGACGAATCGTCCTGTTGCCCCGGATTGCCAATGACCTTAACTTGCATACGCCATGCCCACCTACCGCTCCACTCCGCGCTCCCGCCGAAACCGCACCGTGCCGCCCGTTCCCGAGCAGCAACAACAGGCGTTTTTTCAGCCCAAACTCACCATCGGCCAACCCAACGACGTCTACGAACGCGAAGCCGATGCCGTAGCCGACAACGTGGTCAGCCAAGGCAGCCGGGCCGTGGGCGCCGCCCAAGGGCAACCAGCCGTGCAGCGTATGCCCATCAGCAGCGTGCAACGACTGTCTACACCCGAAGAGGATAAAATGCCCGCCACCAACGACGGACGCATGGCCGAAGACAAGAAAATCCAGGAAAAACCGGACCTGCAACGACAGGATACACCGAAAGAGGAGGAAAAGCCCGTGCAAAAAGTGGAGGGAAAGGAAGAGGAGCGCGTACAGGCTATGGGTGAGGTCGGCAAAGAAGAGGAAAAACCGGTTCAAAAAGCAGAAGCCAAAGAAGAGGAAAAACCCGTACAAACCATGGGCGAAGCCGGCAAAGAAGAAGAAAAACCGGTTCAAAAAGCAGAAGCCAAAGAAGAGGAAAAACCCGTGCAAGCCATGGGTGAGGCCGGCAAAGAAGAAGAAAAACCGGTTCAAAAAGCCGAAGTCAAAGAAGAGGAAAAACCCGTGCAAGCCATGGGCGAAGCCGGCAAAGAAGAAGAAAAACCCGTGCAAAAAGCAGAGGCCAAAGAAGAGGAAAAACCCGTGCAAACCAAGACGGCCGGCGCTCCCACGCACACATCCCCCGACTTCAGCGCCCGCCTGACCGCCCGTCGAGGCAAAGGCGAGCCGCTCCCCCGCTTCGTACGCGCCGAAATGGAGCGCGGCATCGGCGCCGACTTCGGCGGGGTGCGCATCCACCGCGACGCCGAAGCCGTGCAATTGAACCGCGAAATCCACGCACAGGCGTTCACCCGCGGCACGGACGTGTATTTCAACAGCGGCAAGTTCGACCCCGGCACTACCGAAGGCAAACGCCTGCTCGCACACGAGCTGACCCACGTGGTGCAGCAAGGCGGCGCGGCGCCAAAACTGCAAAAAAAAGATCCCGTGGCCTCAACGCCGGTGCCCGAAGGCTATAAAACCCAAAAGGATGAAGCCGGCAACGTCGAACAATACAGCGGCGTCGAAGCCGGCGTGGACGTCGTGATCCTGCCCGACAAACGCGGCGAGGTGCCCGAAGACTCGAGCGGCGCTACCGAAAGCAATTTTGAATGGGAAACGCCCGCCTGGGAATCCGGCGCCAACGGAAAAATCAAACGGCTGGACGGTACGCCTAAGGTCAAGGTCACCATACAAACCACATACAAGCCTGGCGCCGATCCCTCTGCCGACTCGGCCTACGGCCGGGGCACTACCGCGGCCGACACCAGTGCGGGCAAGAAAAGCCTTCGGCACCATGAAGGCAGCCACGGCACGGAATCCATCCAGTACCTCCGGAAAATACCCGTTCCCAAATTCAAAGGAAAGGTGGGCATGACGGTCGAACAATACGAAAAAGCCGTTCAGGATTTCAACACGGCTATGCAGAAATACCAGCAAAGTTTCCAGGATTACACCAGAGACCAGGTAGATTGCGTCGGCAAACCGGCTGGTTTTTGTAAAAAATAACCGCAGCACCAATTAAATGTCGCCCAACCTCTCCACCGCCCGCGACTTCCTCGCCGCCCTCGCACACTTCCACCTGGCGCCGCACTTCAACAAAGAAGCGCCTGCGCCCGATACCCCGGTGCTGGAAGACGACGATGCGCCGTTCACGCGCTTCGCACTCGACCGCGGCCTCACCGTGGATGAATTTACAGCGTTGGCCGTGGGCTTAATAGGACACCTCCGACCAACGTTCTTCGACGATCTAGTGGCTGATTACATCACCGATAACCACGATTTCAAACCCATCGGCGGCGTTAAGGGCGTCAATGCGCGCACCTTCCTGCCGACCGGTGAGACGGTGCTTTTTCTGCTGGCGGGCGACGACCTGGATCGCCGCCTCCAGGTCCAGCAATTGTTCGACGCCGAACACTTTTTTGCCAAAGAACGAATTTTGTACCTCGAAGAACTCCGCCCCGGCGAACCGCCCATGAGCGGCCGGCTGATCCTCGACCCCGAGTACGTCGAACTTTTCACCACCGGCAAGCGCAGCCGCCCGCGCTTCGGGCTCAATTTTCCCGCCGAACGTATTCAAACCGGCCTCCAGTGGGACGATCTGGTATTGCCCGCCGAGACGCATTTACAAGTACAAGAACTCCTGGTGTGGCTGCGCCACGGCGCCCAACTCATGCAAGACGCCAGCCTGGGCAAACGCCTCAAACCCGGCTACAGAGCCTTGTTCTGGGGGCCTCCCGGCACCGGAAAAACCTTCACCGCGGGCTTGCTCGGCAAACATTCGGGCCGCGACGTGTACAAGATCGATCTGTCGATGGTCGTGTCCAAATACATTGGCGAAACGGAAAAAAACCTGGCCACACTCTTCGACAAAGCCGAGAACAAAGACTGGATCCTGTTTTTCGATGAGGCCGACGCCTTGTTTGGCAAGCGCACCAACATCCGCGATGCGCACGATAAATACGCCAATCAGGAAGTTTCGTACTTGCTCCAGCGTGTGGAACATTACAACGGACTGGTCATCCTGGCCTCTAATTTTAAAAGCAACATCGACGAGGCCTTCGTCCGCCGCTTTCAAAGCATTATCCATTTCCCTATGCCCAAAGCCCCGGAGCGCCTGCTGCTCTGGCAAAAAAGCCTTCCCGCCGGCCTGCAGATCAACGGGCTGAATCTGCCGGGGCTCGCGCAGAAATACGAACTCACCGGTGCGGCTATCCTCAACGTCGTCCAATACGCTTGCCTGCAGGCGCTCGAGCGCGGCAACAGTCAACTCCAGGATGCCGATTTGCGCGAAGGCATCCTGCGGGAGTTCAAAAAAGAAGGAAAAATGGTCAACTAAGCCATTTTTAATCGCGAATCCTTTTTCATTACCCAGCGAAACCCGCACTTTTGGCAAATCAATTTTTCCCATCCGTTTTGCCCACTTGATCCGGCCTTATGCTCAATCTCCTCTCCATCGTCATCGGTATCGTTTTCGTCCTGCTGCTCTTCAGCCTCCTGGCCACCACCATCATGGAAATGCTGGCGGGCCTGCTCACCCTGCGCGGCAAAAACATGATCAATGCGATCAAAAGTATGCTCGGTGATAATGAAACCCAGGTGTTCACCGATCACCCCTATTTCAAACAACTCAGCGAAAAAGCCAACCTGTTCCGCTTTGTCCGCCGGGCGCCGCTCCCCCCCTCCTTCATCCGGCCGGCCACCTTCACCTCGATCCTGATGGATATTTTGCAGGTCAACAGCACCGGAGAGGTCAAAGCGGCCATCGATAGCCTGCCCGAAGGCAAGCTGAAAGAAATCCTGGCGTTCCTCTACCGCGAGTCGTACGATGATATCGCCTTGTTCCGCCAAAAAGTGGAAGACTGGTTCAATGAAGTCATGGAGCGCGCCTCCGAATGGTATGTCAACAGCGTCCGCATCTGGCTTATCTGGGTAGGGTTCACCATCGCCGTGATCTTCAACGTCGATGTGATCGGCATTTACACCAACCTCTCGGCCAATGCCACCCTTCGCGAATACCTGGCCGACTCCGCGACCGAATTCGTCCAAACCCAACCGGAACCCAAAACAGTTGACAGTATTGCTGTCAATCCCGACTTTTATTCAGCAAAAGACCGCATGAACACGCTGCTCAACGAAAACATCGCCGCCATCCGATCGCCGCTCGGCCTGGGCTGGGATAACGTCGAATGGCCCACCGAAGAAAAAACCCAGTGGTGGTTGTATAAACTCATCGGTTGGATCACTACCGCCCTGGCCGTATCCCTGGGCGCTAAATTCTGGTTCGACCTGTTGCGCCAGCTCGTCAATTTCCGCTCCGGCGGACAAACAACAGCCGCAACTACCGCTGCTCCGGCCGGCCAACCGGCTCCCGTGCTCACCAAACCCGCATCGGGCTTGTTTGAAAGCACCCGCCAGGCGCCAAAGCCGGACGACGAAGAGGAAGAAGCAAAGGGCTGACCTGCCCCGACAGGCAGCCCGCATCAAACTACTTCACGCCTTAAAATCAATGCCTTATGAACAACAATCTTATTAGCGTAGGCGCCCTGATCCTGTCGGTGTTCTTTGCCGGCATGTATATCCGGGGCGAATGGAGCCGCAGCCAGGACCTGAAAAACCAGCTCAAGGAAATGCAGGACCTGCAGGCGCAAACGCAGGCACACGTCGACTCCATCAATGCGGCCTACACCCGCGACAAACTCGAAATTTTCGAAAAAACCCGCCAGTTCTACCTCGACCTCGATACCGTCATCGGCCTCAAACTGGCCAATACCCGCGCCGTGCGCGCCGTGGACCAACAGCTGGCCCAGCAAGAGCAGGAACTCGCGGTGCAAATCCGTCTGATCGAAACTCTGTCCAAACAGCACAAAGTGCAGTTGGATACCGGACAGTAAGCGCTGATCCAAAACCTCCGTTCACCCAAAATCGATAGGATATGAACCACCATCTGAAAGCAATCCCGTTCTTTTTATTCCTGTGTGCTGGCTGCTTGCCGGCACAAACCCCCGACACCATTGTGCTCGTACAAAATGGCAATCCGATTGCTGTAGACGCCATTGCCGTGGGTGCCAATGCTGAATTTGCACAAATCCGGCTCACTCCCGCCAGTTTTCCGGTGGTCATCCTCCCGCAAGCACTCACCCATGAAGTGTTTCGGGGCTATAACCAGCAAGACCAGTTGCTGGCTACCCATCGCACCGACCTCCTGTTGCTGCGCCAGCGCGATACCCTGAACATGCGTGAGATCGAGACGCTGCACAATATTATGGCGGCCCAGCAATCGAATATCGCCCTGTGCGAAAGCACCAACGAGGCGCTCAACCGATCGATCGCATCGCTCAACGAACAACTGAACCAAACCCGCCAGTTGGCGGAAGAGTGCAATAAAGGACGCAATCGCAAAAATATCTGGGCGGTTATCGTCGGCGGCGGAATCGGATTCGGCGTCGGCGCGATATTGGGCATTCTGGTGGCCAAGTGATTCACGCCATTTGCCTGTTTGAAAGCCTGCCTTTGAGAACGGCTAGACAACTTTGTGATTCGCCTCCCGCGACGGCGCGGACCCAACGTTGAAGGGTATCCGGTTTCAACAAGTAGTTTTGCCATCCAGACGGCGCGAACCGGCGCTTCAACTCTTTTTTGGCGACCCGGGAAAAGAAATCGGCGGCGCTCGCGTTTGAGATTTTCAAACGGTTACGCCGTGCATCTCAATCATCCCATAAATGATAACAATATGTACAAAGTAAAATTTGGCGGCAAAAAAGGCCAAACCATCAACCTGGTGGAAAGCCCCGACATGGTAGCCATCCGAACCAAAGGCAATCAGGATCTGGGCACCGTATCGCTCAGCCGCTCGAGCCGGGCCATTATTGACGACACCACGGAAGTGGCATCCTTTCCCGAAGCCGGCATTTCCGTGCGCCGCGTGGCCGGTGGCGGTGGCGACCTGGAATCGACGGGTGGCGCGACCCGCGAACGCGACGCGGCGCGTACTGCACTAAAACAGGAGGAAAATATCCGGTTCGCCGGCCGTGTGCTGCAGGATGCCAACAGCGGCGAAGTGATGTTGTACACCGAAAACTTCTTCGTCAAGTTTCTCGACAATACACCGGAAGCCGATTGTCTCGCCCTGATCAATAAGTATCAGTTGAAAATCAAGAGTAAACTGGCTTTTGCCACCAACGCTTACTTCGTGGAGGCCGTCGAAGGAACAGGACTGGAGGTGTTTAATATCGCTGAAAAGATCCTGGAGGAAAAATCGGTCGAATATTGCCACCCCGAACTCGTGCAGGAACGCCGCTACAAGGTGGTGCACCCCCTCCAGTGGCACCTGGTCCAAACGGCCATCAACGGCAAACCGATAAATGCCCATACCAATATTGAAAAAGCCTGGGCCACTACCAAAGGCAAAGGCATTACGATTGCCGTGATCGACGACGGCATCGACCTGGATCACCCCGAATTTGCCGGCCGGATCGTGCACCCTTTCGACGCCACCATGAACATCAACGACCCGCGCCCGAAAGTAGCCGACGACAACCACGGCACCGCCTGCGCAGGCATGGCCTGTGCAGCCGGGCTGCCCAACGGCGCCTCGGGTACCGCCCCCGAAGCCACCCTGATGCCCATCCGCTTGCGCAGCGGCCTGGGGAGTATGGCCGAGGCCAACGCCTTCGTGTGGGCTGCCGACCACGGCGCCGACGTTGTTTCCTGCTCCTGGGGACCGACCGACGGCGATTGGTGGAATCCCATGGACCCCGTGCATAACCGCCTGACAGCGCTGCCCGACAGCACCCGCCTGGCCATGGATTATGTACTGACCAAAGGCCGCGGCGGCAAAGGCACCGTGATCCTCTTCGCCGCCGGCAACGGCAATGAAGACACGGCTAACGATGGTTATGCCTCCTACTCGGGCGTAATTGCAGTGGCAGCTTGCAACGATACGGGCAAGCGCTGCGTGTACAGCGATTACGGCACTTCGATCTGGGTTTGCTTTCCCAGTGCCGACTACGCCTGGAAAGCCTTTCAACACCCCGCCCCAATCAGCGAAGGTTTGCGCACCACCGACCGCGTCGGCGCAAATGGGTATACGCCTGAAAATTACGTCAATTCCTTTGGCGGCACTTCCGCGGCCTGCCCGGGTATGGCCGGCATTGTCGCCCTCATCCTCGCGGCCAACCCCGACCTTAGCCCCACCGAAGTGAAAACTGTCATCCGGCAGTCCTGCGTACAAATCGATACCGCCGGCGGTGAATACGACGCCAGCGGCCACAGTATATACTACGGTTATGGCCGTATCGACGCCGGACTGGCGATCGAAAACGCTAAAAAGGCCGGCAAACCGGCAACCGGCATTGTTGCATTGGATGGCGGCGTCCAGTTCAACACAGGCGCTGAACAACCGTTTCAGCCGGGTATTTTACTGGGCGGCGATTTCAAACCGGTACGCCGGGTACTGGGATTTCGACTGCAATTAAAACCGGCGGCAACCGGTATGCAGCTCCATTACAAAGTTAATGTCTCTACCGTCGGCATTATGGAGAATCAACAAGAAGGCGAATTTATTGGCACGCTCAAAACCAGCCAACGAGTCCTCGGCTTTACGCTTGAGTTGGCTGGCAGTCAGGCCAGCCAGTACGACCTGGAGTATGCGGCCCGGTTAAAGGGGCGCAAGACCCTGGCCAAGGCCAAAAACGGGAGCTGGTGCGGCACAGCCAAAAAAACCGGCCGCACGGTAGAAGCCGTTTTGGTAACGCTGAAAAAGAAATGACCGTAAGCCACATTTTCCTTTTGTAGAATCCTCCTTATTTATAGCGAGCCACCTCTGTAAAGAAAGTGGCTCGCATTCTTTAGCTGATTCGCGTCGTTTAAGGACTTTTTAATGCCTGATTAATGTTCAGCTAAGAACAAGGGCGTTTTGGGCACGATATTTTCAATGGGCCCGGTTCAACCAATTGTTTCATAATCTTTCATTCCCATGACGCGATCTTTTATACTGGCCACTTTCATGGTGGCTTTTAATCACCTTTGCCTGTCCCGGACGCCGGCTCAAAACCCGCCGCTGCTGGTTGAAATTGAAAATATTTCGCCTGTCTCCTGTGCTGGCGGCTCCAATGGCGCGGTTTTTCTCAATGTCCTCCAGGGCGAACCGCCCTTTCAATTTGAGTGGAGCACCGGTTTTGCCGAACAAGATCTGAAATTGGTACCCGCCGGCATATACAGCTGTACGATTACGGATGCCACGGGCGACCAGGTACTGCTGAACAATATCGAAATTACCGAACCCGCGCTGCTGACCATTGCAGTCAATACCATCCAAAACATCAATTGCCAATTTAGCACCGGCGCCCTGTCCGTGTCGGTCGAAGGCGGTACGCCGGGATATGCGTACCAATGGAATACAGGTCAAAGCAGCGCTGCCAGCGAATATCTTCCAGCCGGCAATTACGACATTACCGTGACCGACGACAGCGGCTGCTGGGCCAGCCTCAATACTCAGATTGAAGAAGACTTCACCGCGCCGTTTGCCGGCGCCGGGCCTCCTGTCAACGTGTTGTGTTCCAACACGCCTATACAACTCCAGGGGACAGGCTCCACGGGGCCGCAGTTCACCTATCAATGGACCGGTCAGAATGGCGGCAATGTTCTGTATGACGCCACCGAACTCCATCCCACCGTAAACCATACCGGCAACTACCTCCTGACGGTGACCGACACGATCAACGGTTGTACCGCTACTGCCTCCACCACGGTGAGCAGCCAATATACGGCACCTGCAGCAGCCGCAACAGGCGGTGTGCTGGATTGTATCCAAAACAGTGTCATGTTACAGGCCAGTTTCAGCACGCAGCATACCATTTTTGCCTGGCAGGGTCCAAACGGCTACACCAGCGCGCTGCTGCAGCCCGTAGTGACCAAGGCCGGCAACTACCACCTGACCGTGACGGATACCCTGACCGGGTGTTTCACCATTGCCACAGCGACGGTGGTCCAGGACACCTTGCACCCCGCCGCCACGGCCAGTGCCAGCGGCCCGATCTCTTGTATCAACCCCACAACTAATCTGATGGGATGGTCCAGTGTACCCGGCGCGTCTTTCCAGTGGTCGGGCCCGGGCAACTTCAATGCCACTGGCGCCCAGCCTGCCGCCACGCTACCGGGCCTCTACACCGTGTCGGCCACCAACCTGGCTAACGGCTGTTCCGCCACCGCCACCGCCACCGTAAGCGGCAGCACCACCGCCCCTGTTGTTTCCGCTTCTGTAAACGGAATCATTACCTGCCTAACATCGTCCGTTTTCCTTAACGGCATCATACAACCAGCCGGCATGATATATAGTTGGACCGGTCCCAACGGTTTCACATCTACCATATTAACACCCATAGCAATCGGGCCAGGCATATATACCCTGAAAGCAACGAATCCGCAAAACAGTTGCACCGCAACAGCGTCCGTCACCGTCTCCAGCAACACCACCCCGCCCAATCTAACCGCCTCCGGCGGGGTCAAAACCTGTGCGAACCCAACCGTCACCCTCCATGCCAACTCGGGCGCTGCCGGGGTTACGTATTCCTGGTCGGGCCCGGGCGGATATACTTCCGGCCAACAAAATCCGGTCGTTAACCTGACCGGTTCTTATACGGTAACGGTGTACAATCCGTCGAATGGCTGTTCCAATTCGGCCAGCGTGAACGTCACCGCAAATACCAGCCAACCAACACTGTTGGCCTATGGCACCTCCATCAGTTGTCTGGTCCCTTCCAGTAAAGTAACCGCCAGTTCCACCACTCAGGGCGCTACCTTTACCTGGACGGGCCCCAATGGCTACACCGCTAACATCGCCAACCCACTGGTTACCGTACCCGGTTTTTACGCCGTGGTGGTGACCAGCCCGGTCAATGGCTGCACCAACAGCACGTCTGTACTCGTCGACGACAATACGCAGGCCCCCGTAGCCAATTCCGGCGGCAACCGTACCCTAAATTGCCTTGGCACCCCAATTCTGCTGAGCGGCTCGGGCTCCTCTACTGTTGGGAATTTTTCCTACAAGTGGACTACTTTCGACGGCCATATTGTATCAGGTGCTTCCAGTTTGTACCCAAGGGTCGACGCCATAGGGACGTACACGTTAAAAGTGACCAACAACCTGAACGGCTGTATCGCGCTCGACAGCATGGAAGTATTCCCTGCCGTGCCCGTCAATGTAAACTTTGGCCAGGTTACCCAGGTGGCGTGCAACGGCACTTCAACGGGCTCCGCCACCGTGCAGGCTACCGGCGGCACGGGCATTTTTGCCTATGCCTGGTCCAACGGGAATACCACCCCGACGGCCAGCGGACTGAGTGCGGGGGTGTATAGCGTAACAGTCAGCGATACGGAAGGGTGTTCCGGCACAACGTCCACCCAAATCAGTCAGCCTCCTCTTTTGCAAGCAAATGTGAGCGCGACTGCGCAAACTGTCTTCGGCGTCAACAATGGCACCGCAACGGTATCCGTGTTGGGCGGCGTTTTCCCCTACGCGGTCAACTGGAGCAACAACGCCACCACCACCTTCATCAACGGCCTGGCGCCGGGCACATACACCGTCACCGTCACCGATAACAAGGGTTGTACTGCCGTCAACTCCGTGCAGGTGAATGCAGTGAACTGCGGCCTCAACGGCGCATTGGCCATCACCAATATCGCTTGTGCCGGATCGTCCAGTGGCAGCATTACAGCCAACCTGGTCAACAACACCAATCCCATATTGTATACCTGGTCGAACAACGGCCAGACCAAAACCATCAGCAACCTCGCCGCCGGCAACTATACCGTCACGGCGACCGATGCATCCGGTTGCTCCGTAATCCTGACCGGCGCCGTGACCAGCCCCACCACGCTGGTCCTGACCTTCGTCAATAAAGAAAACGTAGCCTGCGCCAACGCCCAAACCGGCGCGTTGACGGCCGGCGTCAGCGGCGGCAAATCGCCCTATACCTACGCATGGTCTAACGGAAAAACAAGCCTTGCCATCACCGGACTTGCGGCAGGCAACTACACCGTTACCGTCACCGATGCAAACGGCTGCACCAAAAGCCTGAATACCCAAATTACGGTCACTGACCAAAATCCGCCCCAACTCATACTGAAAAACGCCAGTGTCGTCCTCGACGCCTCCGGCCAGGCCACGGTAACCCCGGCAATGTTTGACAATGGCAGCTTCGATGCCGAATGCGGCATCGCCTCCTGGTCGGTCAGTCCGACGAATTTCGACTGCAGCCAGATCGGCGCCCGCACGGTGACGCTCACGGCCACCGACCTGAGCGGCAACAGTAAATCGGCCACTGCCACGGTAACCATTACCGACGATATCGCTCCAACCATGGTATGTCCCCAAGCCATTTATACCGGCATTTGCGCCGCCAACGTACAATTTGCCTTACCCCAAGTAACTGATAACTGTGCCATTCAACCCAGTCAAATCCAGCAAACGGCAGGTTTGTCATCCGGCGCCAGTTTCCCGAGTGGGAAAACCCTCCAGGCATTTTCATATGCCGATGCCGGGGGGAATACAACCACGTGCAGTTTTGAAATTTGGGTGGCCGACGAGCCGGGCATAACGATCGTAGCGCACCAGGCCTCCTGTTCCAACCAATGCGACGGCACTGCTACCCTGACCCCCCTGGACGGCACCATCCCCGCCGTGGTTCAATGGAGCAACGGTCAGTTTGGCAATACCGCCACAGGCCTGTGCCCGGGTAGTTACACAGTGACGGTGACGGATGTGTACGGCTGTTCAAAAGCATTCCCGGTCGCCATTTCCAACAACAACCTCGCCGGCTTCAGCCTGACCGCACAATCGTCGCCAGCCAGCTGCAGTGCGACTTGCGACGGCAGCGGCGCCCTTCAGGCGACAGGCGGCACAGCGCCATTTGGCTTCGCCTGGAGTAACGGGCAAAACGGCGCCACAGCCGGCAACTTGTGCCCCGGACAATATACCGTCACCGTCACCGATGCAAACGGTTGCTCGGTTCAGCAGGTGGTATCGGTCCCCGTGGAGGACAACGTGCCGCCAACATTGACCTGCCCGGCTAATTTCAGCACTTCCTACTGTGCCGCATCAGTGTACTACAACCAACCCGTTGTGCAGGATAATTGCCCCGTCAATCCGCAAAATCTGCAACTGCTGAGCGGCCTGCCTTCGGGAGCGATGTTCCCGCAGGGAAATACCATTCAGGTGTACCGCTATACTGATGTCGCCGGTAACAGCGCTCAATGCAGCTTCACCGTACAGGTGGCCGGGCCGCCCGACCTAAGCCTGACAGCTACCGACGTTACCTGTACCGGTGCTTGCAACGGCAGTGTCAACATGGTGGCGACGGGCGGTTTCGGGCCTTTTTCGACACTCTGGAGTACCAATCAGGGCGGTCCGTCGGTCAGCGGCTTATGCCCCGGCTCGTATGGCGTCACGGTGATCGATGCCGCCGGCTGTGTCGAAACCCGCCAGATCGCCATTACCGAACCGCAACCTCTCGGCCTGACGGTGGTAGCGGTCAATAACGATACCGGCAATTCCGGCACTGGTAGTATCCAGATCGAGGTGAGCGGCGGTACCAAGCCCTACGCGTTTGCCTGGCGCCAAAACGGGCTGCTCTTCGCATCCACACAAAACCTGACCAACCTCCCGGCCGGTCAATATACTGTGGTCGTCACCGACGCCAACGGTTGCACCATCGCCAGTGCTGCTTTAATGCTCCATAACACGGTTGCCGCCCACGAAGCCGCCTGGGCTCAGGGCCTGCAGCTACAACCCAACCCGGCTACCTCCGTGGTCCGGCTAATGGTGGCTCAACCGACGGGCCAGGCAGTAGAAGTTGTGGTCGTCAGCCCCAATGGAACCCCGGGCTTGCAGCAACAGTTCGCCGCATTGGAAAGTGTGTTGTCGTTGGACGTCAGTACACTGCCCACCGGACTTTGGCTGGTACGGATCAAAACGGCCGATGGCCGCGAAGCGGTGCGCAAATTGGTAGTTACGCATTAACAGGCAGGATAACAGGGTCAAAAAGAGATCAAACATCTCACTATTCTTTTGGTCCTGTTATCCTTTCCATTACGACAAATTACGGCGTGTCGGAAATATGCCGGCAAATGCTGCATGGTCTATATTTGCGGGCTAAGAACATATTTTAAAGCTTAGTGGACCGCAAATTTATACGCCATGCCAACCATGCCATCCAGCGTTCGCCAGGAACTTGAATCGCCTTACACAGTAACCGCCGAACAGCAGGCCGCTTTCGCCGCCAATGGTTTTATCAAATTAAAACAGGCCCTCTCCCCCGAGGTTATCGCTTATTTGGATGAAACCATTACCGCTGAAGTGCACCGATTGAACACGCAGCACCTCCCGATCGAAGAACGCGATACCTATGGAAAGGCCTTCCTGCAAATCATGAATATCTGGAGGCAATCGGAAGCCGTAAAGGAAATTGTGTTCAGCCGCCGGCTGGCCCGAATGGCCGCCGACCTGCTCAATGTGCGCGGCGTGCGGCTATACCACGATCAGGCCCTGTACAAGGAACCCTCGGGCGGCCATACGCCCTGGCATGCCGATCAGTACTACTGGCCCCTGGCTACGGGCAAATCGGTTACCGTCTGGATTCCCCTTCAATACACGCCGTTGGAACTTGGCCCGCTCGAATTCAGCGCCCAAAGCCACCGATTGAACGCCGGCCGCAACCTGAAGATCAGCGACGAAAGCCAGCAACTGCTCGAAGAAACGCTCGCCCAGGCGCGCCTTCCCCATGTTGTGGAGCCCTTCGATCTCGGCGAAATCAGTTTCCATACCGGGTGGTTGTTCCACCGCGCCGGCCCCAACCGGACCAACCGCATGCGCAAAGTGATGACGGTGATTTACATGGACCGGGACATGACGCTCAAAGCGCCGGAAAATGACAACCAACAACTCGACTGGGACACCTGGTGTCCCGGCGCGCAGGTTGGTAAAGTGATCGATACGCCGCTCAACCCGGTGTTGTACACTTCGTGAGCACACACAAACGCGCGGGTCACATTTGGCCGAAAGCCAAAACAAGGTCCCCCGTAAGCGCCAGGCAGGCAAGGCTAGAGACGAGAGGCTTGATCTTGCACACCACGGCAATCACCCTGGTGAAAGGAGACAGGGATAATTGACAATACCAATTCGAAGGATCAATGGCTTGATGTTAGCTGGCACCCGTTGCCCAGATTAATCCTTTCCTGTTGATACCAGCAGAAGGTACTCGGGAGATGGGAAAAAAAAGCCGGGTCACCTGACCCGGCTCATCTGCGTGGAGCATACCGGACTCGAACCGGTGACCTCTACGATGCGAACGTAGCGCTCTAGCCAACTGAGCTAATACCCCTTTCACGAAAAAGAGCCTGACCTTCCCAGGTCAAGCTCTTGTGGAGGATACCGGATTCGAACCGGTGACCTCTTGCATGCCATGCAAGCGCTCTAGCCAGCTGAGCTAAACCCCCAATTGCGTGAAGCGGGTGCAAAGATAAACGGCGACCGGATATTTCAACAAATCCAAAATGGATTTTTTAATAACTAAAATTTTCAACCCGCATGCCGGGGTAACATTTTTGCCACCCGCTTGATATGACCCTAAAATCGCCATTATCAAATTATGAAATCGCCTGCCCTGCAAATGGGCCTGCTGAGCATTTTGAGTATCGGACTACCCGTACACCCGCCGGCAGGCGCTCCGCCCTTTACCCCGACCACTACACACACCACCTATACCAACCTGTCGTACGGCCCCGATGCCCAGCAAACATTCGACCTGTTGGTACCGGATAATTTTCCGGCCGGAAAATCCAAACACCCTTTGGTGGTGTATATCCACGGCGGCGGGTTCGACAGCGGCGACAAAAGTGCAGCCAGCGGGTTTTCCACCCAAATCAATCAATTCCTCCAGCAGGGCATCGCCTTTGCCGCTATCAATTACCGGCTGCTGGACGACCCAGACCCCGATGGAATCCTGCGGAAATGCCTGGCCGATTGCAAACGGTTTATGCAATTCATCCGGCTCAATGCCGCTACCTATGACGTGGAAAAAACGAAAATCGCCATTTGGGGGCATTCTGCCGGAGCCGGCTCGGGGCTTTGGCTGGCTTTTCACAAAGATTTCAAAGACCCCGGCGGCACACCGCTCGAGCAACAATCCACCAAGCCGCTGACCGTCGTCGCTCAACAAACACAATCGACTTACGATATAGACGTATGGCCGGCTATTTTCACCAATGTACCTGCCGTTGGCGGCGGCACCACCTCGCTGACCTTACCCCAGATCATTTCGATCGCCGGCATGGTCAAGGTAAAATCCATGTACGGCGTCACAGGCCCCCTGAACTGGACTGCATTAGAGGCTGACCGGGATGAATTGAACCTGCTTAAACTCATGGATGTCAACGATCCGCCTTTTTGGGTTGAGCACGATAACATCAAAGAGGCGCTTCCTGCAACCGTGACAAAAAAAATACTGTACCACCACCCGTATCATTCCGATACTCTGCTGACACGGGCGCAAAGCCTGATCGCCGGTTACGCCGGAACGCCCAAGTTGGAGGCTTATGCCCGGATTCCCAAATTAGGTAAAACTGTGTTGCCGGGTTTTGCAAACACCCCTGCGCAATTCTTGATCCACGTCCTGATCCAATAACTTGTGCACGGCGGTATCACCACCGCCACTCCACGCCGCCAAATATCGCCCGCCCAGCACCCGGCTCGAAATACCGCCCACCGCCGGCGTTCAGCCTGATATTATTGAAGTAAGCCGTACCGGTCAGGTTGTCGCTACCGCAAAAGACTTCCAGTTCACTGGTAGCCACCTGCCGCCGGTAGCCCAGCCGCGCGTTCCACAGCAGGTACGAACCGATGGCCCGGGTATTGGCATCGTCGGCGAAGTAACGTCCGGTGTACCGCCATTGGGTTTGAGCAAAAAAGCCCTGGCGCGGCTGGTAACGCAGTTCCAGCTGGCCCCAGTGCTGGGGTAAACCGGGCAGTTGCCGGCCGGCCACATCGCCGGTCGGAGTACTGTACGCCAAATACTCAAAACGGGCCAGGGTATAGTTTGCCGAAACCTGCACGTTGGCAAATGGCATCCAGCCCAGGGCCAACTCCAGCCCTTGCCGCAAGGTTTTCCCTGCGTTCCGGTAAAAGGCACGGCCCGGGATATCCGGCAATTCATATGGCGTGAGTTCGTGCCGGGTCACGGCGCGAAAAAGGGCGATTTCTCCGGTCAGCCCGGCCGGCCACCGGGCGCGCCAACCCGTCTCGGCCGACACCGTGCGTTGCGGTTTCAGGTCGGCGTTGAATCCACCGATGTTGGCGGGGTTGTTGCTCAGTTCGTTAAGCGTGGGTGTTTCAAAATTGGTAGTCGTGTTGGCATACACCTGCATATGCGGGTTGAGTTGGATCACGACTCCACCCCAGGGACTGGCGCTGCAGTACACCGATTGCCCCGACTGGTCGCCGTCGGTCAAAAAATGGTCCCGCACGCGAAGTTGAACTGCATCCAGTCGCAGGCCGCCGCTAAACGTCCACCGGTCAAGGGGTTTCCATTGCGCGAGCGCATAGCCGCCTGCGCTGGTGAAGGTTTCCAACTGATCCTGGTTTTGATCGCCTCGCCGGCCGTCGAGGTTGTCGTAGCGCTGGCGTTCGTCAGCCTGCCGGTCCAGATCGAGTCCGGCCGAAAAACGCCAATGTTGCTGCCCCCATTCATACTGCCCGCCACCACCCGTAAACCAGCGCTGGAAAGCCACCTGCCCGCCGTTTTGCACGGGGAGCCGGTTTTCAAAATCGCGCCAGGTCGAATACCCGCGCAAGCGCAAGCGGCGCTGTTTCGACCAGCGCTTTTCAAACACCAACCCTACCCTGCCTTGCTGCAGCGATTCGCCGGCATTGTACCGGATATTGTTCGGATTGGCCGCCCGGCGGTCGGTTTCCACTTGCGCCTGTGTGAGCGCGCCGGGGTCATCGGCGCGGGGACTGTTGACATAATTAACCATTATGTCGAGCCGGGCGCTGGAATCCGGCGCCCAGCTCCATTTGCCGTTGGCCAATGTGCTGCGATAAGCAGCGTGTTCGCGGTACCCATCGACACCCTGATGTGTAAGCGCCACCCAAAATCCGCTGTTTTTACCCTGTACGCCGGCCAGCGCATGCAATTGACGCAGCCCATAAGCGCCGCCGCAGAGGCGAATGTTGTTTGACGCCGGTACCGTTTCGCTGTGCAGGCTGATCACCCCACCCGAAGCATTTCCGTAAAGACCACCGGAGGCGCCGCGCAGCACTTCGAGCCGATCGATCACGGCCAGGTCGAGATTGTCCACCTGCGCCTGGCCATCGGGGGCCGATTCGGGAATGCCATCGATAAGGAGTTTTATGCCACGAATGCCGAAAGTTGCCCGGGCGCCGAAACCGCGTACGGCAATGCGCAGGTCCTGGGCAAAATTGGCATCGTCCAACACGAACACGCCGGGCACTGCGCCGAGACTTTCCTGCAAGGAGAGTTGTGGCTGTGCCGTGCGGAGGTAGCGGCGGTCAAGGATCGAAACAGCCAACGCATTGTCATCCGCCCGAACCGGCAAGCGGGTAGCCAAAATGGTAACGGGTGGCAGCGAATCGAGCCGGGTCGAATCGGCAGTCGTTTGAGCCGACATGCGGGTCGCCAACAAAATAAAGGACAGAATGACGAATACTTTAGCCATGGAAGCGCACCGGGAGGTGGTTTGCAATGGCACCTCGCCGCCGCATTGGCGAAGATAAAACTTGCCCTGCAAGAAATGGCCGGTGGCTATTCCTTAACCACCAGCCGCGCCGTTTGCCAGCCTGGCCCTTGCAAAACGAATTGGTACGCACCGGCGGGCAAACTACCGATATTCAAGGGAATTTCATTCGGGCCGGTCATGACATTGACCGCCCAGGAATTCAACTGCCTCCCATCGCCGTCGAAACATCCAATACGCAGCGGGGCGGCTGTCCGGGCCGAAAGGCGCAGGGTCAATTGATCATGCGCAGGATTGGGTCCGAGGTTGATCGCGGAGAAGGCGGGGTCCGGGCCGGTTGACACCGCCGTTGATCGTTGAACGGTATTGTAGCCGGAAAGCAACCACAGAGCCGGGTCAAAAACCAGCGTATCGGCCTGGAAAGATAGTTTTGCCGTAAACGTCTGGCCTGAAAAGGTGTGATCGAGCACCAGTATGGTGTCTTTCCCGGATACCGTGTCGAGCAACTGTACCGGCACCGGCAGCGCGTAAAAAGGCACCGATGCCGGTACGGAGGTGACCTGGTCGAGTTGGATGGTCACCTGATGGTTATCATCCTGCGACCAGGTGACGGTGTAACTCGGAAACCCTTCCCCTTTGAACCATTCGTTGAAATACGTGGTCAAATCTTTGCCGGATGCTTGCTCCAAGTGGCGCTTCAGGTCGGATGTTCGAGCAAAATCATAGGCCAGGGCCGGGTCGTGCAGGTAATTGCGGAGGGCGGTAAAAAAAATGTCGTCACCCAACAGCCAACGCAACTGGTGCAATATCAGCGCCCCTTTTGCGTACGACAGGCGACCGTTGAACACCCGGGAAACCTGGGTGGTATCGTCCACCCATACCGATCCGCCGGGTTCTTTGATCACGCTGTTGAGTCGGATCCGGCGGTAAGGATACCAACCCTTGTGATCCAGGTGCTCATAACACAAACCGGCCAGGTAGGTAGCAAACCCTTCGTTCAGCCAGATATCTTGCCAGGAACCGCAGGTGACTTTGTCTCCAAACCAGTGGTGCGCCAATTCATGGGCGATCAGTTCAAAATTGAAACTGTACACGAAGGTCATGGTTTGATGTTCCATACCGCCGCCCCAGCCAAACTGCGTTTGCCCATACTTTTCCTGATAAAACGGGTAGATCCCGAAGAGCGAATCATACAGCTGCATCTGGCCGATGATGGCCGGCGATTCAGCCTGCGAAGCGTCCAGGCTTTCCGGGTACACATAATTCAATACTTTGGTAACCGTTCCGTCAAATGGCACCTCGTGTTCGTATACCGTGTAATTGGTCACCGCCATGCACAACAGGTACGCTGCCGTCGGATATCGGGTCCGCCAATGCGCAGTTGTGAGCCCGTTTTCGGTCGTTTCGGATAGCAGGACGCCATTGCTGGATGCGCGATTGCCGGCCGGCGCGGTGATGAAAATATCGCAGGAGTCGATCTTGTCGTCGAGGTTCTGGTGGCACGGAAACCAGTCACGCGCGCCGTAAGGCTCGGAAAGCGTCCACAGCACGGGCACGCCTGCATGGTGATTGGTGACGAAGGCGTCAAACCCGTTTTCAGGTGGAATGCCCTGGTAAAAAATCTCCAGCGAATCGGTTGTACCCGCCGGCAAGGTTTGCGGAAAATAGAGCAGGAGCAGGTCGTTCAGGCCGGGCTTATGCAAAAATTGAATGGTTTGGTTGTGCCAGCGTACCGAATCGACCTGCAGATCGGCCGACAAATCCAACGTCCAGCTGTTAATTGGTTTTTGAGGCAGGAAGCTATAAAATACGCTGCCCTGGATGTAGAGCACTGCCGGGTCGACCCTCCAATGAAACCGGCCATAGGTGACGTCGACCTGGCCATCGCCACCCGAACGTCCGGTAGCCAGTACAGGCAGCGGCCCATGTGTATTCAAAAATGCTTTTTGTTCGGATTCAATCAGTTGGGACAGTTGATCTCCTGTTTGAGCCGCGGCATAAGACAGCGGCAGCAGGAGCAGAGCGATAACACGTACAAACTTCATCTTGTGCGGAATTTAATCCGCATCAAAAGTCCGATCAAATCGGACAAGTTTGCACTTTTTTTTGGTCAAAAGAATGCAATATGCCGTTTTGAAATTCGGATGAATCCGTTAGTGCAATCTTGCCTCCAGTTGGTGGGCCCGCAGGTAAAACGGGTGCTGGGGGTCGGCCAAAATGCCGGACAGCACGCGGTTAAGGAGCGGTTGTTTTGCCGGCATCTGATGCAACAATGTGAGGACCAGCGCCCATTCGGCCCGTTGGGCATAGGGCGACTGGTGCGAGGCAATCAGTTCGGTCAGGTAGGGCACAACCGCTTCGTATTGCTGACTTTTATAGAGCGACAGTGCGAGTAATTCCTTGCGTTGAAGGGCGTCGGTACCCGTGTTCAAGGCAGGTTTAAGTTTGGAAACGACGTCGTTGTATTTCCCGTCCTGAAAGTTGTCCAAAGCCTGGTTATAGGCGGAAGAGCCGGCGGTACCGCCTTTGCTGCCCTTTGGCGGAAGGAAATCACTTTCACGGTAGAATTCGGTCGCCACCGCGGCATAATCCACACTGGACTCCGGCAATTCTTCGATGGGGGCCGGGGCTGTTTCCTCCTTTTGCGCCATTTCGCCGGAAGCTGGCTGGCGTTCGGGCTGCAAGGCTGGCGCCGGGCGGTTGGAGGTTGGCTTCCGGATTTCCGGCGCCCTGGATTTCCGGCCGGGTTTGGTGGTATGCACCAGTGGTGGTTCCGCGCTGGGGGTGCCGGCGGTTTGGTCGCGCAGCAGCCACCATCCCAGCATAGCCACGGCGAGCACGGCCGCTGCCCGCCAGGCCCAAACCATGGGACGCACCCGGGTCTGCCGTGGTTGTGTTTGTTGAAAAATGGCCGTTTCCCGATCCCAGGCCGCCATCTTGGCGAAGAGGTCGCGCTCCACCAATACTTCCAGTCCCTGCCGCTCCAGGCGATGTTGTTGTACCAGCGTGGCCAGTTCCGGATCGGAGGCCATCTCCGCTTCAAAAGCACGGGCTTCTCCGGCTGGCATCAGCCCTCTGAGATATTGTTCTATTTGTTCGAAGCGGGTCACGGTTTATGCTTTTGAAGGTATGATCGATTCAGGTTTTACTATTTTAAAGACGGCTCAAAATGCATTCAACAATGCGGAAAACTGTGGATGGGTTTCCAGCAATTCGCGGAAGCGCATCCGGCACCGGTAAGCCTCCTTTTTAGCTACATCGGCGTTGTTGTACTGCATCAGGTCGGCAATTTCCTCCATGGAGTACTCCAGTTGGTACAGTTGAAGCAACTCCCGGCAGCGGTCGCCGATCTGGGCAAGCGCTTCCTGAAACAGTTCCCGGTATTCGCTGCGGATCGTTTCGGTTTCGGGGCTTTCCACCTCGCTGTCGTATTGCGCCGGCGAGAGTTCGGTGTAGCGGCCTTGTTGCCGGCGCACCGTCACCCAACGCCATTTCGCAATAGCCACGAAGTAGGTGCTCAGCGCGCTTTTCCCTTCGAATCGGCCTTCGCGCAGGTTCCGGTCCAGCAGCACCATCGATTCCTGAAAAATGTCTTGTGCATCCTGGCGGTCGCCTCCGTGTTCCAAAATGTACCGGAGCACCGATTCACGTAAACCCGGCAACAGATAGATCCGCTTGAGAGCATCTTCCCGTGCAGCGCCGCCACTTCGTATACTTGTGATGAGCGCTTCATCCGTCCAGTAGGTGTTAGCCATATGTTAGTGCAGTTCGCAGCGGAAACGTAACCCCGCCTGCCTGAAATTTTTTTACACGGGTCAAAAGTAGAAATTATACCGGTCGCCAATCTTATAGGTGTAAGGTAGTCTGACCCGCATTTCTTTAGATTTTTTTAACAAAAAGACTGGTCATCAGAGCCATTTTGTTATGGTTTTCCTAAAAAACGGCCGCTCAGGTTACTCTTTTGCCGGCAGCTGCACAAACGGAGCAAAACCAACATTTATTCGATTTTAAAAACATTCTGTCGTTATGAAAAATCTGTTTTTGTTCCTGTTGACGATTGCTTGCGCTGTTCAATTAAATGCTCAAATCAGCGGTATCGGCGTTCGGCCTATATTATCGCTCTCCACTTACAAGTTGTCGAAAGACTTCAACGACATTTACGACGCTAGCTTTCGCCCCGGTGGCGGCTTTGCCCTCTTTACCGAATTCAACCTGGGCAACCGCTTCACCTTTCAACCGGAAATTGCCTTTGTACAACGCGGTGGCAATATCAAGAATGAAAGCAACGTATGGTGGAACGGCCCTGATTTCGGCTACCCCCGCTACTACCGGGTCACCGACCTCCGCCAAAAAGAATCGCTGAACTACCTCGATATCCCGTTGATGATCGAGAAAAACTTCGGCGGCGGAACTATCGGCGCTTATATCGCAGCCGGCGCTACGTTCTCTTTTGCCATCGGTAACGGCAAGGGCCTCGAAGAGATCACCGCCGAATACCCCGATGCCAACGGCACCACGCTTTATCAAACCGACCGCAACGTGTACACGATCGAAATGGGCAGCGGGCGCAACGACGACTATAAAGGCAACGATTTCAGCGTCAACCTGGGTACCGGGCTGATCTACATCCTCGAACACGGCGAACTCAGCCTTGACGTGCGGTACTCGCAGGGGATGCGCAATATCGACATCGGCAACATCAAAAACCGCGGCTTCCAGATCGGAGTATCCTACATGTATTACTTCGGTCAATAATCCAAAAGGAAGGGCGAAGTCCGGCAACCGCTCTGCTTCAATACCGGCTCGTCCTTCCCTCTTTTTTTCCATTCACCTTATCCTCGCACCATTATGCATTGTCCAAACTGCGGCCATACGGCGCAGCCGGGTCTGGCGCGCTGCGGCCATTGCAACTTCAAACTCCCCGAAATAGCCCTGCCGCAAGCGGCTCCGCAAAACGGAACGGTTATCTGCTGGAATTGCACGCATCCCAACACGGCGCACGCCGTACAATGTGTGCAATGCAACGCTAAATTGGAAAAACCGGTTTCCCGGAAGGCGCCGCTGACGCTGTACCAACCGGCCCTCACTCCCAACACTTCGAGCCATGACGAATAAAAGTATTGATCCCCTGTTCATTTCTGCGTTGGATATCCTGACTGGGGCCTTGGGTGTGTTCATTATTCTGAACTTCCTCAACACCCGGTTATCCGGCACCACGCCGCCAGAACCGCCCAAACCCATCGCAGAAAAGGTTGATAAACCGGAAAAGAAGACCCCCGCCCTGCGCGAAATCCAGGCACACGGACTGCGCCCAACCGGTGCATATAAACCCAGTCCGCCGCCGCAACCGGCCCCCGCCCCTACCCCGGTACCGCAGCCCAAGCCGGAACCGGTCAAGCCGCAGCCAACGGAGCAACAACCGCCCAGCCCGCCGCAAGACCCGGTAGCCGTAGATCTCATGAAACAGACAAAAGGGGCTGTCACCCTTTTACTGCAACAAGACGGCCGGGCCAAACAGACAGTGGAATTCATGCTCCGCCAGGGCAGCAAATCCTGGAAACCCAGCCGGGCCAGCAAATACCAAAACGACGAGTTTAAGTATGAAAAAAGCCTGAATTATTATTATCAGGCGGATATCCAACCCGGAACGTATGAGGTTTGGGTGCGGGTCAAACGCGGCAACCGAAATGCGGGCAATCAACCTTTCGCCCTGTTCGGCAAGATCATCCCGCCCGGGCAGAAGACCCAGACCCAAAACTTCGGCACCTATGCCGTTAGCAGCGGTGAAGATTGGGTACGGGCCGGCACGTTTACCGTAACCGGCAACAGCATGAACTTTAAATCGGCGCTACCGCCGGCCACTGCCATTCAACCGACCGATCAACCGGTCACCACACCGTCGACCATACCGAAACCCGAACCGAAAAAAACGGGAAAATGGGGGTAGGGAATGCGGAATTAATGTCAATTGCTCTCAATTACTCCATCACTCTAACACACTTTGCATATGTTTTCGCAAAAAAATAGTCAGATCGCCCTTAGTTTGGGCCTTACGGCGCTGGTTATGATCATTACTGTTGCAGGCTACCAGTTATCGCCGAGAGATTCTTCCCTGGAAACGTTCTTTTTCGCCCTGGGCGGCAAAATGCCCAGTGGTTTAATCCAGACCGTCACGTTCTTCTGCTTTTTTGTTTGCCTTTTTGGAATGAACGCGCTGACGAGCCGCATTCGCCGGGAAGAGTTTGCCTATAACGCCAAATTATTGCCCGAAACCGAGCAATACGTGCTGTATCCTGAAGACGTCAACCGCATCAAACTGGAAACGATCGAAGTGGAACGGCACCTCGGCTCGGGCTTGCTGACCGACCTGATCAAACAGGCTGCTACCAAATTTCGCTCCAGTCACTCACCGGCCGAATCACTGGCGATAGTCGAAACGGTCAGTGACATGCACCGAAAATCCGTTGAAAAAGATTTCTGGCTGATCCACACCAGCCAGGCACTAATCCCCGCTTTCGGGTTTCTGGGCACGGTGTTGGGGATGGCCGCCGCTATTTTGAACATGGGCAAAACCCAGCCAACAGCGATGGTCTCTCCCACCGGCCCGGTTGCCGCCGCCGCCGCACCCTCCGCCATTTCCGGTTCCGACATTCAGGTTCTGGTCGACAGCCTGGGTACCGCTTTTTTCACTACGATCGTAGCAATTGTATTAGGCATTGTCGTCAATGTAATGATGAAACGCCTCGAATCGCGGGTGGAAGATCTGCACACAGGAATGAAACGCTATGTGGTGGAAAACCTGATCAACCGGATCCAATTGTAACGCTGTCTGCAAGGCGGTATGAAACGAAGAAGGCGAGGTCCAAATGTGGACGTCGCCTTCTCTTATCTCCAATAAATGGATGTGCGTTTTGGATAGGGATTAAACGTCAATAGATGAAAACAAGGTACTTGATACTCAACAGTCGCCTCGGAGAGGCGCAATGTTTGTAGAAAACAATCCACAATCACATCCACACGAGAAGAGTCATGAGGGCTTTAAGCGGCTCTTCCAACTCCAATCGATATAAAATTCTGGAAAAGCGAAAACCTTGCGCCGCTCGGAGGCGATTTTCACTCCGGTAGTTCATTCCTATCCAAAAATCACCTTAAATTAGGGTAACTACGCTTATTCAGCGTCTTCTTTTTTCTCTTCTTCCGAGGAGGGCTCGGTTGTTTCCTCTTCGGTTTCGTTCATTTCTTCTACCGGCTCCACCACATCTTCTACCGGTTCCACCGCCGTTTCCACTTCTTCTTCAACGGCTTCTGCAACGGTAGCGGCAGCCGTTGTTTCAACGCCCGGCTTTTTCGCGCCTCCACTGCCACGGCGGGTTTTCTTGGTCGTTTTGACCTTCCCGGCGTTGGGGTTGTACACTTCGTTGAAATCAACCAATTCGATCATCGCCGTTTCAGCGCCATCTCCGCGACGGAAGCCCAGTTTGATGACCCGAACATATCCGCCCGGGCGATCGCCAACTTTTTGCGCCACGGCGCCAAAAAGTTCTTTGATTGCTTCTTTGTTCTGCAGATAACTGAAGACAACCCGGCGGGAATGCGTAGTGTTGTCCTTTGCCTTGGTGATCAGTGGCTCCACATAGCGGCGAAGCGCCTTGGCTTTTGCCAGTGTAGTGGTGATCCGTTTGTGTTCGATGAGCGCGATGGCCAGGTTGGCCAAGAGTGCGCTGCGGTGGGCGGCGGTACGCCCAAGGTTGTTAATTTTGTCTCCGTGACGCATGATATGTACCTAAATTCTGGTGGCAGCACCGGGGCAAGAACAATCCAAATTTCTGCTCGACGGTTACTACGCTTATGAAAAAATGGGAATTAATGTGGGCAATAAGATCAATGTGGTCAATGTGGTCAATGTGGTCAATGTGGTCAATGTGGGCAATGTGATTAATAGGTTACCTACCCGTGATCTGCTCATTGAACACATTGATCTCATTCCCCACATTGACCACATTAAAATTTATTCTTCGTCCAGTTTGTACTTCGACAAGTCCATGCCGAAAGTCAACCCTTTATCTTGTAACAATTCTTCGATTTCGACTAATGACTTCTTGCCGAAATTGCGGAATTTGAGGAGTTCGTGGGTGTCGTATTTCACCAATTCGGCCAGGGTGTTGATTTTTGCCGCCTTGAGGCAGTTGTAGGCGCGCACACTGAGGTCCAGGTCTTCGAGCGAGGTTTTCAGCAGTTTGCGCATGTGCAGGATGTGTTCATCCACCACATTTTCTTCGCGGCTGGCCGGTGTATCGAACGTGATATTGTCATCGGTGATGAGCATCAGGTGCTGGATCAAAATCCGGCTGGCTTCACGGATGGCATCTTCCGGATGGATGGTACCGTCCGTTTTCACTTCGATGGTCAGTTTTTCATAGTCGGTGCGTTGGCCTACGCGGGTATTTTCCACTTTATAGGCCACGTTTTTGATCGGCGTATAGATCGCGTCGATCGGGATCACCCCGATGACCGCTTCCTTTGGGGCGCCGTCGTCGGCTGGTTGGTAGCCACGGCCTTTGGAAATGGTCAATTCCAGTTCGAGGGTCACCGATGGTTCCATCCGGCAGATGAGCAGCTCGGGATTCATCACCTTGAACACATTGGTAAATTCCTCGATGTCGCCGGCGCGAAATTCTTCGCGGCCGCTAAAGGTGAGGTAGATTTTCTCCGGCTGGCCTTTGTCATCCTGAATGAGCGGCTTTAGCCGCACCTGTTTGATATTCAGAACAATGTCAACAACATCTTCTACGACGCCGCGGAGCGTGGCGAACTCGTGGTCGACTCCTCCGATGCGCACCGCGCTGATCGCATAGCCTTCCAGGGAGGAAAGCAATACGCGACGAAGAGAGTTACCGATAGTTTGGCCAAAACCGGGTTCGAGGGGCTTAAATTCGAAGGTTCCCTCAAAGTCGGTAGCTTTTTGAAGCAGGATTTTGTCGGGCTTCTGGAAATTGAGAATACTCATATTTGGATGCAGGATGCTAGATTTTGGATGCTGAATACTCTTCCAAAGGCTGAGATAAAAGGGTACTGGATGCTACTCGATTCAGATGCTGGTATGAACGCTAAATACTGGATATCAAATGCAGGGCATTTAATATCCAGTAGCGGTTAATTAAATATTCGAATCAGGTGTATTTCGCATCAAGAATCAAGCATCCAGTAACAAGAATTATTTCGAGTACAACTCGACGATTAACTGTTCGTTGATTTTTTCCGGGATCTGGTCGCGTTGCGGATAACTGAGAAAAACCCCTTGCATTTTATCGGGGTTCCACTCCAACCAACCGTATTTACGCACATCGTTCGTTTTCGAGCCGGCGTGCAGGGTAATCATTTCCAGGCCTTTCGACTTGCTCCGTACGGCAATTACGTCGCCGGGTTTAAGCGAGTATGACGGAATATTGACCACGTTTCCATTCACCGTGATATGCCGGTGCCCAACGAGTTGGCGGGCGCCACGGCGGGTAGGCGAAATGCCGAGCCGGTACACCGTATTGTCTAACCGGGCTTCCAACAACTGCAGCAACACTTCACCGGTTACCCCGTGACGGCGCGTAGCATTGTGAAAAGTGCGGCGGAACTGCCGCTCCAAAACGCCATACGTATATTTGGCCTTTTGTTTTTCGGACAATTGATGCGCATAATCCGAACTCGCTTTTTTCTTGCGGGTCAGGCCATGCTGCCCGGGCGGGTATTTGCGGCGTTCAAAATATTTGTCGTAGCCGAAAATCGGGTCGCCAAAAGTGCGGGCTTTTTTGGTAGTTGGTCCTGTATAACGAGCCATTTTATGAGAATGTGGTCAATTCTGAAATGAGGGCAATGTGGTTAATGTGGGCAATGTGGTTAATGTGGGCAATGTGGTTAATGTGGGCAATGTGGTTAATGTGGGCAATGTGGTTAATATGGGCAATGTGGTTAATATGGGCAATGTGGCAATTAACATGTGATCTCGTGTCAATCGACCATATTGCCCACATTAACCACATTGACCACATTGACCACATTTATAAATTATACCCGACGGCGTTTGGGCGGGCGGCAACCGTTGTGTGGCATCGGCGTTACGTCATTGATAACCGTCACCTTGATACCGGACTGGTCGATAGCGCGGATGGCAGCCTCCCGGCCGGAACCCGGGCCTTTTACAAAAACCTCCACCGAGCGGATGCCGGCATCGAATGCCACTTTGGCGGCGTCGTTGGCCGAAACCTGGGCAGCATACGGAGTGTTTTTCTTGGACCCACGGAAACCGGATTTGCCGGCCGTCGACCAGGATACCACCTCGCCTTGCTTGTTGGTGATGGAGATAATAATATTATTGAAGCTGGCCTGAATATAGACCAACCCCTCCGGGGTGATTTTAACTTTACGCTTGACCGCTTTTTTTGCAGCTCCTTTAGCCATTGTATCTGAGTGTAAAAATTAACGATTATTTCGTTGCTTTTTTCTTGTTAGCCACCGTCTTACGCTTGCCCTTCCGGGTACGCGCGTTGGTACGGGTGCGTTGGCCGCGCAATGGCAACCCTTTCCGGTGACGGAGGCCCCGGTAGCAGCCGATATCCATCAATCGTTTGATGTTCAACTGCACTTCCGAGCGCAACTGCCCTTCCGTTTTATAGTCGTCGGCAATGATCCGGGCGATGGTTTTGATGTTATCGTCCGACCATTGGTCTACTTTCGTATTTTCATCGATCCCTGCCTTGGTAAGAATATCCTTGGCGGTTGGCACTCCAATACCATAGATATACGTCAGACCGATAACGCCTCTTTTGTTTCGGGGCAAGTCGACACCAGCAATACGAGCCATATTCGTTATAAATTTGAAATTGTACGCTTGAAGAGTAAGTGCCAATGCGCCTTACCGCACTTCAAACGCCAAACTGAGTTTATCCTTGACGTTGTTTGAACTTGGGGTTCTTTTTGTTGATCACATACAGTTTGCCTTTGCGACGAACAATCTTGCAATCGGCAGAACGCTTCTTTATGGATGGTCTAACTTTCATGTCGGCTACGTTTTCTTTGAGAAAAAAGTCGATCTAAACACTGATTGTCAATAGTTTAGGGGATTATTTATAGCGGTAGATAATTCGTCCGCGCGTTAAATCGTATGGCGACATTTCCACCGACACCTTATCGCCCGGAAGAATACGGATATAGTGCATCCGCATTTTGCCAGAGATCGTGGCGAGGATAATGTGACCATTTTCCAACCGAACTTTAAAGTTTGCGTTGGAAAGCGCTTCCGTCACTTCCCCATCTTGTTTAATTAGGTCCTCTTTTGCCATAAAAGCCCCTTCAAATTTTGGGCTGCAAAGTTCTAATTTTTCGGCGAAACTTCTCTCACCGAAGGATTATTTTTTATTGCATCCAGAATATACTGGTGATCGGATAAAATATCCGCTTTGTCTTTCCGAACGGCTACCGAATGCTCATAATGCGCGCTGGGCTTTCGATCGCGGGTATGGATAGTCCAGCCGTCTTTGTCCTGGTACACTTCTTTTACACCGAGGTTGACCATGGGTTCAATGGCCAGCACCAACCCATGTTGCATCAGCATGCCTTTACCACGCTTGCCATAGTTGGGCACCTCCGGGTCTTCATGCAAGGACCGGCCGATACCGTGACCAACCAGTTCCCGCACTACTCCATACGGATGTTCGCGTTCGCAGTAATGCTGGATGGCAAAGGAAATGTCGCCGATTCGTTTTCCGGCAACAGCCTGTTCAATCCCTTTGTACAATGCCGCATACGTCACTTGCAACAATTCCATCACGGCATCATCCACATTGGGCATTGGAAACGTGAACGCAGCATCGCCGAAATAACCGTTCAACTCAACGCCGCAATCCACCGACACTACATCATCGTCCTGAAATGCACGTTTGCCGGGAATGCCATGCACGACAATATCGTTGTACGACACACAAAGCGAAGCCGGAAAGCCGTGGTAACCCTTAAAAGCCGGCCGGCCATGGTGGTCGCGAATAAACGTTTCTGCTTCCTTGTCAATATCCTGCCCGGTCATTCCCGGCTTCAGGATACTGGCCACATGTGCCAGCGTTTTAGAAACCACCAGATTGGCTGCCCGAAGCATTTCGATTTCTTCATCGGTCTTGTAAAAGACTTTTTTCCCTTCCGAACCGCTGCTAAAAAGGCCTGCCATGGTGATGTCCTTACTGGGGTTGCCCGATTTGAATACCCTGAGTTGACCGGCCTTGTATCCGGCCAGACTTGATCAGGCCATCATATTTCTGCGTAAGCAAATAGCTTTCAATCACTTGCAGGGTATCCAAGGCAACGCCAACCATGATCAGCAGGGTGGTGCCACCAAAGAAAAGCGCAAATTGCTGGTTGATACCAAGCGTAGCTGCGATAGAAGGCAAGATGCCAATAAAGCCGAGGAATACCGCTCCCGGGAGGGTAATCCGCGACATAATAATTTCAATATAGGAAGCCGTTGCTTCACCGGGTTTTACTCCAGGGATGAAGGCGTTGCTGCGTTTCAGGTATTCCGCGTAGTTGGTCGGGTTGATCATGAGCGCCGTATACACATACGTGAAAATGACGATCAGCAGGAAAAACACAATGTTATACCCCAGCGAGTAAATATCATTGAACATATGGATCCGTCCGGTGGCCTGGGTCTGAGTGCCGGAAAAATATTGAAAAGCAGTAGCCGGCAAAAACATCAGAGCCTGGGCAAAAATGATCGGCATTACGCCTGCCGAGTTCACTTTGAGCGGCAGGTAATCACGCGCACTCGCCTGTGGCAGGGAACCGCCGGTCCGGCCGACCATGCGCTTGGCAAATTGGATGGGTATCCGCCGTACACCCTGGATGACCAATACGGTAGCCAGTACGATCACAAAGAAGAAGGCCAGTTCGATGAAGAACAACAGCAATTGGCTGTCGCCGAACAATTTTTGAAATTCGAAAACAAACGCTGCCGGTAGCCTGGCCAGAATACCCACCTGGATGATCAGCGAGATACCGTTGCCGATGCCTTTATCGGTGATCCGTTCGCCGAGCCACATGGAGAAGATCGTACCAGCGGTCAGGATGATAATGTTGGAGAACCAGAATATTCCTTCTGGGATATTGGGTGAGATGGCGCCGGGGATACTGGATACCAGTTGCAAGTAGCCGCCACCCTGAACAAGGGTAATGGCAACCGTGAGCAAACGGGTGATTTGGTTGAGGCGTTTGCGGCCACTTTCGCCTTCACGCGTTTGGAGGCGTTGGAAATAGGGTACGGCAAAGCCCAATAACTGAACAATAATAGAAGCGGTGATATACGGCATCACCCCGAGGGCGAGTACAGCCGCTTTGTCGAAAGCGCCGCCCGTGAACACATTGATCAGACCAAGCAGGTCGTTGGCGCCGCGGCTTTTGCTGGCTTTTTCCAGCGCTGACGGCACTACGCCCGGGAGCACGATGAACGTACCGACGCGAAAAACCAACAGCAACAACAGCGTGTAGACAATGCGCTCGCGGAGTTCTTTAATGCTCCAGATATTTTTGATTACTGTAAACAGTTTCATTACGTCGGCAAGATTTTAGACGATTTGAACACTTCCGCCCAGCGCTTCGATGGCTGCTTTGGCAGAAGCCGAAATAGCGTGGACAGACAGTTCCACTTTTGTAGTCAGTTTACCGTTGCCCAGCACTTTGATCCGGTCGTTTTGACGGCCGATACCAGCTTCGTGCAGGGCCATTACATCAAACTTGGACTGGCCGGTCGCCCGCACCAATTTTTCCAGCTGACTCAAATTCAACGGCACGTATTCCACGCGATTGATGTTCTGGAAGCCGCGTTTTGGCAGTCGGCGCTGCATCGGGGTTTGCCCCCCTTCAAAATTGCGCTTCAAACGGGAACCGCTCCGGGATTTGTCGCCTTTGTGTCCACGCGTGGAGGTACCGCCGTGCCCGGAGCCCGGGCCGCGACCGATACGTTTCCGCGATTTGACAGAACCCTTGGCCGGACGTAGATTATTGAGTTCCATTGTTATGTTTTTCAATGACGTTTGCGAATTAGGCTTGGTTTACCTGCACGAGATGTCCCACCACCCGGATCATTCCTTGAATTTGCGGATTATCTTCGTGTTCAACGGTCTGATGCATCTTGCGAAAGCCCAGAGCCTTGAGGGTCTCTTTCTGGCGTTTCGTTTTGTCGATCGGACTTTTTACCAGGGTGATTTTTACCTTGCTCATCTGTCGAAAAGTTTGGAGTTTGAAGTTCGAAGTTCGCCAGTCGGGTTGGTTGATGTCAACTGCGACCTTCGCCTGTCAAACCGAAAGAGTTTATCCGTTAAACAGTTTTTCCAGGGTAATGCCCCGCTGGCGGGCAATTTCCGCCGGACTGCGCAGGCTGGTCAGGGCGGAAATGGTAGCTTTAACAACGTTGTGGGGGTTGGAGGAACCCTGCGTTTTAGCCAACACGTCCTGGATGCCTGCCATTTCGAGCACGGCGCGCATGGCGCCACCGGCAATCACACCGGTACCATGGGCGGCGGGTTTGATCAGGACGCGGCCTGCCCCGTACTTGCCGTGGGCTTCATGCGGGATTGTCCCATTGAGCAGGGGTACGCGGATGAGATTTTTCTCGGCATCCTTCACCGCCTTACCAATTGCCTCCGAAACCTCGCGCGCCTTACCCAGCCCGTGGCCGATGGTACCTTTCCCATCGCCCACCACCACGACGGCCGCGAAACTAAAGGTGCGGCCACCTTTGGTCACTTTTGCCACACGGTTGAGCGACACGAGTTTTTCTTTCAACTCGGATGTTTCGGCAGGTTTTACTTTATCTGCTTCTTGCTTAGCCATTTTTCAAAGTGCTATTGAATGATTGCGACGCCATACCGGCGCACGCAAGCAACGTTTTTTTAGAATAAAAGACCGCCCTCGCGAGCGCCTTCGGCCAGGGCTTTCACCCGGCCGTGATACAAATAACCGCCCCGGTCAAAAACAATGGATTCGATACCGGCCGATTTTGCTTTTTCTGCAATCAGCAGCCCTACTGCTTTGGCCTGCTCGGTCTTGTTGCCCTTGGAAGCAATGCTGTTCTCACGCGAATCGGCCGCTACCAGGGTGTGTCCTTTCAGATCGTCGATAATTTGACAATAGATAGAGGTATTGGAACGGAAAACACTCAAACGCGGGCGTTCACCGGTGCCGTTTACTTTCTTACGGACCCGCATGTGAATCCGCTGACGACTCTGTTTTTTTGTGCGTAACATGGTTTATCTTACTTTTTAGCCTCGATTGCCGACCGAGACCCTTAAAATACCTGAGATAAAGTCATTCAGGGCGAAGGAAGATGGCAGCAACCTTGTAGCTGACTGCCAATCGTATTCACCCGTTTGGTTATTTCTTGCCACCGGCTGTTTTACCAGCTTTCCGGCGGATTTTTTCTCCTTTGAAGATAATCCCCTTGCCTTTATAAGGCTCCGGTTTGCGGAAGGAGCGGATCTTGGCGCATACCTGACCCAGCAGTTCTTTATCGATGCACTCCAGGCGGATAAACGGCGGCGCGCCTTTTTCCGAGCCTGTAGTCACTTTGATTTCCTGTGGAATGGCAAAGACTACGGGGTGTGAATAGCCCAGCATGAAGGTCACCAGATTACCCTGGTTCTCCACCCGGAAACCGACACCGACGATCTCCATTTCGCGGATGAAGCCCTGGCTTACGCCCGTCACCATGTTATTCAGCAATGCGCGGTACAGGCCGTGCATGGCTTTATGGCGCTTCTGGTCGGTAGGGCGCGTAACCACTACTTTGCCATCTTCCATTGATACTTTGATATCCGGGTCGACTTTCTGGCTTAACGAACCTTTCGGGCCTTTCACCGTGATCGTGTTATCGGAGGCTACCGCAATTTCAACTTTTTCCGGCAATAGAATCGGCAGTTTACCAATCCGTGACATATCCTCTCAGTTTTGAGTTTTAATATTGAATTTTATCGACTGGTCTGGGGTGGCAGTTTGAAGTTCGAAGTATGTCCCGGGCACCCGGGAGCAGATCGAGGTTAGCAAACGTAGCAAAGCAGTTCGCCACCGACATTGTGCTCGCGCGCTTGTTTGTCGGTCATCACGCCTTTCGAAGTGGACACGATCATGATACCCAGGCCATTGATAACGCGGGGAATATCACCCGCGCCGGAGAAACGGCGAAGACCGGGTTTGCTGACCCGCACGAGTTCGCGGATGACCGGTTGTTTGGTTACAGGATCGTATTTCAAGGCAATCTTGATGACGCCTTGTTTGTAGAGCGCGCTATTGTCGTCGAAGGTGTATTTCAGGATATAGCCCTGATCGTACAGAATTTCGGTCATGCGCTTCTTAAGCTTCGAAGCCGGAATTTCAACGATGCGATGGCCCGCCATCTGAGCGTTGCGGATGCGGGTCAAAAAATCTGCTATCGGATCGGTGACGTGCATTCTATTGAGAGATTGAGTGATAGTGTGATGAAGTGGCAAAGTGGATTACCACGACGCCTTTGTTACGCCCGGGATTTTGCCTTCCAAAGCCATTTTGCGGAACATGACCCGGCAAATGCCGAATTTGCGCATATAGCCTTTGGGGCGGCCGCTGAGCAGGCAGCGGTTGTGCTGCCGTACCGGGCTTGCGTTGCGCGGGAGTTTGTCCAACGCATCGTAGTCGCCTGCTTCTTTCAATTTCTTGCGCAGGTCGGCATATTTAGCGGCCATACGAGCGCGCTTGTTTTCCCGGGCGATGACTGATTTCTTAGCCATTGTTTACGTTGTTTTGCGTATTGAGTGGAGGCACTTCTGAACTTGAAGCCGAAATGCCGGATGGCTCAGCACTTATTTTTTGAACGGAATGCCGATTTCTTTGAGGAGTGCGTAGGCTTCCGCATCGGTATTGGCGGTAGTAACGAAGGTGATATCCATGCCCGTGATTTTATTCACTTTATCGATATCGATCTCCGGGAAAACGATCTGTTCGGTGATCCCCATGCTGAAATTGCCCCGGCCGTCGAAGGCTTTGTCGTTGATCCCCCGAAAGTCGCGCACCCGCGGCAGGGCCACGGTGATCAGGCGGTCGAGGAATTCGAACATACGCTCACCCCGGAGGGTAACGCGCACGCCGATGGGCATGCCTTCGCGCAGTTTGAAGTTGGACACCGAGCGGCGGGCCTTGGTGGGCACGGCTTTCTGACCGGCGATGACCGTCAATTCATTGGCGGCATTATCGACCAGCTTCTTGTCGCCCGTAGCGGCGCCGACGCCTTGGTTGATGCAGATTTTTTCCAACCTGGGCACCTGCATAATGGAGGAGTAGTTAAACTGCTGCATGAGCGCAGGCACTACTTCATTTTGGTATTTGTCTTTCAGACGAGGTACGTATTTCATCACTTGATGATATTACCGGATTTTTTAGAATACCGAACCCATTCGCCATTTTCCTGGCGGCGGCCGACGCGGGTCGGTTCGCCTGATTTGGGATCGAGGAGCGCAAGATTGGACACGTGAACAGGGGCGGGCATCTCCATGATACCGCCTTCCTGGTCCTGCGTCGCTTTCATGTGCTTTTTGACAATATTGATACCTTCAACCACGGCGCGCATTTTGGCGGGGATCACCTCGATCACCTCGCCGGTTTTGCCTTTGTCGTCGCCGGCAATAACCATTACTGTATCACCTTTGCGGATCAGCAGTTTGGGCGTGTGGCGTTTAGTTTGTTGCTTGGTAGCCATTTATCGTAAAAATGTGCTGTGTTGAGCAAAAAGGATTGATCAGAGAACCTCCGGGGCGAGTGAAACGATACGCATGTAGTCTTTGTCGCGCAACTCGCGGGCAACGGGTCCGAAAATACGGGTGCCGCGCGGTTCATCGGCTGCATTGAGGAGCACGACGGCATTGTCGTCGAAGCGGATGTAAGAACCGTCGCGGCGGCGGATTTCCTTGCGGGTGCGCACGATAACGGCCTTCGACACGGTGCCTTTTTTCATGCCGCCACCCGGTGAGGCGTCTTTCACCGTCACCACGATCTTGTCGCCAATTCTGGCATAGCGCTGGCGGGTGCTGCCGAGTACCCGGATGCAAAGTACCTCCTTGGCGCCGGAGTTATCGGCCACATTTAAACGAGACTCTTGCTGAATCATGACTTAAAATATGTTTAGAAAAGGTGCAGAGGGAGGGTGGAAAGTTTTGGCGGCGTATCCCGCGGTAAAACACGCCCGGCCCTCTAAACCGGCTTCTATTTTTTAAACCTTATTTTGCACGTTCAAGGATTTCCACCAGGCGCCAGCGTTTCTTTTTGCTGAGCGGGCGGGTTTCCATAATGCGCACCTTGTCACCCACGTTGCAGGTGTTTTCTTCGTCGTGCGCAAAGAATTTTTTAGTACGCTTTACGAATTTCCCGTAAATCGGGTGCATCAGCCGGCGTTCCACCTGAACGGCGATCGTTTTATCCATTTTATTGGACACCACCACGCCTGTTTTTTGCTTCCGAAGATTTCTTACTTCCATTATTGCTTGATGTGATAAGGTGCAAATTAACGTTGACGACGACGACGGGTGCGCAGTTTGCTGCGCATTGCCAGTTGGTCCGGCGTCATTTCGGCCAGTTCGCGCTGACGCACTTCCGTTTGGAAGCGGGCGATTTTGCGGCGCAAATCGCGGATTTCCATCGGGTTAGCAAGGCCTTTCACCGCATGGTCGAATTTCATTTGCTGGTATTCATTCTCCATGCTGGAGATTTCACTCAGCAAATCAGCGATGGCGATATCGGCCAGTTCCAATTTTTCCTTTGCCATTGTTTAATATTTAAGCAGGTCTAAGCGTATGGAAACGATTCGGGGGCTTCCGCCAAACCGCTTCAAGCGGACATAAACCTTAAAAATCAACCTTCAAAATCGTAGCGGGTGACTGCCTTGCACACGATCGGCAATTTTTGGGCGGCCTTCTCCAGCGATTCATAAGCCAGTTCGGGGCTTACTCCTTCGATTTCAAATAACACGCGCCCAGGTTGCACTTCGCACACGTAGTGGTCCACCGCGCCTTTACCTTTACCCATACGCACTTCGGCCGGTTTGGAGGTAATGGGCTTGTCCGGGAAAATACGGATCCACACCTTTCCTTCCCGTTTCATGTTGCGGGTGAGGGCAATACGCGCCGCTTCAATCTGGCGGCTGGTAATGCGGGTGTATTCCATCGCCTTCAAGCCGAAGGAACCAAAGGCAATCGAACTTCCTTTGTATGCCAAGCCTTCGTTGCGGCCTTTATGCTGCTTCCGATATTTTTGACGTTTTGGCTGAAGCATCGTATGAATAGTTTAAAAAACTGTCAATCAATGATTTATGTTTAACCGCCCCACCTTTTAGCGAAAACGGCTGCAAAGTTACGGCGGTCGGCAGGATTTTCAAAACCCAAAACCAACGCGCCGGTAATTTTCAGGTTCTGTTTAGCGCCGGCGTCCGCCGCCACCGCCGCCACCGCGTCGATCGCCGCCACCTCCACCGCTGCCGCCGCCGCGACGTTCTCCACCGCCGCCGCCGCCGCCGCGACGATCACCGCCGCCACCGCCACCGCGACGGTCGCCGCGTTCACCGCGGTCGCCGCGATCCCGGCGTTCACCGCGGTCTCTGCGGTCGCCGCGCTCGCCGGTACGTTGGTCGCCACCCGGGCGGCGTTCGCCACCTTCGGCGCCGGCAAACGGCGTGAGCTCGCGTTTTTGGAGTACTTCGCCTTTGAAGATCCACACCTTGATGCCGATCTTGCCGTAAACGGTGAGGGCTTCCACTAAAGCATAATCGATGTCGGCACGGAAGGTGTGCAACGGCGTGCGGCCTTCTTTGAACTCTTCCGTACGGGCAATCTCGGCGCCGCCCAAGCGACCGCTGATCCGGATCTTGATCCCTTCGGCGCCGGCACGCATCGTGCCCTGGATCGAGCCTTTGATGGCGCGACGGTAGTTGATACGGGCTTCGATTTGCTTGGCGATTTGTTCGCCTACGATATTGGCGTCGATCTCCGGTTTGCGGATTTCGTAGATATTGATCTGAACGTCTTTACCCGTCAGAATTTTCAATTCTTCCTTGATCAGGTCAACTTCCTTACCGCCTTTACCGATGATAATACCGGGACGGCTGGTTTGGATGGTTACGGTAACGCGCTTCAGCGTCCGCTCGATCACGATACGGCTGATGCCATTTTGCATCGGCTTGTTGCGATCGCGGGGATCGGCCGTGGCCGTTTTCGGACGGCGGGCGCGGAGGTAGTTGCGGATCTTTTCATCCTCCACCACCTTGAGTCCGTAATCCTTGTCCGCGTACCAGTTGGAATCCCAACCGCGGATGATGCCTAAGCGATTACCAATTGGATTTGCTTTTTGACCCATGTTATTGTGTGACTGGTGTGATTGAACGGTTGATTGATTGGAAGGGGTTTATTCTTCGTCTTCGAGGCGTACCCGGTTTTCCACCACCAGCGTTACGTGGTTGCGGCGTTTGCGTACGCGATAGGCGCGGCCTTGCGGGGCCGGGAGGAAGCGGTAGATGATGCTACCGGGATCCACCTGTGCGCGCTTGATGAAGAGGTCAAAATCGTCGGCAGCGCCTTCCTGGTCGGTTTTTTGTTCCCAGTTGTTGACGGCGGATAAGAGGAGTTTTTCCAGCCAAATGGCCGCCTCTTTATTGGTGTACCGCAAGATACCCAAAGCTTCCACCACACGCTTTCCGCGAATGTTATCCACCACCAACCGCATTTTGCGGGGGGACATCGGACAGTTGCGCAATTTTGCTACTGCTTCCATATTTTTAATGTATGAATGTGGTCAATACGGTTTTAATGTGGTCAATGTGGGCAATGTGGTCAATGTGGTCAATGTGGTCAATGTGGTCAATGTGGTCAATGTGATTAATGTGGTTAATGTGGGCGGTCATTGGTCACATTGATCTCATTAACCACATTGACCACATTGTTCTCATTAACCACATTAACTCTTATTTTCTGTTGCCGGCGTGGCCGCGGAAGTTGCGCGTCGGGGCGAATTCTCCCAGTTTATGGCCTACCATGTTTTCCGACACCAGGATGGGTACAAAGGTCTTGCCGTTGTGTACGGCTATCGTTTCTCCTACCATATCCGGTATGATCATCGAAGCGCGGCTCCACGTTTTGATCACCTGGCGTTTGTTGCTTTGTTTGGCCTTGGCGACTTTTTCCATCAGTTTGTGATGAACGTAAGGGCCTTTTTTAAGCGAACGAGGCATAATTTAAGTTCGAAGTTTGAAGTTTGACATTTGATGTTCGTCCAGCGTTATCCGGGCGCGAACCTCGAACGGCAAACGATTATTTTACAAGACCGCCTTTCCGACGGGTGATGATCAGTGCATTGGAGCGTTTGGTGCGGCTGCGGGTCTTCATACCTTTTGCTTTCAGGCCCTTGCGGCTCCGCGGGTGTCCACCCGAAGCGCGGCCTTCGCCACCACCCATGGGGTGGTCGACGGGGTTCATCGCCACAGGGCGGTTGCGCGGGCGGCGGCCTTTCCAGCGGTTGCGGCCGGCTTTACCCATTACTTCCAGGTTGTGGTCGGGGTTGCTCACGATACCCATGGTGGCCCGGCAGGTCAGCAGGATCCGACGGGTTTCGCCGGATGGCATTTTCAGCACGGCGTAGCGGTCTTCCCGGCCCATCATGGTGGCGCTGGCGCCGGCACTCCGAACGAGTACGCCGCCTGCGCCGGGGTGCATTTCCACGTTGTGGACGAAAGCGCCCAGGGGTACTTCCGATAAGAAGAGGCAGTTGCCGTTTTCCGGAGCCGCGCCGCGGCCCGACACGATTTTTTGGCCGACGGCAACGTCTTTTGGCGCCAGGATGTAGCGTTTTTCGCCGTCGGTATATTCCACCAGCGCAATATAGGCGCTGCGGTAGGGATCGTATTGGATGGATTGAACGGTAGCCTGAACGCCGTCTTTATCGCGTTTGAAGTCGATAATACGGTACCGGCGCTTGTGGCCGCCGCCGCGGTAACGCATCGTGCGGCGACCATCGCTGTTGCGTCCGCCGGTGCTGCCAATCGTAACCAGCAGGGACTTTTCCGGCTCAGCGCCTTTGGTCAATTCCGCCTTGGACACCGCTACATGGTAGCGGGAGCCAGGTGTGATCGGATTGAATTTTTTAACTGCCATATTAACTCAGTTGAGCGTTCGTGAGTTCGTGGTTTGTCAGGAGCATGAATTATTCTTCACCGAAGATATCGATGCGTTCGCCCGCAGTAAGGGTGACAAAAGCCTTTTTATAGGAGGCTTTCACCCCGCGTACGATGGTCGTTTTGGTGTTGCGGGTTTTGGGTTTGCCGGGCAATACTGCCGTATTTACGCTATCGACGCTGACGTTGTACAACTTCTCGATGGCGTTTTTGATCTCAATCTTGTTCGCGTCCTTGTTGACCACAAACACGTAGGTATCGCGCTTGTCGGCGAGTTTGGTCGCTTTTTCTGTGATGACCGGCTTGATCAAAATTTGCTTAGCCATGGACTTTATCGTTTGGCGTTTGAGCTTTGAAGTTTGCGATTTGAAGTTGAAAAAAGGGCATACCCTTTCAAACTTCCAATGGCAAACGGCAAACTTCAAACTGTTTTATGCACAGACTTCTTTGATTTTCTCAATGGCGCTTTCTGCCAGGATCAGCGTGCCGGCGCGCATGATTTGATACGTATTCAGGTCTTGAGCGGGGGCTATGTCGGCCTGCGGCAGGTTGCGGCAGGAGAGATAGAGCGTTTTGTCGTACGTGCCTGTCACCGTGAGCGGCTTCTTGTCGGCCACCTGGAGTGCTTGCAGGAAGGCGCGGAAGGCTTTGGTCGTGGGCTGTTCGAACGCGAAGTCTTCCACCACCACGATGTTGCCGGCTTTTGCTTTGGCCGACAGGGCGCTGCGGCGGGCCAGGCGTTTGACCTTGGCATTCACATCGATCGAGTAGTTGCGCGGGCGCGGGCCGAATACGCGGCCGCCACCGCGGTAAAGCGGGTTGTTGATGTCGCCTTTCCGCGAACCGCCGGTACCTTTTTGGCGGTGCAGCTTGCGGGTGGAGCCGCTCATTTCGCTGCGCTCCTTCGACTTGTGCGTACCCTGGCGTTGTGCGACGAGGTAACGCTTGACGTCCAGCCAAACGCTGTGCTCGTGCGGTTCGATACCGAACACCTCCTCGGGGAGTTCCACCGAGCGGCCTGTTGCTTCGCCTTTGATGTTATAAACTTCGAGTTTCATTTTTGATGTTTGATTTTGGATGCCGGATGCTGGATGCCGAATGTTTTATCGATGATCGAGTATCGCGTATCCCGGTATCATTTTTCAATAATGACATAAGCGCCTTTGTGCCCCGGAACCGCGCCCTTGATGAGCAGCAGGTTCTGATCGGGGAAAACTTTGAGCACTTGCAGGCGGCGCACTTTCACCCGCTTGTTGCCGGTTTGGCCGGCCATGCGCATGCCCTTCATCACCTTGGCGGCAAAGGAGGAGTTACCGAGCGAACCCGGTGCGCGCAGGCGGTTGTGCTGGCCGTGGGTTTGTTGCATGACGCCGCCAAAACCGTGGCGTTTGACCACGCCCTGAAAGCCTTTGCCTTTGGACGTGCCCACGACGCTGACTTTGTCGCCTTCCTGAAAGACATCGCTGACCGTGACCAATTCGCCGAGCGATTTGTCGAGGTCCATGTCCCGGAATTCCAGGGCTTTGTGTTTGGGCGCCGTGCCGGCTTTTTCATAATGGCCGGCCAAGGCTGCCGGGGTATTCGAGGCTTTGCGTTCGCCATAGGCCAACTGGAGCGCCGTATAGCCGTCCGTATCTTCGGTGAGCACTTGTGTGACCACACAGGGGCCAGCTTCGATAATGGTGCAAGCAACGTTTTTTCCGTTGTTGTCGAAGATGCTGGTCATCCCGATTTTTTTTCCAATCAGACCGTTCACAGGTGTCGAATTTTATATTTGAACGATTGGTGGTTAATGCGTTATCAAGGATTCATCGGTTGCGTATAAAAGCGGAAAAGCGACCTTCCGTTTGATCGGAACCGCTTTCGACCGCATCAGTTGTTCCGATTGGAAGATCGGAGTACTTTGACGCAAGCCGGAAAGAACCGTCTTGAATCCGAAAATATGCGAGTTAGGTGAGCTTAACCTGAATGTCTACACCGCTCGGGAGCTCCAGCTTGGAGAGGGCGTCCACCGTTTTTTGCGTCGGTGTGTAGATTTCGATCAAGCGCTTGTGGGTGCGCAACTGAAACTGCTCCCGAGATTTCTTATTCACGTGCGGCGAGCGCAACACGGTGAAAATTTCTTTCTCTGTTGGCAGCGGAATCGGCCCCGTAACTACGGCCCCACTCGCACGTACCGTCTTCACGATCTTCTCGGTGGACTTATCCACGAGGTTGTAGTCGTAAGACCGTAGTTTAATGCGAATTTTCTGATTCATTACCTGTCTAGAAATAAGTGTGTATTAAAAACCGCTTTTGCCGGGCCAAATTTGATTTGGATACCCCCTTTGCTAAAAGCGCCCGCAAAGATAAGCACACGCCAATTGGATTTCCAAAGAGGGTTTAAAGTTTTTTAAAAAAAGTTCCACCGGGCCCCGGCTATATGCAGCAGGAAGGTCGCCAAGACCGGAAGCCGCCCCGCCTCCCCCAGTTGTTGGGGCCGGTTTAAGGCCTTCTGCTATCTTTACCGCTGCCGCTCCGGCCATCACCCGACTTACGCCCATGCATTTATTCGACACCTTTTCCATCCTGATCGTGCTTTCCGCCGCATTCGCGTACATCAACTACCGGTTTATCCGCCTGCCGTCGGCCATTGGCCTGATGCTGATCGCGCTGCTGAGCTCGCTTACCCTGGTGGCCGTGGGAAAGCTGTTTCCGGATACGCTTCACGATCTGGCCAGCCTGATGACGCAAATCGATTTTTCCAACTTGCTGATGGAAGTCATGCTGGGCTTCATGCTGTTTGCCGGGGCTATCCATATCCGGTTGGAGGAATTGCAAAAGGTCAAACTGGCGGTGTTATTGTTTTCCACCATCAGTGTAGTGCTCAGCACCTTTATCGTGGGCACCGGCGTCTGGTATCTGCTGAGCTGGTTTGGCCTGCCCATGCCTTATTTATATTGTCTGTTGTTCGGGTCGCTCATCTCCCCTACCGACCCCATTGCGGTGCTCGGCATTTTGAAGGAGGCCCGCATCGCCAAATCACTCGAAATGAAGATCGCCGGTGAGTCGCTGTTCAACGACGGCGTGGCGGTAGTGGTGTTTCTCACCATCCTCGAGGTCGCCGAGCACCCGGGAACAATGGCCTGGACCGATGTGGCCGTGTTGTTTGCCCGGGAGGCCGTTGGCGGCACCTTACTCGGCATTGGGATCGGCTATGCCGCTTTCGTGCTCATGCGCAGTATCGACAACTATAAGGTGGAAGTGATGATCACGCTCGCCGTGGTGATGGGCGGTTATACGCTGGCCAGCAATCTGCATGTTTCGGGGCCGCTGGCCATGGTGGCAGCCGGCATCCTGATCGGCAACCACGGCAAACGCTACGCGATGTCGGACCTGACCGCCGAATACGTGGATAAGTTTTGGGAACTGTTGGACGAGACGTTGAACGCCATCCTCTTTGTCTTGATCGGCCTTGAACTGGTTATTTTGCACTTTGATACCGTGTACCTGATCTTGGGCGCCTTATCCATCCTTTTGGTGCTGGGGGCGCGTTACCTCTCGGTGTGGGCGCCGGCTCAAATTATCCGGTTGAAAGGCGAGATGGATCGTCGAACGATCCTCATCCTGACCTGGGGCGGGTTGCGCGGCGGCATTTCCATCGCCCTGGCGTTGTCGCTCACGCCTGAACTGGGGAAGGATCTATGGGTCACGCTGACGTATTGCATTGTCGCTTTTTCCATCCTCGTGCAGGGGATGACCATAGGACGGCTCGCCCGACAGAAATAGGCTGCCAAGCGTAAGTTTTGCGGCTGCCAGCGCCAAAAACGAGAAAACCCCGAACATGCATTAGAGTGCGTCTGAAAAAATTGCCGCGCCTGAAAAGAGCAGGTCCCGAAAGATGCCTTTTCAGACCGGTGCGTATTTTCAGACACACCCTAAAACCAATACCCCAGATTCACGTAGATCTCCCGCCCGCGATTGGAATATCCATAGGTAAGTTCCACCGGCCCCAGCGGCGTATCGAGCCCATAGGAAAGGCCCAGGCTGCGGTACAGGTGGGCGCCGTCGGAAAACGGTTTTCGGGTGTCGTCTACCCAGCCGATATGGCCGCTCAGCGTCAGGTAGTGTATTTTAAACAAATGGTACTGCGCACTCAGGCTGGTTTTTACCAGGTTGGCGCCGGTGGCTTTCGCAAAGGGCAGCCCGATGAACGGCCGGAAATTGTTGATGAGGTTGAGGTTGTTACTGCCGAGGAAATAGCGGTATGGCGGCGGCGCTTCTCCGAGCGTCAGGCCGGCGTCGCCCGACCAAATGGCGGTGAGCCGCGGCGAGACGGGGAAAATCTTCTGGATGCGGATATCAAAATTCCAGCCGGTCTTCCGCGTGGTTTCCTGGTATTTCAGCGAGGAAATGGGCGCCGCCAGCAATGCCTCCACATTGGCCCAGGTGCCTGAACGGGCAAAGGCGCTGCGGTCGCGGCTGTCGTAGCGGAAAAAGACCTTTCCAAAGCCATACCACCCTTTTTCATCGATGTATTCGTCTTCGGTCAGGTAATCGACCGCCTGCGACGTGACGGTTTTAAAAAACTTGATCCCACCCGCCAGGCCGGTAGAAAACGCCTTGCCGGAAGCGAGGTTGATATACAGTTCCTGCGTAAAATCGGTGAGGTTGAACAGGAGCTGCTGGATCGAATAGTTGCCGCCAATATCGATTTTTACCGGCAGGTCGACGGGCAAATCGGTAAAGTTGAGCCTTGAATTGAAGCCGAAGCCGGGTTTGCGGCCGCGGTCGACGTAGTAATGAAAGTCGTATCGAAACTTGTCGCCGATGATGCAGTCCAGCGAAGCGACCGAATTTTGAAACAGCACATTCCGGAACGTGCCGTTGAGCAGCATGCTGCTTTTGTACACGTTGTCGTAGTGCAAACCCAGGCGAAGGCTTCGTTCGTAGCCGGGTTTGAGTTTGGGCCGGATGTAGGCTTCCCGGATATTGCCGGGTTGGGCGTCGAAATGATAATCAACGTATTGAAAGTAATCGGTCGCATACAGCGCGGCGATGCCTTCGCGGAATTTTTCAAATGATATATCGCCAGGCAACTGCACCGGAAATTTTTTCAACAATGCCGGTTCGGTAATGGCTTTGTTGCGTTCGAGGTGCACGGCATTGATATGCATGGGGCAGTCGGGGTGAAAATCCGGTTTGGGGCGGGGCGGGGGTTGCGGGGCAGCTTGTTGCCGGCGGGCGATGTCCACCAGTTGACCCCACACAGCGCGGGCGGCGCGTTCGCCGCGCAGCAACAAGGAATCAGTTGCGTCGAACGAGGTGATGCTGTATCCGGCAATATCGGGTCGGATCACCAGATCGCAGTACTGCATTTGTTCGCGGGAGCGGGCCTCCATCTGGAACGAGCCGACCTGTTCGATGATCTTTTCCAGCGATTGCAGTTTGTCTTTTTTGTACAGACCCGTTTCAACGGTCACGCCGATGATGATGTCCATGCCTTTGTCGCGCACTTCTTTGGCCGGAAAATTATTCACCACACCGCCGTCGGTGATCAGGTGGCCGTCCACTTCCACCGGCGCGAGCACCCCCGGCAAGGAGCCGCTGGCGCGAATGGACCGGGCGAGGCACCCGTGTTCCATCACGATCTGTTCGCCGGTACTCACATCAGTACCGATGCATAAAAAGGGAATGGGCAGTTGGCTGTAGTCGGTAATGGCGCTGACCTGATCGGTAAGGGCGCTCAGGAAATCGAATACATTCTGGCCGTTTGAAAAGGCCTGTGGCAGCGCTATTTTGTAGTCCCTGAACGACAGGGAGAGGGCGTATTTTTCGCCGTATTGTTTTTCAAAGAACGGCTGGTATTTGCGCTGGACCTGGTCTTGCAACACCGTTCCGAGGTCGTTGGCGCGCAGAATACTGTCGAGTTGGGTGGCCGACCAGCCCGACGAATACAAGCCGCCGAGGATGGCTCCCATGCTGGAGCCGCCGATATAGTCGATCCGGATTCCGGCTTCTTCCAACACTTTCAATACCCCCACATGGGCAACGCCTTTGGCGCCGCCGCCGCTAAATACCACCCCGACGCGAAGCGGTTGCTGGGCTCCGGCTTGCAAAACCGACAGGGTAAAAGCCAGGAAAAGCGCGGCCAGCGGCAAGGCGGGTGTACGGCCGAGCGAAAATGGGGAAGAGCAGGTTTTCAACACAGGCGAAATCATTTTGACATGCAACATGGAACCCCAGGTCGTGCGAAAGGTTCGCTGCGCGGAATATCCGGCGCAACGCGCCGAATGTGTCTTGTGCAAATCGCCCGGTTCGTTGCCTAAATTCTCATCCTTTTCATCGTCTTTCTCAACATTTCAACAACGTCGATAACCGCCTGCTCGTATGTGGCGGCGCCCTTTTTGGCCGAGATCTTGTCGCCTGAAATCGACAGGTAAATTTCGCAAAATTGGTTGGCGTGGTGGCCGTCGCCGTCCTGAAACAGCCGGACATCCGCCCGGGAAATTTCATTATTCGTGATAGAAAGTTTGCGCACCTTACCCTCTACAAATGCTTGCAGTTTTTCACTGGCGGTAAAATTGGTGCTTTGAATAATAACGTTCATGTTGCCTGTTTTAAAATTGGGTGCATGCACTGCAGTTGCCGCAAGAACGTTTCCTGCGCCCAACCATTGGGCCGGTTGGGCCATACAAAGACCAAATAATGCGCCTTTGCGGCACTTTTGCCCAAAGTACGCTTTTCCTGCACGCGCCGTTGGTTTACGGCGAAATAAAATCGGCCGCCTGCTTGCAGCGCTTGCTCCGGCTATTCTTTCCATTCCGGCCAGCGGCCCGGGGTCGCGGGTGCGCCGTTGCGTTCCAACTGCTTCCCGAGCTCGTCGATCTCGCGCGAGATGGCCTTCAGGTTGTCGAGCAAAGGGCCGAATTGTTTGGCCGCAATCCGGTAGTCTTCCCGGAAGGTTTCTGTCGGCGCCGAGGTGGTGTTCCACATCCCGTCTTCGATACCGCTTACCCGGCCGTTGAGCGTTGGCGGCGTTTCGAATTCGCGGCGGCTGAGGGTGCGGTCGCCGTTGATCTGGGTATTTACCGCGTTCAGACGGTTGCTCAGATCGTATGCTTTTTTCAGCAACTCCTGCGGCGGCGCGGGCAGATCCAGCAGGGCCGTTTGCATTTGGCCGAGGTTGGCGGCCAGATCGTTGCGGATGGCGCTGGCGGCGCTCATGGCTTTGCGCAGGCGGCTGATCTGCAGGCAAAACGCGAGGTACGCTTTTTTGTCGGCCGCAGGCAGCGAGGCATTGTTGAGCGACTTGGCGCTGAACGACACCGGACCGGCAATGGGCGTGAGCACGCCGTCTTCGTATTTGCTCAGGCTGACGGTGTATTGGCCGGGCATGGCGAGGTTGCCGCGCTCGGCGTCGCCGAATAATTGATCGGGAGCAGGCGTGAACCGGCCCGCCACCGGTGCGGGGGTGTTGTACCGAAAATCCCAAACGATCCGTTTGAGCCCTTTGGTAGCCGGCGCTTTCAGGTGCCGCACCACGTCGCCGTTGGCATCGGTAACGGTGAACAGGAGATAAGGTTCCGGTTGTTCGTCTTCGGCGCGCAGCGAATCAAGCGGCGGGTAGTTCAGGGCTTCCTTCTTTTCGGCTTTGGCCTTTTCGGCGTCCTGGCGTTTGGCTTTCAGCGTTTTGATATCGTCTTTCAGCCAGTAGGTGAACACAGCGCCCACAGGCGGGTTGGCGGCGGCATAATAACTGCTGCCCATATGGCCTTTGTCGCGCAAGCCCAGCGGCAGGCTGGGAATAAACATCCAGGCGTCTTTCACCGGGAAAAGTTGCGCGGTCTGATCGAAGCTTTCCTTCTTCAAATTGCGCAGGGGCGAATAATCGTCGAGGATATAAAAACCGCGTCCGAAGGTGGCCAGCACGAGGTCGTTTTCGCGTCGCTGAATCTCGATGTCGCGCACGGCTATGGTGGGCAGGCCGCCTTTAAGTTGCACCCAGTTCTCGCCGCCGTCCGGGCTGAAAAACACGCCGAATTCGGTGCCGCAGAACAGCAGGTTGCGGTCCACGTGGTCTTCGGCGATACTGTACACGCTGCCGCGTTCGGGCAAGGTGGCGCCGAGCGATTTCCAGGTTTTGCCGCCGTCGGCAGTCTTGAGCAGGTAGGGTTTGAAATCGCCGTACCGGTGGTGGTTGTAGCACACGTAGGCGGTGTTTTTGTCAAATTGCGAGGCAATTACCTGGTGCACGTAGGAGCGCTCGGGTACGCCGGGCAGGTTGTCCATTTTGTCCCACGACTGGCCGCCGTTCCGCGTCACCCAAAGCAAGCCGTCGTCGGTGCCCACCCAGAGCATTTTTTCGTCGAGCGGGCTCTCGGCAATGGTAGTCGTTTGGCCGTAGATGTCGGTGGAGCCGTTTTTGGCTACGGCGTCTACGCTCCATACTTTGCCCATTACGGCAAAGGTATTGCGGTCGACACCACGGGAGAGGTCGGGGCTGATGGCGCGCCAGGAGTTGCCGCGGTCGTCGGTGCGGAACACCGTGTTGGCGCCGAAGTAGAGGCGGGTGTTGGAGAACCGGCTGATGGTGAGCGGAGCGTCCCAGTTCCAGCGCAGGGCGGGTTCGTTCTCGCCTTCCTGCGGCTTTATGGGCAGGTATTCGCCGCTTTTACGGTCGAAGCGCACCAGCCCGCCGTATTGGCTTTGGGCGTAAATGATGTTGGGATCGCCGGGGTCGACCTGGGTTTCGAAGCCGTCGCCGACGCTGGTGACAAACCAGTCGGAATTGGGGATGCCGTTGGCGCTGATCGTGCGGCTGGGGCCGCCGAGGCTGAGGTTGTCCTGCGTACCGCCGTGCACGTTGTAAAACGGCTCGGCATTGTCGGTCGACACCTTGTAAAACTGGGTCACCGGGAGGTTGGCTTTGAAGCCCCAGGTTTTGGCAAAATCCCAGGTTTCGTACACGCCGCCATCGCAACCGACGAAGAGGTGGTCGGTGTTGGCGGGGTCGATCCAGATGGCGTGGTTGTCGATGTGTTTGTTCAGTTCGCCCAGGTTGCGGACGGTTTTGCCGCCGTCATCGCTGACTTTGAAGTAGGTATCGGTGACAAAGATGCGGTCGCGGTTTTTGGGATCGCAGGTCATTTCCTGGTAGTAGTTGCCGCTGGTTTGGGTATCGCTCCTTTTTTCCCAGCTGGCGCCGCGGTCGGTTGAGCGATAGATCCCGCCTTTTTTATCGGGCGCTTCCACCACTGCGTACACATAGTCGGGGTCGACCGGCGACACATCGATGCCGATGCGGCCCACGTCGCCTGAGGGCAGGCCGCCTTCGAGTTTTTTCCAGGTGGCGCCGCCGTCGGTGGTTTTGAAAACGGCCGATTCGGGGCCGCCGCCGATATAGGTAAATACCTTGCGTTGGCGTTGGTGGAATGCGGCATACAGCACTTTGGGGTTGCGGGTGTCCATGACGAGGTTGTTGCAGCCGGTGTAAGCGCTGACGGATTTGACGCAGGTCCAGGTTTCGCCGCCGTCGGTGCTTTTATATACGCCGCGGTCGCCGCCGTCGCTCCACACCGGGCCGTAAGCGGCCACATACACGGTGTTGGGGTCGGTAGGATCGACGACCACGTTGGCGATGTGTTCGGAGTTTTTCAGCCCTTTGTTTTTCCAGGTTTTGCCGCCGTCTTCGCTTTTATACACACCGTCGCCGTAGGAAACAGAGCGCTGGTTGTTGTTTTCGCCCGAGCCCACCCATACGACATTGGGGTTAGTGGGGTCGATGACCACGCAGCCGATCGAATACGAGCCCTGGCCGTCGAACACCGGAGTGTAGGTAGTGCCGGCGTTGACGGTTTTCCATACGCCGCCGGCCGACGACGCTACGTAATATTCTGCCGGGTTGCGGGGGTTCACGGCAAAGTCGCTGATCCGGCCCGAAGTGACGGCGGGGCCGATGCTCCGGAAGCTGAGGCCGGAATAGGTGCCATCGGCGAATAGCGCGGGTTTTTCGGGTTTTTTAGCGAGGGTGTCTTTTTTTTGAGCAACGAGTGGGGCTGAGAAAAGCGTAGAGCAAAGCAATAACAGCGGAAGAAAATGGCGCATGGTCAGGTGGTATAAAATGTGAACGGGCAAAAATAGCATACCGGATTGGCTTTATCCGGGCAACCGGTGAATGGTGCAGAAAAATATGCCGGCCCATCCAAGCCGTCGGCCTGTTTATACCGGAATAATCAAAATGAACAGCCAATTACACTTTTAACGCCGGTTTGGAAGGCGCGCAGCCAAACGGCCAAACGGCTGTTTCTTCAAAGCCGGGTTATTTCGCCGGGCGTATATTGTAATAAAATCACGCCGGTCAGGGTACTTTACAACACATTTTCCCGCGGCCAAAGGCGCCTTGTCCGGCGGGCGCGCCGTACTTTGCAGACCGTACCATACCTGTTTACCGATGCGCATTTTACTGTTCTCCATTTTTTTCGCGCTGACCTGCTGCGCAGGCCAAGGCCAAACGACGTACTACGCCAACCTGCTCAACGAACTGCAAACGGGTTTCGGGCTCAGCGGCGGCGTCTGGAGCCTTGCCGCCGACGAACAACAGGTGCTAAACAGCGCAGCGGCGTACGGCGTAACCCAGTCGGTAGCCGGAATCGCAGGGCAACCCTTTTCGAAAGCCGCTACGCTTCAGGTGTCTGCCGCCGGGTCCGACCCCTGGAGCGCCGGTTTTTTTGTGAGCAACACACAGGCTATGGCCGCCGGCGACCGGCTTTTGTTTGTCGTATGGATCCGTTCGGCGACGACAGCCGATGGCCGCGCCAACCTGTTTATTGAAAACGCCGATACATATAGCAAAGAAATCTACCTGAGTGTCGATGTGCCACAAAGCTGGACGCGGTTCCTCGTGCCCTTCGAGGCCGATCAGGCGTATGCAGCCGGCAAACTACACCTGGGCTGGCACACGGGTCAGCAGGTGCAGACCCTTCAAGTGGGTGGCATCGCCCTGCGCAATTATGCCAAATCCTATGCGCTCGGCCAACTCCCCCTCCAACTGAACCAGGATTACGCCGGCTCCGCCCCCGACGCGCCCTGGCGGGCCGAAGCCGCCGCCCGGATCGAGCAAATCCGCAAAGCCAAGCTCCACATTCAGGTGCTTCAACCCGACGGATCGCCCAACCCCGGCGCACAGGTGCACGTGGAAATGCTCCGGCATGCGTTCAAATTCGGATCGGCCGTCACAGCCAACCGCCTCGCCGGCAACCACAACCAGGACAATACCTACCAACAAAAAATACTCGATTTCGATGGCAAGGGGCACGGATTCAACGAAGTGGTGTTTGAAAACGACCTAAAATGGGACGGCTGGGAACAACAATGGACCGCCACCCACGCCGAGGTGGTAAACGCCGCCGCCTGGCTCCGGCAGCACGGCATTGC